>JBEIGD010000024.1:0-59760 GCA_040382075.1 Opitutaceae bacterium
CACCGACGGCTGCAGCGGCGAGAGCCGGAAGGTCGCGTTGCCGTTGTTGTCGAATTCCGTGAGGTTGCCGATGCCCGCCGACGTTCCTTCGACGATGGCGGTGGCGTAGTAGCCCGTCCGCCCGGCCTGCGGCAGCACCAGAGCATCCGTCCAAGAGCCGAAGCCGGGACCACGCGCGGTAATGCGCTTCGGGAACGGCAGGTTCGTCGCCGCCGTGCTCGGGGCCTCGCTCGCCCCAGGGGGAAGATAGGCCAGCGCGGAGGAGGCGAACGCCGCGAGGAGTCCGGACAGCAGGGGGACGAACAGACGGCGCCAGAGACCGGCGCGGGTGACGCGGGGAGTCAGATTCATGGGTCAAGCCCTCACGCGGGGCCACCTGTATCCGATCGGCCCGCACGTACAGGGAATGACCCTGACCTTGCGTCAGCCCATGCCCATGGCAAGCGCTATTGCCACCGCTGGAAGGAAACCGGAATTTCAGGGGGATCGGATCCGAGACTGCGGGGGAGGGTCAGGCTTTGTCGTTTGTCGTGATTCAGGCCGATGGACGTGTTGGGACGGTTCCGGCGTCGCCGAACCTCATCGTCACGACAAACAACAAAGCCTGACCCTATCGGGTGTGACCCCTATCGGGTGACCTCGCGGAAGGAGAGGGACAGGGGTGTCTGCTCAGGGGCGGACTTTGCCGCTTGCCGTCGGGTGGGCTTCCGGAGGACGCTGGCGGGTAACTCGAAAGAATAGCCACGTGACGATTCTCCTCTTCATTCTGGGTCTGGTCGCCTTAGTCGCCGGTGCCGAATTGCTGGTCCGCGGGGCCAGCAGGCTGGCGACCACCATGGGCATATCCCCTCTCGTGGTCGGACTCACCGTCGTCGCCTTTGGCACCAGCGCTCCGGAGGTTGCCGTATCGGTCAATGCGGCACTCTCCGGAAACACCGATCTTGCGGTCGGCAACGTCGTCGGGAGCAACATCTTCAATGTCCTGTTCATCCTCGGCATCTCCGCGCTGATCACGCCGCTCGTGGTCCACGCCCAGATCATCCGTCAGGAGATTCCCATCTTGGTGGGAGTAAGCCTCATCCTGATCGCGCTGTGCGCCGACGAACGAATTGCGCTGGTCGAATCGGTGATGCTCCTAGCGGCCCTCGTCGCCTACACGGTCTTCCTCGTCGTGCAGTCTCGGAAGGAGGCCCAGCCCATCCAAGACGAGTATGCGTCCGAGAATGTGAGCAAGTCGCGTTGGGATAAGCCCGTGCTGGTCCAAGTCGTCCTGATTCTCGCCGGTCTCTACCTGCTCGTGCAGGGCTCGGAATGGTTCGTGGACGCGTCGACCACGTTTGCCCGGGTGCTCGGTGTCAGCGACATCGTGATCGGCCTGACGATTGTGGCTGCCGGAACCTCCATGCCTGAAGTGGCGACGTCGATCATGGCGGCGATCAAGGGCGAGCGTGACATCGCCGTCGGGAATGTCGTGGGAAGCAACACCTTCAACATCCTCGGTGGGCTCGGAATCACCGGCCTGCTCGCGCAAGGGGAGGTCGCCGTGCCGGCCTCGGTCATGAACTTCGACCTGTGGGTCATGCTGGCCGTGAGCTTTGCCTGCGTGCCCGTGTTCCTCAGCGGACGGGAGATCGCGCGCTGGGAGGGGGGCGTGTTCCTGCTCCACTATGCGGCGTATGTGGCCTACCTGATCCTTGCGTCCCAGCAGCACGAGGCCCTCGGGGCCTTCTCGACGGCCATGATGAGCTTCGTCCTTCCTCTGACCGTCGCCACCCTCGTGGCGGTGATGATTCGAAAGCCCCGAAACGAGTAAGCGGGATGGGCCCCGCGTCACCGTTAGGGTCGTCCACCGCTTTCGCGCAGGCGGAGTTGGCCGGCTGAAGCCCAGCCGGTTGGAAGCGAGAGCGTGGGGGCGTCCGCCGGTCGGCCTCGTGGAGAGGTGGCCGACCTCGCGCGAGTCGGGAGTTCAGGACGAACGGCAAAATCCGTCGCCGATGTTTCGGCGCGGGCGGCCGCCCGTCTGCCGCCGACTCAACCGACCTTGCGCAGTTTCGTGATCCGGCCGGAATTGACCCACTCGGCGACGAAGATGTTACCCTCGGCATCAAAGCAGGCGTCGTGGGGGTGCAGAAACTTGCCGGAGACCCAGCCCTCGCCCTGGTCGGCCCGGCGAAGCTTCATCTTGTCCTTCAGAACGGCGGCGCGCCACTCGGGATCCTCGCCGAGGTGCGTGATCACCGTGTCGTCCTTGCCCAGCAGCGTGATGCGGGCGCTCAGATCGGGAACGAGCAAAACATCTCCGTGGGTGTCCAGATTGGCCGGCAGGATGAAGCCATCGAGCGTCTTGAGGTGCCGGCCCTCCGGCGTGAACCACTGGAGGCGCTGGTTGGCGCGGTCGCAGACCGCGATCGAGGGGGGACGTCCGGACCGGTCGTCGAAGCAGATCCCGTGCGGGGTATTGAACAAACCGTTTTCGGTACCTGCGCCCCCGAACATGGAGACCCAGTTGCCCGCGGCATCGTAGCGGTGGATGCGGAACGACCCGTAGCCGTCGGCGAGGTAGAAGCCGCCGTCCGGCAGGAACGCAAAGTTGGTGGGCATGAATGCATCGCGTCCCCAGCGCTTCGCGGGCCGGGTGTCTTCGCCCTCGGGATACAGGGACGACTGCATCGGGGCGCGTTTCTCCCAGACGGTTTCGCCGGTGAGGGTCAGCTTGGCGAAGGTCTTTACCTGCTGGTAGGCCGCGACCCAGATGAATTGTTCCTTGCCCTCGCTGCGGATCTCCAGCCCGTGGCCGCCGCCTTGGAACTGAGAGCCGAAAGCCCGGATGAATTTCCCGTCGCGGTCGAAGACGAAGATCGACGGATGATCCTTCAGGTTCTCGCGTCCTTCGTGGATCACATAGAGATTCTGGTCCCGGTCGACCGCCACATTGTGGGTGGTCTGCCACGTGTACTTCGCCGGGAGTTGCACCCAGTCGTGGATCACCTCGTAGCGGTGCCCATCCACGCCGATGACCGGATGCTTGGGAGTGGACCGTTGCGCCGTGAGAACGCGCGGCGCGGCAAAGGCGGCGGCGGCAGTCGTGGCAGTGGCGAGGAAATGGCGGCGCGAGAGGGGTAATTTCATGGTGTCGGGGGATAACGCTGACGATGTGGAGGGGACAATAGGCTTCGGAACGGTCGGAGCAATCCCCGTCTTGCGGCCGCCGTGGAGGGGCACCCAAGAGGGATGACCTGGCCCTCCGGCGGCTTTCCGGTTGACCGGTTCCCGGGACGGGCTTCCCATTCCGGGTCGCGCGACCGGTGCATCGCCCGCACTCCGTGCTTGCGGGGAGGCTTCGGGGCGGCGGGCTGGTTTTCGCGACTTCCGCAACCGCATGGACACCCCGACCTCCCACGAGACGCTTGATCCCAAGGACTGGGACGCGATGCGCGCCCTTGCTCACCGCATGGTGGACGATGCGCTCGACCATGTACGCACGGTGCGCGACCGCCCGGCGTGGCGACCCATGCCCGCCGGGGTCGTCGATGCGTTCAAGTCACCCGCGCCCCACGAGCCTGCCGGCGCCGACGCCGCCTACGAGGAATTCCGCGCCAATATCCTTCCGTATCCGATGGGCACCACCCACCCGCGTTTCTGGGGGTGGTACATGGGCTCCGGCACCGTGATCGGCGCCCTCGCCGACCTTCTCGCCTCCACCCTCAACTCGAATCTCGGCGGCGGCAATCACGCCGCCAACCTCGTCGAGGAGCAGGTGATCGGCTGGATCAAGGACATGCTCTGCTTCCCGGCCGAGGCGAGCGGGCTGCTCGTGAGCGGGGGATCGATGGCGAACCTGGTCGGCCTGGCCGTGGCGCGCAATACGCGCGCCGGCTTCGATGTCCGCACCCACGGGCTGCGCGGCGACACCCCCCGGCTGATGTTCTACGCGTCGACGGAAGTCCACAGTTGCAGCCAGAAGGCGCTCGAATTGATGGGTCTGGGCAGCGACAGTCTGCGGAAGCTGCCCGTCCGGAGCGACTACACCTTCGATGTCGCGGCCCTGCGTGAGGCGATCGCCGCCGACCGCGCGGCCGGCCACCGCCCGGTCTGCGTGATCGGCAATGCGGGTACGATCAACACTGGGGCGGTGGACGACCTGAACGCCCTCGCGGACGTCTGCCGGCAGGAGGATTTGTGGGTCCACGTCGACGGGGCGATTGGTGCGGTCGCAGTCCTCGCCGGGAACGTAAAGCCGCAGCTGGCCGGGATCGAACGCGCCGACTCGGTGGCGCTGGACCTGCACAAGTGGATGCACATCCCCTTCGAAGCCGGCTGCGCGCTCGTGCGGTCGGAGAAGGCCCACCGTGCGACCTTCTCCCTTACGCCGGAGTACCTCGTCCACGAAACGCGCGGCGTGGCGGGCGGCTCGCTTTGGTTCAGCGACTATGGCATCCAGCTCTCGCGGCAATTCCGGGCGCTCAAGGTGTGGATGTCGATCAAGGAGCACGGCCTCGACCGCTTCGGTCGCATGATCGCGCGGAACGTCGAGCAGGCGCAGTACTTCGCGGGGCTGGTGATGAAGCATCCGCACCTTGAGCTCATGGCGCCGCTGGGTGCGCTGGACATTGTGTGTTTCCGCTTCAATCCGGGCGGCCGTGACGACGCCGCGCTCGGCGTGCTCAACAAGGAAATTCTGATGCAACTGCACGAACAGGGGATCGCCGTGCCGTCGTACACCACCCTGCACGGGCGGTACTGCCTGCGCATCGCGATTTCAAATCACCGCAGCACCCTTGAGGATTTCGACGTGCTCGCCGATGCGGTGGTCCGTCTCGGCACCGCGCTCGTCGCTGCGGGGACGGCTCCGGCCCGCCCGTGAAGCCCGCGTTTTCCGGCCGATGACGCCCCCGGCGCCCCAACCCTCCTTCCTCGTCCGTCGGGGGGCGGTGCTGCTCCTCGCGGGCTGGGCCCTGTTCCTCGCCTCGTGGGCGCACTTCGGCATCGCGCCGCAGCGGCCCCTGATGAACGACGAGGCCGTGGAAATGCTGCAGACGGTGGACCTGCCGCTGGACCGCTTCTACTTCCTCGCCCCCGCGCACCGGGATCGCTGGTGCGAAGTGGTGGAATCCGCCGCCATTTACCTGAACCGCATTTTCGTGGGTCCGGGCCGTTACGACCTGACCCCGGTGAGACTGCTGCACGCGTTTGTCTTCGTCGCCGGCGTCCTCGCGTTCTACGCGGCGGCAAGCCGAGTGCTCTCCCGCTTTTTCAGCCTCGCGGCTGCCTTCCTCTTCGCCTCCTCCTCCCTCAATCTCTTTTATAACCAAGTCCTGACCCGGAACTACCTCAGCGCGCCACTCGCCGCGCTGATTCTGCTCTTCCTCATCCGTGCCCTCCGGGCGGACTCGCTGGCGCAGCGGTCGCGTTGGCTGATCGGCGGGGTGGGGGGCGTGCTGACGCTGGGCATCATGACCTACAGCGCGTTCCGGCCCCTGGCGGCGGCGCTGGGGGTTGCGCTGGTCCTGGAGGCCGTCCTGCGTCCAGGACTCGGCCTCAAGCAACGGTTGCTGCGGTGCGGCATCCCCGTCGCCTGTTTCCTGGTGGTGGGTGCGATGACGGGCCTGCTGTTGTGGCTCTCGCGAACCTCGCTCGACGTCTTTTTGGGACGCGGCACCTACTCGCTGGCCAAGGGACTGGCCCCGCTGGAGAGTCTCGGCCTGACGTGGGCGTCGCCGATTTGGCTGACCCGTTCCCCCGAGTACGAAGGGAAATTCATCATCGACGAGACGCTCTGGGCGTTCGCGCAGCCCTACATCCTCTGGCCGCTGGCGGCGTTCTGCGTGCTGGGACTGCTGCGCGGGTTGCTCGGCCGCGGCCGGGAGCGCCGGCCGGAGTTGTTTGTCGCGGCGTGGACGGTGCTGCTCTGCCTTGCCATTCTCTCGGCCGGCGGGCCGAACCCGAAGTACTCCTACGTCCTGTTGCCCTTTTACTTTCTCCTCACCTTCTCCGGACTGCAGGTGGCGGTGGAGGCGGTGATCCGCGCCCTGGAGCGCGTCGCTTCGCGGGGTCTTCTGACCGCGAACCGACGCCCGCCGCTCTCGGTGCCGCGCGCGGTGCACGGCGCGGTGAT
The DNA here is from genome assembly GCA_040382075.1 of Opitutaceae bacterium. Classification (GTDB taxonomy): domain Bacteria; phylum Verrucomicrobiota; class Verrucomicrobiia; order Opitutales; family Opitutaceae; genus UBA6669. Next base: position 6,116 of record JBEIGD010000024.1, read on the forward strand.
CGGATGCTTGGCGGTGTGCGTTGGATTGGAGGTCCGGCACTTGGCGAGCCGGCCCGACTTCATCAACGACCTCAGCCGCGACCCGAGGCCGCTGGGGCTGATGGTGCACTACCAGCAGATGCACCGCCTGGCGACGGATACGGCGCAGGTCGCAATCGACGTGGCCCGGGCCCTTCCTGAAAGCAAAGTTTACACGAATGCGGTCTGGGGCGGCGACCTGCTGTTTTGGATGATCCGTCCGCACGAAAACATCCGGAAAGTGGATACGCCGGAGGAACTCCTGCAGCAGGTGCTCGCGCATCCCGACCTCCGGCAGGTCCTCGTGTTCAACTATGCCGGGGAGCGGGACGTGCTGGACGGTTTCCGGGACGTGGCCCGGCGCCAGCGTCTGGACGTCCATTACCTCGGTCCGGAGACGAGGAAATAGGCGATCGCGCCAGCGGACCGATGGGGCGGCGGCGGTCCTTTCCGTCGCCCTCGCGGTTCCGCCCCCTGTTTCCGCGCTGCTCGGCGCGGGGGTCGAGTTGGCGTTCGGCACGGTGCTGCTGGTTGTGAAGCGTCACGCCGCCTGAGGCGGGCTCACAAAGATGACCGGAAACGGGAATTGAAAGAACGGCGGAACCGTTCAGCGCAACTGCATCGCAGACGGAGCTCCGCAGCGCCTCGCGTCGCCCGATAATGCTCTTCGGCAAAACCTGCGTCGGCGCTGGCGGCACCGACTGCAGGAGTCCGGCTCAGCGCGCGGCGGTCGGGAACGTGACGTGCAGGTTGACGATCCCGAGTCCGGCCTCGCCGGCGATGGAGTAGAGGAGCCAGGCCCGCTCTCCCTCTCGCCAGACGGCGGGATCGCGAAGCTCACGCCTGCGGGACTCGCCGTGCTTGATCGTGCTGCCTCCGCGCGAGTAGGCGAGGGGAAGATCGGTGCCCTCCCAGACCCGCTCGGGGCGCAGGATCTCAAGGGCGCCGCGGGCCCGCCACGTCTCGGGCGGACCGGCGAGGTCGATCACGGTGCAGAGGATGCGCTCCGGCCGGTGTCCGACGCAGGAGAAGTAGACGAAGAGCTGATCGCGGTGGAGGTCGAGGCCCACGTGGCGGAGACTGAAGCGCGCGTCGCCGCTCGTGGGTCGACCGGTGGCCGGAGGCGCTCCTGGTTCGCCGAGGCGAGCCGGGTCCACGGCGGCGGCGATGTCCGGGCCGATGACGGTGGCGACGGGATCGAACGGCTCGCCGAGCCTACGGGCGCGCCCGAGCACCCCTGAGTGGTTCAAGCCGTACCACGCGCCGCGGTGGCGGAACACGCGCAGGTAGGCGGGACCCACGATGGTGCCGAGGTCGGTGAAGGTCAGACCATCGCGGGACACGGCCACGGAGGTGACCTGCGGACCGCCCTCGCGCGGCACCCCGTGGCAGAAGAGGAAGATCTGGCGGGACTCCTCATCGATGACGGCCTCGGGTGACGCGATATGACCCCGCAAGGCGCGCTGTTCGGCGACGGGCAGGATGCCGCCTGGGTGAATCCGCCACGGCCCCTCCGGACGATCCGCGAAGGCGAGGCGGATGTACTTCCCATTGTGGTGAGCGAAGTACAGGTGGTAACGGCCGCCGGGGTGCTCCACCCAGTCGGGCATTTGGATGAGCGACGGACCGTTGATGCTCAATCCTTCGTCGCCCGGCAGCCGGTCGGGGGTGATCAAGGGCGCCTCCAGCGTCCGCGTCACCGTGATCGACGGCAGCGGTTCCGTAGCGTGGCTGATGGCGGAGAGGGTAAGGGCGGCGAAGCACCACGCGGCGGCGAAGCGGCAGGTGCCCCGCAGATGCGGGACGCGCGGGCGCGCACTCGCTGGGGACGAATCACGGGCGACCGGGGACCATGCGATGGGGGGCATGGGAGTAACGTGACCGACGGCGTCCGATGAGGGAAGCCGGTAGACGAAGGTGCGATCGCGACGTATGCTGGGTCGGCGGGCGACCGATGCTTTCCCGATGTTTATGCCGTGGCGGGTTAGGTCGTTCGTTCGCAGGGCGGATTCCCGCACGGCGTTTGGAAGTCGCCCGTTTAGGGATTGGCGAGTGGGCCGGCGGCAATAGTGTTTGCGTCACCGATCAAAGGGCTGCGCGCGAGATGAACTTCGAACCCCAGAAATTCTTCGTTGGCCTGATGGACTTCTTTTCGATCCTTCTGCCTGGGGCGTTGCTCACGTACCTGCTGGCGGATCAGGTCGGACCGGTCGTGCTGGACGACCGCTATGGCCGGCTCGACGGTGCGGAGGCAGGCGCGGTCTTCCTCTTCGCCAGTTACCTGGTTGGGCATCTGGTGTTTCTGTTCGGCTCGTTTCTCGATGAACTCTACGACTGGCTGCGGTTCTACACACTGAATCACCAAATCGAGCGGATCGCCCGGGACGGGCAGATTGAGCGTCGGAGGATGCTGTGGTGGCCCGCGCGCGCCTTCATCTGGCTCGTTTTCAAGCGCGAACGCGACGTCGCGGTGAAGTGTGCGGAGCGGATCAAGAGGAAAGTGCTGGGAGATCGGGCCGAGAGCGCGATCAACACCTTCCAGTGGTGCAAGGCGTGGTTGAGCGCGGAGAGTCCGGATGCGCTCGCGGCCGTGCAACGCTTCGAGGCGGATTCCAAGTTCTTCCGCTGCTTTGCCGTCGTGCTTATCGTGCTTCTCGTGGTGTGGCTCTGGCCGGAATCCTCCCTTTGGCCGACGCTTGAGAGGGGCATGGGGTTGGCCATCCTGCTCGGCCTGCTGCTCGCGGCGCTGATTCGTTACATGGAGCAGCGCAACAAGTCGACGAATCAGGCCTATTGGTCGGTCATTGCCCGGGCGGTGAAGGCCGGTAGTTCGGAAGCTGCGGAGGCCGGGCCCGCCCCGGCGGCCCCGGCATACGCTGGAGGGATCGTCTACCGGCGGCGTCGCCGCCTCTGGTCCCGCGAGTGTGACGTGGAGTTCCTGTTGGTGGAGTCGAAGGAGAAGGATGACCCGACGAAGTGGACGCTGCCGGTGGTCCGGTTGGAGGACAAAGAGACGCACCGGGCGGCGGCGATTCGAGGCGTGCTGCAGGAGACGGGTGTGTGGGCGCACATTTCCGATCCGAAGTCGCACGATGTTCTCTCGTTGCAGGATGGTAAGTCGGCCGTCGTGCGCTTTCTGCCGATGCAAGTACTGAGCCGCTGGGGCGCAAGGAAGGATCGGCTGCGGAAGTCGACGTGGCGCGCGGAGTCCGAGATGGCGGTCGGTGTGGTCGGAGAGGATCTGGCCAAGGTGATCAAGGCGTTCGCGGAAGGCCGGCAGCGCCCAACTGCGGAGGACCTCGTCGGCTCGGGTCCCGGGACCGGTGGGGGAACGCCGTAGGGCACGGATCGGCCCGTCGGGCGTCCGCCCAGCCCGGTCGCGGGCTTGCGAGAGCGAGTGGTGGCGAATGGGGTGAGGCGGACACCGATGCCGAAGGGGCTCGGGTGGGCGGATGGCTGAGGCGCGGTTCCAGATGGCGCGGGAGTCGTGCTAGGCCCCTTGACGGTCACGCCGGGATGACGTGGTTGAGACAGGAACATGACCCCTCGGAGCCGATCAGGAGCCCTCGCGCTTCCTGGTGCGCTTGGCCCGTGATCGCAAGCTCCGTCTCTGCGGCGAACGGAGCCTGTCTGGTCTGGACGCGTGGGGCGGGTCGCCCCCGCGCGGACCGGCTTCATCGCTGGTCTGCTTGGCGAACGCGTCCAGCCTCGTTGCGTCCGCTGGCTTGTCGCTTGACCCGGCGTGGGCGGGGACCTTGTCTCCGCGACGAGGATACGGCGGCAAGTGGATCCTGGTGCCCGCTGGAGTCCGACGCCATGACTCGACTCGTCCTTGCTCTCGTCACTCGCGTGGTGCCGCGCCTCGCGGCGGTGGTCCTGGCATTGCTTGTCACCGTCGACTCGTGGGCCGCCGAGGCTCCGTCGCCGCAGACGGCGGAGGAGTGGGCGGCGGCGGGGCAGCGTCAGCTGCGTGCCGGCGAGACGACGGCGGCGCTGGCGTCGCTCCAGCAGGCGGTCGCCTTGGATCCGACGCACGGCGCTGCGGGCCTGCTGATCACGACGCTGCACCAAGCGGGCCGCATCGAGGAGGCCTATGCGCTGGGGAACCGCTATCGGCGCGAGGGGCCCCGCAATCCGCGCGCACTGTTTCGGTTTGGCTGGATCCTTGCGTACACGGGAGAGATCGCGGAGGCCGAGGCGCTGTACCGCGACTTGGTGGTGCTGGACCGTGGGGGCATCTATCAGGCTTGGGGCCATGGCGAACTCGCCTATCTCGCGCGCGCCCGCGGCGATGCGTCGCAGGCCGTCGCGTTCATGGAGCAGGCGGTTGCAGCGAAGCCCGACGACGTGATTTCCCGGGTCGGGTTGGCGCAGATGATGGCCACGGCAGGGGACGTGCGCGGTGCGGTGCCACGGTTGGAGGCGGAGTTGGCGAAGAACCCGGCGGCGCGCGGCTACGGAGCCATCCCGGCCGCGCTGGTGCTCGGATGGGCTTACCACCAACTCGGGCAGGCCGCGGAGGCGAATCGCTGGCTCGATACGTTGGAGGCTGAACGCAGAGCGGGGGCTTGGGCTGCGGAGCCCGCGCGCGAGCTCGCGTACCTCGCCGTTCGGGGACTTCGCGAAGAAGCGCTGAAACTGGCGGACCAAACCCCGCACCTGCTGCTCTACGGCGCACCGGACCCGCGCGATCCCATGCTCGCTTCCCTGCGGGGGGAACCGCGTTACGAGGCCCTGATCACCCGCTCGCTCGATCGGATCGATGCCGAACGCGCCCGGCTCGGTTGGGGACCTTTGCCGCGGGGGAAGTAACCCATCGCGTCCGTGTTCGGCGCCGTGCTTTCCCGACCGCAGGCGCTTCATCCCAGCGTCCGGCGCGGGGATCGACGCATCGCCCGGGCCCGGCGGGATGAGGAGCGACGGCTAGGTGGCGCGGCGCAGAGAGTCACAATAGCGCTGCATTGCGTGGTCCTTGAGGGTCGTGACCACGGCCGCCTTGGCGTCACCAATGGCGTAGGTGGCGAAGTTGAGCAGCCGGAACATGAACGTCACGTCGCCGAGGATCCTGCCGTCGGCGTCGATGTAAGTCATCTCGCCCACATGACTGTAGTGCAACTCCCGGCCCCGGAGCGGCAGTCGGGGTGGGGGCACGCGCGTGACGATGTCCTCGTGGTTGACGAAGCGGAAGGCGCGACCCCGCAGCGCCCGCGCGAAAGCCGCTGCGAAGACGGGATCGCCGACCCGTGGGCTGCCGAAAGTGTGGACGGAGGCGACGATGCCGGCGGAGGAGGCGCGGGCCTCGCAGTGGAGGGAAGCGAGCGTGGCCAGCGCGGCGCCGAGGCTGTGTCCGGTCACGTGCAGCGTCGCGCCGCGAGTCTTGAGCGCATCGAATTCCGCGCCCACGGACGCGGCGATCGAGTTGAATGCCTTGATGAAGCCCCGGTGCAGCACGCCGGGCACAATGCCGACGGGATCCGCGATCTGGTCGGCCTTTGCATCGGTCAGCCAGTCGTCGAGTTTCTGCTCGGTGCCGCGAAATGCGAGGACGGCGAGGTCGCCCGCCGTGGCGAGGAATCCCTGCGTGTCGGTTTCGGCATCATGGAAGGAGCGCCGGAGGGTGAAGCCGTGCTGCTGGAGCCAGCCATTCAGCAGCACCGGATTGGTCTCGTAGGCGTGGTCCGCGAACTCGGCCAGCCAGTAGGCGCGGGCGACGTCGAGGCCGGGCCGTGCGAGTGACGAGAGGGCGTCGATCGCGCTGGGTGGCCGGGCCGACGGCAGGATGGACGATGTCGAGGAGGCGGATCCGTCCCTGGCGCTCCCTGAGGAGGCGCTCAATCCGGAGACCGACACGGCGGATGACGATACCGTCGGTGGCGCGTCACTGGGCTGCCCGGTTGACACGTTCGCGGCCCTGGTCTTCTCGGCGTCGGCGCCCCCGGAACTGCGGAGTTTGACGAGGCGACCCACCACATCGAACCAGAAGGGCGCGCCGAGGCACACGGCGAGGGCGCTGGCGGCGAGACCGAGGATCTTGGCCAGCCACGAGGCCCAAGTCAGTCCGCCGGCATCCCGGAAAAGGAAGCTGTCCTCGGCGGGTGATGGCCACCCGAGAGGGAAGCCGATCTTCGCGAGGTCGCGCAATTGTGCGACGCTCTCCTGCAGTTGCGCGCGCGGGGTCGTGACCGCGTTGGTGGGGTCCGCGGGCGCGGGCTCGGCGCTCGCCGCGTTGGCGGCGGGGTCGGATTCGCCTTTCTGGGGCGTCGTCGCGGCCCGCCCGGGCGCCTCCGTCGCTGGGGGAGCCATTGTCGGAAGCGTTCGCTGGGAACCTTCGGTGATGGACTCCGAACTGCGGGGCGCGGGATCCGATGCCAGTGCGGAGGCCTGGGCGGCGACGTCCGCGCGCAGTTGCGGATTCAGGTAGAGGACGTGGACGAGCCGGACGGTATCGACGTTCAGGCCGAGTGCGAGGAGGAGTCCAAACGCGAGGAGGGAGCGCTGCGTCTTCCGCCGGTCGGTGCCGCTCGCGCGCTGCATCGCCTCCTGGTACCATCGAGTGACGTCCGCCCGGAGGGCGCCGGCGGTGTCGGGGGTGCCGGACGGGATCTGGCGGAGCAGGGCAAGGAGATGGTCTTCGAGGTCGTTGCCCTGACCGTGGATTTCCGCGATGTTCGCCTTGATCGCGGCCTCCCAAGATGCTCGGTCATTTGGGATGGGTCCGCACTCGCCCTGGCCGGAGGCGAGGTCAAGTACGACGGTGGCGAACAGCTGCGCATCGAGGTAGCCGGGAGCGACGGCGCGCCGGCCTTGGATCATCCAGTGCGGCAGGCGGGTGGTTACCCGCCACGTGTTCCGCAGACCGGCGGCGATGGGATGGCTCGGGCCATCGGATGCGGCGCCCCGGTGGGAGCTGGTCTCGCGCGGCTGTGCAGCTGGTGGCGGCTCGTAGAGCGGAAGGATCAGTGAATGTTCCCAGAAACGCGCGGCGATGTCGTCGCCGAGGAGCCGGTTGACCGTGTTGCGGAGCAGATGGTGACGGAGCTTTTGGTGGCCAGCCCAGAGTTCGGCGAGCAGGGAGCCGACGGACGCGAGGACGAAGAAGACGAGGGAGAGACCAAGAGCGACGTCGAGGAGCGCGGGGAGAGTCATGGCGGAGTCGGGGCGGCGCGCCGGTGGGGTGGCCGCGGCGGGGCGGCGGGGTCGGCGACCGACGTCGTGGGAAGCTTCTCGCCACGGAACCGCGGGGACGCAAGCGCGCTCGGCGGCCTACGGTGCCTCGCCTGGGGCGGCCAGGGTCAGCCTCGCCAGCCGGCGGGAATCGCGCAGGTTGTCCCGCCACCCCTGCACGGAAGGATGGACGAGGCGGACGACCGTGTTGTACGCGATCGGGATGACGGGCATCTCGTCGAGGATCATGCGGTCCAGTTCCTGGTAGAGGGCGTGCCGCGCGGTCCGGTCCATCTCCGCGGCCGCGCGGTCGTACGTGCGGTCGTAGGCGGCGTTGCGCCACCGCGAGTCGTTGAACTCGCTCGTCGAGTGGCAGAGCAGGAAGAGCTCGGCGCATTCCGGGGTGAAGGGATTCCATCCGGCCCTCGCCAGTTCGTAGCGGCCGGTGCGCCGGGAATCGAGGAACACTTTCCACTCCTCGTTGCGCAGTTCCACGTCGATTCCCAACTCGCGCCGCCAGATCTGCTGCAGCGCCTCCGCGACTTCGCGGTTCCGCTCGGACGTGTTGTAGAGGTAGGTCACGCGGGGAAAGCCCGCGCCGCCGGGGAATCCCGCGTCCGCGAGCAGCCGTCGTGCCTCGTCCGCCCCGGCGGTGATCTGGTGGACCGGCTGGTAGCCACCCATTCCGGGCTGGCCAAGCGAGAGCGCGGGGAGTTCACCCCGGCCGAGAACGCGGTCGGCCAATTGGCGGCGATCCATGGCGTAGGCAAGGGCGCGCCGCACGCGCGGGTCGCGGAGCACGGGGTGCTCGGTGTTGACGTTCAGGTAGTGAAGCCCGAGGCGGGGCGCGATGTGCAACTGGTCGGGACTCTCCCGTCGATACACCGAAAGCTTGGTCGTCGGAACGGTCGATGTGTAGTGGAGTTGTCCGGTGCGGTAGGCGCGATCCTCGGTCTCGATGCTGTCGATCGGATGAAAGTGGATCTCGCGCAACGCGGTTTGGGCGGCGTCGCGGAAGTAAGGATTGCGCTCCAGGATGAGCGGGCGGTTCGGCGTCCAAGTCTTGAGCCGGTACGGGCCGTTGCTGACGAGGGTGCCGGGCCGGGTCCAGGGGCTCGCCGGATTGGTCCATCCGCCGTGGGCCTCGATCGACGGACGGTGCACGGCCACGAAGGGATACGTCTCGAGGTAATTGAGCAGTTGCGGCAGCGGGGCGCGGAGACGGATCCGGAAGATCCACGACCCGTCCGTACTCACCCCCACCGTCGCGGGATCACGGGACACCCCGCGGTGGTAGTCCTCGGCTCCGGCGATGGGGTAGGCAAGGTTGGCGAGCGTGCCGCCGAGCGCGGGTTCGACGATCCGCACGAACGCCGCGCGGTAGTCCTCCGCCGTCACCGGGTCGCCGTTCGACCAGCGTCCATCCTGCCGGAGGTGGAACGTGTACTGCAGCCCATCCGCGGAGATGTCCCAGCGCTCCGCGCCGTTCGGCAGGACCTGGTTGATGTTGTCGGGATCGGCGACGACCAACGCGTCGAACAGTTCGTTGATGATGAACGCCTCCGGCGCCCCGGAATTGCGCTGGGGGTCGAGCGTGGAGGGCTCGACGCCGTTGCCGGCGTGGAGCACCTGCTCGCGGATGCCCTGATCGACGGACGAGAGCCGGGGCCTGCAGGCGGAAAGCAGGAGTGCGATCGAAAGCAGCGCGGCGAGGGCGAGCAGGGCAACGGGGCCGGTCTTCATGCGGGGTGGCGGGCGGGGCGCGCGGGCATCGCCCCCGTCGCGGACACGGCGGGCTCAGCGAGAGCTTGGCGCGTCCGAAGCCCGCGTCGAGCGCGTCCTGCGGTAGAGTGGTGACTCCGACCTCTGCAGCCACCTCCGCCGGAGAGTGCCTCCGCAGGTGCCGGGCGGGTCCAACCAGGGCGCGGAAGACGTACGGCTGGGAATGTGGACGAAGGGAGCTAGCGGGGACGCACCCGTCGCCGCGGGCGTTCGGCCATCAGGACTCGCGTTCCATCTCGGCCAGCATGGCCTCGCGGAGGCGGCGGAAGCGTTCCGGAAGAGCGGCGAGCCCGTGGCTGAGGGCTTCGAAGTCTCCGATCTTGCCGGCCCGTTCCAGATCGTGCGCGATGGCCGCGAGGGCTTCACCCCCGAGCGTAGCCGCGCCGCCCCGGATGCGGTGCGCGGTAAGGACGGCTCCAGCGGCATCTCCCGCCGTGATTCGGGCGCGCAGCGTCTCGATCTGGGCGGGCAAGTTGTCGAGGAACGTCCGGATGATTTCGTGGACCAAGGTGCGGTCTTCGCCGAGGCAGGCAATGAACCGCTCGCGATCGAAGTCGATGGGTTCGGCTCTGGCGTGGACAACGGGTGCCGGGCCGACGGGTGGGGCGTTTGGGGCCGCGCCGTCCGCGCGGGGCAGCCACGCATCCAGGACCTCGGCGAGCACGTCGAGTTGGATCGGCTTGGCGAGGAAGTCGTTCATCCCGGCGTAGAGCGAACGGTCGCGGTCCCCGGGCATGGCGGTCGCGGTCATCGCGACGATCGGGATCTGGCGATTCAGCAGGTCGGGCGGGGAAAGGCGGATCCGTCGGGTCGCCTGCAACCCGTCCATCACCGGCATCTGGACGTCCATCAGCACCAAATCGTACGGAAGGGACGCGAGGGCATCGAGTGCCTCCTGACCATTGGCGACGGAGTCGGATCGCAGGCCGAGGCGTTTGAGCATGCCCGCGGCGACCTGTTGGTTCACAACATTGTCGTCGACGACGAGGATGCGGGCGCCGCCGGGGCGGAGCGCGATGGCGGGGGCGCGTGGGGTGGTCGACGCCTCAGCGGGGCCCGCCGGGCCGGATCTGACCAGCGCCGTGAGGATGTCGAAGAGATCGGATTGGCGGACGGGCTTGGTGAGGTACGCGGCGAAGCCCAGTTCCTGAAACCGCTGCAGGTCGCCACGCCGCGCCATGTCTGACATCATCACGAGCCGTGTGGTGCGGAGACGCGGGTGAGCCTTGATGGTCTTGGCAAGATCGGCGCCGTCCATCCCCGGCATCCGCATATCGACGAAGGCGGCGGCAAACGGCTGTCCATCCTCGCGGGCCTGAAGGAGCGCGGCAAGGGCGGCCTCACCCTCCAAGGCCTCGCCGACGAGTGCGCCCCAGGCGGTCAACCGGGAACGCAGCATCTCCCGACTGGAAGCGTTGTCATCGACGACCAGGATGCGTCGGCCGCGGATCCCGGGGGGCGGAGCCGGGATGCGTCCGCGGCCCGATTGCTTCGGCAGGGTGATGGCGAACCAGAACTCCGATCCGCTGCCCTCGGTGCTGCGGGCGCCGATCTGTCCGCCCATCAGGCCGACGAGTTCCTTCGAGATGGCGAGGCCGAGTCCGGTCCCTCCATGGGTGCGGGCGGTCGACGTGTCAGCCTGCGTGAACTTCTGGAACAGACCCTTCATCTTGTCTGAAGGGATCCCGATCCCGCAGTCGCGGACGGTGAAGCGGAGGGTGACGTCGCGGTCGGACTCGGCTTGGAGGGAGACGCGGACGACGACCTCGCCCTCGGGGGTGAACTTGATGGCGTTCCCGGCGAGGTTGAGGAGGATCTGGCGGATGCGGCCGGGGTCGCCGCGGAGATGGGTGGGGACGTCGGGGGCGGTGGCGCAGATGAATTCGAGGCCCTTTTCCTGGGCCCGCAGTGCGAGCATGGGCGCGAAGTCGTCGAGGAGGTCGGGGAGATCGAAATCGAGGATCTCCAGTTCGAGCTTGCGCGCCTCGATCTTGGAGATGTCGAGGATGTCGTTGATCAGGGACAGCAGCGACTTCCCGCTGCTGCAGGCGATCTCGGCGTAATGCCTCTGGGTGTCGTCGAGGTCGGTATCGAGGAGCAGACCAGTCATGCCGATGACCCCGTTCAGTGGCGTCCGGATCTCGTGGCTGACGTTGGCGAGGAACTCGGTCTTGGCCGCGTTGGCCATCCGGGCCTCGGTGGCCATCGTCTGGGCGTGGGCGGTGGCTTCCTCGAGCTGACGGTTGGCGGCGATGAGCAGGTCGCGGCTGCGGCGGAGTTCCTCGGACTCGAGCTGCCGGGCGACGTGCAGGGCCTCCTCGACGCGCCGCTGCTCGAGGGCGGCGGCCTCCAGTTCCTGGGTGCGCTGGCGCACCAGTTCCTCCATGTGCAGGAAGGTGCGGCGGTTGTACAGGAGGGAGCCGACCTGCTGGGCGAGGACGAGGAAGGAAGGAAGAATCTTCTCGCCGAGCGCGGGGTAGAAGACCTTGCCCCGCGGCGTCAAACCCCCGACGAGCAAGCCGCTGAAGGCCTTGGCGGGGTCGAAGTACGGGACGAGCGCGACTCGGGCGAGTCCGAGGGTTCCGAACGGATCGTCCGCGCTGGTCTCCATGAGCAACGCGTCCGTTCCCCGGATGCGGGTGAGCTGGCGGGCCTCAAGCCAGTCGAGGGAAACCCCCGCACCCGGGGGGACTGGCTCAATCCCGCACGCCGCAACGATGCGGCAGAAGCGAGTGGACGCATCAAACTCGAGGAACGCCCCGAACTCGACCTGGAAGACATCGACGATCGACTCCGCCGTGATCTCGGCGAACTCCGCCATGGTCGGGGCCGCGAGGCACCGGTGGCTGTACGTCTGAATGAGCCGGAAACGCTCGATCTCGTCGTCGACGCTGTTGCGGGTGTTGATCAGTTCCTGCTCGACGACGGCGAAGCGCGTGACCTTCCGCTGCAACTCCTCGCACATGGCGACGAGTTCGTGCAGATTGACCGACGGGGCACTCATACCGCGTTGAACGTGGAGGAATCGCGCTTGGACGCAATCAGCGCCGGGCGATGACGGCGAGGGCGGTGGTGTAGTTGTGGAACTCGTTCCGCCCTCCGAGTCGCGCGAACTCGCCGAAGCCGTACATGCCGAGCCAGGGAATCTCGCCGTGGGCGAAGAGCGGCGACTGCATCGCGCTGACGATTTCCTCCTTCAGGACCCGGTTGAAGAGGAAGCGCCCGCGGGCAAGGCAATCGGCGTGGAAGACGGCGACGGGCCGGCGTTCGCCGAGGTTCGCAACGATCTGCTTCATCATCTGCCCGAGCGATTCGAAGATCGCGGGCTCGTCGCGCCGCGTCAGCCACAGCTTGGTGCCGGAGGGGCAGTGGGTCGCATAGTACATGCTGCCGTCCTCCCCGCGCTTGGTGACGACGCGCAGGAGATGGGGGTTGCCGTATTCGGCCGCGAGGGCCGGGGCGAGTTGCTCGCCAAGGGCCCCGATCGGGATGGAATCCCCCGGGGTCGCATCCGCCGGCAGGCCGAGACGGTCCGTGAACTCCACCCAAGCAGGGCGCCCGTTGAGTTCGAGGATGCGGTTTTCCTCGGTGCGGGTGGCGATCATCGGGCTGCCGACGGCCATGAAGCCGTGGTTCGCCTGCGTCACGACCTCGAGGGTCGGATCGGCGAATCCGACGAGCCATGCACCGTGCTCGGTGGTCCGGCCCCCTGCGTACTGGAAGCTGGTCACGCCCTTCATGTTGTCCGACGACGTGGCCCCGAAGATCGTGACCTCCGGTCCGAGCTCGGACTCGATGCCCTTGATGAGTTGGTCGGCGGCGAAGTCGATGCCCGAGGCCATGAGGAAGACCATGTTGACCCCGGGAGATTGCCGCTTCACCTCCCGGGCCATCCGCGCGGCGGCGGCATGGGCGTTGGTGCCGCGGACGTCCTCAAGGCTGGCCATGGCCCATTCCCCCGGCGCGCCCCGCACCGACATGATTCCGAGGGCCTTCATCGACTCGCTGACTCCCTCCGCGCCCACCACTCCGCAGCACGAAGCTCCCACCACCGTCGATCCGGGGGCAAGCCGCAGCGCCTCGGCGGCCAGGTCACCGAGATCGTGGCCGAGGGACGCGTGCAGGATCAGCAGACTGGCGGGCCGCTCGGGGCCTTCGCCGAGCGCGACATCAAGGCACTCGGCGATGGCGCGCTTGGAGTTTACGGCGCGGGTCATTCCGGCGGAAAAGGTGAGCATGGAGGACGGGGTTTATCGTAGACGGGCTTCCGCGCTCCGCGGCGACGGAGCGGACGCGAAGAAGAGAATCGGGGGAGAAGCGGGACGACGGAGGACGAGCGCCGAGGAACGTATGGGTTGAGCGGGGCGCGGCGGGAGGGAAACGTGGGAAGGAAACGGAGGGGGCAGCGAACGGACCCCTTGTTTGCGGTGTAAAGGTGGAAACAAGGCTCCGGGCGCAGCGCAGTCAAGTGACGAGTCGCTGCCGGAACGCCCCAATCCGTGATCCTGCCGTGTATACTCTCGTGGACAAGTAAGTGTCGCGGAATGATGGGGTTATATCCCTAGAGCGCGTCCGCTCCTGAATCGATTTAGCTACGACGGCGGCGGCGATTCGGGCCGAGGGCCCGGCGCGGGTCGAGGGCTGTTGCGGGATGGTCCGGACCGTGGGCGGTGGGGTCAGGCGCTGGCGGCGATGAGCCCGGAACGTGCGGTGGGAACGGCTGGCGGCCTGGTTCGCATTGCCGTGGGAGGCCGCGGACGGCGGCTCGCGGGTCGGCCCGCCTTCGGCTCGCCTCGCCCCCGCATTCGTGATCATGGTCGGCGCCATCCCGCCATGTCCTCGCGCCTCCCGCCCCTCGTGCTCTGCCTCCTTGGTCTTGGAACGGCCCTCTCGCTCGCCAACCCCACCGTCGCCCCTCCGCCCGCAGCGTCCGGAGCTCACGCGGTGGCCCGTGGTGAGGCGGCGGTGGCGACGGGTGAGCATGCGATCGCGACCGGCAACAGTGCCACGGCGACGAGCTATTATGCGAAGGCGACCGGGTGGTGGTCCACGGCGTCGGGTGGCTACGCCGTGGCCTCGGGGTTCGCGTCGTCGGCGTCCGGCGACTACGCGGTCGCGTCGGGCTACGCCTCGGTGGCGTCGAGTGGATTCGCCGCGGCGCCGGGGTACTTCGCGGCGGCGATGGGCTGGTATGCGACCGCGGAGGGCGACTACACGGCGGCGTCCGGCCACTTTTCCCGGGCTTCCGGGTACGCGGGGGTGGCGGGCACGCCGGGGCATTTCGCGGAGGTTTCCGGCGACCGTGCCACACCGTATCGCACGATCAATGACGGTCGGCCAGACGTGGATCTTCGCGCTTACTACGCGCCCGGCGACCAGGTGCAGTTGGCCCCCGCCGCCAACGGTTATGATTACGTCCCCACGCCGGACGTGGCCGGTCGAGCGCGCCTCGCTGAGACCTTCACCGTGAAGGCGGTGTCCGCGGTGGCCCTCACCTTCACCCGCGAGCCCGGACCGTCTTGGCCGCGCGCCTTCCTCAGCAACCTCAGCCGGGGGATGCATCAGGAGACGCGCGGAGCGGGATCGTTTGACAACAACGACCGCGCCGGGGATGCCCAGTCCAGCCGTTACGTGTTGCGCGGCGTGACGCTGGGGGCGGCGTCCGTGCCTCTCACCGCCAACGGTTTGGAGGAGGCGAGCGACAATCGCATTCGGCTCAAGTGGGGCCAAGCCGCCGCGTTCGAGATCCGCGTCGTCGCCCAGCGGGACAACGGAGATGCCGCCTGCTATCTCCGCCGCGCGCTGATCACCTGCAGCTCCAGCGGGGCGACGCGGCTGGTCGGAGCGGTGCAGACGCTGGCGCCCGACATTGCGGATGAAGGAGCGATCGGGTGGTCGCTCGCGATCGAGGCCGACGATGAACACGATGCCTTGCGCGTCCGGGTGATCGGCGCCGAAGGTCAAAGCATCCGCTGGATGGCCAGTCTCTCGTCGACCGAGGTCGCCTGGTTCCCGGGGCGTTGATCCGAGCCGCGGACGTGGGAACGGGGCAGCCGAAGACTCCAGACGCCCCGGGCATCCGCTTCGACACGTTGCATTGCACCGCTCACCTCCGCCGAACCATGCTGCCGCTCGCGCCGAACGTGCCCGCCGCAAGGTCCGCAAGCGTGCGGCGGGGGAAGCCCGGTTTTGTCCGCATGTAACGCCCGCCCACCCTGCGTCGTCTCTTCCGTGCTGACCTGTTTGGCTCAACCGGTCCAACATGATCCGTCCGCTCCTCCGCTCCCGCGCTGCCGCCTGGCTGTTCGCCGCCCCGCTGCGCACGGCGCGCGCGTGGCTGGTGTTGCTGGTGGCGATTCCGGCGACGGCCGAGGCTCAGGAGTCGCGTCTGGCCAATCTGGCGATCCGGGCCGAGGCCTCGGCGGGCGAACCGCTGATCGTCGGCTTCAATGTCGGAGCCGGGGCGGAGAAGACGGTGTTGATCCGCGCGGTGGGACCGACGCTCGGAGACTTCGGGGTGAGCCGGCCGCTGGCGGATCCGCGGGTCCAGCTCTTCGCCTCGGGAAAGGCCCGGATCGGGGAGAACGACGACTACGCGGCCGCCGATGCCGCGGTCTTCGCCCAGGTCGGGGCCTTCGGCTTGCCGGCCGGCTCCAAGGACGCGGCCCTCGTCGCGCGGCTCGCCCCCGGCGGCTACACGGCGCACGTGACCGGCGCGGCTGGCACCAGCGGCACGGTGCTGGTCGAGGTCTACGAAGTGGGCTCGACGGGCACCCCTTTGACGAACCTCTCGGCGCGGGCGCGGGTGGGCACCGGTGATGCCATTCTGATCCCTGGGCTCGTGCTTTCGCCGGGCGCGACGTCGCGACGCGTGCTCGTGCGGGCGGTCGGGCCGGGTCTGGTGCCGTTCGGCGTGACCGGACTGCTCGCGGACCCGAAGCTGGAGTTGTTTCAAGGCGGGGCCCGCATCGCGGAGAACGACAACTGGGGCACGCCTGTCGGCCCGTATGCGGCGTCGGCCCAGGCGCTGGGTACGGCGTTCCAGCGGTGCGGCGCGTTCTCCCTGCCGGCGGGCAGCCTCGACGCGGCGCTCGACGTGCTCCTGCCGCCGGGTGGGTACACGCTGCAGGTCAGCGGGATCGGCGGGCGGACGGGGGAGGCGCTGGTGGAAGTTTACGACCTGACCGGCGTGCTGGAGCCGCCCGTGCCCACGAGCACCCGGGAGGCAGCGGATGCGTTGCGCACCCAGATCGACGCGCTGCTGGCACCGGAGATCGACCCCACTGGCGCCGGAGGCAAGGTTGTCGGGGCCGCGGTCGGCATCATCGGTCCCCACGTACGCACGGTTCTCGGGTACGGCGTGACGGCGCTGGGGTCGAGCACCACGCCCGCCAGCGACACGCTCTTTGAGATTGGCTCCAACACCAAACCGATGACGGGCCTGATCCTCGCTGACCGCGTGATCAAGGGACGCATGCGGCTTGATGATCCGGTGAGTCGTCTGCTCCCCAACGTACCTCTGCCGTCGTTCGCGGGAGTACCCCTGCGACTGGTTCACCTCGGCACGCACACGGGGGGCTTGGCGGACTTTCCGGACAACTTGGTTGGAGCCCCCCCGAATCCGGCGGCGGGGTACACGCGGGCCCTGCTCTTCGACTACCTCGGGCGGGCGACGCTCCGGACGCGGCCGGGTGCCGCCATCGCTTATTCAAACCTCGGCTTCGGCCTCCTGGGCGTCGCGCTCCAGGAGGCCGCCGGGGCAGCCAGCTACGACGCGCTCTTCGCGGAGGTCCTCGGGGACCCGCTCGGGATGAAGGACACGCGGGTCAACGTCCCGGCTTCGAGCGCGGCCCGCTCCGCGCGCGGTTCGCGGCAGGGCCGGTTGATCGTGCCTTCGCAAATCGATACGCTGGAGGCGAGCGGAGCGCTTCGGTCGACCGGCGCCGACATGCTGGCGTTCCTCGCCGCGAACCTCGCGCCTCCCGCCACGCTGCAGGACGCGGTGGCCCTCTCGCAAACGGTGCAGTTCGACCTCGGTGGACGGAGGATGGCGCTGGGCTTTTCCGTTGAGACGAGGAACGGCCGGACGTACTTCTCCAAGAGCGGGGGAACGCCGGGATTCACCAGCCATGTCCGGTTCACGACCAATCCGGCGGCGGGCGTGGTCATCCTGACCAACACCGGTCAGTCGGACGCCGCAGAGCGGCTGGCCGAGACGATCCTCGAGGCCGTGATGGCGCGAACGGTGCAACCGTGACCGGACCCGCTCGCGCCGCGTGGGTGAGGTCGGCCGCGGCTGGACTTGCCCGTTGCCTTTTTGCTGGGGATCGCGAGGGGTTTTCGGCGTCAGGCGGCTCCGTCTCAGGTTCGCGCGGCGAGCAGACCCTCCGCGGCAAGCGTTCCCGGGTTTCCGTTCGGGCGGCCGGACCCGGTTGATCCTGGTTCCTCCCATGACGACCCTGAAGCTGCGCCGCGGCGCCGAATCCGACGGTCTGAACCCTGCCGGTGCCGCTGGCGCCGGTGGCGCTTTACCCGGTGGCTCCGGCCCCGGAACTGCGGGATACCGTGAGAGCCTCGCGGCGGATCGGACTGCGGCCGCCGAGCTTGCGGCCGATCCTGCGAACCGCATCGCGGGCGGCGGAGCGCGGCGTGCCCTCGTCCTCGCCGCGCTTCTGCCGCTGCTGTTGGAGACGATCACGACCCCGACGGCGGCCGGCGAATCCGACTCGGCCGCGGGGCCGCGTGACGTCGCCGGGTCGCAGGACGAGGCGAGTTCGGACCGGTCGCAGGCGGAATGGTCGGTCGCGCAAGGGGCCGTGGCCCTGCTGCCGCGGCGCCGGAACGTGGCTACCGCAGCGTCCAAGGCGCCGCGGGAGCCTGACCTGGGTGACAAGCCCGTGACACCGCAGGGACCGCAGGTGGCATCCGACGGGGCCGGCGGGCGGTGGTTCGGTGGCGGCCCCGCAGCCGCCGCACGGCCCCTTGGCGGCGGGGACGGAAGATGGCGGTGCCGCCGGAGGCGCCGCCGAACGCACTGTCAAACCGGCCGGTGGTGCCTACCGCGACGAGGCCGAGAAGAACCTGAACCGTCGCTTGGAGGACGCCGAGGCGTCCGGGAGCGTGTTGAGCGCGAACGACGCTGACGCGCTGCTGGGTAAATCCGCCGGTGGCCGCGAAGCCTCCGACCGTCGCAAGACAACGCCGGTTCTTCCGCCTGCCCCTCGGAGGGCCGGGCTCCGGTTGCTCGCGGCCGTCGCGTCGCGGGTCCGCGGCACCCGTTATGCCCCTTGACCTGTGGACTGCGCCTGAGTAGCGCAACGGGAGAGTGCGGAACGTCCGCACCGCGAGCCTGCCTTCTCCCCCTTATGGCTGAACGTACCATCACGACCGTGACCGGGGACATCCCGGCGAACGAGCTCGGCGCGACGCTCGCGCACGAGCACCTGTACTGCGACATTTCGGTGCATTCAGGGCGCGCGGACAATCGCCTCACGGACGTGGCGGCCGTGGTCGGGGAGATGGAGTGGTTCCGGCGCGCGGGAGGCCGCACGATCGTGGAGGTCACGCCGGAGGGCATCGGGCGCGACGCGGGGAAGCTGCGCGAGATCAGCGAGGCGTCCGGCGTGCAAGTGGTCAGCGGGATCGCCTTCTACGATCAGAGCACGTATCCCGAGTGGGTCCGTTCCGCCTCCGTGGAGGCGATCGCCGACTACTTTGTGCGGCTTCTGGAGGAGGGAGAGCAGGGGGTGCGGGCGGGGCTGATCGGTGAAGTGATGAGTCACAACGAACCGGTGCCGAATGCGGCCGGTTACCGGCTGGAGCCGTTGGAGCACCGCGTCTTCGTCGCCGCAGCGCAGGCGCAGCGCCGGACGGGGGCGGCGATCTCCACGCACGCCTCGCTGGGGCGGGCCGGACATGCGCAGTTGGATGTGTTCGAGCGGTCCGGCGCCGACCTCTCGCGCGTCGTGATCGGACACTGCGACGCCCACGTGCACGACGACATCGCGTTGGATCTCGCCTACTACCTGCCGATCCTGCAGCGCGGCGCGTATTGCCAGTTCGACATGATTGGCTGGGAAATGCTGGCGCCCGACGAAGCGCGCGCCGAGCGCATCGCCGCGCTCGTCCGACTCGGGCACGCCCGGAAGATCACCCTCTCCACCGACACGTGCCGCCTCTCGCAATTCCGGCGCAACGGCGGGAGGGGCTACGATTATCTCTGGACGTCGTTCCTGCCGCGGCTGCGGCGGTGGGGCGTCACCGACGAGCAGATCCGGCTGATGCTGGTGGATGCGCCGGGCACGTTGCTCGCCCGCGGGTGAGCCCGAGTCGGTTTGGCGCGAGACGAGATCCTCCGGCGGACTCCCCGCGCGGAGGCTCGGCAATCGGTATCCCGGCGCTCGACCGGTCCAACGGGGCTTGCTCCAGCGGGGTACGGGGCGCCTCCTCACGCCAGCGCCGGTGCCGCCCGGAGCCGCCGGGCGCTCGGGGCAGAGTCACGCCTCCACCGGGGCGGGGCCGTCGGACTTTCGTGGTACGAGAACGACGGGTTCAAGGTAGTGGACATCCGCCGGCTGGATCTCCTTGCGGAGCAACTGCAGGAGGGCGCGTCCCACGTACCGACCGTTCTCGAAAACCTGGTGCTCCACGGTGGTGAGCGGAGGATCGCAGAATGCGGACAGGCTGGAATTCCCGTAGCCGATGACGGAGACGTCGGCACCAATGGCGAGGCCGGCCTCCCGGCAGGCCGCGATCGCGCCGAAGGCCATGGAATCGGTCGCGCAGACGAAAGCGGTGGGCGCGGGGCGATGACTCAGGAGCGAGCGGCAGAGTTCGTGCCCGGACGCCTCCGTCAGTTCGCCGTGGAGCATCCACGCTGGATCCGGCTTCAGCTTGCGACTCGCGAGCGCTCGGAGGTAACCGCGCCGGCGGAACTGGGCGAAGGAGTACTCCTCGGGTCCGTTGATCAGCGCGATCCGTCGGTGCCCGAGATCGAGCAGCCGGGTCGTCGCAAGATGAAACGCTTTTTCGTTATCCGTGTCGACCCACGCGTAGGGTTGGTCCGATTCCGTCCGTCCGTAGGTGACGAACGGCATTTTCGCCGCGCGAGCGAGTTCCAGACGTGCGTCGTGCACGCGCGTGCGGACGATCAGCAGCGCGTCGACCCAGCCTCCGCGGATGAAGTTCTCGAAGAGCGCGTTCTCGCGGGCGGCGTCGTGCTTCGCCTGCATCGAGGCGAGGAGGTGGTAACCTGCGGGCTCGATCTCGGTCACCACTCCTCCGAGCAGGCTCGAATACATTGAGTCAACGGCCTGCCCCGTACTGCCCGCCGCGGGCAGGATGACCCCGATGGTCGACGTCTTGCCCGCGCCAAGACGGCGCGCGTTGGGGTTGGGCTGATATCCGATGGCCTTGGCGCGCAGGATGACTCGCTCGCGCGTCGCGGCGGAAACGTCTTCGTAGCCATTGAGCGCGCGCGACACCGTTGAGATCGACAGGCCGAGATCTTTGGCGAGGAGCACGATCGACATAATGCGGGTGGAATCCCTTATACCGGAAACCCGGAGCGGGTAAAGAGCCCATGACCAAACCTTCGAAATACCGGCGGGAGTCGCGGCTTGACAAAAACGTTTCTGTCCAGCCTTCATTTTCGCGGTTTCCGTGCCGGTTTTCCCAACTCTTGCCGCTCCGGCAGGGGCCTTGTCCTGGGGCGGCGCGCGAGCGCCAAAAACTACCTCGCTGTGCGCTATTCTAGTCCGACCGAACTCTCGTGCTGCCCCTGGTCCCCGCTTCGCATCCTTTCCGTTGGCCCCGGGATGTTCCGAGATGATGCTCCGCATCGGAGCGGCGTGTGGGAGAGATCGCAAAATCGGGTTCCGGAGTATTCGGGTGCCGAGAGTTCATCCGTCGCGCTGCGGGTCAGTCGTGGATGCCATGCGTTGAACCAAGCGTACTTCGGCTCAGGTTCAGGCAATTAGTTTGCGTCATGTCTCCCGCCATGTTCGCCGCTGCCACCGCCACGCTCGATCGCAACTGGCGCGACGGCTATACCGTGCCGTCGCCGCGCCTGTATCCCTTTCAGTGGAATTGGGACGCCGGCTTCATCGCGCTCGGTCTGGCTTACGTGCGGCCTGAACGCGCCATCGCGGAACTCCGCAGCGTGTTCCGCGGGCAGTGGCGCAATGGGATGGTGCCTCACATCGTGTTTCACCGTCCGGCCGACAACTACTTTCCGGGCCCTGACGCGTGGGGCACGGATCAGGTCCCGTGGCGTCCGGCCGGGGTTCGCACGTCGGGGATTACCCAGCCGCCGGTCTTCGCCTTCATTGTCGAACGGATTTCCTCGCTCCCCTTGGGCCAGACGTCGGAGTGGGAGGCATTCCGGCGCGAGATTTTCCCGGCGCTGGTGGCCCAACATCGTCACCTCTACCGGAACCGCGATCCGCACGGCGAGGGCTTGGTCTACATTCAGCATAACTGGGAGGCTGGGACCGACAACTCGCCCGTCTACGACGCGGCGTTGGAGGCGATCGACCTGACGCGGGCGCGGGATGTCTCGAGCCTGCGGCGCGACAATCAGGCGGTCGCGGCCGCCCATCGCCCAACCGACGTCAACTACCGCCGCTATCTGGCGTTGGTTGATCTCTTCAATGCGTGTGGCTATCGGGACGCGGAAATTGCGGAACGTTCCCCGTTCCTGATCCAGGATGTGCTCTTCAACGCCGTGCTGGCGCGTTCCAATCTGGCGCTGCTCTCGCTGGCGCGCGGCCTCAATGCCGATGAGGCGACGGTGGGCGAAATCGAGGGGTGGTGTGAAAAGACGTCCGCCGCAATCAACCGGAAACTCTGGGATGCCGAGAGTGGCTTCTATTTCCCGTACGATCTCCGTGCCGGCCGCCGGATCTCGATCAAGACCTCCTCCGGCTTCATGCCCCTGTTCGCCCGGGTCTGCGATGTCGCGCAGCAGCAGGCGCTGGCCCGTCACCTCACGTCGTCATTCGCGCCGAGCGCGGACTGGCTCCTCTGTCCTTCGGTGGCGACGGACGAGCCGACGTTCGATCCGGTGAGATACTGGCGAGGCCCCGTATGGGTGAATGTGAACTGGATGCTCCACCATGGCTTGCGCCAGGCGGGTTTGGACGTTCTGGCCGAGCGGGTGCGTTCCGACACGCTGCGTGTCCTTGGCGCCGCGGGCAGCTGGGAATACTTTGACCCGCGGCCCGGCATCGACCCAGCGGCGATCGGGCTCGGCACCGATGAGTTTTCATGGAGCGCCGCCTTGGCCCTCGACTTTCTGCGCAATCCCGACGCGTTTTGACGCGGAGTTGCTCGTCGGATTTTCCTCGGGCGGGAGGACGTAGCTCCGCCACGATGACGCGCCCGTCAAGCGGGTTCTGCGTCGGCTCGGGCGGCGCGCGCCAGTTCGGTGATCGCGGCGGCGTAGGCTGACGCGATCTGGTCGCGCCACCGGTGCCCTTTTTCCGCGGGGCCGGCGGTGGCGTCGCCCATCACGCCGGAGCGGGAGAGGTCGGAGGTGATCCACGCCATCGTAGCGGGCGCGCGCTCGGGGCGGAGGTCTCCTGCCGACTCGACCTGACCGCAGTACTCGCTCACGGCCGATGACATGTCGACGTAGCGTCCGGCCTCGGCCTGCATCAGGGCGGTTTCCACCGTATTGGCATGGTAACCATAGGTCAGTTCCTGTGCGCCCAAACCGTGATCGACCTTCGGGGCGAGGATTCCGCAACGAAGGCCCAGCGTGGCCGAGATCTCGCGGAGGGTGTAGGTGATGACGGCGGAGTTTCCTCCGTGAGTGTTGATGATCGCGACGTGGCGGAAACCCCACGCGCAAAGCTGACGCGCCTGCGTCAGCAGGAGTCCGCGCAGGGTATCCTTTGAGATCGAAAGCGTTCCGGGAAATCCCGTGTGCTCATTGCTCTTGCCGACGGTGATGGGGGGAGCGACGTAGCAGGGTATGTCGCGCGCCAACAGGGGGATCGCTCTCTCCAGCCAGACTTGGCCGAGGAAGGAGTCGACGGCCACGGGTAAGTGTGGTCCGTGCTGCTCGATCGCGCCGGTCACGATGATCACCGGGGCCCAGGCCTTGTCGGCGAGACCCGCGATCTCGCGCGGTGTCATGGCGGTGAGGTAGCGCGAGCGGTACGACGGAAAAGGCGTGGTGGGTTTGGAACTCATGGTGGCGGCACCCTCAGATCTGTGCGGGAAGGATCTTGCCCCCGTTGGCCAGCGGAGCGCGCGCGTCGATTTCGCCCAGCAGCCCGAGCAATTTCCCGGCCGCCGCAGCGAGAAGCGGTGCTCCCGCCGCACACGCGGCCGCCAGTGGCAAGGGGCGATCGAAGAGCGGCAGCACCGACTCGTCGCCCCAGCGGCGCGTGGCGGGAACGGTTTCGCCCGCCGCGGGTGTCTCGGGCTCGCGGCCAGTGAGGGCGGTGACGAGGGTCTGAAACTGGCTGCGGGACTGGCTGCGCGTCGGGTGAAGGTCGAGCCCCAGACCGCTCAGGCTGATGCGAAAGAGCTGCAGCCCCAGCGCGATCCGGTTATCGCGGGCGACGGAAGCGATGAACTCCTCGTTCCAAGGGCTGGAGTTATAAAGGACGACCTTGCGGAAGCCGGAGGCCGCGACGGAGGCGAGCAGCTCCGCCAGGAGGCGGTGGGCGAGGGGCGGATCCACTGCGAACGCGCAGCCGGCATCCGGCCCGAGCACAAACCGCACCGGGGGCAGCACCAGCAGTTTGAGATGAGCGGGGCGTTGCAGTGACGCTTCGCGCAGGACGCTCATCAGCACGGTTTCCTCGGCATCCAGGGGATGGCCAAGACCCCAGTCGGCGCTGCCGGCCAGAGGAACGACGACGAGGGTGCGCTCGCGATCGGGCCAGCGGTGAAACTCGGGCCAGCGATGCCAAGGCCAGAACGTCGCGTCGTCCGCGATGCAGAGCGGCGTGACGGATGGGGTCGAGTTCATGAAACGGCGGTGATTTCGATTTCCACGCAGCAACCGGGGCGGGCGAGTCCCTTGACCTCGATGAGGGTGCTCGCGGCCATGGATCCGCCGAGGTACCGGTTGCGCACCTCCGAGAACTTGGGGAAGTCGTCCATGTTCGTCAGGTAGGTCTGCGCGCGCACGACGTGATCAAATGTCATTCCTGCCGCTTGGAGAATCTCGCCCAACAGTTTGAAGACGTACTCGCTCTGCTCGGTTGCGTCGCCCGGCGCAATCACGCTACCGGAGGGATCAACTGCGAGTTGCCCGGTCGCATAGAGCGTCTTTACCCCCGCCGTCTCCAGCAGGATACCGGGACTGTAGGCGCCGCGAGGCTTGGCGAAACCGGTGGGATAGACGAGGGTCTTCTTTAGCATGGTGAACGGCGTCTGGGCGGGGGAATGAACCGCGTCGTTAGGCAACCTCGTCGTCGCGCTGATTCAGAAAGATCAAGATGAGGGCGAAGACGATGAACATCCGAGCCGCGGCAGTTTGCCCGTTCCAGGTGGTCGACTGCCACATGAGAAGCCATTCGCCGCCGACGATGATGAAGGCGATCAACCATTGGAGAAGGCTCACCGTGAGGCCCGCCACGGCAAGGGAGGACGCTTTGCGCCAGGCGTCCGTCGACTGGGCGCGCGCATTCCACATGCGACCCGCGCCGACCGCCAGCATGACGCCGGCCACCAACTCCCAGACGATGATCAGGGCGTAGAAAATGTGATGGATGAGCGGCGAGGTCATCGCGCGCCACATCCCGCGGTTGCCCGGGAAGGTCGTGTCCATGGAAAGCACGTGCCGCACGAACTCGAAGTTCGAACCGTAGTCGGTCAGGTTGTTGAAGACGACAATGAGCAGGAACAGGGCTGAGGAAGCCACCAGTGAAATCTTGGCGAGACGGGTGAGCATGGGTGGAGAGGATTAACGATCGTTGAGTTCCGCGAAGTCGGGGACCGGTGGACGGTGGACCTCCTCCGCGTCGATGCAAAGCCGGGAGGCGCTCGGGCGACTCAGGAGTTCGCTGAAGCGGTGGGCCTCGAGCACCACCAAGTGCGCCGGCGCCCCCGGCGCGATCCGGCCCCGGTCGGGAAGTCCAATCAGATCCGCCGCGGTGCGGGTGACGACGCGAACGGAGTCCTCCAGACGCGCATCGAGATGCGCAAGTCGCACGCTTTGCGCATACACCTCGGCGAGATTGTAGTCGCCGAATGCGTGGAACGCGTCGCGCACGTTGTCGCTGGCGCAGGCGACGGCAATTCCGGCATCCATGAGGTCATGCACCAGCGTGATTCCGCGCCAGAGCGGGGTGCGGGGAAAGGGTGCGTCGGCGCCCCGCCGGTCCTGGAGGTAAAGATTGCATTCCGGCAACGAAATGATGCCGATGCGCGCCTCCCGGACCAGCGCGATCGTGGACTGGGCGCGGGCGTGATCCTGAACCGCCAGGCTGCAGCAATGGCCGCATACCACGGGCAGGCTGAAACCGGCCCGCAACACGGCCTCGGCCACCAGTCGGAGACACTCCGCCTGTGGGTTGCCGCTTTCGTCCACATGCAGATCGACCCCGACGCCGCGCTCGCGCGCGATGGCGAGCATCCGGTCCAACTGAGCAGGCAGTTCGCCGGACATGATGAGAAACCCTCCCAGCACGCTGGCGCCGTGGCGCAGCGCGAGGTCCGCCAGCCTTTCGCCCGTGGCCGTGAGGTAGTCGCTGCCACCGCAGAGCGGGACGGTTTGCAGGGTGATGCGACCGGCCCACTCCCTTCGGAGCTCCGCCATCACGGCGTGACTGCGCTCACCCCATTCCGGACCGGTGTCGACATGCGTCCGGATCGCCCGCGTACCGTGGGCCCACGCGGAGCGCAGGGCGAAGCCGGCGCGACGATGCAGATCGGGGTCGCTCCAGTGCACCTTGTCCTCCGCCAAGGCTTGCAGTGCGCCCATGAAGGTGCCGGACCGGTTGGGCGCACGATGCCAGGTGTGAGTCTTGTCCAGATGAACGTGGGCGTCGACGAAGCCGGGAAACACCAGCGAACCGCCCGCATCGAATTCCCGGGCCGCAGGGTGGGAGCCGAGCTGACCGACCGAAACAACCGCGGTGATCCGGTCCCCTTCGATGGCCAGGTCGCAGAGCACCGCTGGTTCTAATGCGTCGATCGGCGCGCCGACCGGCCGAACCGGAAGCAAGGAAGCGGGAACGCGGGCGCGGCGGACGATGAGCATTGGAGTAAGTGTAGCAGCGCGAATGCCACGCCGTCGATCGTGGCTCAAGTTACGAGACGGAAGGCTGCTTGACAAAAACGTTTTTGTACAGTCTTCAATTTCCCGCTTTCTATCGCTTTTGGACAAGCGCTCCGATCAGATTCGTCGTCGTGCCGTACTCTCCACAATTCCTCGAGGTTTTCAGAACGATTTTGAGTTTTGGCATCAGACGTGCGGCTGATGATTTCAGGCTTTTAGAACTTAGTTCCTCCGAAACACCGTCTTCATGATTGCTCTTCCCGAATCCCTGCTTGCCGAGTTGCGCGCCCTGCTTGGCGCTCAACATGTGATCGATGGTGGTGAGGCGCTGAAAGGGCTCTCGAAGGATTTCTTTTGGTACTCCCCGGTTTTGCAGCGCCAGTTGAATGACAAGCGGGCTGATTTGGCGGTCCGCCCGGGTTCGATCGACGAGTTGCGGGCGGTCATCAAGGCCTGCTTTCGACTTGGGGTGCCGATTGTGCCACGGGGTGCGGGCACGGGGAACTACGGCCAGTGCGTTCCGCTCTATGGCGGAGTGGTCGTCGACTTCGCCCGACTCGATCGCATCCACTCGGTTGACGGAGGGGTGGTGCGGGCCGAGGCGGGAGCGCGGCTCGGGTCGATTGAGACCGTGGCCCGGGCGGCGGGGTGGGAGTTGCGGTGCATTCCGTCGACGTGGGTCAAGAGCACGATTGGAGGATTTTTCTGCGGCGGATCCGGTGGCATCGGATCCGTCACGTGGGGCGGCATCAACGCCGGTGACAACGTCAAGTCGGTCACGCTGATGACCTGCGAGGAGGAACCGCGGCTGATTCGGCTGGAGGAGCGCGACTCCATCCGGGCGCTCCACACCTACGGCACCACGGGTTTCATGGTCGAGGTCGAGATGCGACTCGCGCCCAAAGCCGACTATGAGCAGTTGATCCTCAGTTCGTCCGACTGGGATCGACTCCTGGATTGGAGCGACGGTGCGGCACGGAACGACGCCTGGCACAAACGGCTCGTCACCCAGTTTGAGTGGCCCATTCCCTCGTACTTCAAGCCGATGGCGAAGCATCTGAAGCCCAACGAGCACGCCTCCTTTCTCCTCGTGGCTCGCGATCAGGCGGATGAGGTGGTTGCCTCGGCCGCGGCGGCGGGCATGGCCTGCGTCTACCGCCAGCCGCTATCGGATCCGCCGAGACCTCCCTTCATCACGGACTACACGTGGAATCACACCACGCTGTGGGCGCTGAAGACCGATCCCTCCATCACCTACCTTCAGTGTGGATTCGGGACCAATTTCCGCGAGCAGTTCGCGGAACTTCATCGCCGTTTTCCCGGTGAGATCCTCTTCCATCTTGAATGGATGGCCGGCGGGATCAAGTTCGTGGCGGGCGGCGCCGGTGGTCCGAGCGGTGGTGGCAGCCACGTCGTCGTAGGAGGGATTCCGTTGGTCTTCTTCAAGTCTGAAGAGCGCCTGCAGGAGATCATCCGGGTTTGCGGCGAGATCGGAGTGGGTATCGCCAATCCCCACACCTTCTTCTTGGAAGAGGGAGGGCGGCATCCGAACATCGCCGAGAAGCGCGCGTTGAAGGCCGAAGTGGATCCCGCCGGCCTGCTGAACCCGGGAAAGATGAAGTCGTTCCCGCACAACCCGTTCGAGCCCGCCATCTCGAGTTGACGTCTCAGCACGAAAGTCGAGGGATGAACGCCGCCCCCTTAGTCGCGATCCGCGGACTGCAGAAGCGCTTCGGCTCCGGGCCGCTGGTGCTGGATGGCATCGACTTGGAGGTGGGCCAGGGGGAGTTCGTCAGTTTCATCGGACCCAGCGGCTGCGGCAAATCGACTCTCCTTCGTCTGATTGCGGGTCTCACGTCCGCCAGCGATGGCCTGATCACGGTCGATGGAACGCTGCCGGAGAAGGCGCGGGCGAAGATGTTCTTCGTCTTTCAGGACGCCACGCTCATGCCGTGGCGACGGGTGGCGGAGAACGTGGAGTTGCCGTTGCTGCTGCGCGGGGATGCGCCCGAGCAGCGCCGCGAGCGCGTCGGCCGGATGCTCGAGGTCGTGGGGCTGTCGGGTGCGGCGGAGAAGTTTCCCTGGCAGCTCTCCGGCGGGATGAGAATGCGGGTTTCGATCGCGCGGGCGCTGACCGTGGCGCCGGAGATTCTCCTGCTCGATGAACCTTTCGGCGCGCTGGACGAAATGACGCGCGACCGGCTGAACGAGGACTTGCTCGCGATTCGCAGCCGTAACTCCTTCACGGGGTTCTTCGTGACGCACTCGGTTGCCGAGGCGGTCTTCCTTTCCTCGCGGATTGTGGTGCTGGGCGTGAATCCCGGTCGCGTGACGGCGGTGATTGACGTGCCGTTCCCCTACCCACGGCACTCGGAATTGCGGGAGACGCCGGCGTTCCTGCGTCTGCTGGCCACGACCGCGCAAGCCCTGCGCGCCGTTCGTTCCTGAACGCATGAACCCGTCACTCCGCTCTCGTCTCAGCACCTACCTGCTGCCCGCGGCCACTGCGGCCGCGCTGATCGTCCTCTGGTACGTGCTCAAGGCGGTCTTTCAGGTGCCGTCCTTCGTGCTCCCGGCTCCCCACGAGATTCTCGTGGCCGCGTGGGACGAGCGGTCGTTTCTCTGGTCGGCGGCGCTGGTCACCGTCCGCGGCGCGCTGCTCGGGTTCTCCGCTGCGGTGGGGGTCGGCTTCCTTCTGGCCATGGCGCTCGGATTCTCGCCACGCATCAAGGCATCGCTCTATCCGCTGATTCTCGTGCTGCAGATGATGCCAGTCACGATCCTCGCCCCCATCTTCGTCCTGTGGCTGGGGCAGGGGCTGCCGAGCATCGTCGCGATCACCTTCATGATCGGTTTCTTCCCGGTCGTGGCGAATACCACGATGGGTTTCATTTCCGTCGACCGAAACCTCCGGGAGTTGTTCGTCATGTGCAACGCGACCCGCGCGCAGGAGGCGCGCTACCTGCGGATCCCGGGGGCGATGCCGTATTTTCTCACTGGCATGAAGATCGCCGGCACGCTGGCGCCCATCGGGGCGATCGTCGGCGATTTTCTCGCCGGCAGCGCCCAGGGCGGGGTGGGCGGGATCGGCTACATGACGATCACGTACTTCTCGCAGCTCAAGACACCCGCTCTCTTCGCGACCGGTCTGGTCGCCTGCCTGATGGGCTTCGTCTTCGTCGGCGGGGTCAATTGGCTTCACTGGCGCCTGCTCCACTTGTGGCACGATTCAATGGTCAAAAAAGAATGACTCCCTCACGCATCTCCCGTTACGCTCAGGTCGTCCTCGGCGCGTTGGCAGCACTCGTCCTCTCCGGCTGTGGTGAGCAGCGCCCCGCAGCGTCTGCTCCCACGCAGGCGAAGTTGGAGAAGGTCATCCTGCAGACGGACTGGTACGCGCAGCCGGAGCACGGCGGATTCTATCAGGCTCAGGTCAAGGGCTACTACCGCGAGGTTGGTCTCGACGTGGAGATCTTGCAGGGCGGGCCCAACGCCATTCCCCCCCAGAAGGTGGCGCTGGGGACGGCGCAGTTTGGCGTGGGACGCACGGACGAGCTGATCATCGCCGCGGCCCGAGGCATCCCCGTGGTCGTGTTGGCGGCGCTCATGCAGCGCGACCCCCAGGGCGTGATGTTCCATCCGGAGTCCGGTATCCGAGACTTCAAGGATCTTGACGGCCGCAACGTGATGGCGGTGCCCGGGGCTGCCTGGTTGACCCTCGTGCAGTTGAAGTATGGGATCAAGATGTCGGTCACGCCGCTGGATTTCGGGCTGAGCCGGTTTCTCGCCGACAAGCGTCTCGTCCAGCAGTGCTTCATCACGAACGAGCCCTTTTACATCCGCCAGCAGGGCGTTGATGTCGGAGTCCTCCTGCTGTCCGAGGCCGGCATCGACCCCTACCGCATCTGGTTCACGAGCAGCGATTACGCCGCGCGACGTCCGGAGGTGGTGCGCGCCTTCACGGCGGCCTCGATCCGCGGCTGGCGCGAGTACATCGACGGCGATCGCCGAGACGCCGACGCGCGCATTGGCCAGCTGAACCAAAAAATGACACCCGAGTTCATCGCCTTCAGCGTGGAGACAATGCGAGCCAACCGGCTGGTGCACGGGGATCCGGCGAAGGGGGAACTGCTCGGTCGGATCGACCCAGCGCGTCTTGGTGCCGAGATCAAGCGGCTGTCCGCGATCGGCGTTCTGGACCGGGCGGTCACGCTCGCCGAGGTGTTTGACGAGAAATTCCTGCCGGAGGACGTGAGGGTGGTTGCGACCGCGAAATGAGCGCCGGTGCCAAAGACCCAACGGATCGTCCGTCGGCCGGACCGCTCGACGGAGTAGCCGACCGAGGCGACGCACCCGTCGTCGTCTCCACGGCATTTAACTGTTCCTGCGACCCCAAAGGCAGTTCGAAAGAGTAAGGCCCGTTTCTCCGCCCCCTCTGATGCACCCTCATGAACGTCTGTTGCTCGGGCCAGGCCCGAGTCCTGTCTCACAGCGTGTCCTGCGCGCCTTAGGCGCGCCTACGCTCGGGCACTTGGACCCGCAGTACCTGCAGATCATGGATCAGGTCTGCATGCAGTTGCGTCAGGTGTTCCGCACTGAGAATCCGCTGACGTTTCCGGTGAGCGGAACCGGGATGGCAGGCATGGAGTGCGTGGCGGTCAATCTGGTCGAGCCCGGCGACGAAGTGGTCGTGTGCGTCAACGGAGTGTTCGGCCTCCGCATGAAGGACGTGATGGAGCGCTGTGGCGCCACGGTGCACGCCCTGGAGTGCGCCTGGGGTGAGACCTTTTCCCACGAACAGATTGCCGAAACGCTCGCCGCGCACCCAAGAGTCAAGGTGCTGGGGATTGTGCAGGCCGAGACCAGCACGGGAGCGCATCAACCCATCGAGGGGCTCTCCGCGATCACCCGTGCCCACGGCGCTTTGCTGGTGGTGGATGCGGTGACCAGCCTCGGGGGACACGAGTTGCGGGTCGATGAGTGGGGCATCGATGCCATCTACAGCGGAACCCAGAAATGTCTCAGCTGTCCGCCCGGCCTCGCCCCGGTCAGCTTCAGTCCCCGGGCAATCGAGCGGATGGATGCGCGAAAGACCAAGGTGCAGTCGTGGTACTTGGATGTTTCGATGTTGCGCAAGTACTACACGGGTGGTGGCGGCGGGCGCGTGTACCACCACACGGCTCCCATCAACATGACTTACGCGCTGCACGAGGCCCTCGCGATCGTGCTGGAGGAGGGCCTTGACGCTCGCGTGGCTCGTCATGCCGCAATGCACCAGCGACTCCGTTCCGGCTTGGAGAAGCTCGGTCTGAGCTACATCCCGCGCCGCTCGCTTCACACGCTGAACTGCATCCGCGTGCCCGAGGGGGTGGACGATGCCGGTGTCCGGCGTCGCCTCCTCGAGGAGTATGGCATCGAGATTGGTGCCGGGCTGGGGCCCATGGCCGGCAAGGCGTGGCGCATCGGGCTCATGGGCCATGGCGCCACTGTGCGCAATGTCGACCTGGTACTCGCCGCGCTGGGCGCGATGGTCAACCAGTGAATCCGGAGATCCACGTGCGCTGCCAACCGCGTTTTTTTTGACTGTCATGGCCTCCCCGATGTCGTTTGGAACGCAAGCCCCGACCGGAGCAAAGCGCGCGTCAGCAGGTGCGTTGCGAAGCTCAATGCACCCCTTGGCGAACGGGGCGCAGCGAGCGTCCCCCATCCCGTCCGGCCCCGCCTCGATCCCGGGTCGCACGTCTCACTGAAGGGCCCTCGGGTCGATTCCTTGCCCCCTCCTCTGCCATGGCGCGCCATCCTGTCCTGAAACTGAGTGATTTGCCGCCGGGCTCGCGTAAAATCGTGAAGGTGGCGGGAATTGAGATCGGCCTCTTCAACGTGGCCGGCCAGGTCCACGCCTACCGCAACGTCTGCCCGCATGGCGGCGCGCCCGTGTGCGTTGGCAAAGTGACCGGTACGACCCTGCCGTCCCGCGTCTATGAGTACGACTACGGGCTCGACGGCTGCATTCTGCGCTGTCCGTGGCACGGCTGGGAGTTCGACCTCCGCACGGGAGAGCACCTTGTGGATCCCGAAACGAGGCTGAAAAAAATCCGCGTGGAACCTGACGGTAATCCGGCGACCGGTCTGGAGAATCTGGATCGTTTCCCGGTCGAGTCGGACGGCGATTTTCTCTGCGTCGTGCTGCCCGGAGGCAATGCCGGCGTGCAATCCTGACCCCGATCCCCATGCCAGAAGATACCCCCGCCGTCGCCGCTCGACCGCGCATCATCGACACGGACGTGCACAACGCCTTCGCGGACGTGCGCGCGGAACTCAAACCCCACTTGTCGCGGGCCTGGCAGGCGTATGCTGACCACCACGGGATCGCGATGCCGGGAACCGGCTACAACTCCTCGGTCGGAGTGCAGCGGCAGGACGCGCGCACGCCTTCAGGAGGCATGGCCGGGAGTGATCCCGACTTCATGATCACGGATCACCTCGATCGTTTCGGCATCGATTTCGCGATCCTGACCGGGTCGCACGTTCTCGGAATCTCCGTGCACACCGATCCCGACTGGGGCAACGCGCTTGCCACGGCCTACAATCGTAACCTCGCGGAGAAATGGCTCAGTCGTTCGCCGCGTTTTCGGGGCTCGATCGTGGTGAACCACTCGGACCCCGAGGCCGCCGCGCGTGAGATCCGGCGTTGCGCACCCGACAAGCGTTTCGTCCAGGTTTTGATGGCGAGTGGTTCGTCCCGCTTGTTCGGGCAGCGGTTCTTTCATCCCATCTTCGAGGCCGCATGCGAGTACAACCTGCCGGTGGCGGTACATCCCGGAACGGTGGGTGCCGGCACCGCCGGCCCGCCGACGCCGGCGGGCCCCCCGACCCGATACTTTGAGTGGCACAACATCGTCCCGCTGAACTTCATGGGACACGTCAACTCGCTTGTCTGCGAGGGCGCCTTCGAAAAGTTTCCCCGGCTGAAGTTCGTCGCCATCGAGGGGGGCCTCGCGTGGCTGCCCCAGTTGATGTGGCGAATGGACAAGAACTACAAGGCGCTGCGTTCCGAGGCGCCCTGGCTGCGCCAGCTCCCTAGCCAGTACATCCGCGATCATGTCTTCGTGACGACGCAGCCGGTGGAGGAGCCGGAGCAGCCCCAGCACTTCCTTCAGATCCTCGAGATGATCAACGCGCCGGGCAACGTCATGTATTCCAGCGACTATCCCCACTGGGACTTTGATAATCCGCGGATGACTCTCCAGTTCCTGCCGAAGGAGTGGAAGCAGCGCATTTTCCATGACAATGCAGCCGCGCTCTACGGCTTGACCGACCCGGCGGCGTCCGGGTCCGCGTCGAGGCCGTCCCCGTCACCGTAATTTCCCATGAAAACCATCCCCAAACTCCGTGGATCCTCGCTGCGTCTCAACCTTGTCGCCCTCATCCTTCTCACGCTGCCGATCGCTGCTCCAGATGGCACGGCCGCGGGAGCCACGGGTTCTCCTCCCGCGGTCGATGACGTGGTTCGCATTGTGGCCGGCCTCTGGGAGCCGCTGACCGACGAGATGGGCGGGAAGTGGCTTCCCGCCTCCGGCTTCGCCGGCGGTGACACGATGGATCGCCCGGGTCTCAAGATTGAGAACACCCGGATCCCCTCCGTGTATTGCTCGGAGCGGTTTGGCATGACCGGTTTTGTGCGGGAGGTTTCGAACGGCAAATACACGGTTAAGCTGCACTTTGCGATCACCTATGAAGGGATCGATGGACCCAGCCAATGCGTGTTCAGTTACGATGTTGAGGGTGTTGCCATCAACGACTTCGATCTCTACGTCAAGGCCGGCGGCGTGCGAAAGGCCTATGTCGAGACCGTTCCGGTGGAGGTGCGCGATGGCGAGTTGACCATCACCTTCGCGAGTCAGTCCGGGAATCCGTCGATCAGCGCCATCGAAATCATCCGTCGGCCATGACCCTATGAACGCTCAATTCCTGCGGTCGTTTGTCGCGTTGTTCGCCGGGCGTTTCCGTCGATTCAGGTCGCGTTCTGGCTCGATCTCTTTGCCCACGATTCTTGCTCGATGGGCGACTTGCCTAAGGTCGAGTTCCAGACGCCGCTTCGCCATGACGATGTCGATCGCTGGAGGTTTATCGGGGTTGCGAGCGTACGCTCTCGCTCTGGTCTTCACGCTGCCATCGCTGACGCGAGGGGCGAGCGTCCCCGAGTTGCCGCTTCATTTGGACCGGGCCTCGAATCTCGATCTTGCGGTGACGGGCCTGCTCGCCGGGACTGAGCCTGGAGTCACGCGCTACGTGCGATGGGCGGACGTTGCGCGGTTGCCGCAGGCAAAACTCCAGCTCTCGGGCGAATTCGGTCCGGGGGAGCAGGAAGTGACGGTGGTCTTCCTTTCCGATCTCTGGGCGGCGCTGCCCGTCCTGGAGGGTGCCGACACGCTGCTGGCAACGTGCACCGATGGCTACGCCGGGGTCTATCCGACCACGTTCATCCGCGACTACCGGCCGTTCCTGATCCTCGAAATCAACGGACAGGGGCCGGGAAATTGGCCCCCGCCCGGACTTCGGTTCAACCCGGGTCCCTACGTGATCAGCGTGGCTGCCTCGATCGTCCCGGCCGTCGCGGACCTGGTTGATGCCGGTCACAAGCGACCGTGGGGGGTGACGACCCTCGACTTCGCCCCCGCCGAGCGTGCGTTCGGCGCGCTTTATCGCGGACCTTGGTCAGCGGCGGCCGAGTTGGTGAGCCAGGGACGCGAGATTTGGATCCATTCCTGCACCAGCTGTCATCGCGGACCTGAGGATACCTTCGGTGGAACGAAAGGTGACCGTCCTTTCGCCGCGCTGGCCGCGCTGGCCCGTTACGCTCCGGACTATTTCCGACGGTATGTCACGAATCCGAAGGGAATGGTGCCAACCGCCAAGATGGAGGCACATCCGCACTACACGACGGCTCAGCTGGACGCGTTGGTCGCCTTCGTTTCGCTGGGCGCGACTCCCTGAGAAACCCCGATTTCAGGAGCGCTGCCGTTGCGCCCGGCGGCATCCAGACCGGACCGGTGCCACGGCCCTCGGGGCCTACATCTTGCCGATCTGGCCCACCGTGAGTCCACCGTCGACGACGATGACCTGCCCGGTGATGTAGGCGGCGGCGGGTGAGAGCAGGAATGCGGTCGGACCGGCGCAGTCCTCGGCTTCGCCGACCCGGGCGAGGAAGATCTTCTTCTCGTAGTGGTGCCGCTTCTCGTGCTGCTCGTCGATCCACTTGGTCAGAGGCGTGCGAATCAGGCCGGGGGCCATGCCGTTGACGCGGATCCGGTGAGGCGCCAGCGCCTGCGCAAGCGTGCGCGTCATCATCACGAGTGCGCCCTTCGACGTATCGTAGGCGGTCGATTCGTCCTCAGACTGGAAACCGTTCGTCGAGGAAACGATGACGACTGCGCCGGGCCGCTGGCGCGCGACGAGTTCGCGGGCGAAGGCTTGGACCGTGAAGTAGGCGGCGCGGACGTTCAGGTTCATCGTGCGCTCCCACTCGGCGGCGCCCATGCTGAGAAAGTCGCGATCGAAGAAGCTTCCCGCGTTGCAGACCAGCAGGTCGAGTTGGGGCTTGGCGGCGAAGGCGGCGGCGATCAGCGCGGAGGGCGTCTCCGGATCGAGCAAGTTGCCGGCGACGAACGCACTGTCGGCGGGCAGGTCGGCGGGTCGTGACGTGTTGCCGTGGAAGACAACCTCGGCGCCGGCCTCTCGGAGTCCGTGCGCGATGGCGAGGCCAATGCCCTTGGAAGAGCCGGTGACGAGGCCGGCGCTGCCGGCGAGCGAGAAGGTTTTCATGGAGCGGGGATCGGATTGATCGACGGGCGGCGTCAGAGTGCGTTCCATCCGCGGTGCGGACCTACGCGGACAACCACCCGACCAAGACACAAAGGACCAGCAGGGTCGCGGCCGGGAGCGACTTCTTCGCTGGATCGCTCACCCGCACGTGCATTGCGACGGCGGCCAGCATGAAAAGGGCAAGGACGAACGCCGCCGGCTGGGTGAGTTCCGACCGCCAGACTCCGACAATCAAGGCGACGGCCAAGGTGACCTTGAGGATGCCCACGACGGTCATCACGCCCGGTCCGAGACCATAAACAGCGAACTCCTCACGCAGGTTGGCGGAACTCCCGCCGCGCCAAGGGCTGGGTTGATTGCGACGGAGGAGCCAGACGTTGAGGATGGCGAGGGCAATGAGCACCTGGACGACGAGCAAGACGGAGTGCATGGCTGGGGGTGGGTTTACGGCCTGGAGCTGGTCAGGGTGCCGAGAGTGACCGAAGTGCGAAGAGCAGCGCGAGAACGGCGGTCAGCGTCAGATAGATCAATGACGGCAGCGTTGGGAGCAAGCCGTCTTTGACCCGCCGTCGCGCCACGACGGCGGCCGCCATCACGATCGTGAGGCCGACGGCGGATAAAAAACCGACTTCAGGTACGGCGAGGCCCGCGAGCACCCCGACGGCGCCCGCGACTTCCAGTGCGCCGACCAAGCTCCGGAGCCGGGCGAGTCCGAAGCGTTCGAACTCACTCCTCATCCAGCGGGAGGTCAGGCAACTCACTCCGTAGGCGAGGAACGAGGCACCCACGAAGACCGCCAAGGGGGTCAGCATCACCACGTTGAGTCCTGGGTGCGGGGATGGGTCATGCAGGATGATGCGGCGGGTGGCAGCTGATTTTCAACTCGTCTCGTCGTCAGGGTGCAAGGCTGGGGTGGCAATCGAGTTGTGTCCCGCCTGCTGGACCGTAGGCGTGACTCGAGCGTGAGTCGAGCCGGGAGCGGCGAGCTTGAGTGGCATCCGGTGGTCGTGACCGACGGGTCGTGCGGTGCGGGCGGCTTGGGATTGCCTCCGGGCGAGATCGATCCCCTTATCATGGCTCGACCCCGTCGGGCTTCACCTCGCGTCGGGGAGCAAGGCCATGCGGTTTGTCCCTCCTGCCGATTCTATGCTCCGCGCTCTCTTGTCTCGGGCGTGCCGCGCGACCCTGACCGCTTGCCTCGCCGTACTGGTCGCGCCGGGCTTCCTGATTTCAGCGGGCCGCGCCGCGGAACTCACGATCGTTTCCCCGCAGCCCTGGCAGGTGATCTAGAGAAACGACGCCAGCGCAGCCAACGAAAGAGCGTTCGGGCCCGGCAGATCGGCGGTGGTTCGCGTGGTGCTGGGGGGGAGGATACGTTGTCGATGGGCGCGGCGCGGGAGGTGCGGGTGGGGGTGGCGATGATGCTTGCATCCGAGCCGGTCCCGACGCCGCCGTGGCGGTCCCTGACCCTCGTGCGCTCGATGGACCCGGCGACGCAACCCGGGACGGTTGTTGCCGACTTCGTGGAGCCGGCCGGCGGGCGGTATCGCTAGGAGGTGCGGGAGGGCGGGCGAGACGGGACGATCCGGCGCGATGCGTCGGCCGTGGAGGCGTGGGGATTCGCTCCGCCTTGGATCTGCGCCCTGTCCACCCACCACCCGACTGTTTACCGCAAGCCGAAGGCGGAGGAGCGTATCCGAATCGCCATTACGGAAGTGTGCCGGAGATCGGGGTGCGTGCTCGGGCCTGACACCGACCAGTTGCAAGGTGAGAACCGCGGCGGTCCCCAGTCGCGCCGGCATTTCTCGGCGCTGGGTCAGCGCAACGCGGCGCGTTTGTGGTCCGAGGTGCTGCTGCTCCAACTGCCAGCCACGCGCTGACCGGAAGGCAGAGCGAGTACTCAGCCCAGCCGCGCAACCACTTCCCGCGTCAAGGCCCGGAACGCCTCCGCGCCGGATGCGCTGCTGTCATGCAGCTCGATGGGTTTCGCCTCCATCGGCGCCTCGGCCAGCTTGATGTTTTCGGGAATCACCGTTTCGAAAAAGTGCAGCCGCTTGAACTCCTTGTCGGTGCGCAGTCGCTCCATCGTCTCGGCGTGGTAGCGGATCCAGCCGCGGACGCGGGTGAAGATGACGCCAAGGCAGGTGATCTTGAACTCCAGTTCCCGCTTGAGGTAACCGAGACGATCCTGGAGGAGCCGCAACCCGAGCGTGGAGAGGTAGTCCGGCTGCATCGGGATCAAGTAGGCATCGCTCGCATACAAGGCGTTCTGAGTCGCCGTCATGAGATTCGGCGGACAGTCGCACAGAATGACGTCGTAGTCGTCCCGGACCTTGGCGATCTTGCGGGTGAAGATGCGCTCGCGCCCCGGCCGGGCCGCGAGATCCAGATCGATGAACGTGAGGGCGAGGTGCGAGGGGATGAGGTCCAGGCCCGGCACCTCGGGGAGCACGTTGTGGATGATGCAGTCCGCCAGCTTGCGCGGCTCGCCGCGCTCCTTTCGTCCGCGAACCTCCAGCACGTCCGCCATCGTCCCGTGTTCAGCGGACCATTTGTCCCACGCGGATTCGCTCATCACGGAGAGCGAGGCGTTGGTTTGCGAATCGAAGTCCACCAGCAGAACCCGCTTTCCGTGGTCCCGCGCGAGATGCGTGGCAAGATTGACCGCGCACGTCGTTTTGCCGACGCCTCCCTTCATGTTGAGCAGGGAGATGATTTTCGCCTTGGGCATGGTTTTGAGGTAGATGCATTCACGCCTGACGTCGAGCGCGGCTTTGCCTCCCGGCAGTCACGTTTCAGTCACTTTCACTCGGGCGGCGAGGCGGGGTGGGATGCGGTTCGGGCTCCTTGCCGCGAGTCCTGCGCCGGGGTCTGTGCCGAAGCCTTTGCCACCCGACGCCACCGTTCCCGAAACAAGCGGCGCGCCGGTGGTTGTCGCGGCACCGTTGCTGTTTCCAGAGGCTGGGCGGACGCGGCGGTCTGCACGCACCACGGGGCCGCGCCGGCCGGCTCCCTCAGCGTCCGGAGGCACCGAGGCGCGCGGTGACGACCTCGCGGGTACGCTTGAGGATGAAGTGAGCAACCCCTGGCGTGGAGGGATCCCAGCAGAAGGCCTGACCCTCGACGGGAATCGGGATCGTGGTGACCCACTGGAGGACGGACCCGGCCTCGGGGAACGCGAGGACGTAGAGCTCGGGCGCGTCGTGGCCGGTCACGTAAAGTTGGCCATCCGACCCGACGGCACCGCCGGACATGCTGTAGCCGCCGACGCCGAGCCGGGCAGTGAGCTCGGGCGGCAGAGTCCAGCCGCCCGTCTGGCGCCATTGGTCATCGAATTCGACGATCCGGCTCCACTCGGGACCGCGTCCCGGCTCGCCCCCGCGGCGGCCGTAGTGAACGAACGCGGCGATCCAGCGACCGTTGCGCCGATCGATCCAAGTCAGGGAGCCGTCCGTGCGCCCCAGGGGATGGGAGCCGATGTGCCGGAGGGTCTGGGTGTCCCAGATTTCGACGGAGGACACGTGGGGCACTCCGGGGAAATTGGAATGGGCGCAGTAGAGGCGTCCTTCGAGGACGATTCCAGCGTTCAGGTGGGTAAGGGGTTGCCCTTCCGGACATTCCCAGCCGGCCACGCGCTCGCCGCCGTCGCGGCGGTATTTGCCGAGGGCGTGGTTCGAGATCACGTAGAGAAACTCAGTGTCGGCGGCTACTCCCTGGCGTGCCTCCGGTGCCGGAAACCGACGAGCCGCGGAGAATTCGAGATCGGCGGCGGAGGAGGACCCGGCCGGGCTGGCCAAGGCAGCCGCCCCAAGCAGGAGGAAGAAGCTCAGAGCGAGCACGTTCAGGGAGTCGGTCCGGGCTGTATGGAGCACGCGCCGAGGGCGCCCTGAGATCAGCGCCCGGCGGCGGGTTCGCTGAAGGCGAGAACTTGGCCGCGACCGGGGTCCTGCGCGGCGGTGATCGCGTTCACGCGTCCGCTGAGGGCGAGGGCGAGGAGTGGGTAGGCGGTGCCGCTGTAGGTGACGAAGTGGCCGCGGTCGGTGTTCAGCGAACGAGTCCACCAGCGGCCCGACTCGCGTTGGTTGCGTTCCAGCCATGCCACGCCGCGCTGCAGGCGGGGGTCGTCGGCGGGGACGCCCGATTCGCGCAGAACGACGATCGCGAGGCCGGTTTGATGGCCGTCGCTGGGCGGCTGGGCGAAGTCCGGTTCCGACCGCAAGCGCTCCGCTCGGGAGCCATCCCCCCAAGCCTCCGGGGCGGCGAAGCTCCGGATCGACCAACCACCATCGGCCTGCTGCTGGCTCCAGATGCGTTCCGCGAGACGCTGCCGCTGGTCCGCCGGCAGGAGGTCCGGCATCCGCGCGGCCGCCCACAGGAGCAGCGTGCCGCCATAGTCATGCGGAGGCGG
Source organism: Opitutaceae bacterium (assembly GCA_040382075.1). Taxonomy (GTDB): domain Bacteria; phylum Verrucomicrobiota; class Verrucomicrobiia; order Opitutales; family Opitutaceae; genus UBA6669. The sequence goes on from JBEIGD010000024.1 coordinate 46,552, forward strand.
GGTGGTGCGGAGGAACTCGCGCAGCTTGGCGAGACTGGCCCGCGCCTGTGGGCTGGCGGACGCCTCCCAAGCGGGCACGGCTGCGACGGCCATGGCGGCTTGGGTCGCGAGATGGAAGCCATCCGACTCCAGCGGCGGCCAGCAACCCGGATTGTACCAGTCGCCGCCCGGAAGCTGGATCGCGAACATCAACTCGAGCGCCTCGGCCGTCTCCGCCGAGAGGCGACCGCTGACCCAGCGGTCCCACTCGGCGAGGCCGGCGGCGATGTAGACCACTTCGCCGGAGCGCGTGCCCTTGCCGAACTGCTCGCGCGGCGTGCCTTGGCGGGCCCGGAGTTGCTCAACGAAAACGTCGCGGATCTCGTCGCGGGGGCGGCCGAGGGTGGTGGAGAGCGCCGGGCGGGTGACCAGGTAGCTGCCGGTGGTGTGGCAGGAGACGCAGCTCTTCGACCGGGCCCACGCGAGGGCGCCGCGATCGAGGAAGTGCTCCGCCGCCTCGGCCGACCACGCGGCGCGCACGGGCTCGTCCGCAACGAATTCCGGCACCATGATGTCCCCATGGCGGTACTGCGGAGACGGGGCCTTGGGCTCCGGGTAGGCGTCAGCCCGCAGCGCGGCTGGGGCCGCCGCGAGCGCGAGGCGCAGACCGAAACGGGCAAGCGAGGCCGGTAGCCGACGGCTCGGACGAACGCTCATGATTCGAGAGGGGACGAAGTCGGGGGCCGGACGCGTGGCATCCGGATCGCGGGGTGCCGACAGCATTGACCGACGGGGAGGGGGGGCGGCAAGCCCCGAGGCGACGAGTCGAGCGGCGCAGCATCGCCGCGACCACGAAAACCGGACCTACGCGCCCAAGAGCGCCGCGGCTTGGTCCGCTTCGCTCCGCCTCCGGAGCAGGCGCGGACCGCCGCGTGAAGGGTTCGCCCGTCATGGGTGCGCCGCCGGCGCCAACGCCTCGACCACCACGATCGACTCAAACGTGGCGTACCGATCGCCGATCTTCCGGGCATCCTTGTAAACCGGCGAGGCATACGCCGCCTGCGCGGCCTCCACCGACGGAAACTCCAGGATAACGACCCGTCGGGCCGGCGTGCCCTCCAGCGACATGACCCGGCCGCCGCGGGCGAGGTACTTCCCCCCGTGCCCCGCAAATACCTTGGTCACGACAGGCATGAACTCCTTCGCGAACGCCTCGGGATTGGTCACCGTCATCGTTGCAATCCAGTACGCCGGGAGCGCGGTCCGCGGTGGCTCAGCGGCCACCACCGAGACGCTCAGGAACGCGACCGCGACCATCGTCCACGTCCAACCGCTCTTTCGTTTCATGGTAAGTGTCCGCGGCACCAGCGAAGGAGATCCGGATGCGACCCAGCCCACCGCCCGTGCCCGCGAGCGGTAGGGATACGTCGCCGCGACGGGCCCTGACAAGGCAATTTTCGCTCGATCCCCGTGCTCCACCGATTCAACCCCAGTGCGAAAACCTTCTCCCTCGCCGGCCGCGCCGGACTCGTCACCACTTCCTCCAAGAGCACCGGCTTCGCCATCGCGCACGGTCTCCGCGAGGCCGGGGTCGAGGTCGTTCTCCACGGAAACACATCCCAGCCCGCGGACCTGCCCGCCGATAGCGCTTTCGTCGCCGGCAACCTGCTCGATCCGGAGACGCCCGCCGCGCTGGTCGTCGATGAAAGGGCGGAAGCTGTCCCCCTCGAAGAGGACCACGTTGTTTGAAACTTCAGGAGGCGATTATGTCCGGCAGGAGTCATGGATTCCGCGCCCACCGGTTTGACCAGACTTTTCGAGGGACGAGGAAGTTGGGACCTGGACGCGTGGCTTGGGGTTCGGGGGGCGTCGGACGCGTTGGGCACGGGGAGGCGACCGCCGGTTCGCCCGTGGTTTGCTCTTGTGCTGGCCCGCGGCGGGAGCAGCCTCTGGATGAGTGAAGGCGAAAGGCAGACTGCTGCTCGCGGTAGGCATGGGACTGATCATGACCGGGCTGGCATGGGCGGAAATCGTCGACGTTGGTCCCCGCCGCGAACTCTTCGTCGACAACCTCCTGATCGACCGTCTGACCGACCTGACGGTGCAGTCGCACGAACCGCGTCCCGCGGGCGTCGCCGTTCGCTATGATTTGCCGCACGAGGATCCGCTGGCCTGTTTTTATACCACGGTCCTCAAGGACGGCGACCGTTTCCGCATGTACTACCGGGGGGCGAGACCGGCGGAGCATCACTCGATGACCTGTTATGCCGAGAGCGAGGACGGCATCGTCTGGGTGAAGCCGGAACTCGGTCTCGTGGAGGTCAACGGATCGTCGCGCAACAACGTGATTCTCTTCGAGGGGGACAGCTTCTGTCCGTTCATCGATGATCGTCCCGGCGTGCCGGCCGAGGAGCGGTACAAGGCGAACGTCGAGGTGAAGGAAGGACTGGTGGGGTTGGTGTCTTCCGACGGCATCCGCTGGCGGCGGCTGCCGGGCATACTCGTGCCGCGCAGCCTCCCGAACCACTTCGACTCGCAGAACGTGATGTTCTGGTCGGCCGCCGAGGGCCGCTACGTGCTCCTGGCCCGGTACATGGTGGGAGGCGACAGTGAACGCGCCGGCGGGATGCGGGCCACGGCGCGCGCGACCTCGCCGGACTTCCGGTCATGGAGCCCGCCGGTACCGATGACTTATGGCGACACCGCGTCGACCCGGCCGGCGCAGCACCTGTACGTCAACCAGACGACGCCCTACTTCCGCGCGCCTCACCTCTATCTCTCGCTGGCGGCGCGTTTCCAGCGCGGACGTCGCGCCCTTGGCGAGGAGCAGGCGGCCCGGCTCGGCTTGACCGCCGGTACCGGCGGGGCGGACGACATTTCGGACACGGTTCTGCTGACGAGTCGGGCGGGTTCGGCGACCTACGACTTCCTTCGGCGGGAGAGCTTCATCCGGCCGGGTATCGGAGCCAGTCACTGGGTCTCGCGTTCCAACTATGCGGCGTTGGGGATCGTGCCGACCGGTCCGGCCGAGATCTCGGTGTACGTGCAACGCAACTACGGACAGCGATCCGCGTTTCTCGAGCGACTGACCCTGCGGACCGACGGCTTCGCGTCGGTCCGGGCCGGCTACGGAGGCGGGGAACTGCTGACCAAGCCGCTGCGGTTCGAAGGGCGTGCCCTCGAGGTCAATCTGGCGACCAGCGCGGCGGGCAGTCTGCGGGTGGAAGTGCAGGACGCCGACGGGAGTCCGATTCCGGGTTTCGCTCTCGCGGATAGCGAGGAAATGATCGGAGACGAGATCGAGCGGATGGTGTCGTGGCGGGGAAACCCGGACCTCGCATCCCTGCGGGGCAGAAGCATCCGGCTGCGGTTCGTGCTCCGGGATGGGGACTTGTATTCGCTGCGCTTCCGCTAGAGCGGGTCAGGTTTTCGTGGTCTCGGCGATGCTGCGCCGCTCGACTCGGTTGAGCGGACTTCAATTGACACCGCCGACAACATAGCCAACATAGCCATATGAAAAGGGCTAACGTAGCCACTGCAAAGAATCAGCTGTCGCGGCTGCTGCGCCGCGTCAAGCGAGGGGAAACGGTGGTGATCACCGAACGCAGCCAGCCGGTGGCTCAGCTCCAACCGTTCAAGGGTGAAGGCCCCGCAGACGGGCGGTTTGAGCGGCTTTATGACGCGGGCCTTCTCACGCCTCCCGCCGCCGGGGCGCTGGATGTCGCGGGCTTTGTCGCGGCCCGCCGTCCCCGCCTGGCCGGGGACCGCAGCCTGACCGCCGCAGTCCTGCAGGAACGCGAGGAGTCGCCGTGAGATTCTGGGACAGCTCTGCTCTTGTGCCGCTGCTCGTGGATGAACCGGGTTCGGCCGGGCGCCTTCAGGAACTCAAGGCGGACCCCGCCGTCCTGATCTGGTGGGGCACCCCGGTGGAGTGTGAGTCCGCGCTGCAACGTCGGCTGCGGGAGGGTGCGCTGGACGCGGAGGGAGCCCGGCTGGCCCGTGAGAACCTCATGCGGCTCGCGGCCGCGTGGCGCGAGGTGCCCGCGTCGGCGGTCGTGCGCACGCTGGCGGTGCGGCTGCTCCGCACGCATCCCCTGCGGGCGGCTGATGCGCTGCAGCTCGCGGCGGCACTCAGCTTGGTCCAAGGAGGAGTGGCGGATCTCGTCTTTCTGACGGCCGACCTTCGGCTGGCCGAAGCTGCGGAGATCGAGGGGCTCGGGGTGGGGCGCTGAACGAAAGTTCCTCGATCTGGCGAGCTGCCGGAGCGCGGGTCAGGACTTCGTGGTCGCGGCGATGCCACGCTTCTCGAGCTGGGCCTTGAGGCTGGCGAGGTAGCGGGCGTGGCCCTCCTCGTCGCGCACGGTGGAGGCGCCGAAGCAGAACGAGGCGACCGCCCGGCGGTGGCGGGGAGTGCGATTCGTATCCGTCCAATGGATCGTGGCGCTGGAGTGGGCGACGGCGTCGCCGGGCTGCAGTTCGATCGGCACCGGGTCCAGCTTGCTCTTGTCGAAGCCGAGCAGGCCCTGGCTGAAACCGAGCACGCCGCTGGCCCCGTGCGGCTGGATGCCGTGCCGGTGTGAGCCCCGCGCGTACCACAGGCAGCCGTTCTCCTGATCGACCGGATCGAGCGCGATCCAGACGCCGCAGGCGATGTCGGGCTTGCGGTTCCAGTAGAATCCATCCTGATGCGCCGGCGTCGCGTTGGTGTCGTAGGGCAGTTTGTCGAACCACTCCAGTCCCTGGGGCACCGGACGGTCTCCCATCAGGTGGCCCTGCACCGCGAGGTGCGGCCCCTCCTGCATGAATCGCGCGAACCACGCATCATGCTTGTTCAGTTGCTGCATCTTTCGCATCGTTTCGGGCTTCGAGTAATCGTCGAAGAACGCTTGGTCCTTCGGGAGGGTGGGAACGACTTCGCGCACGTAGCGGTCGAGGTTGAACTGCAGGTCCCGGAAGGCTTCAGGGGAGAAGAGTCCGCGGATGACGACGAAGCCGTCGGCATCGTAGGCTTGTTTCAACGCAGTGAGATCGAGGGTCCTATTCATGGGGGATGGGGTTGGGTGAAGGGTGGGTCGGAGAGGTTGAGGCGCCTAGCCGGAGAGCCGGGCCGGGAAGGGTCGGTTTGCAGGCGTGCGTGCTTACGCCGGGGCGACCCGCCGGCAGGTTGCCTCGTCCTGTCCCGGAGTGCCGAGCGTGAGTGAGACGCCGTGCACAGTGTATTCGCGGACTTGGACGGTACCGAGGTAGTCGGCGCGGTTGCTCGCGATCACGCTCACGGTGAGGCGTCCGCGCTCGGGTTCGGCTTGGAATGGACCGGAATACGCGACAAAGGAAGCGGCGAGGTCGTCTGGCGAAAGGCAAGGATCCTGAGTTGCGAGGACGGTGATCGCCACGCCGGACGGGTCAAACCGGGCGTAACCGAAAGGATGCTTCCCCTTGGGTTCGCTGACGCTGCCGTCCGCGTTCCACACGCGAAACCGCTCAAGCCGCCACGTCCCGAGCAGCGAAGGGACAGTTGTTCCTGACGTCATGGAATGACCTGTGGTGCGGACCGCGCGGACGGCGTGAATCGTCTTACGCGGCGCGGCCGAGCCCGCGGATCCATTGCGCGGTGGCGGTAATCTGTTCCGCGAGCGGCGTTGGCTGGAGTGACAGTTCCCGCCGGATGCGCGCGTCTGACATGATGAAGGGGTTCTCGAACTGGTACTGCATCTCGGGCATTTCGCGCATGACTGGGCTGAACCAGCCTAGCATCCGGAGCATCCAGGGGCTCATCCGGCGCACGCGCAGCGGCACGCCGAGTTCGGTGGCGAGCGCCTCAAGCAGGGAGCGACCGGACTGGGCCGGAAGGACGGGGAGGTGGAAGGTCTGGCCGGCGAGCTCCGGGTGCAGGCCGAGTTGGAGCAGGCCCTCTGCGACATCGCCGACGTAGCTCCACGAGTGCGGCTGGTCGACGTTGCCGAGCACGTCGACAGTCGTTCCGCTCCGCAACTGGGCGGTTGCGCGCGGGTGGAGAAGCACCGTGTTGTTGGCACCCGGGCCGAAGAAGTCGCTGGCGCGGCCGATCGTGACGCGGAGTTCCCCGCGGGCGTGCATCGCCCGCAGTTCGTCGGCGAGCTGCTTGCGGATCGCGCCCTTGCGGCTGCAGGGCTGCTCCGGCGTCTCTTCGTCGAAGGTCCCCGTGGCACCGACGGCGTAGACGTTGTCAAGGACGACGAGGTGCGCGCCGGCGGCGCGCGCGGCCGCCGCGATGTGGTGGTAGAGTGGCGGGAGTTGGGCGGACCACTGGTGGTAGGGGACGTTGACGCAGTGGTAGACGACCGTCGCGCCCGCGGCGGCTTGGAGGGCGGCTTCGCGATCGTGGACGTCGGCCTGAATGGTCTGGTGCAGCGGATGGCGGCTGGCTTCCGCCGAACGCCGGACCGAGCGCACCGGCAGCCCGCGTGCCAGGAGTCGGTCCACCAACTGGCGCCCGATCTGTCCGGTGCCGAAGACGACGTGGAGGGGTGTCATGGGCATGGATCAACTCTAGGCACGGGTGGGGTCATCGGCCCGGAACGGTCGCGTGATCGTGCGGAGAGAACGAAGAGGTAAGGCGGGCGCGGCAGATGCATTCGGCGGACGATCGGATCGCGGGCAAGCGGGTCGGGAGACCGTTGCAATCGAGAGGCGGCCGCGAGGTCGCGGCGTGGCGGTGGGCCGGAAGACTCCATGCGTGATCAAAGGCGGCGTGTCGAGTCGCAACGCCGAGCGCCCGTTGGATTCAGCGGTGGAACCCGGGATGGAGAACCGCGGTGCACCGATCGCACCGGGAGTCGGATCGTCCGCCGAAAACCTTCAAAGATCCGCTTCCATCAGCCGCCGCGGTGATCGCTAGTGGCGGGGTGACGGTTGGGCAAGGAAGTCCCGGTACGCTGCGGCAAGATCGGTCGGCGCACCCGGAGCGGCGGCATGAAGCAGCACGCCAAAACGCAGGCGGAGCGATTCACCCTTCGGCACGCGGACTGCACTGACCTCACCTTGGTTCATGGATTTGCGACCAAAGGGGTTCGCGGTGATCAGACCATAGGCGCGGTTGTGGAACCAACTGGGGCGGAAGTTGGCGGGATCCGGCATCAGCATGATGCCCACCACGCGATCTCCGATCGGGCCGGAGTAGTCGCACCAGTCAAACGCCCGGCCCCACGTCGCCTTCGCCGTCCGCTCTCCCGTGCTGCCGGTGAGCGTGCCGCCGTTCGTCTCCGTGAGCGGCGTGGCGACCCGCACGCCCATTCCCATCTCCTCCTGATCGCCAAAGACCAAGTCCTGCTCGCCGGCGATGATCGTGGCGTCCCAGACGAGAAGGTAGCCCGCGGGCCGCGACGCAAGCGAGAGCACGAGCCGCATCCGGCCCAGAGGCGTTCCATCGGATCGCTCGAGGACACTCTCGGTCGTGAAGCCCACGACTCCGTCGGTGACCGCGGGACCGGCGGTGAAGCGCTCATGCCGGATCGTCGCGCGGTTCCGCCAGAAGTCCTGACCACTGAGATCACCGAAGGCCATCCAGACGCCGGGATGCATCAGTTCGTGGTCAACCGGATCCTGGCCCGGCCGAGGTGGGTGGTGTCGCGTGACCGGGATGCCGCCGGGCGCATTGAGATGAGCGATGTAGGGCCGCAGAATCTTCGGATCGCGGTGCACGAATTCGCCGACACGGCGACCGGCGTCCGTGAGCACCACCGAGGCGTCGCCCGTGACGAAGCCAAGCGTTGATGCGAAGGATGCGGGGGCGACGAAGAGCGCCGTAATCGCGGTGAGTAGTCCGCGCAGGTGATGGGAGACGGGAGGCATGGGGGTGGAGGGACCGGCCGCTCCGCGTGGCGGATGGCCCTTGAAGACAGAAATTCGATGGATTGAGGAAGGAAGTCGGAGCGTGAGCGGAAGGGTCGTGAGGAGGTGGAGCGTGGTGGTCGGGGCGCGATCGGCGGTGCAGTCGCGGTGTCGCCGGCGGCCGGAAGATTCGCCGGTGGAGCATGACGCAGCCGCAGGCTGGGTCGGCGTGGCTGCTCAGTCCTCCATCTTGGTCTGGCTCGTGTCGGGTGCCCACACGATCGCGATCATGCCGACGGCGTAGATGAAGGCGGCGTAGGTGCCGATCACCGGGTAGCTTCCGCCGGTCATGGAAAAGAGGATACCGGTGGCGAGCACGCCGAAGGCGGTGGCGAAGCGCCCGGCGTTCATCGCCAGTCCGGCGCCGGTGGCGCGCACCCGCGTCGGGAACAACTCGGGCAGGTAAAGAGCGAGCCAGCCGAAGAAGAGGGTGGCGACGAAGCCCTGGGCAAAGACCACGGGCAGGAAGCTCGGCCGCAGCGGCGCGGTCAGTTGGAACATCGCGATCGTCAGGGCGGTGGTGCCGAGCGCGAAGAGGAAGTATGAGGTGCGCCTCCCCAGCCACGTGGCCACCTGCGCTCCGGCGAAGCTCCCGAGCGTCGCGCCCAGCGCCCACCAGCCTTGCACGATGGCCTTGTAACCCGGGTGTTCGGCCGAGGCGACCTTGTCGGCCCACGGAATCGTCCACTTGCTCGCGGCCCATGCGCCCACGAGCGGGATCGCCGCGAGCGCGATGCCCACAAGGGTGGGCCGGAGGAGCGGCGGACGGAAGAGTTCGCGCAGGCCCCCGGATTTTCCGGGTGCGGGTGGGGGTGTGGGAGCGCCGACCCCGCCGGCGCCCGCCGACGGGCGGGCGCGGCGGGCGAGCCACGCCGGGGACTCGGGCAGCAGGATAATCACCAGCAAGCCAAGGAACGCCGGCAGGGCGGACACCCAGAAGATCCACCGCCATGAGGTCGGGGTGATCGGGAACAGGTGGACGAACTGGGACAGCAGGAGGATGCCGACGTTGATGCCCGCTCCCATCACCCCGGCGACGACCGGTCGCGAAGCCTTGGTCCAGCATTCGGAGACCAACACGACGCCGTTGGGCCACATGCCGCCGACGCCCAGACCAACCAAGAAGCGCAGCACCAGCATCTGCTCCTGCGTCTGGACGAAACCTCCCAATCCGGCAAAGAACGAATAGCACAGGATACTGATGCCCATCGCGCGGGTGCGGCCAAGGCGGTCGCCCAGACTGCCGAGCAGCAAGCCACCAATCGCCGCCCCGAGCATCAGGATCGCCGTGTAGCGCGCGAACCAGTAGCCGCCCAAGGCCTGCGTGTAGCCGTCGCCCATCAGGCTTTGCGAGACCGACAGCGAGGCGACGGGCATCAGGCCCAGCCCGAATCCGACGAAGGCGAGCCCGGCGAAGGCGGCGGCCAGCACCGCCCAGCGCTGGCGGCGGGTCAGGGGAGGACCGGCGGGAGCGGGTGAAGTCATGTTTGGGGGGACGGACCCGGCGGTGGGTGGCGAGGCCTAGGTGGGCAGGACGAACGGAGCGCGGTACGCGCCTCGCTCGAGACGGCGCGCGGCGACGAGGAGGTCGGGGTCGCCGTCCGAGACACGGGTGACATGACCCGAGACCGGATCCGACTCGATCACGGCGCCGACGGTGAGCGGCTCGCGGTTGAAGTCGACGCCCAACCCCTCGACGCTGCGGGCGACCCGCTCGAACGCGTCGGTGGCGAAGCCGGGACTCGCGAGAGCGGCGGTTGCGGCCTGTCGGTTGCCGGGGTGACCGAGCCGGTAGGAAAGATTACCAAGGTGACAGACACCGGAGGAAACGTGGCCCTCGTCGATGGGGCAGTGCAGGTCCTCGGGTCGGCGACTGCGCACGGCCCGGAGGAAATTCGGGGCGTGGTCCGCGCCGCCGCTGCCGTCGAACCGCTTCAGCTCCCGGCCCTGTGGATCGTAGACCCGGCCCCCGGCGCGCAGGCCGGCGAAGTAGCCGCCTTCGTAGTGGAGCACGAAGCCCTCGCGGATGCCGCGGATATGGTCGAGGATCACCCGGTCCTTTACCATCGAGAGATTGCGGTTCTCGATGAGGACGGGGAGGTCGGGGTAGTCGAACACGGTGAACTGCGTGTTCGGCGTCTCGGCGGCGTCGTCGTAGGTGAAGCGCCCGCCGAGGCTGACGGTGCGCGACGGGAAGGCGGTGCCGGGGAGGAACATGCGGCACGCGTCGAAGGCGTGCACCGAACTGTTTCCGACGTCGCCGTTGCCGGTGGCCCAGGCCCAGTGCCAGTCGTAGTGCAGGTGCGGACGCTGCAGCGGCTCGAGCGGGGCAGGGCCGCACCAGAGATCGTAGTCGACGGAGGAGGGCGTATAAGGCGGCACCCGGCCGATGGCGGGGCGGTGTTCATACCAGACGATGTGGGCACGGACCGGGCGGCCGAGGTGGCCCTCCCGCAGCCACGCGGCGGCGGCGCGCAGTCCGGGGCACGACCGGTACTGCAGCCCGGCCTGCACGATCCTTCCCGTCGCGCGGGTCTCGGCCACGAGTCGTTCGCCCTCCCAGAGATTGTGCGAGACCGGTTTTTCGACGTAGACGTCCTTGCCCGCGCGCCGGGCCCAGATCGCCAGCAGGACGTGCCAGTGATTCGGCGTGGCGATGACCACGGCGTCCACGTCCGCACGGTCGATGATCCGACGGGCGTCGGCGGTGGCAAAGACGGATCGCCCGGCCTGGGACTGGCGCTCGACCTCGGCGGCGAGGCGCTCCGGGTCGACGTCGCAGACCGCGACGACGCGGGTCCCGGGCTGGGAGGAAAATAGGTTCGCGTGCTGCTTGCCCTTGTTGCCGAGGCCGATGATGCCGACGCGGATCTCCTCGTTCACGTTGCGCCGGTCTGCGCGGGCGAGGATCGGAAGGGAGGCGAGCGCGGCCGTGGCGGTGGCGGCGTGACGGAGGAACGTGCGGCGGGAGTGCGGAAGACGCTTCATGGGACGCGGGAGGCCGGTTGCGGGGAGGTTAGCACAGGAGTGTCGAAGGAAGAATGCGAAGGCTGCCAAAAGCCTTGTGAATTCCGCCGTGACGCGGTCCAAATCCGGGTCAGGCCTGAGGGGCAGCTCCGCGGTTGCGATATTGGGTCGGCGTAACTCCGGTGTGGCGACGAAAGAAGTGGCTGAAGTAGTGCTCGCTGGAGAAATCCAAGGTACGGGCGACCTCCTTGATCGTCAGCCGCGGATCACCCAGCCGCAGGCGCGCGGCATCGAGGCGGGTGCGGGTGAGGAACTCCTTGAGCGTGGAGCCCTGCGTCTGCTTGAACACGGTCCGGAGGCTGGAGTAGCTGACCCCGGAGCGGCGGACCAGGTCGCGGGCCTGCCAGCGGTGTTCGGGTTTGGCGGCGACGGCTTCGAGAATGCGGGACACTGCGGGAGGTGGGGCGGCGGACCGCTCGGTCAGGAGTCCGCGCGCGGACAGAAGCAGTCCCAAAACCTGGTGCACCAGCGTGTGCACCTGCCATTCGAATTGGCGGGGTTGGCGGGTGACGAGAGCCACGAGGTGGCGGTGGATCTGGCGTACCGCCGCCTGCTGCTGCGCCGCGAGCAGGAACGGCTCCTCGGTGGCGAGTGACTCGAGCCATGCCGCGACCCCCGGACCAGCGAAGCGGACACCCTGAGTCACGAGCGTGGTTCCCGGCTCTGGCAGGTAGGTCCGCGGGCGCTGCAGGTCGAGCAGCCAGCAGCCCCGTCCCCTGCCCAGGGGGAGTTCGCGCCGACCGTAGCGAAGGGTTCCCCGGCCGGACACGACCCGGAAGAAGTAGGCGCCAGGCTTGTCGAAGGCGTCGTGGTGCTCCACTTCGTCGCGGGCCACCTCTCCGACCGAAAGGACGTGCCAGAGCAGACGGCGGGCGACCGCGGACGGCTCGAGACGATGGACGCGCGCGAAGGAGATGGCCATGGCCGGTCAGCGCTTCCGGAAGACCTCGATGATCGCGCTGTTGTCGGCGGCGCCGAGGCCCGCCGCCTCCGCTTCCTCCAGCAGTCGGCGGTGGAGGTCACTGAGCGGCAGGCGCGCGCCGGCGTCGGCTCCGGTGGCGAGCATCAGGCGCACGTCCTTGAGATGCTGGCTGAGCCGGGCCTGCGGGGAGAAATCCGACGTGAGCATCTTGCGGCCCTTCAGGTCCATCACGCGCGAGTAAGAGGAACTGGCGTGGAGCACCTCCAGCGCGATCTCGGGGGAAAGACCGACGGACTCCGCGAAGGCGAGGCCCTCGGCGAGCACGGCGCGGTGGAGCCCGAGCACCAAGTTGGTGGTGAGCTTCATGTTCAGGCCCGCGCCCCAGCCGCCGAGATGGAAACTGCGGCGGGCGAAGGACGCGAACACGTCGGTGCAGCGTGAGAAGGCGCTGGCGGGACCGCCGGCGACAACCAGCACCTCCCGGCGCCGGACCTCCTCGCTGTTGCCGCAGATCGCGGCGTCGAGGAAGTCCACCCCAGAGCCGGCCAACGCGGCGCCGAGGGCGGCGGCGTGCGCGGGGTCGCCGGTCGTCGTATCCACGAGGATGCTCCCCGCGACGAGAGTCGGCCGGAGATCGGTCACGACGCGGTGGACGATGGCGCTGTCGGGCAGGCTGATCAACGTACGCTGGCAGCGACGCGTCACCTCACCCGGTCCGTCGGCTGCGATGCCGCCGAGCTGGCGCAGGCGGTCCATGGCCTCGGTGGAGGTGTCGAAGCCGATGACCGGGAATCCGGCGCCGCGGAGCCGTTCGGCGAGCGCGGTGCCGACGAGCCCGACCCCGATCAGACCGATCGGTCCGAGCGGTCCGCCGGACGCGCTGGTCGGGACCTCGGGAGCGTCGTGGGCGGGAGGAGGCGGCGAGGCGGGCGTCATCGGATGGGATTCGGACCGCTTCGGACCGTCGCAGGAGACCCCGCGGATGGCAACCTCGGCACCTTACGAATAGTGCCAATAGTCGTACACGAAATGACGAAGCCCCGCCTTCAGGGTCGCTTCACGGGACGAGGCTGCGATGCCGATCTGGCGATGGGCGTGGGGTGCACGCGCGTGCGCACGCCGCGCGCCATCGCGCTGGGCCGTACGGCCCAGCCGCTGCAAGGTCATGCCCCTCCGCTCCGGGACGGATGCCGCGTGGTTGCGGGTCTGCCTATCGCCGAAGCCAGTCCAGCGTGAGGCGGCGGACGCGCAGGCTGCCCATGTGCGGGCCGCCGGTGGTGTTGTAGCTGTAGGTGACGAGCACCGCGTCGCCGACGAAGTGGATGGCCGGGTAGTGAAACTCGGTCTTGAGGTCCCCCTCGAGCAGCTTGCTCACGGGCCACGTCTTCGCACCGTCGGTGGAAAGAGCGGCG
>JBEIGD010000025.1:0-53066 GCA_040382075.1 Opitutaceae bacterium
ATCACTTCCCCCGGTCGCGCAGCCGCCACAGCCCAGCGAGGACGCTCCCGATCACGGAGTGGACCACGCTGGAAATCGCGCACGGCACCGCGGTCAGCGGATCGACGAAGTGACGCCGCGCGAGCACCACGCCGAGGCCGGAATTCTGCATCCCCACCTCGATCGAGATCGTCCGTGCCACCACCGCCTCGCAACCCAGCAACCGAGCGATCAGGTAGCCCAACGCGAAACCACCCGCGTGCAGCAGCACGATGGCGAGCAGGAGGATGCCGCCGCTCGTCTTCACGGCCGAGGCGTTCTGACCCACGATGCTGGCCACGATGAGCGTGATCCCGAGGACCGACGCGAGCGGCGCCCACGAGGAGGTCGCCGCCACCACCCGCGGCGCGAACCGATTCAGCGCCACCCCGGCCATCACCGGCAACAGCACCACCTGAACCGTGCTCCGGAGCAGGCCCCACGCATCGACGTCGACAATCGCCCCGGCCAGCCACTGCGTGAGCAACGGCGTCATCACCACCGCCGCGAGCGTCGAGCACAGCGTCATCACCACCGACAGCGCCACGTCGGCCCGCGCGATGTACGTCACCACGTTGGACGCCGTTCCTCCCGGGCAGCAGGCCACGAGGATCAAGCCCACGGCGAAGGCCGGCGAGAGATCGAGCAACTGCGCCACCGACCAACCCAGCAGCGGCATGATGACGTACTGCGCGAAAAAACCGATTGTCACGAGACGCGGCCGCTGCGCGATCCGACGAAAGTCGTCCACCGTCAGCGTCACCCCCATCCCCAACATCACCAATGCCAGCGTCAGCACGATGGCATTACCGCTGAACCACGTGAACCACGTCGGCTGCACCAAAGCGAGACCGGCACCGACCACCACCCAGATCGGGAAAGCGTTGGTCATCAAAGCGAGAGCGCGTTGCATAGACCCCGAAGCTGGGCGCGTGGAACGGCGTTCGTCAGCGCATTTCCATCGAATTCCGAAAACTTCGTGCTTGGCGCGCGTCCTGCTTATGCTAGAAAACTTTCAACCAGCTCATGTCCCGGTCCCTCCAACATCTCCGCAGCCACGCCGGCACTTCGTTTACGAAGGCCGTGCAGACGTGCTGCGTCCAGATGCGACCGGTTTCCACGAACTGGAACAAAACGCATACCGGCGCGGGCTCTCAGGCCTAACTTTCCGACCCATCGGAATCCCTTAGCCAACCTGAAGAAGCCCCCGGTCACCCGACCTGAGGACGCTACTGCTTTTCCTCCCACTCCCTCTCTTCCTCCCGCTCCCCCTCCCTACCATGCAAACGACGATCATCCATCCGCTCACGCCCCCGAGCCGCCCTCGCCGCACCCGGGTCTCGCAGTCGGCTCCGGTCGATCATCGCAAACCACACTACGAGGTCTCGGAGCGGCCGGACCGTCTCGACCTGACGGTGTACGTGCCCGGGGTCGACAGTGCGGGGGTCGAGGTGTCCTTCGACGGCACCGATTTGCTGCTCACCGCCCGCAAGGCCCGCTTCGTCCGCGTGAACTGGCAGGCGCTGCACCTGGAAAAGGCGCAGCGCGACTACCAGTTGGTCCTCCGCCTCGGCTCGGGCGTGGATTTCGATCGCGTCGAAGCCACGCTGCAGGCCGGAGTCCTCACGATAAAGTTACCAAAAAAGCTCCGATCCACGGAACCCGCGGCCGCGCGCGCACTCCAACATGTGGCATAGTCAACGTCTGGGGTTAATTCCCTGCTCGAGCGAACTCATCTCAAGTGCGCTCAGGCACGTGTCGACTCACCCCCAACACCCCAAACCCCTCTTCACCCATGCTCTTCCAACCCGTTCCGCTTCCGCCGCCTCGGCCCAGCGACTCGGTGCTGGTCGTGCCGCATTACGACGTGCAGTGGGCTCGCCCGGTCTTTCGCGCTCCGTCCCTCCCGACTCCGGCGCAGCTCCACGGCGAGATCCCCTTCACCGCGCTGCGCGTCACCTCCCAGCGCCGGCGGTCGGCTCGCGCCCGCTGACGGCCGCGGCATGATTCGGCCCGACTCAATCCCGCTGAGCCCGCTCGGTCCCGGCTGATCACGCATCGCCCTTCGCGCGCACGAGTTCGTGCGCCGCTCCGAAGCCCGGAAGCCCCGCTTCCGGGCTTCGTCGTTTCG
This sequence comes from Opitutaceae bacterium, assembly GCA_040382075.1. GTDB lineage: Bacteria > Verrucomicrobiota > Verrucomicrobiia > Opitutales > Opitutaceae > UBA6669. Next base: position 2,150 of record JBEIGD010000025.1, read on the forward strand.
CCGTGCCGCGCGCGGGTCAACGCTCCCGGACCCGCCACGTGAGCCGGCCCTCGGCACCCGGAGCCCGCCCGAGGACGTCCGCCAGCCACGCGAGCACTGGCCCCAATTCCTGATCAAGCTGCCACGGGGGATTCACCACCACCATGCCGGACCCTCGCATCTTCAAGCCGGCGTCCTCCCCCGCAATCGCCACCTCAGCACACCAAGTCGGCGGAAGCGGCCGTCGCTCCATCTCGGCGAGGAACGCCTCCACCCGCGCCCGCTGGGTCAGGGGATACCAGATGGCGAAGGTCGCCCCCGGCATGCGCTCCAGACCGACCGCGAGAGCATCCACCAGCTGGCGCCATTCGTCGGGGCTCTCGAAGGGCGGATCAAGCAGGACCAAGGCGCGGCGCTCCGGGCAGGGCAGCTGCGCCCGGACGCCGGTGTAGCCGTCGAGCTCCAGGACCGACACCCGCGGTACGCGGTGAAACTCCGCCGCCAGTGCCGCCTTCTCGGCGGGATGCAGTTCGCAGAGGACCATGCGGTCCTGCGGCCGCAGCGCGGCCTTCACCAGCCACGGCGAGCCGGGGTAGAAGCGCAGACCCTCCCCGAAGTGCCCCGACTGGCGGTCAAACTCCCGCACGCGGTCGACGTAGGTCCGCACCGCCGGAGGGGCGTCGCCGCGCGCCAAGATCCGTCCGATCCCGTCGGGCCACTCCGGAGCCCGGGCGAGCGAATCGCCCTGCGCCGCGACGCTCAGGTCGTAGCGTCCGCGGCCCGCGTGGGTATCGAGGTAGAGAAACCCCTTCTCCTTGCGCGCCATCGCCTCGACCAAGCGGCCGAGCACGACGTGCTTGCAGACGTCGGCAAAGTTGCCCGCGTGAAAGTGATGTCGGTAGTTCACCGCGCGCCGCCGCGATCAATAGACCGGGATCTTGACCACGGGCTTGCGTACCTCGCCCGGCTGGCCGTCGGCGAGGCAGGGACGATGCGCAGCCTCCGGGAAGAAGACGGCGCCCACCGCGATCCCCGCGAGGCGCGTCCGCGCCGCGCTCCCGGGAGTCATGATCTCCTCGGCGTGCGCCAAGGCCGCATCGAAGGCGCGCAAGTGCGCCAGTTGCTTCCGCAGGGTGGAGAGACGTCCGATGATCGCCATGGATCCGAAGGCAACCCGCACCTCCCGCGCTGGCAAGCTTTCCTCCCCGGCCGCAGTTTCCGCTGGCGCACCCACCCCATTCCACGCTATCCGCTCAGCATGAGCACCGAGTTCGGCTGGTGGAACAAAGACGACGAGGGACGCAAGTTCCAGGTCGTCGCCGATGTCCACGGCGGCGCGGTCACCTGGACCCGCAAGCAGGGCCATCATGCCCCGTGGGAGATCCATCCGCCGTCTCCCGATGACTGGGACCGCCTCATCGAGGAGGCCGGGCGCCGGGTGCCCCGCCGCCTGCTCTCGCCGAAGCAGTTCGCGGTGATCGAGCGGTTGCGGGACGCGGCGCGGTGATCGGCCGCTCGCGGCGGCGCCAGGCGTGGCACTGCGGCGGCGCCGCAAGGCATCAGAGGTCGACCGCGACGACCGACCAGATTTTCCGGAAAGGCCGGGTGAAACGTTCGGGGTCGGAGGCCATCAGTTCCCGGATCCGCGCGATGGTGTGCCATTCGCCGGTGTCGATCTCGTGCGGATTGAGGACGAACGGTCCCTCGTGGACCAGTCGGTAGACCCAGATGAATTCCCACCCCGTCGGCTCCGAAGCGTCCACCCGCAGCCAGCGCACGGGTGGATCCGCCGGTTCAAATCCGAGTTCCTCGCCAAGTTCCCGCCGCGCCGCCGCGTCGTACGTCTCGCCCGCGTCGACGTGCCCCGAGCACGAGGCATCCCACAGCCCCGGCGACTTGTCCTTGGCCAGAGACCGCTTCTGGAGGAAGAGCCGCCCGGCGCGGTCGAAGACGAACACGTGCACCGCCCGGTGCCACAGCCCCCGCGCGTGCACCTCCCCGCGCGGCGCCCGCCCGACGACTTCGTCGCGCTCGTTCACCACGTCGAAGAGTTCGTGCAGATTCTGCGCCGACGGAGGCTTGTCTTTATCTCGCATGGCGAACTTCCTCTGAAACCCCCACCTTCCGCCAACTCATGCCGAAAATCGATGTCAATCAAGTCGCCGAAATCCTGAAGCGGAACCAGGTGGATCCCGCCCTCCTCCGCCAGGTCGTCGAAGAGATGAACCTCCTCGCCCAGGCCGCCGCCAATGCCGACGAGGACAAGCCACCTGCCGTGAAGAAGCAGTTTGCGATCCTCATCAGCGACCCCGAGGGCCGATTGCCAGACCACGACTTCGCCGGCTGGGTGATGCAGATGCCGGAGAACGAGAGCGTGGTCACCGCCCAGGAACGAATCTTCAAGGCGGCGTACGATTTCAACGCGACCAAGAAGGGTCGACTCCTGCCCGTGAAGACGATCGGCGAGGCGATGGAGAGCGTGCCGGCCAAGCACTTCAAGGAAGTCGAGCTCTGGGTGAAGACCAAGACGCCCGTTCTGATGCTGCGGACCGACAACATGATCCCGAAGGACACCGACTCGACGAAGAACGCGCGCGGACGCCGGCTTGAGTGAGCCGAGCGGTCGCCGCCGCGGCGCGGGGACGCCGCACGGCGCGCCGCGCTGAGTTCGCGATTACGGAGACGGCCTCGGCTTCAGCCCGTACATCGCCGGGTCAAAGCCCCGCTGGCGCAGCGCTTCCGCGAGCGCCTTCAGGTCGAGGACCGCACCGCGCTTGACCTGGTTCGCGCGAAACCAGCCTTGGTTCACCTCCACCGCGAACTGGAGGTCATCGGCCCGCGACGCCACCGACGTCTCATCAAAAGGGTACAGCGGGTAGTGTTCGCGCAGCCGACCCACCGCGTCGAAGTACCCGATATCGAGAGGCAGCGGAGTATTCCGCATCCAGAAGGAAAGCCGCTGCGGCTTGGGGAAAAGAAAGACCATCCCCTCCTCGGCTCCCAAGGTGCGGCGCCCCATGAGTCCACGCTCCATCTCGGGACCGGTCACCGCCAACTGCAACCGGAGCACCTTGTCGCCGACCGCGATCGGGAAGAATTCCGCCGCACCCTTCGGCGCGACGGCGGTTGCCCCCTGCAGGACCCACCCGGAAAGCACCGCCAACCCCAGCAGCAGGGTGAGTCGAGCCATGGTCCAAAGACGCCGCCGCAGCGGACCCCGCCGCGGCGAAAGGGGGTTTGCGTTCTTCACGGGCCCGATAACAAATGAGGCCTCTCCCCGAGACAAACCTCCTTTCCTTCGTCGTGAGCGTTTCCGCCGATCAAGCCATCCTCCTCTACGCCGACTCCGCCCGGAACGGCGACATGCGTTACTTCGCCGGCCTGCACGTGCCTGATCCGTTCATCGCCCTGCGCATCGGCGGTCGCAAGATCGGCGTCTTCAATGCCTTGGAATACGGCCGCGCCCGCAAGCAAGCCGCCCTCGACGAGGTGCTGGCCCTCGAACCGCTGCGCGACGAGGCCCGCGAACGCTGGCCCGGCCCGCCGCCCGGCCCCGCCGAGATCATCCTCCTCATCGCCGAGCGGCACGTGGTGGACCGCCTGACGGTCCCGCAGGACTTCCCCGCCGGCCTATTCGAGCGACTGCGGCGCCGGGGCCTCACCGTCGAGGTGGCTGAGGGCCCGATTCTGCCGGAGCGCGAGTTCAAATCGGCCGCCGAGGCGCGCGCGATCCGCGAGGGCAACCGCATCGCCGCCGTCGGCATCGCCGCCGCCCACCGCGTGCTCGCGAAGAGCAAGATCCGCGCAAACCGACTCTACTCCGGCGGCGAGGTGCTCACCAGCGAGCGCCTGAAGTTCGCCATCGAGACCGCCTGCCTCGAAGCGGGCGGCGTGTCGCTCGACACCATCGCCGCCGGCGGTGACCAGGGCTGCGATCCCCACCACCGCGGCACGGGGCCGCTCCGCCCCAACGAGCTCATCATCGTCGATGTCTTCCCGCGCGCCCAGAAATCGGGCTACCACGGCGACATGACCCGCACGTTCCTCCGCGGCCGCGCCAGCGAGGCCCAACGCGCCCTCGTCGACGCCGTCCGCACCGCCCAGAAGGCCGCGCTCTCCAAGATCCGCGATGGCGCCAACGGGCGCGATGTCCACCGGGCCTGCACCACCGTGTTCGCCGAGCGGGGCTACGAGACGAAGGCCACGCCAAAGGGGTCCGTCGGGTTCTTCCATGGCACCGGACACGGGCTCGGGCTCGACGTCCATGAACTGCCCCGCATGAGCGGTGCGGTCGACTACACGCTCAAGGCCGGAGCCGTCGTCACCGTCGAACCCGGACTCTACTACCCAGGGCTCGGCGCCTGCCGCATCGAGGACGTGGTCCAAGTCACCGCCGGCCGCCCGCGCGCGCTCTCGTCGTACTCCTACGACTGGGAACTGCGCTGAGCGTGGTTTCTCCGTCTCCGGGTCTCGTCCCTTCTTTCCTTTCCCGCATGGCCATCTCCGCCGCCAAGGTCCGCAGCCTGCTCCAACGCATTCGGAAGAAACGCATCCTCGTGGTCGGGGATGTCATGCTCGACCATTACATCTGGGGCAACGCGACCCGGATCTCCCCGGAAGCCCCGGTGCCGGTCGTCGAGGTCGCCCGCGATACGTACGTCCCCGGCGGCGCGGCCAATGTCGCGGTCAACTGCACGTCCCTCGGCGCCGCCGCCACGCTGGCTGGCGTGATCGGCGACGATGCGGCGGGCGCGCACCTGCGCACCGAGTTGCGCGCGCGGGGCGTCGCGGCCGTGCCGCTCAAGGCCAAGGGTCCCACCATCATCAAGTCGCGGGTCATCCTGCAGCACCAGCAACTCTGCCGCCTGGATCGCGAGGCGCCACCGGAGGCGTACCGTCTCGACCCGCGCGCGGTGGCACGGCGGCTGCGGACGGCCGTGGCGGCGAGCGACGCGGTGATCTTCTCGGACTACGCCAAGGGGCTGGTCTCGGATGAATTGATCACCGAACTCGCCGCGCTGGCCCGCGCCGCGGGCTGCCTGACGGCGCTGGACCCGAAGCCCAAGCGGCCGATGCACTTCTCGGATCTCGGTCTGATCACGCCCAATCGCGGCGAGGCCGCGCAGTTGGCGGGCGTCGACTGGCGGCCGGGACGCCCGTTCCCCGGCGAGGAAATCTGCCGCCGCATCCACGAGCGTCACCGCGTCCAGAATCTCGTCGTGACATTGAGCGAGGACGGCCTGCTGCTCAGCCGCGAAGGCCGGGTGCTGCGGCAGATCCCGACGGCGGCGCGCGAAGTGGCGGACACGTCAGGCGCGGGCGACACGTCGCTCGCGGCCATCGTGCTGGCGCTGACGGCGGGGGCGGACCTCGAGACGGCGGCGCATTTTGCCAACGCCGCGGCGGGCGTGGTGGTCGGCAAACTCGGCACGGCCACGGTCAGCCCCGCTGAACTCGTCGCCTACGTCTCGCAGCGCGCCTGACTGGTCTGGGACGACGCCCTCGCCGCCATGCCCGAGCTCGCCGAGGTCGACTATTTCCGCAAACGCTGGAACCCCGGCCTCGGCGAGACCGTCGTCGACGTCGAGGTGCACCCGCAGGCCCGCATCTTCCGGGAGACGGATCCGGCGGCGCTGAAGCGCCATCTGATCGGGCGCCGCCTGCTCCGCTCGGCGGCCGCGGCCAAGCAGATGCTGTTTGAATCGGAGGCGGACGGCTGGCTGGGTATCCATCTTGGCATGACCGGCGAACTGAGTCTGCAGCCGGCGGACTACGTGCCGCGCCGGGCAGACCACCTCGTGCTGCGCCAAAGCCGGCACACCCTCGTGTTCTCGGATCCGCGGATGTTCGGCCAGGTCCGCTTCACGCGCGGAGGGACCGCGCCGGAGTGGTGGACGCGGATTCCGCCTGCGCTCACCTCCGATGCCTTTGGCTTGGCGGAGCTCACTGCCTTCCTGCAGCAACGCCGTCGCGCGCCGATCAAGGCCGTGTTGCTGATGCAGGAGCGTTTTCCCGGCATCGGCAACTGGATGGCCGACGAAATCCTCTGGCGCGCCGCGATCCATCCCCGCCAGCCGGCCGGCAGCCTCTCGGCCGCAGAGCAGCGCACCCTGTACCGCGAAGTACGCTGGGTCTGTCGGCGTGCGCTGGAAACGATCGGCGAGACCTTTGACGACCCGCCGCGTTCCTGGCTCTTCCCGCACCGCTGGCGGGACGGCGGCGTGTGCCCGCGCACCCGCACCCCGCTCAGTCGCGACACCATCGGCGGCCGCACCACCTGCTGGTCACCCGCGCGCCAGCGTCTGCGCCGATGAGTGCATCGCCCTCGCGCCTCCGCCTCGATGAATGGCTCGTGCGACGCGGCCTCGCCGCGAGCCGCGCGCAGGCCAAGGCCTTGGTCATGGCCGGTCGCGTCCGCCGCGGGACCGAACGACTCGACAAGCCCGGGCGGGAGATCGCGGCGGACACGGAAGACATCATGGTCGACCAGCCCCCCCGCTTCGTCTCGCGCGGCGGCGAGAAGCTCGCGGCATTCCTCGAGCGCCACGCGATCGACTGCCGCGACCGGCACGCGCTCGACGTCGGCGCATCGACGGGAGGATTCACCGACTGCCTCCTGCAAGCCGGCGCGGCGGACGTGGTTTGCCTCGACGTCGGGCGCGCCCAGTTGCACGCCCGGCTGCGCGCGGACCCGCGCGTGACCAACCTCGAGCAGATCAACGCCCGGCACCTTCAACCCGGGCAACTCCCCCGGGACGCGTTCGACCTCGTGGTGATCGACGTCTCGTTCATTTCGCTGCGCACGATCCTCCCGGCGGTCTGGCCTTTCGTGTCGCGCGGCGGACGACTCATCGCGTTGGTGAAGCCCCAGTTCGAGGCCGGTCGCGAGGAAGTCGACAAAGGGCGCGGCGTGATCCGCGACCCGGCGGTGCAGCAGGCGGTGCTGGACGACGTGCGGACCTTCGCGCTCGCGCTGCCCGGGGCGACTCTGATCGGCGCGATGGATTCGCCGATTACGGGGACCGACGGCAACCGAGAGTTTCTCATCGGGCTCCTTCGGAGTGCCGATCGCGCGGAGGCACCGGTTGCGCGCGGGTGATTTCCCACTCCACTTAAGGCAACAAAACCCGCAGGATGCCACCGATGTCCCCCCTCCGCTCGCTCGTCTTCGTGGTCAATGAGGGCAAAGCCGGTGCGCCCGAACTGGCGGAAACGCTCGTGGCCACCGCGCGGGGCGAAGGAGTGGCGGTCCGCGTGACGACGAAGTTCCCCATCGACGAGGGCGATCTTGAGGCGTGTGACGCCTGCTGCGTGATCGGCGGAGACGGCACCCTGCTCAGCGTCGTGCGTGCCGCGGCGCTCCGGCAGATCCCGGTCATTGGGGTGAACCGCGGCAGCCTCGGCTTCCTCACGACCTTCTCGGCGGACGAGGCGCGCAGTCAGTTTGCCGGCCTGCTCCGCGGCGAATTCACGGTGGCGCGCCGCTCGCTGCTGGATTGCTCCACCGGCACGGGGCCGCACGACCTGGCGCTCAACGACGTCCTCATCAAGGCCGAGGCCAACTCGCGCCTCGCGCACCTCGAAGTGCATGCCGACGGGAAGCTCGTCACGGAGTACTACTGCGACGGCCTGATCTTTTCGACGCCCACCGGCTCGACGGCCTACAACCTGTCCGCCGGTGGCCCCCTGATTCACCCCTCGGCCGAGGTGATCGCGCTCACGCCGATTTGCCCGCATACGCTGAGCAACCGCTCGATCATCTTCCGCCACGACGTCCGGCTGGAGATCTTCAATCGCGGCAGCAACGCGCGCCTCCTGGTGGCGATGGACGGCCAGCGCAACCTCGTGAGCTGCGAGACCTCGCCGGTGACGGTCTCGATCTCGCAGCACACGCTGCTCCTCGCCCAGCGGCGCGACTACTCACACTTCACGGTCGTGCGGACCAAGCTGAAGTGGAGCGGCGGCGACGCGGAGCGCCACGCTTAGGTGCGACGGAGCCGCTGTCGCGCACGCTGTCGGAGTGCCCGACGCGGCCGCGCACCGCTCCACGGTCCACGGCACGTTCGCAAGCGCTCTTGCTAGCGATCGTCACGCAGCCACCGCACTGCGGGCGGCGCGGTGGCGAGTGGCTTCCTCCCACCCCGCGCCGCGGCGAACCGCGGGACAGAGGGGCAAGAGGCTCCGCGCGCGTTCCGGTTCAGGGGGAGTTTTCCTTCGAGGCTGGCGCGGCCTTGCCGCTGGACTTGGCGTTTCCGGCCTTCGCCGCCTCGGCCTTCTCGGCCTTGTCGAGCTTGCCATCGTGGTTGGCGTCGAACCGTTCCAGCCGGCGCGCCTGCGCCTCGGCGCGGCCGCGCTGCACATCCTCCTTCCACGCCGCGCGCTCGGTCTCGCTCAGCCGACCGTCTCGATCGGCGTCGTACTTGCGCAGGATGGCGGCCGGGAGCGTCTTCGCCTTCTCCGGAGCCGGTTCTTCGGCGAAGGCTGCGGTCACGATCAGGGGAAAAGCCAGCAGAACGAGTCTGCCGCGAATGGGGAGCCGTTTGCAGAATGATGTGTTCATGCGCCCGTCAACCAGCGCACCCGTCCCGCTTTTAGCAATACGATTGCCTTTGCCAAGCCGACCGAAACAGGGCTCTCTCCGCCCTCCTCCCCAGCCTAGAGGGTCAGGCTTTGTCGTTTGTTGGCGGGCGGACGACGAGTTGCAGGCGACGGTCTGCGCGCAGGTAGCGGCGGGCAAAGGCGGCGAGGTCGGCGAGCGTCACGGCGTCGAGGGCGCGATCCATCTCCTGGGCGTCGTTGACGGTCAGGCCGTAGAGGCACTGCAACGAGGCGTGGAGCGCGCGGGACGCGTTGGTCTGCAGGGCTTGGCGGCGGGCCGCCTTGAGGCGAGTTTGGCAGCGACGCAGCTCCTCGGGTTTGGCGCCGCCCATGGCGACGCGCTGGATCTCGGCGTCGAACTCCGCGAGGACCGCGGCGACGTGATCGGGCGACGTGCCGGCGTAGAGGTAGAACATCCCGGAATCGAGTCCGAGGATGCGGCTGGAGCGCACGAAGTATGCGAGTCCCTTCTCCTCGCGGACACGCTCGAAGAGTCGGGACGACATGCCGCTGAAGAACTCGTCCATCACATCGGCCACCACACGATCGGTCGAGGCGGCACCCGGACCTTGGAAGGCGTGGAAAACAACCGCCTGGGCCCGCGGCTGGAATTCCTCGCCGGCACCCGGCTCGACTGGGCCGGCAACCTGTGGCGCGGCGGCCGGAACCCTGGATTTTGGCAGTCGGGCGAGGAAACGCCGAAGCGCCGGCAGCAACCGCGTCCGCGAAAAGTCGCCGGAGACCGCCAGCACGGCGTTGTTTGCCGTGAGCACCCGTGCGAGCAGCGCCCGCAGATCGGCCGGTCTGACGGCCGCCACCTCGGTCGCGGTGCCGAAGGCATCGTGCGCCAGCGGATGGGCGCCGAAGAACCGCTGCCGCAGGAGCTTTCTCCCGTGGCTGACGACATCATCCTCGTCGAGCTTCAGGTCGGCGATCTGGGCATCCTTCTCGCGCGCGAGGGTATCGGCGCGGAACGCCGGATGGAAGACGGCATCGGAGAGCGTCTCGAGGGCGAGCGCGGCGTCGCCGGGCAGGACCTCGAGAGCCAAGGCCAGCGCATTGTTTCCGGTGAAGCCCGAGAACGAGCCGCCCACCTCCTCGATGCGCCGCGCGACCTCGGCGGCGCTGCGCCGCTGGGTGTCCTTCGTGAGCAGGGTCGCAAGCAGCGCCGACGAACCGCGACGTCCCGGTGCCTCCTGCGCCGGGCCGGCGCGGAGCACGAAGCGGACGTGGAGGTTCGGAAGCCGGGAATCCGGACGGAGCAGCAGTCTCGCGCCCCCCGGCAGCAGCATCTCCTCGAAGTCGGCGGCGCCGACGACCGCGCGCTCGCCCGCGGACGCCCCCGGACGATCGGCCGTCGGATTCAACGAGACCGACGTCAGCGTCCGCGGAACCAGGTACGTCTGGATGAGCCGGACCAGTGCGGCCGAGTCGACGCCGGCGAGGCTCTCGAAGTACGAGCGCGTGAAACTCAGGTCACCGACCACGACCTCGGCCGCGCCGAGGCGGGAGGCTTGGCCAGCCATCGTCTTCCGGGCATTGATTTCGCCCACGACCAGTTGTCGCATCGCCTTGCGGAACCGTGCGCTGGTGACGCCCTTCTTTCCGAGCGACTGCAGGACCTCGAGGATCTTGGCGGTGGCCCGTTCCCTGCCGCCGGCGTCGCAGGTGAACGAAATCGACAGTAGCCCGCCCATGCCGGGATTCCAGCAACTGGCGTCGATGGAGTGGACCAGCCCGGACTTTTCCCGCAGTTCGCTCCAGAGAATCGAACTGTCGCCGCTGCCTAGGACCATCGCGAGCAACTCCAGCCCCGGGGCGTCCGGGTGGCCCAGACCGGGAATCGGCCAGGAAAGATCGGCACGGATCACCTCGACATCCTCGTAGCGATGATCGTGGCGCGGACCGAGCGCGACGGGCTCCGGCAGGATGGTCAGCGGAGCGAGACGCGCCCGCGGGGTGGAGCCGAAGTGGCGCTGCACCTCGTCGCGTATCGCGGCGGGATCGACGTCGCCCACCACCACGATCACGAGATTGTTGGGCACGTAGCGGGCGCGGTAGTAACCCAGCAGATCCTCGCGCGTGAGAGAGGAGAACACCTCGCGGTGGCCGATCACGGGAAATCGGTAAGGATGGGCGCGAAACGCCGTGGAGAACAACGTCTGGCCGAGCCGCTGGTCGGGGTCGTCCTGCACCATGTCGATTTCGCGCAGGATCACGTCCTTCTCGCGCGCCACCTCGTCTGCTGGCAGCGTCGAGTGCAGGACCATGTCCGCGAGCAGGTCGACGGCGACCGCCACGTGCTCGCTGGGCAAATCGATGTAGTAAACCGTGCGGTCGAAGGTGGTGTACGCATTGATATTGCCGCCGTGGGCCTGGACCGTGGCGCTGATTTCTCGGCCCGCGCGGCGCTCGGTCCCCTTGAAGAGCAGGTGCTCGAGGTAGTGGGACACGCCGGAACCCTGCCACGCGTCCTCATGGACGCTGCCGGTCTTGACCCACACCTGCACGGAGGCGAGCGGAGCGGAGCGGTCGCGCCGCACGATCAGCGTGGCCCCGTTCGGAAGCACCTCACGCTCCACCGGTTCCTCCCAGAAAGGGCGAAGCAATGCGAGATCACCAGCGGTGAGGGAGGAAGGTTTCGCCATGGAAGGGAAAGGGCAGCGCGGACGAAACGGCACCTGCCGGACGCGCCCGCCGGCGTCCGGGAACGCGCGAGCCTAGGAGGCCTCGGTAAGGATAGCCTTCGGCCAGTGCTTCGGACGCGGGCCCCTGGGTAGGAACGGGCTCACAAATGCCTCCTCGAACGAATAGACCTCCGAGAAATCCTCCCGGCGATCGCTCTCCGTCTTCGAAAAGATGTTGTAGTCGATCAGGCTGAAAACGATGTCCCCAAAGTCAGCGCAGCGCCGGATGCCCCACCCATGGAGCACGGTGATCGCCAAAGGCCCGAACTGCTCGAGGGCATACTCACGAATGCCTTGCAGCAACTCCGGTCCGCTGACGTGCATGGAGCGCTGAGCGCGGCCGGCGTCGCGCTTGCGGAGTTCCCTGACGGCATGATCCAGCCCCTGCCGGGTGAACAGATAAGCCCTTCGGTCGAACCGAGGGTCTTCCTTGCAAATCAGCTCGACGATCGCGTCGAAATCGAGGTCCTGCATGCTTCGTCGCGCAGCCTGCACATGGACCGTCTTTCTGCAACCTCAGGCTTGAAGGTGACAAAGATGTGGCATTTCTTTGGCAGCGGTGGTTGATTTGCTATCGCAAATAAACGCTACCCTTGCAGACCGGGTAATTTTTGCATTTGCCTCGCACTTCGATAATCCATTGAAACACAGAACTGACCATGACTGATTCCGCCGAAATCCAAACCGGAGCGACCCCGGGCGCTGCACCGGCCAACACTCCCATTGAAGTCGCCGTAAACCGGCTCCGCGCGAACGGGCTGCGCATCACCCAGCCGCGCATTGCGATCCTCAATGCCCTGATCCGCCGCGATCGTCCGGCGAGCATCGAGCAGATTCACAATGATCTGAAGGGAAACACATTTTGCGATCTGGTGACGGTCTACCGCTGCCTCGCCGCCTTCGAAAACCTCGGGCTCGTCCGCCGCTGCTTCTTCCACAACGGCACCAGCCTCTGGCAGATCAACCTCGCGGGCGAAACCTCCTACCACATCGTTTGCAAAGCCTCCAATACCATGGAGCAGCTCGACCCGCAGACGTCCGCCGAGCTGGCCGTCGCGATCAAGAAGGTCGAGGATGTGCTTAAGTCCCGTGGCTACAAAGATATCTCGCACATGGTCGAGTTCTTCGGCGCAAGCCCCGGCGCCGGCGTGAGCCCGACGATCTAAACGCAGGCGTCATCGCCTCTTTTTTCCAGGCCCGTTCGGATCGAGTGATCCGGACGGGCCTTTTTCGTGATCATCACCTGGCCCGGGGCAGCCGCCTCGGCCTGAGTCACCCGGCAGGGTTACCCCAGCGAGCGCGCCTAGGCGCGGGCGGACTGCCACTCGGCGGCGGCAACGTCCCAGTTAAGCACGTTCCAGAAGGTCTTCGCGTAGTCCCCGCGCCGATTCTGGAACTTCAGGTAGTACGCGTGCTCCCACACATCGAGACCGATGATCGCGGCGTAGCCCTCCATGCCGGGGGTGTCCTGATTGGGTGTGGAAATGACGGTCAGCTGGCCGTTCTTCGCCGCGAGCCAAGCCCAGCCGCTCCCGAAGCGACCCAACGCCGCTTCCGTGAAGCGGGTCTTAAACGCATCCACCGAGCCGAAGGCGCCGACCAACGCCGCCGCAAAGTCACCGGATGGCGCCGGAGCCCCACCGGGCGTCAGCAAGCGCCAGAACAACGCGTGATTGAGGTGGCCGCCCACGTTGTTGCGCACGGCCATTCGGATCGACTCCGGAACCGTCGCGAGGTTGGCCATGAGGGCCTCTGCGCTCAGCACGCGCAACTCGGGGTACGACTGAAGCGCCCGGTTGGCGTTGTCCACGTAAGCCCGGTGATGCCGGCCGTGGTGGATCTCCATCGTCAGGCGATCAAAGTGCGGCTCCAGCGCGTCCGCCGCGTAGCCGAGCGGAGCCAGAACGAATGGCTGAGCCGTGCCAGCGGCCGCCGCCTGAACCGTCGCACCGCCGCCGGTGGCCGCCAGGGCCGGGGAGGCGGCCGAGGATGCCACCGCTGCTGCTCCCCACCCTCCGAGCAGGCGGAGGGCATCGCGGCGGGACAGCGTTGACTGGGACGGGGTAAGCGGGGGCGATTTCATTCCCTTCCCTTATCCGATTCGGGCAGCCGCGCAAGCCGCCGCGCGACATCCCTCCCGCCGGGCTTGGCCCGCCCCCCCTTCACCACCCGGGCAGGAATTCTCCATTTTGTATCCGTTTTCACATTACCTTGGGAGCATCTCACCTGCCTTACACTCGGGCTTGCCGCAGCTCATTTCCACCCCAAGCTCCTCCTCATGTCCAACCCCGTTACGCGTCGTCAAGCCCTCGCCACCCTCACCGGCGCCGTCCTTGCTGGCAGCGCCACCGCCACCGCCCAGGGTGCCGCTCCGGCGGCCGGAGCCGGCGCGACGCCATCGAGCGCGACGGGCAGCGAGGGCACGCATCCGATCCGGCATTCGGTCTGCAAGTGGTGCTACTCGAAGACGCCGCTGGTCGACCTGGCCCGGGCCGCGAAGTCGTTCGGGATGGAGTCGATCGAGTTGCTGAATCCCCCGGAGTGGCCAATCGTGCAGGAGCTCGGCCTGACGTGCGCGATCGCGAACGGCCCGGGCGGGATCAACGACGGCTTCAATCGGAGGGAGAACCAGGTGACGCTCATTCCCGCCTACCTGAAGCGGATCGAGGAATGCGCCAAGGCCGGGATCCCGAGCCTGATCCTCTTCTCGGGAAATCGCCGGGGCCAGAGCGACAGCGAGGGCCTGGACATCTGCGCCGAGGGCATCAAGCAGATCGTCGGCGCCGCCGAGAAGCACGGCGTGACCCTGTGCATGGAACTGCTCAACAGCCGGCTGAACCACAAGGACTACCAGTGCGACCGCACCGAGTGGGGCGTGGAGCTGTGCCGGCGGGTCGGCTCGGAGCGGTTCAAGCTGCTTTACGACATCTACCACATGCAGATCATGGAGGGTGACATCATCCGTACCATCCAGACGCATCACGCTTACTTCGGGCACTACCACACCGGCGGGAATCCGGGGCGTGCCGAGATCGATGGTTCCCAGGAGCTGAACTATCCGGCGATCATGCGCGCCATCCGGGCCACCGGGTACCGCGGCTTCGTCGGCCAGGAATTCATCCCGAAGCGCGATCCCCTCACCTCGCTCCGCGAGGCCGTGCAGCTCTGCACGGTCTGAGGCAGGTGCGCGTCCGACTCGGGCGCGCACGCCCTTGGCGCCATCGTCAGATCGCGGGGCCCGTCGCGAATCGCGCCACCGCGCGCTCAGCGCAGCCGACCCCACCACCGCAGCCGCCGTCCGCGCTCAACCGCCCGCGAGCAGGCGGCGGAGGGTTTCGTCCACGAGCTTGGGGTTGGCCTTGCCCTTGGCCGCCTTCATCACCGGGCCCTTGAAGGCGTTGAGCGCGCTCTCCTTACCGGCGCGGAAGTCGGCCACCGACTTCGCGTTGCCGGCGATCGCATCGCGGCACCATTGCTCCAGCTCCGCGACATTGATCTCGGCCTTGAGGCCCTTGCGCTCCACGACCGCCGCCGGCATCTCGCCGGTGGCAAACATGTCAACGAACGCCTCCTTGGCGGCGTTCATCAGGAGCGTGCCAGCATCGATCAACCGCACCAGTTCTGCGAGGTGCGCCGGCCTTACCCGGGACGCCGCCAAGTCGATCTTGGCGTTGCCGAGCTCGCGCAAGAGGTCGTTGGCGATCCAGTTCCCGACCGCCTGCGCTTTGTCCACGCCTGCCAGCGCCACCGCCTCTTCGAAGAAGTCGCTCAGCGTCCGATCCGGCACGAGGACCGAGGTGATCGTGTACGGGATCTGGTAGCGCTCGTAAAAGCGACGCTGCTTGTCGAACGGCAGCTCGGGACACTCCGCCCGCAGGCGCGCCTTCCACGCCTCATCCACCTTCACGGGCATCAGATCGGGGTCGGGAAAGTAGCGGTAATCATGCGCCATCTCCTTTGAGCGCAGCGACTGCGAGGTGCCGGTCTGGCCATCATAGTCGCGCGTCTCCTGCCGGATCGTGCCGCCGGCCGCGATCACCGCCAGCTGGCGCTTGATCTCGTGGGCGATGCCGTCGCGGACGAAGGAAATGGAATTGAGGTTCTTCAGCTCGACCTTGGTCCCGAGCTTCGTCTCGCCCACCGGACGCACCGAGATGTTCGCGTCGCACCGCAGCTGCCCCTTCTCCATGTCACAGTCGGAGATCCCGGCGTACACCATCGCCGTACGCAGCGCGGTGAGGTACGCGAAGGCCTCGTCCGCGGTGTGCATGGCCGGCTCGGACACCACCTCCATCAGCGGCGTGCCGGCGCGGTTGTAGTCGACCAGCGAGTCGCCCGCGGTGTGGTTGAGCTTGCCCACGTCTTCCTCAAGGTGAATGCGGGTCAGGGGAACGCGCTGGTGCTCGCCCTGGATGTTACGGGCGGAACCCGGCAGCTCGATCTCCACGGATCCGCCGACGCAGATGGGCTGATCGTACTGGGAAATCTGGTAGTTCTTCGGCGAGTCCGGATAGAAGTAGTTCTTCCGGTCCCACTTGCAGACCGGCGCGATCTCGCAGCCAAGCATCAGGCCGGCGCGGATGATCGCATCGAGCGCCGCCTTGTTCATCACCGGGAGCACGCCGGGGAGCGCAAGCACAACGGGGTCGGTGAGCGTGTTGGGCTCCTGCCCGTAGCCCGTCGCCACGCGGGTGAACATCTTGGACTTGGTCTTGATCTGGATGTGCACTTCCAGACCGATCACGGCTTCGTAATTCATGGCGGGGTCCGGGTCAGAGCGTGGGTCGGCGCTGGCCCCAGGCATGGGCGCGCTCGTAGGTGTGGGCCATGGCGAGCAGCTCTGCCTCGCCGAAGGGCTGGCCGATGAGCTGCATGCCGATCGGGCGTCCATCCGCGCTGAAGCCGCACGGCACGCTCACCGCCGGCAGGCCGGCGAGGTTCACGCCGATCGTGTAGATGTCGCAGAGGTACATCGCGAGCGGGTCCGCCTTGGCCCCGCGCCGGAACGCCGGCGTCGGCGCCGTCGGGGTCAGGATCACGTCCACGTCCCGGTAGGCATTCAGGAAGTCCTGCCGAATCAGCGTCCGCACCTTCTGTGCCCGCAGATAGTACGCGTCGTAGTATCCGCTCGAGAGGACGTAGGTGCCGAGGATGATGCGTCGCTTCACCTCGGCGCCGAAACCTTCCGCGCGCGACTTGGAATAAATTTCTACAGCGTCCTTCGCGTCCTTGGACCGGTGCCCGTACCGAATGCCATCGAAGCGCGCCAGATTGGAGGAACACTCGGCCGTCGCGATGATGTAGTAGACGCCGATCCCGTACTCCGTGTGCGGGAGTGACACGTCCTTCACCGTGCAGCCCTGCGCCTCGTAGAAGCGCACCGCAGCCTGCACGGACGCCGCCACCTCGGGATCCAATCCCTCGCCGAAGTATTCGCGCGGGATGCCGATCCGCCACGGGCCTTGCCGGGACTGCAAAGCCGCGCGGTAATCGGGAACGTCGGCTCGCCAGGAGGTCGAGTCCCGCGGGTCATGCCCCGCGATTGCGCCGAGCACGATCGCCGTGTCTTCCACCGAGCGGCCGAACGGGCCGATCTGGTCGAGCGAGGAGGCGAAGGCGATCAGGCCGTAGCGCGAGACGAGGCCGTACGTGGGCTTGAGGCCAACGACGTTGCAGAACGAGGCCGGCTGGCGGATCGAGCCGCCGGTATCCGAGCCGAGTGACACGATGGTCTCGCCGGCCGCCACGGCCGCCGCGCTGCCTCCGGAGGAGCCGCCGGGGACACAGTCCAGCGCGTAGGGATTCGCGGTCGGACCAAAGGCGGAATTCTCGGTCGACGAGCCCATCGCGAACTCGTCCATGTTCAGCCGGCCCCAGCAGATCGCCCCCGCGGCGCGCAGTCGCTGGGTGACCGTCGCGTCATAGGGCGACACGAAGTTCTGCAGCATTCGGCTCGAGGCCGTCAGCGGCTGCCCGGTCACCGCGATCACGTCCTTCAGGCCGATCGGGATGCCGTCGAGCGGCCCCCGCGCCTCGCCGCGCGTGCGGCGCTCGTCGGAGGCGCGTGCCTGGGCCAACGCATCCTCGACATCATACGAATTGAAGGCGTGCACGCGGCCTTCGACCGCCTGAGTGCGGGCGATGACCGCCTGCATGAGTTCCACCGCGGAGATCCGGCGCGCCTGCAGCGCGGTGGACAGCTCGGCGATCGACTGGTAGTAAAGCGCGTCGGACATGGCGGGAGAACTCGCGGCGGGTGACTTACTCGACCACCTTGGGGACCACGATCATGTGATCCCGCTGCGCGGGGGCATTGCGCAGCGCCTCCTGCACCGGCAGACCCGGGCGGGCCTCGTCGGCCTCCCAGACATTGAACAACGGGAACGCGTGCGCCGTCGGCTCGACGCCGGCCACGTCCACCTGTTTCAGCTTCTCGATCGCGGCGAGGACATCGCCGAGCTGGCTCGCGAAGTGCGCCTTCTCCTCAGGCTTCAGCGCGAGGCGCGCCAGCGACGCCACGTGGTCGATGTTCAGGTCGGTCGGGGACGACGGGGAACTCATTTGCGGAGGGTGTAGCCGTGGCCGGAGACGAGGCCTTCCTGCACGGCGGTGAAGACGCGATTGACCTCCTCGTCGGTGAGCGTGCGGTCCTCGGCGCGGAAAACCAGCGAGAACGCGAGGCTCTTGTGCCCGGCCGGCAGGCCCTCGCCGCGGTAGACGTCAAAGATCTCCACCGACTCCAGCGCGAACGCGTTCCCCACAGCGGCGCGCGCCGCCTTGGCGATCGCCTTGCGGACATCGGAAGCCGGGACGGCCTCGTCGACCACCAGCGCGACGTCGCGCAGGGCGGCGGGGAAGAGCGAGAACGGACGGTAGCGCGAGCGCGTTCCCGGCGCGGCCAGGGTCGCCGGCAGAATCACCAGTTCGCCCGCATCGACGCGGCCGGTGACGTCGCGCGACTTGAGAGCCGCGACGTCGAGGAGCCCGAACGACGCGGACCAACCATGAGCGAGATCGCCCGCCGAGGCGGCATGGCCGGCCTGCCAGCCGCGGTCAACGGCCTCGGCGACGGGGCGAACCTGCCGAGCGAGATCGAGGCCGGCGTAGGAGCCCAGTGCCTCGATCAAGTGGCGTGCGGCGTAGAAATCCGGTGCCGGACGACGGAGCCACGTGCGCGACTCCGGATCCTCGGCGAGGACGAACCCCACGGCCACGCACTCGAGCAACTGGCCTTGGTGTTCGCGGAAGACGCGACCGGCCTCGGCGAGTCGGGTGACTGACACCCCGCGCGCGCGGTTCAGGCGCAGCGTCTCGACGAGTCCGTCGATCAGCGTGGGCCGGAGATGTGACTGGTCCTCGACGAACGGATTCGCCAGCGCGAGACGCGGGACGAGGGACGAGGCCGCCGTGCCCGCCACCTCGGCGGCGGAACGCAGCGTGTAATTGACGCACTCGTGGCAGTCCTGGCCAACGAGGAACCGCAGGGCGCGCCGCTGGTACTCGACCACCGGATCATCGTCCTCGGCCAGACCGGGACCGGTGACCGTCGTCGCCGGAATGCGCTCGGTGCCGAAGATGCGCAGCACCTCCTCCACCAAGTCGATCGGGCGGTCGAGGTCATCGCGCCAGCTCGGCACGCGGACCGTCCACCGCTCGCCGCCATCCTCGGCGCGGTCCTCGCGCACGATCCGCAGCTCGAGCGACTCAAGCGCCGCGCGCATGTCGGCGGACGGGATGGTGAAACCGAGACGCTCGTTGAGGTAAGCCGGTGTGACCACGATCTCGCGCAGCCAAGGCTTGTCTCCACCGACACGATACGCTGGACCGACGACCCGACCGCCGGCGGTTTCCAAGATCAAGGCGACCGCGCGGCGCGACGCCTCGGCGAGACTGTGCGGATCGACCCCGCGCTCGTAGCGGTAGGACGAATCGCTCGCGAGCCCCAGCCGGCGGGACGCGGCGCGGATCCCCTGGCGGCGGAAGCACGCGGCCTCAAGCACCAGATCGGACGTGGATTCATCGACGCCGGAATGGCTGCCGCCCATGATGCCGGCGATGACGACGGGACGCTGCTGGTCGGCGATGACGAGCGTCTCGGCCGAGAGCGCGCGCTCCTTGCCGTCGAGCGTGACCAGTGACTCGCCGGCCACAGCGCGGCGCACGACGATCCCGGCGCCGCCCAGCTTGCGCGCGTCGAAGGCGTGCAACGGCTGGCCGTACTCCAGCATCACGAAATTGCCCACATCGACGACATTGTTGATCGGCCGGAGGCCTACGGCGGTGAGCCGCTCCTGCAGCCACGCCGGACTGGGCCCGATGCGGACGCCGGAGATGATCGTGGCCTGGTAGAGCGGGCAGTCCTCGGAGGCGTCGACGCGCACCGCGCCGAGCAGATCGGGGCGGGAAGGCGCGTCGGCGAAGAGCGCGGCGTCGTTGGGGGCGGCCGGGTAGCGGAGCGGCTCGCGGAACCACGCGGCGAGTTCGCGGGCGATCCCGAGGTGGGAGAGGCAATCGGGGCGGTTGGGCGTGATCTCGATGTCGAAGACCACGTCGCCGGCGGGCAGCACCTCGTTGATCGGGCGGCCAAGCTCGGGACGGTCGCTGAGGATGAGCAGGCCCGAGTGGTCCTCACCCACGCCCAGCTCGCGGCCGGAGCACATCATGCCGTCGGACGCGTGACCGCGGATCTTGGATTGCTTGATGACGAAATCGCCCGGAAGGACTGCGCCCGGGAGCGCGACCGGCACGCGATCGCCCACCGTATAGTTCTGGGCGCCGCACACGATCGTCTTCACCCCGTGGGCGGGGCCGACGTCGACGGTGCAGACGGAGAGCTTGTCGGCGTTCGGGTGGCGATCGCGCGTCAGCACCTCGCCGACGAAGACGGACGACAAGACGGGGGCGCCGGTCGTGTGGACCGCCTCGACCTCGAAGCCGAGGAACGTGATGGCGCGGGAAATTTCGTCGGCGGAACGGCCGGCGAGATTGACGTACGTCTGGAGCCAGTTGCGGGAGACTTTCACGGCAGGAAGGAGGTTCGCGGAGGCGGAGCGGGGGCAGGAGGAGCGGAGACCGCGTCAGGCAAACTGCCGCAGGAAACGCAGATCGTTCTGGTAGAAGTAGCGGATGTCATCGATCCCGTAGAGCAGCATGGCGAGACGCTCGAGACCCATGCCGAAGGCGTAGCCGGACCAGACTTGGGAGTCGTGACCGACCCCATCGAGGACGATCGGGTCGACCATCCCGCAGCCGCCGATCTCGATCCACTCCTTGTTCACCTTGGGCAGGTGGCGGGCGCTGAGATCGACCTCGAAACTCGGCTCGGTGTAGCCGAAGTAGTGCGGGCGGAAGCGCGTCTTCGTGTCCTTGCCGAGCAAGGACGTGAAGATGTAGTCGAGCAGCGCCTTCAGATCGCGGACCGTGACGTTGCGGTCGACGTAGAGACACTCGAGTTGGTGGAAATTGGCGGAGTGCGTGGCGTCGGTGGTATCGCGACGGTAGACGCGGCCTGGCGAGACGATGCGGATCGGCGGCGGCCCCTTGAGCAGCGTGCGGATCTGGACGGACGACGTATGGGTGCGCAGCAAGTAGCGCTCGTCCGGATGGTGCTTGGAGACATTGCCGAACGCGGCGTCGCGCGGCAGGTAGAACGTGTCCTGGGCATCGCGGGCCGGGTGATCGGCGGGCGTGTTGAGCGCGTCGAAGCAGTGGTATTCGGTTTCGACCTCGGGGCCGTCGGCGACGGTGAAGCCCACCTTGCGGAGGATGCGGCACATTTCCTCGCGCACCTGGGTGAGCGGGTGGAACGTGCCCGGGCCCACGTCGGGGGACGGAAGCGACACATCGATGGCCGGGCCGACCTGGGCGGCGATCTCGGCGGCGACGACCCGTTGGAGGGCGGCGTCGAGCCAAGCCTGCACGTGACCCTTGGCCTCATTAATGCGCTTGCCGAGGGCGGGACGCTGCTCCTTGGGCACGGAGCCCATCTGCTTCATGAGCGCGGTGAGCTCGCCATTGGGGCCGACGAGGCGGGCCTTGGCGGCCTCGAGTTCGGGGCGGGAGCAGATGGCGGCGAGATCGGCCTGCGCCTTTTCCTGCAGGGCGGAGAGAAGCGATTCCATGGCGACGACGGGGGGAGGAAGAAACGGGAGGAGGGCGACGCCCCGGGGACGTCCGGGCGGGACGATCGAGACGGCGGGAAGAAGGAAGGACGACGGCGGGCGGGCGGGAAAGAAAAAGGACGGTGCCCCGGGGAGGGGCCCGTCCTCGTGAGGCTCAATCCCGGCGAACCGGGAAAGAGCGGTGGGGCGAGCCGACCCGGCTCGCGTTGGGATGGAATCAGGCCTTCGCCTTGGCGGCGGTGGCCTTGGCCTTCAACGCGTCCTGCGCCTGCGTGACCAAGGCGGTAAACGCGGCCTCGTCGCGAACGGCGATGTCGGACAGGACCTTGCGGTCGAGCTCGATGTTCGCGGCCTTGAGGCCCTCGACGAAGCGGCTGTAGGTGATGCCGGCGTTGCGGCAGGCCGCATTGAGGCGGACGATCCACAGGCCGCGGAATTCGGCCTTCTTCTTGCGGCGGTCGCGGTAAGCGTACTGCCAGGCGTGCTGGACCGCTTCCTTAGCGTAGCGGAACAGCTTCGATTTGCTGCCGAAGTAGCCCTTGGCGTACTTCAGCACTTTCTTACGACGGCGGCGCGAGGCCGCGGCGTTTGTTACACGAGCCATGTTGGTTTTCCTTTTTTAGATGTGGCCGGCGGGTCGGCTTGAATAATTCACCCGCCTGGCGCGGTTGGAGGTAGTCGGCTGGGAGCGGTGACGCTTACAGGCCGAACGGGAGACAACGCTTCAGAGGAGCGGCATGCCCCGCGGCGACAAGCTTGTCCTTCGTGGCACGACGCTTTGACTTCGTGCTCTTGGAGGCCAGCAGGTGCCGAAAGCCAGGGGTGCGCCGGATGAGCTTACCCCGGGCGCTCAGCTTGAAGCGCTTGGCGACGGACTTTTTGGTCTTTTGCATGGAGAACGGGAGAAAACAGAGGCCCGGGATTCCCTTGGCAAGGGCAAAATCCACTCCAACGCGCGGGATTCGGGATGGCCTCAGGACGCCGAAGCCCAGGGAAGGCGGTCCAAATCGACGTTTCCGCCCGTGATGATCACCCCAACCCGGCGGTTACGGAGGCGAGGTTCACGGCCCGCGAGGAGGACGGCCAGCGGGACCGCGCAGGAAGGCTCGATGACCAACTTCAGGACCTCCCACGCTAGGCGCATGGCGGCGATGATCTCCTCCTCGGAGACCGTGGGGATCGCGGTAACATGGCGCTGCAGGAGCGTGAAGGTACGGGGCGAGAGAGTAGCGCGGAGGCCATCCGCGATCGTGGAGCCATTGCCGTCGCTGATCAAGCGACCGGCGAGCAACGATCGGGCGGCGTCATCCACCGAGCTGGGCTCGGCACCGAACACCGCAGTCGCGCCGCCGTAGCCGACGGCGGCAAGGGCGGTCCCGGAGAGCAATCCCCCTCCGCTGACCGGCGCCAGCAGGGCGTCGAGCGGGCCGGTTTCCTCCAGCAACTCAAGCGCAGCGGTTCCCTGCCCGGCGATGACGAGCGGATCGTCGAACGGATGCACCAGCGTCCCTCCGCGCTCACGGAGCAGGGCGGCCGCCAGCTCCTCCCGGGCGGCGAGCGTAGGCTCGCACAGGTGCAACGTCGCCCCGTAGCGCTCGATGGCGGCGCACTTGATGGCGGCGGTGCCGCGCGGGGCGACAATGTCGGCGCGCACCCCGCGCTCCCGGGCGGCCAAGGCGACTGCGGCCCCGTGATTGCCGGAAGAGTGCGTGACGATCCCGCCCCGCGCCTGCTCGTCCGTGAGCGAAAATACCGCGTTGAACGCCCCCCGGGCCTTGAAAGCACCGGCGCGCTGCAGGTTCTCGCACTTGAACCACACCTGGCTGCCGCAGAGGGAGTCGAAGGTCGCCGACCGCATCACCGGCGTGCGGTGCACCCGCCCGCGCAGCCGAACGGCGGCGTCCTGGACATCGGAGAACTGGGGCAGCGAGTCTGGCATGGCGCCCTCGACCATCGGCACACATGCCACGAAACGCCAGTGCAGATCGCTGAACCGCCGACCGGACTCGCAGACCCCCGCTGAGAGCGCGTTCACCCGCGAAATGCTGTTGACACTCCCGCCCGATTCATGACTTTTCGCCCCTCCGCTTCGCTGGCTTCCTAGCTCAATGGTAGAGCAGCTGACTCTTAATCAGTTGGTTCGGGGTTCGAGTCCCCGGGGAGCCACCAAGCAGACTTTCCCGCTGATCTCTGAGAGCGTTCTTTTTCACTAATTCTTGGCTGTCCGTAGTTTACAAGAGGCATCACCCCGTGCCCCTTTTGCCGGCGTAGCTCAATGGCAGAGCACCTGTTTTGTAAACAGGTGGTTGCAGGTTCAACTCCCGTCGCCGGCTCCACTTTCGGCGGGGTAGTGCCGTCGCATTGACGCCCTTCAAAAACTGGACGCCCTTCGTCTTTCCACTGCCTGGTGGTGTAATGGTAGCACAGCAGATTCTGACTCTGCTTGTCTAGGTTCGAGTCCTAGCCGGGCAGCCATCGTAACCCCGATGTTTCACCTGAGGGAGCCGAAGAGAAAAAAGAACGTTTGACAGGGCAAACGCGCTGCGGCGTTAGTCGCCTCCCGAGTCAGTTGTTTTCATTCAATTTTTAGTTCCCCCTGCACCTAACGGCGCACCCCGCGACCCTCGACCCCGTGTGCGGCATCCAGCACAAGCTGAAGCGAAACCCGGCACGTGATCTAATAGCCTCACAAATTGGTCTCCTTTTTCTTTCCTTTGGCCCCAACCTTGCTCTTTTGACCGGCTCAAGTTGATTTTTTTGAGCGAAACGCTTGGTTCACCGTCAAAATCCCACCCTCTTCTTGCAGTAACCCCTGTTCGACGCGCTTTTTTCCCCAACCTTCCACCCGACCTCCGAAAAATATCATGATCACGACTAGCCTCCCGCTCGCATTCCTCATGGGCCAGACTCCGATGGAGCTCTTCAAGCATGGAGGGTACATCATGTGGCCGATCATCATCGTTTCCTTCCTCTGTCTCACCGTCGCAGTTGAACGCGTAATCTTCGCGATCCGCGAGGCCTCCACGCGCGAGCGCGAGGTGGTCGAGAAGATGCTGGAGAAGGTCGAGGCTCGCGACATCGAGGGCGCGGTGGCACTTGGGCGCAAGAGCAAGGACTACATCGCCCGCATCCTCGTCTACGCGCTCACGCACAAGGAGTACTCGATGCACAATGCGTTCGTGCGCGCCTCGAACCAGGAACTCACGCGCTTCCAGCAGGGCATGTCGACGCTCGACACCTGCATCACCTCTGCTCCGCTCCTCGGTCTGCTTGGTACCGTGACGGGCATGATGAACACCTTCGGCGCTCTGTCGGGCGGCGACATCTCTGCGGCGGCCGGTCAGATCACCGGTGGCGTGGCTGAAGCGCTGATCGCTACGGCGGCCGGTCTGGGCATCGCGATCGGTGGTTTGCTGCCCTATAACTTCATCAATTCGAAGATCGAGGACGCCAAGCACGACATCTCGGACGCGTCGAACGCGATTGAGCTGATCATCAAGAAGTCAGAGGCAGCGGTCTAACCGCCTTGGCTGATTGACGCGACGGGCTCCCCCGTCCGTCCCAGAACAACCTTCTTTCTCGGTCATCCATGTCAGGCTCCCCTTCCGGCGGCGGCGGCTCTAGCGGTACCAAGAAGGCGCGCATTGAGATCATCCCTCTCATTGACGTCATCTTCTTTCTGCTGGCCACCTTCGTTCTTTTCACGCTCTCGCTGAACAAGTCCGGGGGGCTGCCCGTCAGTCTCCCGAGCACGTCGACGAGTGAGCCCCGCGATCCCACGGGCGTCACGATCACCGTCACTCAGGAGGGCACGATTGCCTGGGACAAGGATCCCATCACCCTCGACGAATTCCTCGTCCGCCTGCAGGCCTACAAGCAGGCGATGGGGCCAGATGCTCGCATCCTGATCAACGGGGACGAGAACGCCTTCTTCAGCCAAGCCCGCTACGTGTTCGACGAAGTGCGCAAGGCAGGCATCCAAAAGGTCCTGATCGAGACGCGGATGCGTCCGGCGCAGTAACTCTCCGGCACCCACCCACCCGCCACTCGGCCAGACTCCTCTTACCATGTCCGGAGCTCCCTCTTCCCCCGGCGAAGGCGCCAAGAAGGCACGCATTGAGATCATTCCTCTCATTGACGTCATCTTCTTCCTCCTCGCCACCTTCGTCTTGTTCACGCTCTCGCTGAACAAGATCCAGTCCCTCCCCATCAATCTGCCCGTCGCCGCTCCTCCCTCGGCCAATCCGCCGGATACGGATGATAACGTGACGCTGCAGGTCTCCGATGGCGGTACGCTCTATTGGAACAAGGAGCTGATCGGCATGAACGAGGTCGCTCCGCGTCTCGCCAACTACGCCAACAGCGTGGCCACGCCTCGCGTGCTCATCGCTTCCGACGATCGCGCCAAATACGGTGCCACGATTCAGGTCCTGGACGAAGTCCGCAAAGCGGGCATCAAGCAGGTCTCAGTCGAAACGGTCTGGCGCGCCACGGGTAAGTAATCCGCAACCTCTTCAGCCATGCATCGCGATCTGATCATCGGCCTTCTTCTCTCCGCACTCCTGCACGGCGGCTTCCTCTTCGGTGAACAGCTGTTCCCCGAGGCCAAGGCCGTCGCCAAGAAAGTCGCCGAGGAAGACACCACCATCGAGCTCATGCAGATGCCACCTCCCGAACCTGAGGAGGTGGAGGTGACTGAGACGGATGAGCCGCCGGAGGAGGTCGTCGAGCTGGCTCCTCCGATGGCCGCTGACGTCCCCGCTCAGGTCACCGTCGAGTCCTTCGTCCAAAAGCTGCAGCCGCCTCCCCCTCCCGGTCTGGATCGCCCCACGGGCGTCATCTCAATCCCGACCGGTCGCCCGAACACGGGCAACATGGGCAAGGGCATGAAGGACCGGTTTGACCTGGCCAACCTCGACCAGATCCCATCGCCGCGCTTCCAAGCCAAGCCGGTCTATCCGTTTGAGATGCGCCGCGCCGGCATCACCGGCGAAGTGCTGGTCGGTTTCATCGTCGACTCAAACGGCGATGTCCGCGAGGCCTACGCCATCCGCTCCACGCAGCGTGAGTTCGAGGCCGCCGCCGTCCAGGCCGTTTCCAAGTGGAAGTTCCGCCCCGGCAAGAAGGGCGGCCGCAACGTCAATACGAAGATGCAGGTGCCGATCGTGTTCAGCATCACCGAGGAATAAGATCCCTTCCATGACTTTCTCCTCTCTAATCCTCCCGTTCCGAAGCACTGCGACGGCCCTTGGCCTCGCGGCGCTCCTCGGTTGCACCATCGCTCCGGCATGGAGCCAGCAGGCTGCACCGAAAAAAGAACTCAGCGAGAAGGTGTCCGAGGATCTGGCCAAGATCCGCACCGCCACCGACTCGAAAAACTACGCTGAGGCCATCTCGATCATCGACCGTCTGCTCAAGGGTGTCGCACCCGAGAGCTACGACATCGCTGTCCTCTCCCAAGTCAAAGCGCAGATCCTGCTCACGCAGGCCGAGTACACCAAGGCCATCGATCCGCTCGAAACCGCCGTTCTGGTCTCCGATCGCCATGGCTACTTCGAGCCGAAGGTGAACCAGGAGCTCCGCTACTTCCTCGCTCAGCTCTTCTATCAGGAGGCGGTGAATGCGAAGTCCCGCGAGGCCCTGATGCGCAACTACAACAAGGCCGCGAGGTATCTTGAGCAGTGGTCCAAGGCGAACACGAAGCCGAATCCTGATGCTCAGCTGTTCTTCGCCTCGCTCCTGTACAATCAGGCCCAGATCGACCCCAACAATGTCGACATGGCCCTGATCCGCCGGTCGCAGGAAGAGGTTGAGAAGGGTTTGGAGATGACCGTGCGTCCTAAGGACACGTTCTACGTGTTGCTCCTCGCCACCCTTCAGCAGCAGAACCAGACCGCCCGCTCGGCCGAGATCCTCGAGCTGCTGGTCAAGATCGCCCCGAAGAACAAGACCTATTGGGCCCAGCTGGCCTCGACGTACCTCAATCTCCAGCAGGACCTTCGCGCTGCCTTGACCATCGAGCGCGCCCAAGTCTACGAGGCGATGAATACGCCGAAGGATAACTTCAACTTGGTCGGCATCTACTTCAACATGCAGCAGTACGATCAGGCGATCGGGCTGCTTGAGAAGGGATTGCGCGATGGTTCCATCGACAGCGAACAGCGCAATTGGGAGCTCCTGGCCGCTTCGCTCCAGCAGGTGCGTCGCGAGGCCCGCGCCATCGAAGTACTCAAGGAGGCGACGAAGCAGTTCCCGGACTCCGGTTCGCTCTACCTCACGATCGCGCAGATTTACTACGCGCTCGACAAGCTGGAAGACTCGTACTCGTTCGCGAGCCAGGCGGTCACCCACAAGCTGGACAAGCCTTGGCAGGCCTACACGTTCCTCGCCTACATTTGCTACGAGCTAAAGAAACTTCCTGAGGCGCTCGAAGCCATCAACACCTCCCTCAAATACCCGGAGGGTGAAAAAGATGCTGAACGCCTGAAGAAGGCCATCGAAGACGCTATCAAGGAGCGCGAAGCGCTCGCCAACTCACCCGCCGCCTAAGACCCCCGTCATGAACAAAGCTTACGTCATCGTCCCGCTCATCAGCCTCCTCATTTTCGGAGGCTTCTACTGGAACTTCGCCACGAAGTACGCCGAAAAACAGAGGGTGAAGGAGGTCGCGATTCGCACGGCCAAGGAAGGCAAGATCAAGGAAGAGCAGCAGGCTCGCCGGGTTGCCGTGGAAGACGCCATCCGTCTCCAGGAGCAGCGCAAGAAGGAGAAGATCGAGCGCGACGAGAAGGACCGTCTGGAAAAGGATGCCCGTCAAGCCGCCATCGATGCCCGCGACAAGTCCTACCGCGATCAGGAGAAGCTCGCCAAGCAGGTGGATCGACTCACCAAGGAGATCACCGTCGAGCGCGAGGCCATCGCCAAGGTCGATGACGCCAAGAAACTCAATCGCGAGGAGGAGGCCTTCCTGCGTCAGTTCGTCAAGCAGGCCGAGTCCAATGCGAAACGTCTCGCCGAAGTTATCGACAAGATCGACGCCGCCGACAAAGCGCGCGCCGAAGCCGCCGCGGCCGCCGCTGCTGCCGCTGCCAAATCCAAGAGCTGATCTCACGCCCCCTCTGCCGACATGAACAAGTTCTACGTCATCACGCCCCTCGTGCTCTGCGCACTGTTTGGCGTCTACTACTTCAACTTCGCCCAGGAACAGCAGGTCAAGGAGGC
Source organism: Opitutaceae bacterium (assembly GCA_040382075.1). GTDB lineage: Bacteria > Verrucomicrobiota > Verrucomicrobiia > Opitutales > Opitutaceae > UBA6669. The sequence continues at coordinate 30,756 of JBEIGD010000025.1, forward strand.
GCAGAAAAAGAAGGAAGTCGCCGCCAAGATCGCTGACGAGAAGCGCAAGAAGGACGACATCGAGGCCAAGGCCCGTGCCGATGCCGACGAGCGGACCCGCAAGCGCGAGGAGGAGACGGCCAAGAAGGACGCCGATCGCCGCGCCAAGTGGGATGCTCAAGGCCAGGAGATCGTTGACGCCACCAAGAAGTACACGGCCCAAGCCGAGGCTTCCACCAAGCAGGTCGCCGACCTCGAGGCACAACTGGTCGCCCTTCGCAAGCAGAAGGAGACCTCCGGTCGCGAGTCATTCGAGCTGCTGAAGAAGGTCGAGTTGGCCCGCATCGACAAGCGCAACGCCGAACTCGAGATCCAGCGCATCCACGCAATGGTCGCCAAGCGCGCCACGGAAAGCTCGGCCGCTCAGCTGCCGCCCCCGCCGGCGGTCGCCAAGGCGCCCTAAGGGCTGCTTCAAAACCTACCCTCTCCCCCCCGCGGCCCCGGACGACCTCCGGGGCCGCTTCGTTTTCAGCCGTCCCGTTCCTCGCCCCGCGCTTGCGCACGCCAGCCCATCACGCCACCCTCCACGCGATGGCTCTCCCAGAAGCTCCGGCGGTCCTCCGTGATCGCGACCTCGATCCCGCGGAACTCACCGCCAGCGACCCGGTCCCGGCCCTTCTCCGGCTGTACGCGTGGATGTTCTACGCGCGCACCGTCGATAATCGCATCCTCGACCTCTTCCGACAGGGGTTGATCAAGGGCACCGTCACCGGGGGTCAGGGACACGAGGCGCTCATCACGCCGCTCACGCTCCTCGCCCGCAAGGACATCGACGTGATCTCCTTCACGCATCGGGGCCTGGGCGGACACTTGGTCTGGAGCTCCCACCTCGTCGATCATCTCAACCAGTATTGCGCCAACGCCGAGAGCCCGACCCAGGCCCGCGAGGGCAATGTTCACCACGGCGACCCCAAAAATCGCTCGTTGCCGATGATCAGCCATCTCGGCGCCATGCTCTCCAACGTCGTCGGCCTCACCGAGGCCCAGCGGCGGCACGGGCGCCCGGCCGTCGGCTTCACGTTCTTCGGCGACGGTGGTTCCTCCACCGGGGACATCCATGAGTCCCTCAACCTCGCCTCCGTCCTCTCTCTACCGGTCGTCTTCGTCGTCGAAAACAACGGCTACGCCTACTCCACGCCGGTGAACGAACAGTTTTCCGGCCGCGCGGAGCTCTGGCAGCGCGCCGCAGGCTACGGGATCGAGGGGCTGCGGATCGACACGACCACCGGCGATGTCGCCGAGGTCGCCCGCCAGCTGAGCGCCGCCATCGAAAAGGTCCGCGCGACGTCCCGCCCCATCTTGATCGAGGCCCACTGCGCCCGGCTCCGCGGACACGCCGCCTATGACACCTGCGATTACCTGAGCCCGGCGGAGAACGAGGAGATCCAGGCCCGCGATCCGTTGCCGCGCTTCCGCCTCTCCCTGGAGCAACGAGGGCTGAGCGATCGGCTCGCGGAGATTGAGGGGGCACTGGGCCCGTACATCGAATCCTGCATCCAGCAGGCGCTAGCCACCGCCCGCCCGTCCGCCAGCGCGGCCCAACTGGTCGCCGATGTGTTTGCGCCCCATGCGGCACCGCTGTCCTGGAAGCCGGAGGACCCGGCCAGCGCGCCGATCAATCAGGCCCAGGCACTCAACGCCGCGCTCCGCAAGATCCTCACCGAACGTCCCGAATCCATTGTCCTCGGCCAGGACATCGGCACCTACGGCGGCGCGTTCAAGGTCACCGAGGGGCTGCTGCGCGACTTTGGCCGCAGCCGGGTGCTCAACACCCCGCTCGCGGAAAGCGCCTCCACGGGCTACGCGATCGGCTTGGCCCTCGGGGGAGTCCGACCGATCGAGGAGTTCCAGTTCGCCGACTTCGCCACCGAGGCCATCACCCAGCTCACGCTCAACGCCGCCACCTACCACTTCCGCTCCGGCGCCCGGGTCCCTCTGGTCCTCCGGTTGCCCTGCGGAGGCGGCCTGACGTTTGGGTCGTTCCACTCCCAGGAACTGGAATCGCTCTTCCTCAGCATGCCGGGCCTCAAGGCCCTCTACCCGTCGACCCCTCAGGATGCATTCGATGCGATGCTCGCCGCCTACGAGGATGACAATCCGGTCCTCCTGTTCGAGCACAAGGGGCTCTATCGCCGTCGGAAGCAGACCGTCCGCTGGAACCCTGCCTTTCGCGAGGTCTGGCAGCCGCAATGCCTGGCTGCCGGCGACTATGCGACGGTGGTGACGTACGGGGAAATGACCCTGACCGCACTCGAGGTCGCCGATTACTTCCGCACGGAATACGAACGCACCCTCGAGGTCTGGGATCTCCGCGCCCTTTCCCCGCTGCGGCTGGAGGCCCTCGCCGATTCCGTCCGGCGCACGCACCGGCTGATCGTCCTGCACGAGGGCCGCAGCAACCATGGATTCGGCGCCGAGCTGGTCGCGCGCCTGACCGAGACGCTCTTCTTCGATCTCGAGGCTCCCCCGCTGCGGATCGCCGCGCTCGATGTTCCGGTGCCGTTTGCGCCGGAACTGGAGGCGGAGTTCCGCCCCAGCCGCGACCGAGTCATCGCCCGCATCGCCGACTGGATGGGCTGACTCCATCCCCCACTCGATCATGGCCTCGTCGTCGCCGTCCTCCCGTCGTTCCTCCCGCGCCAAGCCCGTTTCACCCCGGGCGTGGGCGCGGGTTCGCCTGCTGGCGCTGGACGTGGACGGGATCCTCACCGACGGCACGATCTACGTGTCGTCGGATGGTTCGGAGACCAAGGGATTCTCGGTCCTCGATGGCATGGGTATGGCCCGCCTGCTGAAGGCAGGTCTCACCGTGGCATGGATCAGTGGACGTCCCTCCGGCGCCACCGCGCGTCGCGCCGAGGAACTCCGAATTCCGCACGTCATCCAAGGCCGATCCGACAAGCGCGAAGCCCTCGCGGAGCTCGCGCAGCGTCTGGGATTATCCGCGGCAGAGTGCTGTTACATGGGGGACGATGACATCGACGCGCCGGCCATCGCGTGGGCGGGTGTCGGCGCCACCGTGCCCACCGCCATGCCAGCCGCCCTGCGCGCAGCCGATCACGTCACCCAACGTCCAGCCGGCGCGGGTGCGGTACGCGAGGTCTGCGACTTCATCCTCGCCCAGGTCAGCGTCCGCCCCAGCCAGCCATGAACCCGCTCGCTCGCCTCGTGCTGGGTTGTGCCCTCCTCGCCACCGCGCCCCTCCAGGCCGCCGGACCGCAGGTGCAGGCCAACGCGCCCATCCTGAACTTTTCGCTGCCGTCATTCAATGACCAGGGGTTCCGGACCATGCTCGTCCGCGGTCGCGAGGCGATCGTCGCGAGTAAGACCGAGGCCCGGCTGCGCGACATGATGCTCACGGTCTTTTCGGGCGATGCGGATGCGCGCGTGGAGACGGTCTTTGTCAGCCCGGCCGCGACGGTCCGGCTCGACGAGCGCGTGGTCTTCGGCGAGGAATCAGTCCGCGTGGTCCACGATACCTTCGAGCTCATCGGCACCGACTGGCGCTACGAGCATGATGCCAAGCGCATCCTGATTCGGGCCGGCGCCCGTGTCGTCTTCCAAACCGAGATCCGCGATCTTCTGCGATGAACCGCCCGCTCCTGTCTTCTTTCGTTCCGGCCGCCCTCGCCTGCTTGCTCGCCGGTCTCCCGGCACACGTCCGTGCCAGCACGCCACCAACCGGAACCGCCGCACCAGCCACGGCCGCGGCCAACACTCCCGCGCAGCCCACGGTGATCGAGAGCCGCTCGCTGGAGATGCGCAGCACCGACAAGGAGACGATCGCCATCTTCGATCAGAACGTCGTGGTGACCGGTACGAATCTGCGCCTGACCTGCGATCATCTTGAGGTCGTTGCCAGCCGCATCGGAAACACCACCGACACGGTCGCGAAGCTCGACCAATTCAAGAGTCTCGTGGCCACCGGCCGCGTCCGCATCGTGCAGGGTGATCGCGAGGTGACCTGCGGGCGCGCCGAGGTGCTGCCGCTGGAGGAAAAGATCATCCTGACCGAGTCCCCGGTCGTGATCGACCACTCGGGCCCCTACACCGAGCGGGGAACGCGCATCATCCTCCTCCGTGGCCAACGGCGCGTCATCGTCGAGAACAGCGTGTTCCAAGGTCCGCCCATCATTGATCTCGGTTTCGACCGCAAGGAGGCTCCTCCCACGCCCAAGCCGGGGACGGAGGCGACGTCCTCACCGAGTCCGCCCGCCAACCCTGGTCCTTAACCTTTCCAACCCCCGCATCGCGTGAGTTCCCCCACCGCCTCGTCCCCAACGGAGATCCGCACCGAGGGCCTGATCAAGGTCTACGGCGCGCGCACCGTGGTGAACGGGGTGAACGTCCATGTGAGTGCTGGCGAAGTCGTCGGTCTGCTCGGTCCGAACGGGGCCGGCAAGACCACGACGTTCTACATGATCGTGGGTCTGGTCCCCGCGACCGCGGGCCGCGTCGCCCTCGGCGAGCGCGATCTCACGCGGCTGGGGATGCACCAACGCGCGCGCCTTGGTCTGGGTTATCTGCCGCAGGAGGCGTCGGTGTTCCGCAAGCTATCGGTGGAGGACAACATCCTCGCGATCGCCGAGGCCATCGGGATCCCGCGGCGGGAGCGTTCATCCTGCGTCGAACGCCATCTCACCGACCTGAATCTTCTCCACGTGGCCCGCCAGAAGGCCTATACCCTGTCGGGAGGCGAGCGACGCCGTCTGGAAATCGCGCGGGCGCTCGTGACGCGTCCGAAGTTCCTGCTGATGGACGAGCCTTTCGCGGCCATCGACCCCTCTCGGTCGCCGAGGTTCAGAAGATCATCCGCACCCTCAAGTCACAGGGCATCGGCGTGCTGATCACCGACCACAATGTCCGTGAGACCCTGCGCATCGTGGACCGCGCCTACCTGATCCACCAAGGTCGCGTGCTCACCGAGGGGACGGCCGACTTTCTGATTCACGACCTTCAGGCGCGCGAGTTCTATCTCGGGAAGGATTTCAATCTCTGAGGCGCGGGCGGCGCCGCACGTCTCCGACTTCCGCCCTGCACCTGCGCGCCCCGCCGCCTCCCGATCCGTCCGCTTCGCTTCCCACGTTCCGTCCCACCCCACCCCATGACTAAAGCGATTCACGGCATTTCCGTCTCGCACTTCTTCGAGACCTATCGCGAGAAGCTTCGCCTCGAGTTGCTCACCGGGGACCGCGGCCTCCACCGTCTCATCCGCGAGGGATCAATCAACCGGCCCGCCCTCGCGCTCACCGGTTTCTTCCGCTACTTCGCCAACAAACGCATCCAGGTCCTGGGCGCCGCCGAGAAGACGTACCTCAAGACACTCAGTCAGCAACGGCAGAGGGAGATCTTCACGGAGATGGCCGAGCGCCAGATCCCGTGCGTCGTGCTCACGCGCAACTACAACCCCACGCGTGCCATGCTGGAGGTCGCGCAGGAAAAGAACCTGCCGCTCTTCAAGACTCCGATGATCACCATGAACTGGGTGAACCTCGGCACGCTTTGCATCGACAATGAGTTCGCCCCGTCCGGCACCGAGCACGCCACCACCCTCGACATCCGCGGCGTCGGCGTGATGCTCCGCGGCCAGTCCGGCGTCGGCAAGAGCGAGTGCGCGCTGGCCCTGATCGAGCGCGGCCATTCACTCGTCGCCGACGACCTCACCGTGATCCGGCTGCTCGACGAGCGCGAACTCATGGCCTCGAGCCGCCCGCTCAATCGGGGCTACATGGAGTGCCGCGGGATTGGCATCATCAATGTCGCGGAGATGTTCGGCGTAAAGTCCATCCGCCTCGAGAAGCGGATCGACATGGTGGTTTCCCTGCACGAATGGCATCCCGACGTGATCGAGGAGCGCACGGGCCTGGAGGAGAATCACTACGAGGTCCTCGGACTCAAGGTGCCGCACATCGAGATCTACGTGCGTCCGGGCCGCGACATCGCCCGCCTCGTCGAGGTCGCCGCACTCACCCAGGCGCTGAAGCGCATGGGCCATGATCCGGCCAAGGACTTCAACGATCGGCTGATCGCGTTCATGAACGCCGCCCCCGCACCCGCCAAAAAGGTGAACGTCCGCGCGCGCGCGGCCGCCGACGAACCTTCGGCCGAAGCGTAGACCGGCACCCTCCTTTCCCTCATGACCCTTCCCACCCGCGCGGACGGCCGCAGGCCCAATCAGCTCCGCCCCATCACCTTCGAGGCGGGCATCGCTCCGCACGCCACGGGCTCGGTGCTCGTGTCCTTCGGCTCCACCCGCGTGATCTGCGCCGCCACCATCGAGGCCGGCGTGCCTTCCTGGATGAAGCAGCAGGGGGTGAAGGGCGGCTGGCTCACCGCCGAGTATTCCATGCTTCCGTACGCGACGCATGAGCGCAAGACACGCGACTCGAGCCGCGGCAAGGTGGATGGGCGGACCGTCGAGATCCAACGCCTCATCGGCCGCTCGCTGCGCGCCGTCATCGACCTTGAGAAGCTCGGCTCAAACACCCTCTGGGTCGATTGCGATGTCCTCCAGGCCGACGGTGGCACGCGCACCGCGTCCATCACCGGCGCCTACCTCGCCTGCCGCCTCGCGGTCCAGCGGCTGATCGACGCCCAGAAGCTCAGCGAGAATCCGCTCTCCGACTCCGTCGCCGCCGTCAGCGTCGGCATCCTGGGCGGACGCGAACTGCTGGACCTTCCGTACGTCGAGGACCGCGACGCGGAGGTGGACTGCAACGTCGTCATGACGGGCCAGGGACGCTTCGTGGAGGTGCAGGGAGCCGGAGAGGAGGCGACCTTCTCGCACGACCAATTTGTCTCCCTGCTCGATCTCGCCCGCGCCGGCCTCGCGGAAGTCCATTCCCTGCAGACCGCTTTTCTCATGAAGGCGCTGCTCGGCAAGGGGAACTGAGTCCGCAGCGCGGATCCGGCGTCCGCCCGATCCGCGGGCCTACGACCCGATCCGCGGCGGGTGGCCCGCCGCGCACCGGACTCAGGCCTTCGGCTTCACCGGCAGCGCCTCGCGGGCCGCCGCGAAATTACCGTCCTCCGCCGCCCGGAGGAATCCCTCCGTCACGCTCTTCAGGTCTTCCCAACGACGGCGGATCTGTCGCGCCTCGTCCTTCGTCACCGAGTTATCCGCCGCCGCCGTGGCGATGACCGCCAGCATGTCCGCAAACTCCTGCACGATCGCGTTGGTGGTCGGGATGAGTGAATACGTGTGCGGCGTCGGCGTCTGGGGATTCGTGATGAAGAAACCACCCGCCCTCTCGCAAACCCACTGCGCGATTCGGGCATCCTTGGTGATCGCGAGCAGCTGATCGACGCGGTCGAGCGGATTGTGGGCGCCGCTGCCGGTGGCGTCACTGGGTGGCTCGGCCCACTTGTAGATCAGGGAAAGTGAAAGCCCCATCTCAGCCGCGACTTGCTTCGCGCTGGTCTTCTTCAGCACTTCCCGGAGCACCTCATGCGATTGCATGAAACTATCAAGCCACCTGCTAGCTGGAATGGCAATCCCGACTGGCGTGCTTCGGGCGCACTTTTGACGTGTCTTCGCGAGGGGGTTTCGGCACGTTCTGGTTTTCCATGAACATTCACGAGTATCAGGCGAAGGCGCTCTTCGAGACGTTCGGTGTACCGGTTCCGAAGGGTGTAGCGGCCAAGGCCGCTTCCGACTTCGACACGGCCCTGGCGCAACTCCCCGAGGGACCCACCATGGTGAAGTCCCAGATCCACGCCGGTGGACGCGGCAAGGGCACGTTCACCGACGGGTTCAAGGGCGGCGTGAAGTTCTGCAAGACCAAGGCCGACGCGAAGGAGATCGCGGGCCGCATGCTCAACAACACGCTCGTCACGATCCAGACCGGCCCCGCCGGCCGCAAGGTCCAGACCGTCTACTTCACCGTCGCGAGCGACATCAAGAAGGAGTACTACCTCGCGATCCTGCTCGACCGCGCCACGTCGTGCCCCGTGATCGTCGCGTCCACCGAGGGCGGCGTCGAAATCGAGAAGGTCGCCCACGAGACGCCCGAGAAGATCTTCAAGGTCTTCGTCGACCCGGCCTACGGGCTCGCCGACTTCCAGGTCCGCCAGCTCATCGCCGGCCTCGGCCTCACCGGCGCGGAGGCCAAGGGCGCCGCCAAGCTCATCCGCAATCTCTACACGATGTTCTGGGAGACCGACGCCTCGATGGTGGAGGTCAACCCGCTCATCACCACGCCCACCGGCGAGGTCCTCGCGCTCGACGCCAAGGTGTCGTTCGATTCCAACGCACTCTACCGCCACCCCGAGATCACCGCGCTGCGCGATCTCAATGAGGAGGATCCGAAGGAGATCGAGGCCTCCAAGTTCAGCCTGTCCTACATCGCGCTCGACGGGAACATCGCGTGTCTGGTCAACGGCGCCGGTCTCGCCATGAGCACGATGGACATCATCAAGCACTTCGGCGGCAGCCCGGCCAACTTCCTCGATGTCGGCGGCGGCGCCACCAAGGATCAGGTCGTGGCCGCGTTCAAGATCATCCTCGGCGACGCCAACGTGAAGGGGATCTTCGTCAACATCTTCGGCGGCATCATGGACTGCAACGTGATCGCCACCGGCATCATCGAAGCCGTACGCGAGGTCGGGCTGAAGCTTCCACTCGTCGTCCGACTCGAGGGCAACAACGTCACCGCCGGCAAGGCCACGCTCGCGGGCAGCGGCCTGCCCATCGTCAGCGGCGACACCATGGCCGACGCCGCCCGCAAGATCGTCCAGCTCGTCGCCTGAGCGCCCCGCACGCCCCCCTCATCCTCTCGCCTCCATGTCCATTCTCATCCAGCCCGACACCAAGATCCTCGTCCAAGGCATCACCGGCGACTTCGGGGGTCGCCATGCCAAGCTTTCGCTCGACTACGGCACCCACGTCGCCGGCGGCGTGACGCCCGGCAAGGGCGGACAGTTCTTCGAGCACAAGGAGCACAAGGTTCCGATCTTCAACTCCGTCCACGAAGCCGTCGCCGCCACCGGCGCCACGGTCTCCGTCGTCTTCGTGCCGCCTCCCTTCGCCGCCGACGCGATCCTCGAGGGCGTCGATGCCGGCTTGGATCTCGTGGTCGCCATCACCGAGGGCATCCCGGTGCGCGACATGGTGCGCGTGAAGCGCGCGATCGCTGGCCGCAAGACGCGCCTGATCGGGCCGAACTGCCCCGGGGTCGTCACGCCGGGCTCCGGTCCGCAAAGCCACGGGGGCTGCCGCATCGGCATCGCTCCGGGCTACATTCACAAGAAAGGTCACGTCGGCGTGGTCTCCCGCTCGGGCACCCTCACCTACGAGGCGGTGTACCAGCTCACGTCGAAGAACATCGGCCAATCCACCTGCGTGGGCATCGGCGGAGACCCGGTCAATGGCACGTCGCACCTCGATGTGATCCGGATGTTCAACGATGATCCGGACACGCACGGCATCATCCTCATCGGCGAAATCGGCGGCAATGCCGAGGTCGAGGCCGCGCGCTGGATCAAGGCGAATGTGAGCAAGCCGGTCGCCGGCTTCATCGCCGGCGCCACCGCTCCGGCGGGCCGTCGCATGGGCCACGCCGGCGCGATCGTGGGCGGCGCCGAGGACACGGCGGCCGCCAAGATCGCCGTCTTCCGCGAGTGCGGCATCGAGGTGGCCGCCACGCCCTCCGACATGGCCGACGCCCTCCTGCGCGCCGCCAAGGCGAAGGGTGTGACGCTGACCTGAGGTCTTCTCAAGGAGCGGCGCTCCCACGGACCGACGTCGCCCACGCCGCACGCGCGGTCTGCAACTCCCGCCTCTCCGAGGCAGCCCGGGCCGCGATGTCCATCGCGGCCCGTTTCATTTTCACCGCCCTCGCCTGCCGTCAAATCGTCAGCCCGACCAAGCCGCCGGGGGACTCAACGCGGAATCGCCGCGATCACCCGCTGCACGAACTCAGCTTCGTTGCCGCGGTGCCAGCGCCACACGACAACGAGGTCATGCTCGGGCGAAATCGTGATCGTGTTGCTGCCAGCGCCGCGCGCGCCGAAGACCGTCGTCGGCAGGCCGGGGTAGTTCTTCCCCTGCGTGTTCAGCCACCAGAGGTAGCCGTAGTCGGGGCCGTGCACATTCGGTGAAAGGGCCGCCTTCACGAAGGCGGGCGGCAGCAAGGGACGGTCGTTCCATCGGCCTCCGCGCAACCACAGGTAGCCGAAGCGGGCGAGGTCCCACGTGTGAATCCAGACGCCACCGCCCCAGCGGGTCCCGCCACTGATCGAGGCCATGCGCCGACCGTCTTGGACGACGTAGCTGTTGTGGTACGGCACCCACTTCCAGTCCGTCGAAGCCCCGATCGGTGTCATGATCTCGTCGGCAAACACGTCGGGCACCGGCTGGCGGAACACCCGCAGCAGCGAGAGTCCAAGGCGGTTCATGCGCACGTCGTTGTACTCGTAGAAGGAACCAGGGCGCTGCAGCGCACGCGGGGGCCGGGCGCCCTCGCCGAAGGCCTCGGGTCCGACGAAGTCGTGCTTCTTGCCGAACATCTCGCCCTCCCACTCGCTCTCCTGCTGCAGGTGCATCCGCCACGTCACCTCACGGTTCTGGGGTGAATCGTAGCCGCCATCCCGGACCGACGCGCCCACGCGGTCCTCCTCGGCCAAGAGCCCGTCGCGCACCCCGACGCCGGCCACCGTCGCAATCATGCTCTTCGCCGCCGAATACGTTGGGTCCACCGCCGTCGTGTCGCCGAACTCCGCCACCACGTAGCCCTTGTAGATGACCACGCCATTCGTGGCGGCGCGCCGGGTCGGCACCGATCCGAGCAGAGCGCCGAAGATGCGCTCCTGATCGGAGAAATCGAATTCGCGCGTGGATTCACGGCTCTGCGCGAAGGCAATCGCCTCAGCGAGCCGGACCGGATCCATCCCCAGCTCGGCCGGAGTCCGCCGGGCCCATTCGTCCTTCGGCGGGAAATAGGCGCCGGTCTCCGCCCTCAGCGAAGCCACGGCGCAGACCCACAGGGCGACCGTCAGGGCGAGAAGCCCGACGCGGCGAGGCATCAGAAACGTCGTCACGGGTCTCACGCTGCTCTAGCGGCCGGGTGACTCAAGCCCCGACGCCAATCGAGGCTCCAAGGGCATCCTCGATGCTCGCACCGAAGAGCGAATCGGCCGATGCGCTTGTCCCGGACCCGTCCGGGGAAAAAAGGTGGCCAGGCACTCCACGGCACTAGGAGGTCGTCGTTACCGTTGCTACCTTCCGGTCCTGGCGGGGTTCACGCGCCTGCCCATGCATGGCGCCTGGCCAAGAACAACGGTGCCCAGCCCGCCCGGTAGCGCAACTGGTTTCTTGTCGCGACTCAGGGCGTGCGCGGAGGCGGGCGGTCCGCACCCGCACCCGGAGGAGGCGGACGCTCGCCGTCCCCGCGAGGCGAGCCAGGCCGGTTACCCGATCGCTCGCGCCAACGACGGCGCATTTCCGCAAACGCAGCCTTCTGCCGCGGATCCAGCTCCGCCTCGATCTTCGCGTCCATCTGACGGAACACCCGCGTCGTATCCTGCCGCAAGCGCTTCAACTCCTCCCCGCTCGCCGTCACGATACGATCGATCTTCGCCGTCTGCTCCGGCGTGAGCTGGAGGCGTTCCTGCAGGCGCTTGAGATTGGACGCGGCAAACTGATCGCCCGAGACGCTGCGCGTCTGCACGAAACTCCGCGCGAAGCGCAGCGACGCAAAGCCTCCCACGACTGCGCCCGCGAGGAAGACGCCGAGAAAAACCAACAGGACTTTCCAAGAGAGTTTCATGGTCAGAGGGTCATCTTTTACTCCGTCAGATCCGTCACCACATCCGCTTCGACCACCGCGATCTCGTCGTGCAGCGACTGCAGCACGGGGTTGGCCGTGGCGAGCACCGTGCCCACGGCGAGCAGCGACGCCGCTCCGAGCGCGCGAAGCGCAAAGGCCTCCAGCGCGGAGCCGAGCCCGCGCTCCCGCTCCGGCGCTCCGTGCGCCAACGCCGCCACGCGCGTGGCAAAACCGGGCGGGGCCTCCCAGCTTCGCTCCGGCGGCGTCTCCCGGGCGCGCCGCGCCAACGCCACCAACCGCTGCCATGATTCCTGAGGGGTGTGCTTGTTCATCGACGTTCCGACTTTTCCAGCTGCTTGAATAACTTCTGCAGTTTCCGCCGGGCCCGAAAAGCCCGAACCTTGATCAGCGACGCGTTCCAGCCCGTCTGGGTGGCAATCTCCGCAATCGTCTTCTGTTCCAAATCCAACAGGCGGATCACCAGCTGATCCTCCGGCTTCAGCTCCGACAGCAGGTGCTGCACGAGCTCCCGCGCCGCCACCGCATCGTCCGGGGTCATCTCCCGCTCGTTCGCCAACACCGCGTCCAGCACGTCCGCTTCCTTCTCCGAAAGGTCCGCCCACCGGAACTCCGGCCGCCGCTGCTGCTGCCGCAGGTGATCGATGCAGGTGGTCAACGCAATCCGCGAGACCCAGTGCGTGAAGGGCACTGCCCCTTGGAACTGATCCATGCGCGTGAACATCTTCAAGAAGATCTCCTGCGCCAAATCTTCCTCCGCCACTCGGCGGGGCAAGTGCCCGCGAACGATGCGCAGCACCAAGGGATACAAGTGCTCCACCAACTCCCGGGCCGCCCGCTGATCCCCCGCACGGACCCGGACCAAGCAACCCGACACATCGAAGTCGGAGTCGGCGGGTTCAGACATGCTGCGATGGAACGGTTGAAGAGCACCGAGGGCAAGACGACGCTCCCCACTCCGTGGTTACAGCCTTTCCACGCCAATCACCGTTCGCCTGATCAATAAGTCCTTTTTATCGAGATCTTTGCGGTGAGAGAGCCGGCCTTGGGGGCAGAGGAGCCACTTGACTTCAGCGCTCCCGCGGCCGATAAGGGAAGTCTGGATGCGATACTTCCGGCAGGCGCTTCGACTTACCTAGACGCACGGTCCCGCGAGCCCCGTGAGGGCCCGATCGTGCGTCATGTCCGCCCATCCGTTTCCGCCCGCCGCCCCGGAGCCCCGTTGCCCGGCGCCGCCCGCGTTCCCCTCGCTTCGTCTTCGCTCCTGCTTCGTCGTTTCACTCCCCGTTAGCCTTCGTCCCTTTCCCGTCCATGCAGTCCGCTCCCGTCACCAAGTATCGTCCGCTCCCGGTCGTCGCCCTGTCTCAGCGGCAGTGGCCCAATCGGGTCCTGTCCCAACCGCCCCAGTGGTGCAGCGTCGACCTTCGCGATGGCAACCAGGCCCTCGCCCAACCGATGAGCGTCGAGGAAAAGCTCGAGATGTTCGAGCTGCTGGTCGGCATCGGCTTCAAGGAGATCGAGGTGGGCTTTCCTTCCGCCTCCCAGATCGAGTTCGATTTCTGCCGGCGGCTGATCGAGGAGAAGCGCATCCCGGAGGACGTGACGCTCCAGATTCTCTGCCAGTGCCGCGAGGACCTGATCGTGCGTTCTCTCGAGGCGCTGCGGGGTGCCCGCCGGGTCATCTTCCACCTCTACAATTCCACGTCACCGGCGCAGCGGAAGTACGTGTTCAACGCCAGCCGCGAGGACATCATCCGCATCGCCACGCGCGGGATCAGCTGGCTCAAGCAGCACGGCCAGGCGCTCATCGACGCCGGCACCGACCTGCGTCTCGAGTACTCCCCGGAGAGCTTCACCAGCACCGAGCTCGATTTCGCCCTGGAGATTTGTGAGGCCGTGACCGACGCCTGGGGACCCACGCCCGAATCCAAGATCATCCTCAACCTCCCCGCCACCGTCGAGTACGCCAGCCCCAACGTCCACGCCGACCAGATCGAGTGGATGTGCACGCACCTCACGCGGCGCCATCTGACGCTCGTCTCCCTGCACACGCATAACGACCGCGGCACGGGGGTCGCGGCGAGCGAACTGGCCCTGCTGGCCGGCGCCGACCGCGTCGAGGGTACGCTCTTCGGCAACGGCGAACGCACCGGGAATCTGGACCTCGTGACGCTGGCCCTGAACCTCTACACGCAGGGGATTCATCCGGGCCTCGATTTCAGCGACCTGCCGCGGATCCGCGAGGTGTACGAGCGCACCACGCGCATGGAGGTGCACCCGCGCCATCCGTACGCCGGCGACTTGGTGTTCACGGCGTTCTCCGGCTCCCATCAGGATGCGATCAAGAAATCGTGGGGCCAGCAGGTGCCGGACGCGCCGTGGGATGTGCTCTACATCCCGATCGACCCGGCCGACATCGGCCGGAACTACAAGGCGATCATCCGGATCAACTCCCAGTCGGGCAAGGGCGGCGTCGCCTACGTGCTGGAGCAGGAGTTCGGCTATCAGCTGCCGAAGCTCATGCACAAGGAGATCGGCCGCACGATCAATGAGCTCGCCGACGCCACCGGCCGCGAGCTCACCCCGCAGGAGATCCACGAGGCCTTCCTCCGCGACTACATCGAGCGGACCTCGCCGGTCGCGCTCGGGGAGTTCCGGACGATTGAGCGCGGCAGCACGGTCACGTGCCAGGCCGAGCTCACCGTCCACGGGCGTTCCCACGTGGTCTCCGGCGCGGGCAATGGCCCGATCGATGCCTTCGTCCATGCCTTGCGCGAGGCGGGTCTTCCTCCCTTCGAGCTGCTCAGCTATTCCGAGCATTCCCTGGGCAGCGGAGCGCAGGCGCGCGCGGTGAGCTACATCCAAATCAAGGCCGCCTCTGGGCACGCCTTCTTTGGAGCCGGCATCGATACGAACATCGAGCTGGCATCGATCAAGGCGATCGTCAGCGCCCTCAACCGCGCGCTTACGGGCTGATCAGACCCGGCCGAGGCGGCTGAAGAGCCACCCGGCCAAGCTCAGGAACAGCAGCGCCGGGAGCCAGAGCAGGAGGTCCGGCCGCCATTCCGGCCGGCCTTCCAGCCAGCCCACGCACACGCTGAGGAAGTAGTAGCCCATCACGAGCACCAGCGCGACGCCGAGGTTCGCGGAGGTCTCCTTGCGCGAGACCTTGATGCCCAATGGCACCGCAAGGAAGGCGAAGGCAAAGACGGCGAGCGCGGTCGAGCCTTTCTCGCTCATCGCGAAGGCCACCTTCATCTGGCTCTTCCGCGATTCCCCCGGATTCGCCCCGGGCGCCGCGGCCGCCTCCGCCAGCCGAGCCTCTTCGGCCCGCAGCTCCGCGAGCGTCATCCACGCCAGCTTCTTCTGCACGTTCCGGCGACCGAACAGCGTCTCAAGGTGCAGCTCGATCGGAAATTCCTCCGCAAAGAGGGGCGCCACCGGTACCGAGAAATCCTCCGGTCGATCCGACTTGCGGGCCTCAATGTTCACCCGCCGCAGGCGCAGCACGAGCAATCCATCATTCTCGCGGTATTCCACCACTCCCGCCGCCGCCCGGCCCGAGCGCTTCACCCGGCTCTCACGGTCCAACTCCCACATCCAGACGTCGCGGAGTTCATTGCCCTTCTTTTCGCCCACGTACAGGACGACCCCCGGGAAGTCGCGGATGAAGGTCTTCGGGACAATGAAACTCAACGGGTTGCGCTGCACCGCCTTGGCCAGCGTCTCCTTGTAGAGCGCCCGCGCGCGCGGCATGTACTCGTAGTTCACGGCCGCGGAGAGCGCCGCCGCCAATGCGCCGAGAACAAGAATCGGCCGGGCCACGTAGAACAGGCTCAATCCCGCCGCCCGCATCGCGGTGATCTCGTGCTGGGCGGACATCCGACCCAGCACCAACAACACACCCGTCAAGATCCCCATCGGCAGCGCATAAGCCGCCACGAAAGGGCCCAGCAGCGCGAGGAGCGTCAACGCCGTCTCCGCCTCCAACTGTCCGCTCAGGACCAAAGGCAGCAGGTCCTTCAATGCGTTGCCCAGCACAAGGACAAAGCCAAACAGGCCCACCGCGCCCGCACAGGCGATCAGGACACTGAAGAAGAGGTGACGATGGAGCAGCGACATCCGCGGGCCTACCCTTCCAAACCGCTCCATTCACCCCCCAAGGTCAATCCCTCTCACCACGGAATGGTCCCCTCCGGCCCGGTCCGGTCACCCCTGCCGCGCCCTTGGTTGGCTCTAGACGCGGAAGCATCTCTCGACGATACTCCTGTTTCCATGCGGTTCGTTCCCACCCTCCCCCCGCTCACCGGAGAGACCCTCGAGTCCCTCAGCGAGCGTCTGCGCGAGCGCGGCGAGCCCCCGTTCCGCGCCCGCCAGATCCTCGACTGGGTCTACAAGAAGCGGGCGCGCTCCTGGGACGAGATGACCAATCTTTCCAAGGATCTCCGCGGCTGGCTGGCCCAGACCTTCGATCTTTTGCCCGCATCCCTGCTCTACGGAAAGCAGTCCACGGACGTCACCGACAAGCTGCTGCTGGAACTCCGCGATCAGTCGCTGATCGAGACGGTCATCATCCGCGCTCCTCAGGAGGGCGTGGGGCTGGAGCACTCCCGCAAGACGATCTGTATTTCCACGCAGGTGGGCTGCGCCATGGCCTGCGCGTTCTGCGCCTCCGGCCTCGCCGGGCTCAAGCGCGACCTCTCCGCCGGGGAGATCGTCGCCCAGCTCCTCCATGTCTGCTACCGCGAGGACCCGCTCACCGCGCGCGCCGACCGCGAACTGGCGTCGTTCGACAACATCGTGGTGATGGGCATGGGCGAACCGCTCGCCAATTACGACGCCCTCATCCGCGCGCTCACCATTCTCAATGCCGACTGGGGCCTCGGCTTCGGCGCCCGCCGCATCACGGTGTCCACCAGCGGGCTCGTGCCAAAGATCCTGAAGCTGGCCGACGAGCCGCTCGGCTTCCGCCTCGCCATCTCGCTCCACGGCGCCACCGACGAGGTCCGCGAGAAGATCATGCCGGTCAACAAGGCCTACCCTCTCGGCAAGCTGCTGCCCGCCATCCGCACCTTCTCTGAGCGACACGGGAGGATGGTCACCCTTGAGTTCATCCTCATCGAGGACATCAACGACGCCCTCGACCAGGCCGAGCACTTGCGCGACATCGCCCGCGACCTGCACGCGCACGTGAACCTTATCCCTTACAACCGCGTCGAAGGCCTGCCTTGGAAGCGGCCCAGCGTCGCCCGCCAGGAACGGTTTGCGGATGTCCTTCGCGCCGCACGAATTCCGGTGACACTCCGCCGCGAGAAGGGTCATGACATCGACGCCGCCTGCGGTCAGCTTCGCCTTCGGACGGAAAAGGATCGCAGCGCGCCCGCCCCCACCCCGGCCTGAGTCCGCCCCCGTTGCCACTCGGAATGATGGTGATTTCACTTGAAAAATCCGCATTCGGAAATTTACGGAACCTTTCCCCCAGCTGGCGGAAACCCATCTGCAGGCTACCGTTCTCTCTCCGTTCAGCGGGTGCTCCCGTTTCTCCCCCCGATTCCCCCTCCCCATGATTGAAGTCAAAGGTCTGGTCAAAACCTACGGCACCAAGCGGGCCGTCGACGGCGTCTCATTCAAGGTCAACCGCGGCGACATCCTCGGCTTCCTCGGGCCCAATGGGGCCGGTAAGTCGACGACGATGAAAATGATCACGGGATTCCTGCGGCCCACCGCCGGTACCGCGCTCGTCGATGGACACGATGTGAGGCAAGACCCGGTGGCCGTGAAGCGCCGCATCGGCTACCTGCCGGAGAGCGCGCCAGCCTACGGCGAGATGACCGTGCAGGAGTTCCTCGGTTTCATCGCTGACGCCCGGGGATTCCACTCCACGCCCGAACGCACCGCCCAAGTCGATCGCGCGATCTCCCTGACCCACCTCGATCCGGTCCGCCGCCAGAGCATCGAGACGCTCTCCAAGGGCTTCAAGCAGCGCGTGGGCTTCGCCCAGGCCTTGCTGCACAATCCGCCGGTGCTGGTCCTCGACGAGCCCACCGATGGCCTCGATCCCAACCAGAAGAACGAGGTGCGTTCGCTCATCAAATCGATGGCCGCCGAAAAGGCCGTCATCCTGTCGACCCACATCCTCGAAGAGGTCGAGGCGATCTGCACCCGCGTCATCATCATCTCGCAGGGCCGGGTCGTCGTCGACGAAACCCCGGCTCAGCTGCAGGCCCGCCAACCGGGCGCTCGGCTCGATGTGATCTTCCGCAGCCTCACGCACAGTGACGTCTGATCTGCCTGCGCGCCGACGTCTTCCGCCTTTCCAGCGCCCTTTCTCCTCGCGCCCTCGCCTTTCCGCCTCCTCCGCTTCCCTCGCCTTTTCCGCCCCCTTCTTCCCGATGCGATCGATTGTCCCTCTCTTCAAACGCGAGTTCCTCGGTTACTTCCGCTCGCCCGTGGGCTACGTCTTCCTCGCGGTCTTCCTCGTCGCGAGCGTCATCCTCGCCTTCTTCGTCGGCGGCTTCTTCCGCGGCGGCACCGCGAGCCTCGAGAGTCTCTTCAACTTTTACCCGTGGCTCTTCCTGTTCCTGATCCCCGCCGCCGGCATGCGGCTGTGGTCCGAGGAAAAGCGCTCCGGCACGATCGAGCTGCTGTTCACGCTGCCGGTCACGACCCTCGACGCCGTGATCGGGAAATACCTCGCCGCCTGGGCCTTCCTCAGTCTCGCCGTGGTCCTGTCGTTTCCGATGGCCCTCACCGTCGCCTACCTCGGTGATCCGGACTGGGGCGTGCTGCTGGCCAGTTACTTTGGCAGCATCCTCATGGCGGGCTCCTACCTCGGGGTCTGCTCCCTCGCGTCCGCCCTGACCAAGAATCAGGTGGTCAGCTTCGTCGTCGGCACCCTCGCCTGCCTGCTGCTGCTGTTCCTCGGTCTAAGCGTGTTCAACACCCTCCTCTCCGCGATCTTCCCGACGTGGCTGGTCGACCTGCTGGCCAACTTCAGCTTCAGCACCCACTTCGAGGCATTCACCAAGGGCATCATCGATCCCAAGGACGTGATCTTCTTCCTCTCGCTGTCGGGTTTCTGCCTTTTCCTCAACGTGGTCGCGCTTGAGCGCTGATCGCCCCTCCCCCACCGCCTTTCCGGAACCCACCCGTCCCGTACCATGAAATCCGGCTCCAAGTTCGTCGTTATCGCCCTGCTCTTCGTCGCGCTGGTCCTCGTCAACTTCCTCGCCTCCCGGCTGCCGTTCCGGGGCGATGCGACCGCCGAGAGTATCTACACGCTGTCCGCGGGAACCAAGTCCATCCTCGGCAAGGTCGAGGAGAACGTGGTCCTCGACTTCTACTTCTCCAAGTCCGTCCAGGGCCTGCCGATCACCTACAAGAACTACGCCACCCGCGTGGAGGAAATGCTCCGGCAGTACGTCCGAGCCTCCGGGGGCAAGCTACAGCTGAACGTCATCGATCCGCGGCCCGACACGCCGGAGGAGGAAAAGGCCACCGCCGCTGGGCTGCAGCCGCAGCAATTGCCCACGGGGGAGACAGTCCACTTCGGGCTCGTAGCCGCTCAGGCCGACCAGCAGAAGACGATCACGTCGTTCAATCCGCAGCGCGAATCCTTCCTCGAGTACGATCTTTCCCAGCTGGTCGCGAGCGTCCAAACCGTCACGCGCAAGAAGCTCGGCCTCATCACGAGCCTGCCACTCCAGGCCCCGGCCATGGACATGATGATGATGATGCAGCAGCGGCAGCGCCCGACCGGGCAGATGGTCGCGGATGAATGGGGCCGCACGTTCGAGCTGGTTCCGATCGAGGCCAGCGCCACCGCACTGCCCGGCGACCTCGATGTCCTCGCCGTGATCCACCCGCAGGGGCTTTCGAACCAGCTGCAGTTCGCCATCGACCAGTTCCTGCTCGGCGGAAAGCCGGTCTTCCTCGCGGTCGACCCGGCCTCCCAGCACTTCAAGCGCCAGGGCGGCCAAGCCGCCATGTTCGGCGGCGCACCGCCGAATGTCTCCAGCGATCTGCCCACGCTGCTCAAGGCCTACGGGATCACCTACAATCCGCAGAACGTCGCCGGAGATCTCGCCAGCGCCACCCAGGTCCAAACCAACGCCGGCATCGTGCGCTACCCGGTCTGGCTCACCCTGGCCCAGGAGTCACTCAACCGTCAGGCCATGCCGGTCGCCCAGCTGAAGTCCACGCTCTTCGTCGAGAGCGGCAGCGTCGCCATCGAGGCCGGCGGCCGCACGGTCACACCGCTGATCGAAACGTCCGCCTCCGGCGGCGACGTGCCGGCGCTCTCACTGCAGTTCGCCCAGCCGGAAGAGGTCTCCCGCCAGTTGGTCCCGTCCGGACGCAAGACGCTCGCCGCGATCATCAGCGGCAAGTTCACCTCGGCGTTCCCCAACGGCGCGCCCGCCAATGAACCCGCCCCGGGCACCGACGCCGACAAGGCACCCGCTCCCGCCGCGCCGCCGACGACGCCCGCGCTGAAGGAGTCGTCGGGCAATTCCACGCTGCTGGTCGTCGCCGATACCGACTGGCTCTTCGATGACTACAGCGTGCGGCGTTTCAACTTCCTCGGCGTGCAGGCCGCCGAACCGCTCAACGACAACCTCGCCTTCGCCAGCAACAGCCTCGAATTCCTCGGCGGCTCACAGGATCTGATCTCGATCCGCGGGAAGGGCAGCTCGATGCGGCCTTTCACCGTCGTGCGCCAGATGGAGGTCGACGCGCAACGTCGCTACCAGGAACAGCTCTCCGCGCTCGAGGTGCGGATCACTGACGTGCAGCAGAAGCTGACCGAGCTCCAGGGCAAGCGCAACGAGGGCAACCGTCTCGTCGCCACCCCGGAAATGCAGAAGGCCATCGATGACTTCCAGGCGCAGCAGGCGGTCATGCGCGGCGAGCGCCGCGAAATCCGCAAGGCCCTGCGCGAGGACATCGAGCGCCTCGAGAACGGTCTGCTCGTCGGCAATCTGCTCGCCCCCATCATCCTCGTCGGCGCCGTCGGTTTCGTCGTCCATCGCCGTCACCGCCGCTGAGCCGGCCTGCCGTTTCACCGTCTCCTCCGGCCCCGCCTTTCCTTCGGTCCTCACCGTCCTTTCCGGTCTTCCGCATTCCTCTCCTTCCTTCGGCATGAAACTGAAACCGCTCCTCGCCGTCGTCGCCCTCCTCGCGGTGCTGTCCGCCGCCGTCTACTTCGTCAGTCGTCCCGCCAAGCCCACCGGTGTCGACCCGCGCCTCGGCCAGCCGCTCCTGACTGCCGCCAGCATCGATCAGGCCTCCGTACTCACGCTCACCGAAAACGGTCGCACCGTCACGCTGAGCAAAGCGTCCGCCGGGGGCTGGACCGTGCAGGAATACCACGGCTTTCCGGCCGACTTCACGAAGTTGTCCCGGCTCGTCAGCGACCTCGTGGGCGCCAAGGTCGAACGTCTCGTCTCCCAGAATCCAGAGCGGATCCAGGGCTTCAACCTCGGCGACGCGCGCATCACGCTGAACAATGCGTCAGGCCAAGCGGTCTGGAGCCTCGATCTCGGCAAGAACGCCGAGGGCGGCGGACGGCTGGTCCGCTACGATGCCGAGACCAAGGCCTACCTGAGCCGACTCAGTGTGTTCCTCGACACGGACGCGAAGAATTGGGCCGACGCGGCCCTCCTCTCCCTGAAGTCCGACGACATCGCCCACGTTGAGCTCTCCTTCGCTGAGGCCGCTCCCGTGGTCGCCTCGCGTGCGAAGAAGGAGGACCCGTTCGCCGCCGCCGACGCACCCGCCGGGCAGCAACTCAGCCGCGCCAAGATCGATTCGCTGCTCAGCACGATCGGCACGCTGCGGTTCTCCGAGACGTCGGAGCTGACCGAGCCCAACGCGGTCGCCGCCAAGGCCAACGCCCAGACGCTCACCGTGAAGACCTTCGACGGTCGTTCGTACACGGTGTCGATCGGTCGCAAGCCGGAGCAGAAGATCATGAAGGCCCCCGAACCCGGCAAGGCCGGCGCCACCGGTCCCGCCGCCCTCGGCTCGCTCGCCGACCTCGCGAAACCGGCCGGCCCCAGCACCGGCACCGCCGCGTCGTCCTCCGCGCCCGTCCCCACACCGATCGAGTCCGCGGGACCCGCCGCCGTCGCCGGGAGCACCACCGAGACCGTCCCCGCCGGCCCGGTCTACGCCTTCATCACCGCGTCCGACGCGGCCGCCACGGTCAATCAGCTCATGGCCAAGCGCAGCTTCCAGGTCTTCGAGAGCACGTTCACGACCCTCCCGCAGACCCGCGCCGACCTCTTCGAGCCCGCCCCGGCTCCGGCGGCCAGCGCCACGCCGGCCCCGACGCCCCCCGCGCCGGGTCCGAACTGAGGCCGCCGGGTCTTGGCCGACCGTATAGAACAGGGCTCCTGCCGGACTTCGCCGCTTGACCAGCGATCCGCGGTTTGACCCTGGATCGCTTCCACCGCGGCTCTCTCGATTCAAAACAGGGTCGGCACCCACG
>JBEIGD010000026.1:0-52120 GCA_040382075.1 Opitutaceae bacterium
CCCGACCAGCAGGATCACTGCCCACGGGATCGTGAGCATGAAGATCCCGTTCATCAGGTCCGAGGCCTCGTACTTCTTAAGCATCAGCTGGGTGACCGGATTCGCCGAACGCTCCCGGAGCATGTAGCTGAAGTCGCCCAGAAGCAGCCAAATGAAGAGCAGCACCAGCGCGCCGAAGGAGTACTTCAGCGTGCCCACCGTCCACACACGTTCGCGCAGCGGCACGGCCTTCGACAGGGATTCCGGCCGGGGCGACTCGGAAGACGTCGGCGCGCCGCTCATCGAGCGCCCTCCGGTCGCAGGCGGCGCACCGCCGCCGCCAACCGCAACCGCAGGTCCTCCGCCAGCGCCGCCGCGGCGGGATCGGTCGCGAGGTTGCGGAGCTCAAGGGGATCCGTCCGCAGGTCAAACACCTGGGTCCACTCGGGCCGGCCCGGGTACTCCACGCGTTTCGCGTCCGTCGTGCGGAGGGATAGGATGTCGAAGGTCACGTCCGGATACTCAGGGTCCTGATAGTTCTCGTAAAGAAACTCCGTGGGCCAATCCGCCGGCACGGCGCCGCTGAACAGGGGCACGAGGCTCGTCCCATGCATCGACCAGCCCGGCGTCACCCCGGCCGCGGCGAGGATCGTCGGCGCAAGGTCGATGTTCAACGCCAGGGCATCCACGAGCGTGCCCGCCGGGATCCGCCGCGGGAAGTGGGCGAGAAGGGGAATGCGGATGCTCTCCTCGTAGGCCGACCGCTTGTCTCCGAGGCCGTGCTCGCCGAGGTAATAGCCGTTGTCACTCGAGAAGAGGATCAGGGTATCCTCCAGGAGTCCCTGCGCCGCCAGCGCGTCGAGGACGCGTCCGACATTGTCGTCCACGCCTCGCAGGCAGCGAAAGTAGTTCAGCCGGTCCTTCGACGCCGGGTTCCACGGGCGGTTCGGATCGCCCCACGGAAAGGGAGGACGCGCCCGGAAGCTCGCCGGCTCC
Organism: Opitutaceae bacterium; assembly: GCA_040382075.1. Lineage (GTDB taxonomy): Bacteria > Verrucomicrobiota > Verrucomicrobiia > Opitutales > Opitutaceae > UBA6669. The sequence continues at coordinate 976 of JBEIGD010000026.1, forward strand.
GCAATCAGCCGGTCAGCATACAGGTCGGCATAACGCGGCGGCGGCTGCCGGGGGTCGTGCGGCGACTTGAAGCCGAGGTAGAGCGCGAAGGGCTCCGCCCGGTTGCGCTCGATGAAGCGGATGGCCTCCGTGGTGGTGACGTCGTCCACCCAGCCCTGGGTCTCCTCCGGGATGCCGTTCCGGAGCACCCGGCAGTTCGGGTAGTCACCTTGATCGATGAAGGTGAAAACGTCCGCGAATCCGGGGCGATCCTCCTGCCGGCCCATGTGCCACTTGCCGAAGTAGCCCGTACGATAACCCGCGGTCCCCAACGCCGCCGCCCAGGTATCGAGCGAGCGGAACGGGGTCCGATTGTCGCGAACGCCGTGACCGCTGGTCTGCCGGCCGGTCAGGACCGAGGCCCGGCTCGGGGAGCAGAGCGAGTGGGTCACGAAGGCGTTGCGGAAGCGGGCCCCTCCCGCCGCCAGCCGGTCGAGGTGCGGGGTCTCAAAGAAGGGAAAGCGGGCTCGGTCACCCTTCTCCCGCTGCACCACGCCCACGGCGTCGTACCGCTGGTCGTCCGTCACCATCACGATGATGTTCGGTCGCCGCGCCGCGGGCGCCGCTCCCGCCGACGCTCCGGGCAGCAGGGGGGCAAGGGCGAGGAGGACTCCGACGGCAAGGGCGGTGAACGAGGGTTTCATGCGGGAACGGCGGGTGGGAAGCCGGGGCAGGGAATCAGGAGTGGAGTCGGGCGGGCGCGACCGGGGTACGGAACTCCTTCGCCACCGCCGCGAACGCTGGCTTCAGGCAATGATCGAATTCAATCAGCGAGGTGTTCGAGGGACAGGGAAAACAGTCGTGACCCATCCAGATCAGGAAGCCGCCGCAGCGGGGGAATCGCCGCTTGGTCTCCCGGATCGCCACCGCCAGCTTCTCCGCCTGCTCCGCGCGTGTGTACTCCACGTACTCCACCAGACTCGCCGCCGCGAAGCGCGTCCGCAGCCGCTCCCACTGGGTCCACCACCCGCTCAGCCGGCGCCACGCCTCCGTATCCGGGGGCCACACCGGCTCGTCCTTCCCGTGCTCGAGGATCAACTCAACCCGGCTCGCCCCCGCCACCCCCGCCTCGCCGCGGAACAGCGAATCGTCGTCGCGCCAGTAGCGCTCCCAGGCGTCTCCTTCGTATCCGTCCAGGCCCCACGGTCCGTGCACTTCATGATGCACGCCGCCGCCGAATTCCTCCGCGGTGGAGTGAAAGCGCGGCCCGTACGGCGAGGTCGGGAGGAAACGGCGCCCCGGATCCTCCTCGGCCACCACCTCCGCCAAGCGGCGGAGCACGGGATGTTCCGCCGTCAGCGGCCTCCGCCGGGGCCCCTGCGGGGTCGCTTCGTCGTCGTGGAGTTCGTTGCCGCCGCACCACTGCAGGAGGCAGGCGTGGTGACGGCGGCTCCGGATGAAGTGCCGGGCCACCGCCGCGAGTTCATCGACGAAGCCCGGGTCGTCCGGGGGGCGGCTGTCCATGCCCGACGACGAGAGGGGAAACTCCTGCCAGACCAACAGGCCCGCGCGGTCACACGCCGCGTAAAACTCCGGCCGCTCCAGCCCCGCCCCGCCCCACACGCGGAGGAGGTTGCAGCCCATCTCCCGGTACCGGCCCACGAGGCGTTCAATCTCCTCGACCGTCGTGTCCTGGTAACACAGACGGACCGGGGTCCAGTTCACCCCCTGCAGGAAGACCGGCCGACCGTTGACCACGCACAGCCACGGCAGCGCGTCGGCCGGAGCTCCCGCGCAGGGCCGCCACTCCACGTGACGGAAGCCGACGTCGCCGTCCCACGCCGCGACGACGACGCCGGCGCGCTCAATCGTCACACGCAGGCCGTATCGGTCCGCCGGCCCCTCCCCGTTCGGCCACCAGGACCGCGGGTCCGCGACCGCCACCCGGGCCGACGCCCGGTCGACCGCGCACGCGCCGTTCCACTCCGCCGCCACCGCACCTTCCGGATCTTTCAGGCGCACGCGCAGGATATCCGCGGTGCACGCCCCCAGGGCTTGAACCTCCACCGTCAGCGTTCCGCCACGAAGATCCGGCGAAAGGTCCGTCGCGACGCGCCATTCCTCCACCCGCACCGGCCGGGGCGGCTCCAGTCGCAGCCGACCGCCCGCGCCGATGGGGACGAGCCGCACGCACCAGTCCCAGCTGTAGCTGTAGCGCGGCTTGGCCTCCCGCGCCCGGGAGGTGTAGCCCATCTGACCCTGCCCCTCCGGAGGGAGGTCGAAGACGACGGCCAGCTCGTGCGGGCCGTCGCGCCGCGGGGCCGCGAGCGGGATGCAAACCGGTCGGTGCGCGCCCCGGAATTCCCCGACCACGACGCCATCCAGGAGGACCCACCCGGAGTGATCCAGAAGGTCCGCCCGGAACTCCACGCCGGGCACGATCGCCGGGATCATCGTGGTGAACATCCAGTGCCGGTGCTCCACCCACTCGATCGCGAGCGCGCCGCGACCAAAGTGCCAGTCCGCGATCGCCCCCGCACGCCGGAGGTTCTCCTGCACGCTGCCCGGCAGGGTCGCGGGATACGGGCCGTGATCGGGCAGCAGGAATCCGCCCGTCTCCGCCGAGCGCCGCAGCTTCCACGCGAAGGGACGCCAGCCGGTCAGGCTCCACGCCTGCGTGGTGAGATCACGCTCCGGTCCAGGCATCATCGCGACGGGGGCGCCGGTTCCTCCGGCGCGATGAGGAACTCAATCGTCGCCGCGAGCACCGGCTCGCTCAGCGCCACCGCCAGCCGCTCGGGCCGACGCTTGAGGGGCAGGTCTTCCTCGATCGCGGTGGCGGCCCAAGTCCACGCGTGGTTCGCCTTCACGCCGACCCTCACGCGGCTTCCCTCGCGGCCCACCCGGAGCGCCTCCGCGCCATCCCGGCACCACGGCTCCAACACGATCAACGGGCTCTCGAAATGATCGGGCTGGGAGAACTCCACCTCGTCCCGCACGATGACCTGCACGTGCGGGGAGCGGCGAAGGACGAAGGTTCGTTCCAGCCGCCGCAGTCCGGGAACCTCGTACGCCCCGCGCAGATCGAGGACGATCACGTCCTCCGCTTCCGAAAACCGCGCCTCGCGCACGACTGCGGCGAAGGTGCGCCCGGTGGACTGCAGGCGCCCGGCCACCCGGGGGACCGCGTGACCGAAGGAGTTGAGCACGGCGGACTCGTAGCGCCGGGGGCCGAAGGTGCGGGCCGTGTAGATCTCAAGTCCGGGGTCGACGAGCACGGCGCGATCCCCCAGGGCGACGACGAACGATCCCACGTCGTTGTGATTGTGGTGCTCGGCGTTGTGCCCGCCCTTGATCGCCGCGCCGAAGGTGTCGCTCGCCCGGCCGACGTAGACCTGCGCTTCGTCGAACCAGTGCCGCGGGCCCCCGCCGCGCGGCGGCTGGGCCGTCGGCCAGCCTTCGGTCAGGGCGGGGAGAAAGACCTTCATGGCCGACTCGTAGATCATCTGCGACCGCAGGTCGCCGACCCGGAGGGAGACCGGTGCCAGGCCCTGCGGGGACGCCGCGAGTTGCCGGGAAGCCAGCGCCCCGAACCACGGCAGCGGCCGGTCCTTGACGTTCATGTCGGCAAAGGCGGGGAAGACCCCGGCAAGGATCTGGAATCCCCACGGGTACGCCGCCGCCCGCGCCGCCCGCTCGCCGGCGAGCACCTGCACGGTGCCGCCAGTCGCACGAGCGACCGTCTCCGCCAGCATCGCGAAGTGCCCAAATCCATAATTCCAATACCCGACGCCCTCGCTGCAGTAGCCATCGGCGGTGAACCCGCGCACGTAGTAGGCAAGGTTCAGCTCCGCGCACGCGATGATCTCCGCCGTCTCCCCCGCCGTCGCCGCGCCCGCGAGGGCGGTGCCGATCACACCGGCGTGACAGACGGAATTCCAGTTGTTGCCGGTGCGGAGCCACCACATGCCCGGCGTCTGCGGACCCTCCCGCGCCGAGCGGAGGTAAGGATCAATCACGCGCCGGCGCAGCTCCGCCCGCACCCGCGCCGTCACGTCGGGTCCGAGGGCTCTGCCATGCCAGTGCAGGATCGTTCCCAGCACCCAGCCTTTCATCGCCGCCATCAGATCCACCTCGATCGCCCGGCCTTCAAGATTGTCGAGGCTCTGGTCGTGCGCCGGCAGCACCCAGGTCCGCTCGGCAAGAAGTTGTTCGATCTCCGAGCGCAGCGGAGCGAGGAACCGGCCCTCGGCCTGCAGCGCCTCCGCCCACGCGAAGAGCGTGAGCCGCCCCAGTCTTTCCCGGTTGGCATCCTGGTACACCGCGCGGTTTCCATCCTGCGAAAATCGTCGGTACAACGCCTCCGTCAGGTCCACCGTCGGCTCCGCCCGGACACGCTCCGCCGCCGCCAGCAGGTCGGCCGTCGGCACCTGCGCCGCGACCCGCTTCCAAGCCACCCGGTCGCTCGCCGGCCCCCCCCACGCCCACGGCAGCGGCACCAGCGCCCGCTCGATCTCCGCGCGACGCTCCGCCGTCGGCCTTTCCCAGTCCGGTTCCACCGGGGCGGCCCTGGCCACCAGCGAGAGGAAAACGGCGGAGACGATAATCCGACCGGAGAGGGCGAGGGTCATGCGAGGACTCCGATCAGGCCCAGCGCGGTCTCCACCCCCATCCCACCCGGCACCGCGACGGCCCGTGTTTCCAGTTCGAGTTCGTGCTCACCCGGCGGGAGATCGTCCGCGACGATGACCGGGCGGTACCAGCCGCGGTCCCCGCACCACTCCGGGCGATCGCGCTCGGTCTGCGTCCAAGCGCCGCCGTCGATCCGGTAACGGACCTCGCTCGAGAGACGGCCGAAGTCGAAGCCGAGCACCACTCCGCGGCCCCGAAACGGCAAGCGGAGCCGGGCGCCGGGGACCGCAGTCCAGAGCACGCGCTCAAGGCCGAGGCAGGTCGGAGTGTTGCGCAACACCCACGGACCTTCGCGGTGGACGCTGGCGAGGTCCTCCACGCGGACCTGCTCCCAGCATCCCGGATGCTGCGGTGCCGGGAGAGCCGCAGCCCCACCCGCGTGAGGCGCCGCCTCGCCTGCCGCCCCACCCCAGACCTCCTCGCAAAGCGCGATCACCGGCTCGGCGTAAGCCTGACTCCCGCGCACCTCCGGGTGCAAACCGTCGGGCAGCCACTCCTCCGGGGTCATCAACCCGCGCCGCACCTGCCGCCACGCGTGCAGCCCGACCCAGACTGACGGGATGCGGTACCGCTCGGCCAATTCCTCGAATTCCGCGATCGACGGCGGGACCCGGCCGTCCGCCAGGTCCGCTTCCATCTCCCCGCAGTGCGTGTGGACTAGCACAACGTCGACGCCCGCCCGGAGCAACTGCCGGAGCAGACCCTCGCGCGTCCGACCGCGGCGCGCCGCCGGGGTGCCGCAGTCGTTCACCGCATACTCGACGAAGACCACTTCGCACCCGCGCGCGAGCACAGTTGCCCCCGCCCGGAACGCGCCGAGATCGCTCCCCGTGGCCCCGAGAGCGGCATTCTCGATCACCAAGCGGAGACCGGGAAACCGGTCGACCAGCCAGCGCTGGAACGGCTCCGGCCAGCGCGTGCCGGTCTTCGGCGCCGTAATCGACCCCCCGAGAAAACCCACCGTCAGGGCGCCGCGCGCCACCGCCGCACGGGAACGGGTCAAGTCTCCGCGCCGGCGGATCACCGGACCGAGCGAGCAAGGGGGGGGCATGGGGTGGTCAGCGACCCGCCGACGACGGCAGGAGACCTCCCCCCTAGGCAACCACGCGTCCGGCCGTCCGCAACCTGCATCCGACTGTTATCGAACACTGATCGCCGAACCCCACCGGACCCAAAATCACCCCGGATCCCGGCCGGGCGGGCATCCCGGCGGTCATGCTCGGCCGCATGCGCCTCTTCTCCGACCCGCCCGCTACGGCCTCGCGCGGACGCGGAGGTTGCCGTTGACCGACTTCAACGTGACGCTCGCCCCGCCCGACCGCACGGTGCCCGCGATGTCCGTACGCGCCGAGCGCGATTTGGTCAGCGGTAGGTCGCACTCGATGCTGCCGTTGATCGTCTTGCCGACAAAACCAAAGGCGGCATCGGCCGGCACGGTGAGCGTTCCGTTGCCGTTCACCGTTTCGATCACGATGTCGTCCCGAGCCGAAACTACGGCGAACTCCACGTTGATCGATCCGTTCACCGTCTGGAATTTTCCCCCGGACGTGAGGCCGGCGAGGTCGAGGTTTCCGTTCACGGCCTCGACCGTGGCCGGGCCCGTGACGCCGCGGACGCGCACGCCGGAGTTGACGACCTTCACCAACTCGAGGCGCGAGCCCATTGGCACCTTGATGAGGTAATCGACCTCCACCTTGTCGCCCCAGAGCCACGATTTCTCGAAGCGGGTCTCGATGTCGACGCGATCCGTGGAGGCCTCCACGGCGATCTCGGCCTTCGCCGCGACCTCCGGTTTACGAGCCCGCTTCTCGGCGACGATACTGACCTCGTTCCGGTCCCAGCCCACGATGTCGACATTGCCGGAGATGTTCCGGACGGAGATCCGTGGATTGGACGAAACGGGGTACGAGCGCTCGAACATCACCGGCGCGGTGGCCGGCGTGTCTTGAGCGATGAGCGGCGCGACGACCAGCGCCAGCAAAGCAAAGGGGCGAACGAAGGATGCGGACAGGTTCATGGGTCAGGGAGGAAATGAGGCGCGTCGGGGCGGAGGAGGCGGCTTTGCCGTACCCTAAAGACCCGGATCCCCTCCCAAAGTTGCACCGGCCCGCTCAATGCGGTCGCGAAATGCCGTGTGCCCCGGCTAGGTACTCGGAGATGGCGGCGGCACCGGACACGAACGTCCGGCCGGCGGGCCCGACCTTGGCCCCCGTGGGCGCGGACGAACCCGCACCCAGCACGAGCACCGGGCATCCCTGATTATCCGGGCCGACCAGCGCGACGACGGCCGGTCGCGGGCGAGGAAAGTCCACGTAGCTCACGTCGATCCGCGAGCGCAGGAACGGGAAGAAGCTCAGCAATCCCTCGACCTGCGCGCACTCGGGGCAGTGATACTGGCCCGGCCCGAGCTTGGCGTCGGGAAACAGCGGAGAGAGCAGGAAGAGATGGTCGCGGACGCCGGAAACAGAGGAGTCGGTAGCCATGCCATGGAGGCTGGCCCACTGGGCGCGATTCTCAACCGGAATCAGTCGCGCGCACCGGAGGGCGCCGCGACCGGTGGAGAAGGCGCACGGCCCCGCTGGGACGGCAGCGACGGTTTACGCAGCGCGACCTCCACCGCATTGCTCGCGCGCGGCCCGGGCGTACTCCGCCCCGCGGCCACGATCTCCCGGAGTCGGACCTCCAGCCGCTGCACCCGCTCCGGTTGCTCCGCCTGCAGGTTCGTCCGCTCCCCGCGATCGGCCCCGCCGATGTGATAAAGCTGGGTCATCGGCAGGCGCGCCTCCTCCGCGTCGAAATTCACCGGAGCCGACCAGCCACCGCTGCCGGCGCAGAGGGCGAGTTTCCATTCCCCTTCGCGGATGGCAAAAGAGCCAAACGCTGAATGCAGCACGACCGCATCCCGTACCGGGCGCGTGGGCACGCCCGGACGTGACAGCAGCGCCGAGGCAAAGCTGAAGCTATCCTCGGCGGCATGCGCCGGCACGTCCGCGTCCACCAACTCGGCGAAGGTCGCGAAGAGGTCGGTCAGGCAGACCAGTTGCCCACTCTCCGCCGGACGGGCACGATCCGGCCAGCGGGCGAGAAACGGCACGCGGACTCCGCCGTCATAGAGATCGGCTTTGTTTCCGCGCAGTCCGCCGCTCACATCATGGCCTTTGGCCTTGAGGTCATGGATCCGTGCCTGGGGTGCGCAGCCGTTGTCGCTGGTGAGAATGAACAGGGTGTTGTCGGCCACGCCGCTCCGCTCCAGCGCCGCGAGCAGTTGCCCGATCGCGGCATCCGTCTGCATCACGAAGTCCGCGTAGAGATTCAGGCCGCTCCGTCCCTTCCATTCGACCGTGGGAGCGAGCGGCGTGTGCGGCGAAGGAAGCGGAAGGTAGAGGAAGAACGGTCCGCCACGGCTCGACTCGTCCTCGATGAACCGCTCCGCCTGCCGCGTCAGTTCCGGCAGCACGTCGGCCACCTCGAAACCCGGCGCCGCCGGCCCGAGGCGGCAGTCGAAAACGTACCCCGGGTGCATTGGCCACGTGCGCTCCTCGGTGGGAAGCGCCACGACCCGATCATTCTCTAGGTACGTGTAGGGCACCATATCGAGGGAGGCGCTGATCCCAAAGAAGCGATCGAATCCCAGCGTCGTTGGGCCGCCACCGAAGGGACGGCTGTAGTCGACGTTCCATACTTGGTCCGGCGTCTCCACGCCCAACTCCGTGATCGCCTTGCCCGGCAGGCGCTCCCAGTTCAGCCCGAGGTGCCACTTGCCGATGACCGCCGTGCGGTAACCACGCGCCTGCAGGAACGAGGCGACCGTGGGTCGGCCTTCCTCGATCAGGCGCGGTGAGAGGCCGCCGACGACGCCGGACTGCAGCCGCGTCCGCCACGCGTAGCGGCCCGTCATCAGGCCATAGCGCGTGGGGGTGCAGAGGCCGGAGGGCGAATAGGCGTCCGTGAAGCGCACGCCTTCGCGCGCCAGCCGATCCATGTGCGGCGTGCGGATGAGCCCCTGAGGAAAGTTGGCCTGCACGTCGCCGTAGCCGAGGTCATCACAGAGCACGACCACGATGTTCGGTCGCACGTCGCGCGTCGCAGCGGAGGGCGCAGCTTCGCCGGACGCAACGAAGCCCAACACCGCGGCGGCCGCCGCGCACCATCCACGGGAGAGCAGGAGGGATTTCCGATTCATGCGAGTGGTGTTCAGCGCGCTGGCGCCACCGCTTCCTCCGGTCGCAGCCGAATCAGGAGGACCACTCCGACCGAGAGCAGCGCGATCCCGGCGAAGGCGCCGAAGATGAGGTCCAAGGGCACGTGCCGATCCCGCAACGCACCAAATGCCCAATCTCCGAATCCTCCGCAGCTGATGCTCACCGCATTCATGATGCCGTAGCCGGTCGCGCGCCATTCGGGCCGCGTGATCTGACTGAGGATCGGCATGTTGTTGCAGTCAAAGAACCCCCACCCCAGTCCGAACACCATCAATCCGATGATCGCCATCGAGAGCGTCCCCGCGTGGCCGACGCTGAAGAGAGCCGGGAGGAAAAGCACCATGCCGACGGCGCTGGTGTAGATGCGTCCGCGCTCACTCCGCCGCATCCAGCGATCGGCGAGGATGCCGCCGATCACCGCACCCACCAAGGACGCCAGTTGCACGTAGAGGATCGCACTCACACCCGCCTTGCCCTGCCCTAGGCCGAACTTTTCCCGGAGGATCTCCGGCATCCAGTCACGCACCACCCAACCCGCGATGGCGGGCAGCGTGAAGTAGAGGACGAGCAGGAGAAAGTTGCGGTTAGTGAGCAGGCCGCGGATCGCACCGGCACCCGGCGGGCCCGCCGTCTCCCCGCCGCTGCGCGCCGCCGGCGCCGGGTCGCGCAGCGCCGCGATCAGCGGGAACGCGTAGATCACGCCGACCATGCCGCACACCGAAAACGCCCAGCGCCAGCCATGATCCGGCGAGTCCGCCGCGTAACCCGCAAATCCACCGAGAATCTGACCGACGTAGATGCCCATCTGATGCACCCCCACCGCCCGCGATCGGGTCGCCGAGGGATGATGGTTCGCGATCAGGGCGAGGGCCGCCGGGATGTAGAACGCCTCGCTGATGCCCATCAGGGAACGCGCCGCCACGAGCTCGTTGAAGCTCGTCACATGACCCGTCCACCACGTCACCAGCGACCAAGTGAACAGGCTGCCGCAGATCACCCAGCGTTTGCTGTAGCGATCCGCCACCCAACCCGCGAAGGGACTGAACAAGGCATACGTCCACTTGAAGCAGCCGAGCACAAAGCCCCAGTCGGCCCGGTTCGCGATCGACGGAATGTCCGCGACCATCGAGGCCTTCATGGTCGCGAGCATCTGCCGGTCGAGGTAGTTCAGGAGGGCGACCGGGACGAGAAGGATGACCACCAGCCACGCGTAGCGCGCCGGGGTCATGACGGTGGAGTCATTCATGGGGTGGGGTTCGCTGGCCGGCCCGCTCGAAACAAGCTGCGAACCGACTTTTCGTGCCGTCTTTGCCTCCACGGGGCGAGCCAAATTGGCCTCGCCACGCCGCGAGACCACGACATCGCCCTTGCCCAGGCGCCACCCAGCCGATGACCTGATCGATAGCCCACCCATGCCACTTCTGGATTCATCGTTGCGGCCCGCCGTGTTTCTCGACCGCGATGGCACGCTCAACGTTCCGGTGGTCATCCATGGTCTGCCCGAGCCACCGCGCTCCGTGTCGGCGTTTCAGCTTTTCCCCGACGTTCCCGCGGGATGCCGCACCCTCGCCGCCGCCGGCTTCGTGCTCGTCGTCGCCACCAATCAGCCCGACGTCGGGCGGGGCACGCTCGCCACCGAGGTGGTCGAGGCGCAACACGCCCTGCTGCAGCAGTGGATTCCGGAGCTTTCGCGCATCGAGGTCTGCTACGACTCGGGGCGCGACCCTACGTCCCCCTCGCCACGCCGGAAACCCGAACCCGGCATGCTGCTCGATGCCGCCCGCACACTGGGGCTCGATCTCACGCGTTCCTGGATGATCGGCGACCGCTGGCGCGACGTCGATTGCGGCCACCGGGCCGGAGTCCGCACGGTCTTCATCGACTTGGGCCATGCCGAGACGCTACGCACCGCCCCGGAATTCACGGTGCCGTCGTTCGCCGAGGCCGTCGCCGTGGTGCTCCGCGAAGCCCGCGCGACCACCTCCCACTCGGGCGCTCCGCGCTAAGCCAGATCCAGCCTGCCTCTTTGGCACGGGCCGCGATCCGCTCCACCGTCCATGGCGGGACTTCGCCAGGCCACCCGCGACTCGGAACCGTCGGTCGGTTCCAGCCTCCCGAAACGCCCCGATCTTTTGCCCCGTCAGCGGGCAGAGGATGGCTTCCCACCGCCCGGATCCACCGGCGGTCGTCCGCCCTCGAAGCCGGCCGGCGCGACGCCCGCACTTCCCTCGGTGACCAAGCGTAGAAGGTGAGCCAGGGCCTGCTCCCTCGACCATCCCCGCGCCGTCATGAGTTGGTCCGCGCGCCGCCCGAGCTGACGCGCCATCGTCTCCGCCTGATCCGGGGCCGCCCCCAGACGAAGGCACAGGGCCCGCAGTGGATCGTTCTCTGGAGTCATGCGCACGAGGTTGTCCCGCAAACCCGGGTCCGCAAGCGCGAGCCTCCCACCTCTCCCCGAGGCACCTCGGCCGCGCGGACCCGGTCAGACCGGCTCGCCGACCACCAGCGTCTCCGGCTCCGCCTCCCCCAGTGCGAGACCTCGCGATGGGTCGAGGTGCAGCAGGGCCAAAAGCGCGTAGCCAACGAAACCGCCGGCGCCATCCGACACCCGCGAGCGCAGTTCACCCACGCGACGTCCGCCCTGAAAGAGATCCTTGACGGACGGTCCGGGGACTTCCCCCGCTCCTCGCACGCGGTGCAGGCGACGACGCACCTGCCCCATCGCGCGCAATCGCGCGACCGTCTCCTGACCTAAGTAGCAGCCTTTCGAATACGAAATCGCATCCTGCTCCAGGCCGCCCTCGTTCGGCAACTCACCCGGACCAATGTCCTCGGGCACTCGCACAATGCCCGCTTCGATCCGCACCGCTTCGCCACGCTCAGGCAGGAGCTCGGCAATCCCGGCGGACCACGCCGACGCCAGCCCCGCGGGCCCCACCCAGGCACTCCGCCACCCACCCGCCCGGGGATCGCGCAGCAACCATCCGCCCGCCCAAGGTCGCACTTCTCCCACGTCCAACGCCCTTCCACCCAGACGCTCGGCCCAGTCCTCCGCCGGGCCCACGAGCCACGCGGCCTCCACCGACGCCGTCGCATCCACGACCGTCACATCGTCCGCAATGATGAACCGCTCCAATCGCTCGCGGAGCGACTCGCCCGCCACGGCTTCGCACAACAGCCAATACTCCCGTTCCCCGACTCGGAGCACGAGACTGTCCGCCTCAACCCGCCCCTTCTGGGTGAGCCAAAGTCCGTACGCGACCCGCCCCACCGGCAGCGCCACGACATCTTGCGAACACTGCCCCTGAAGAAAACTGGCCACATCGTCGCCGATGACGTGCAGCCAACCGGCGGGCGAAAAACGCTGGAGGCCCAGGAGACGGGACTTCATTTTAATAAGACTTTGATAATCAAATTTTTAAGTGCGATGGGCGCAATGCACCGGGTGGCATGACGAACAGTTTCTTCCGACTGCCGCATTGAGCAACCGAGTTTTGGCTTCTCCGGCCGAGCGGGACTTTTGGGATGACCAGGCAAGCAATTGGCCGGTCGCTGGGGGGTAAGCGACCGGCCAACTTCTTGGCGTGGGGCGCCCTCGCCCGGGTCGGATCCGGTTTCGGCATGCAGCAAAAGGATGGTCTCCAGTCCCGCAGGCGCAGGCTTGCGCCAGGCGACTTGGCTGGGGCAAGCTAACCCCTTCATGCACCAGACCTCGGACATCAATGTCGTCGAGACGCGCGCCCTACCTTCGCCGGCCGAGTTGCTGCGCGAGTTGCCCAAGACGGAGGCACAAGCTGCCTTCATTACTCAGGCGCGAGAGAACATCCGGCGGCTCATTTTCACGGACGACAAGCGTTTCCTGCTGATCATTGGGCCGTGCTCGATCCACGACACCCAGGCCGGCCGCGAGTATGCCCGCCGGCTCGCCGCGCTGGCGCGGGAGGTGGAGGACCGAGTGATGGTGGTGATGCGGGTGTACTTCGAAAAGCCCCGCACGACAGTGGGGTGGAAGGGCTTGGTGATGGATCCCCATCTCGATGGATCGCACGACATCGCGGCGGGGCTCCGCTCGGGCCGCGCCTTCCTGCGTGAAGTGCTGGACCTGGGCCTGCCGACGGCGACGGAATTCCTCGACCCGATCACCCCGCAGTACGTCGCGGATCTGGTCTGCTGGGGCGCGATCGGCGCCCGCACCACGGAATCACAGACCCACCGCCAGATGGCTTCCGGACTTTCCATGCCGCTCGGCTTCAAGAATGGCACCGATGGATCCATCCAGACGGCGATCAACGCGATCAAGGCCGCTTCCCAGTCGCAGACGTTCCTCGGCATCAATCTGGGTGGCGCCGCCTCGGCCGTCGTCACCCGCGGCAACCCGGGCTGCCACATCGTCCTCCGCGGCGGGGCGTCCGGCCCGAACTATTCGCCGGAATCGATCGCCCAGACCGAAGCGATCCTCGCCAAGGCGGGGCTGCCCAAGTCGATTCTGGTCGACTGCTCCCACGACAATTCCGCGAAGCAACCCGAGCGCCAGCCCGAGGTGCTCCGCGCCCTCCTCGCACAAATCTCCGCGGGTAACCAGTCGATCATGGGTGCGATGGTGGAGAGCAATCTCGAGGCCGGTTCCCAGCCCTTCCCGCAGCCCAAGGACAAGCTCCGGTACGGCGTGAGCATCACCGATGGCTGCATCGGCTGGGCCACCACCGAGGCACTGATCCGCGACTTGCACGCCGGCCTCGCTCCGCGTTTTCGCTGAACGCCGTCCGGCACTCAGCCTCTCGAGAGGCTGGCACGGGTGCCACCTCTTCCCCACCTTTTCTTCCTCAGCCCGTTTAATCCTCCCATGAAAACTCCGCTCCGCGTCGCCGTCACCGGCGCAGCCGGCCAAATCGGCTACTCCCTCCTGTTCCGCATCGCCTCCGGCGCCATGTTCGGGCCCGAACAGCCCGTGATCCTCCAGTTGCTCGAGGCGCCGATCGACAAGGCCCTGAAGGCACTCGAGGGCGTCGCCATGGAACTCGACGACTGCGCCTTCCCGCTGCTCAAGGGCATCGTCCAGACGTCCGATCCCGCGGTGGGCTTCAAGGACGCGAATTGGTGCCTGCTGGTCGGCGCCAAGCCGCGCGGCCCGGGCATGGAACGCGCCGACCTGTTGAAGGACAACGGTCGGATCTTCATCGGGCAGGGTCAGGTCATCGACGCAGTCGCCGCCGACGACGCCCGCATCTGCGTGGTCGGCAATCCCGCGAACACGAACTGCATGATCGCCGCCAGCCAGGCCAAGCGCCTGCCCGCCGAGCGCTTCACCGCCATGGTCCGCCTCGACCAGAACCGTGCCCAGACGCAACTGGCCAAGAAGGCCGGGGTCGATCTGACCGCCGTGAAGGATATCTTCATCTACGGAAACCACAGCCCGACCATGTTCCCGGCCTTCGCCCACGCTTCGATCGGCGGGCGTCCGGCCACTGAGGTGATCAACGACTTGCCGTGGCTCCAGGGTCCTTTCTGCGAAACGGTCGGCAAGCGCGGCGCCGCCATCATCGCCGCCCGCGGCGCCTCGTCGGCCGCCTCCGCCGCCAATGCGCTCGTCGATCACGTGCGCAGTCTCGTCACTCCAGGCGCGATCCACTCCGTCGCGGTCAAGGCCAACGGCGCCTACGGCTTCGACGCCAACGTCTGGGCCGGAGTCCCGGTCCGCACCACCACCCCGGGCAGCTATGAGGTCATCCATGGCTACGCGATGGACGACTTCGCCCAGTCGAAGATCGCCGCGACGAACAAGGAGCTCGCCGAGGAGCGCGCCCTCGTCGCCGACATGCTGAGCTGAGCCGACCCGCCTCCCGGCGCGCTGCGGGCAACCCACCGGGTTGCCGCAGCGTCGACGGCACGGGGGGCGAGAGGTCTTCGGTTTGCCCGAGGCCCCAGCCGGTGCCGATCGAGCGCCCAATCCCCGATCGGACCGCCGCCGCCCGGGACCACTTTGGAACCGCGCCGGATTGACCTCCCGGCACGAGTGCAGGACGTTTACGCCATGCTGCGGTCCCCGCCCTCGCGCCGCCTGCTGGCCATCCTCGGCGGCTTGCTGCTCGTCGCCGTCGTCGTTTCGGGGATCGGAGCACATTACCCGCACGATTGGCTGCTGGAAAACGTCCTGGTCGCGGTCTGCGTGATCTACCTCGCCGCGACGTGGAAGAGTCTGCCGCTTTCGGCGGGCAGCTACGTGCTGATCTTTCTGTTCCTGTTGGTGCACGAGGTCGGCGCGCACTGGACGTATGCCGAGGTCCCTTACGATGCTTGGTCGAAGGCGTGGTTCGGGCATTCGGTGAATGCCGTGTTCGGCTTCGAGCGAAACCACTTCGACCGTCTGATCCACCTGATTTACGGTCTCATCTTTGTGTTCCCCTACCGCGAGCTCTACTTCCACGCGGGCGGGCGCCCCGGCATCTGGAGCTACCTGATCCCGGTCGACCTCATCGCGAGCACCTCGCTGGTGTACGAACTGATCGAGTGGGCCGCCGCCGTGGTCTTCGGCGGCGAACTCGGCATCGCCTATCTCGGGACTCAGGGAGACGTGTGGGATGCCCACAAGGACATGGCCATCGCCATTCTGGGAGCAGTGGTCTCGGTGGGCCTGCTCGCATGGCGCAACGCCCGCCAGGGCGACGACCCGAGCCTCACCTTCATCCAAGCCGTCAAACGTCGCCCGTGACCTCGCCCGCTCCTCTCTCACTCTACGTCGGCACGTACACCGACACCGGTACTAGTCACGGCCTTTATCACGCCTTCTTTGATCCTGTAGCCGGGACCCTGTCCACCCCCACTCTCGTCGCCGAGACCCCCAATCCCTCGTTCCTCGCCTTCTCCCCGGACGTCGCAACGCTCTACGCAGTCAACGAGTCGCCCGGCGGCGTGCGGGCCTACGAGGCGTTGGCCGATGGGACTCTCGCGCCCCGCGGCGACCCCGACGGTCAGGTGGTGGGCCCCTGCGATCTCGCCGTCGATCGCTCCGGCCAACTGCTCGCGGTCGCCGAGTACACGGGCGGCGCCACGTCAGCCTACGCTCTCGGATCCGACGGGCGGATCGCGGCCCGCGCCAGCCACCATGCCCATGCGGGACGCAGCACCCACCCCACCCGACAGGAGGCGTCGCACGCGCACGGCGTGACCTTCTCGCCCGACGGCCGCTTTCTGGCCGTCCCGGATCTCGGCACCGACGAGATCCGCCTCTATGTGGTGGATCGCGCCAGCTCCACGCTCCGGCCGCATCCCCACGCCACGTTGAGGATCGCCCCGGGTTCGGGCCCGCGGCACGTCCAGTTCTCCCCGGACGGTCGCCATCTCTACGTGCTGAACGAGTTGAGCAGCACCCTCACCGTCGCCGCCTTTGCGGCCAGCACCGGGCACACCCGCACGATCGAGACGGTTCCGACGCTTCCGGTTGGATTCAGCGGCCCGAGCACCACCGCTGAAATCGCGATCGATGCGGCCGGTCGGTTCATCTACGCCTCCAACCGCGGCCACGACAGCATCGCGGTGTTCTCCCGCGACCCTTCGACCGGACGCCTCAGCCCGCTCGAATGCGTACCCACCGGCGGTCGCACGCCACGCCACTTCGCCCTCGCCCCCGGTGGGGAGTGGCTGCTGGTTGGTAACCAAGACAGCGATACACTCTCCATCTTCCGGCTGGACACCTCCTCCGGCCGCCTCTCTGCGCACGGAACCCCGGTCGCCGCACCGCGACCGGTCTGCCTGCGTTTCCGATCCTACCCGTGAAGACGCTGGGCCACGTTGCCGCCCCATGACCCGATCGGCGGCGGGAGTTTGACGATGGGCCCGGCAGCTGATTGATTCCTGGTTTCACTTGATGGCTGACTTCCTTGACACTCCTGCGTCCAACAAACTTGAGCGCGCCTTCCTGGTAGGCGTGCAGACACTGGACATGGCTCCGGGAGAGGGCGCGGAACTGCTGGATGAACTGACTGAACTGGTCGAGAACCTGCGCCTGACCGTCACCCGTCAGACCCTGGTGAACCTGCGCCAGCCGACCCCCGCGCTGCTCCTCGGCTCTGGCAAGGCGGAGGAACTGGCCGAGCAGGCCAAGGCGGACGGAGCGGACGTGATCGTGTTCGACGAGGCCCTCTCGCCGGCGCAGCAGCGCAACTGGGAGAAGCTCTCCGGGCTCGCGGTGATCGATCGTCAGGAAGTCATCCTCGAGGTCTTCGCGGATCGTGCGCACACGCGCGAAGCGGTCCTGCAGGTGGCGTTGGCACGCATGGAGTACTCCCTCCCGCGCCTGACCCGCGCGTGGACCCACCTCTCGCGGCAACGGGGCAAGGGCGCAATGGGCGGCGAGGGCGAGACCCAGCTTGAGCAGGATCGCCGCATCGTCCGCGACCGCATCACCCACCTGAAGGCGGAACTGGCCGAAGTGCGCAAGCAGCGCTCGACCCAGCGCCGCCGCCGCCAGCGCGTGCCCGTGCCGACCTCGGCGATCGTCGGCTACACCAACGCCGGCAAGTCGTCCCTGCTCAACGCACTCACCGGCGCCAGCGTGCTCGCCGAGGACAAGCTCTTCGCCACCCTCGATCCCACCACGCGGCAACTGCACTTACGCGGCAATCAGAAGCTGCTCGTCACCGATACCGTCGGCTTCATCCGGCGACTCCCGCACGGCCTCGTCGAGGCCTTCAAGGCCACGCTCGAGGAGGTGGTCGTCGCCGACTTCCTCATCCACGTGCTGGATGTCACCAATCCCAACGTCGCCCAGCATCACGAGACCACCCTCGCCGTGCTGCGCGAACTCGGTGCGGATGAGAAGCGAACGATCACGGTTTTCAACAAGGCAGATGCCGCGGACGACGAGGCGCGGCAGCGGGCACACCGCCTGGACCCGAATGGGCTGCTCGTCTCGGCCCGGACGGGTCTGGGTTTGGAGCAGTTGGTGGATCGCTGCCTGGAGCTGATCGCCGACTCTCTCGGCGCGAGCACGCTGCTGATTCCGCATGGCCGGTACGACATCGTAGCCCGCTTCCACGAGGTGGGTCACGTCCAGCACGAAGAGCAGCGAGACGAAGGCGTCTTCATCCAGGGACGGTTCCCTCCTTCCCAAGCAGGTGTATTCGCACCGTTCGTGCTTGCGGCCGACGACCCGCGGGCGGCGCCGCAGGACGCGCCCGTCTAGGAAGCTGACCTTCCGAAGCCGGAAAGCGCGGCGACGAGTGACTTGCGGCTGACGGGCTTCTCGACGTACTCGTCGAACCCCCTCGCCCAGCAGTCCGTCCGCATGTCTTCGGCGGGATGCGCCGACACGGCGATCAACCGACAGCCACGCGAAGCTTCACCCTGCTGCCACTGCCGGATTTCATCGAGCAGCGCGAAGCCATCCATCTCGGGCATCTCCAAGTCGATCAGCGCCGCGGTGAAGCGCTCCGACTTCAAGAGCGCCAACGCTTCGCGCGCGCTGGCGACCGTGACCAGCCGTCGGCAGCGGCCCTCCAGAAGTGCCCGCATGACCTCCAGATTCGCCGGCGTGTCGTCCACGACCAGCAGTTCGCAGTTCGCGAGGGCGACGCCGGTCACGGCCTCGACTGCGGGCAAGCGGGCGGGCGCCGGGGCGGAAAACCCGTGGCGAATGAGCAGCGGCGGCTTTATCTCCTCAAACGACTCGGCCACCTCGAGCGCCGGCGGTGGGGCTACGGGCAGCGGAGCCGGCACGGCCTTCACCTTCAGCACGAAATCCAGTTCAAGGCCACGGACCTCTCCGCCATGGATGTCAATCCGACCGCCCAGCAACTCGATCAGACGCCGGCCCAGCGTCAGTCCCAGACCAGCCGATCGATCCACCGGAGTGCCGGGATCGGCAGGGAAAGCCGGGCGCAGGAGCGCGGCCCGCTGGCTGTCGGAGACCCCCGGCCCTGAGTCCACTACCCGAAAGCGCAGCTCGACCAAATCCGAGCCCGCCGCATCGACGCAGAGCCAGACGTTGCCGGCATCAGTCGCTTGGATGGCATCGCGGAGCAGTACGCGCAACGCCCGCTCCAGCCGCGCGCCATCGGTCTCGACCCAGAGGTCGCGCACCAGCGTCGACTCCAGCGTCAAACCCAGCCCCCGCGCCAGCGCCTCACCGCTCGCGTCCGCGACGACTCGCTCGCACAGCGCCCGCAGTTCCAGTGGCCCCGGTCGGATCTCCAAGCGCCCCGCCTCTAAGCGCGACAACTCCTGAAGGTCCTCGACGACCGCGAGCAACATGCGTCCGCCATCGCGGATCAGATCCAGCTGCAGCGCGAGGCCCGGCTCGCGAATCTGGCCGCGCAGCCACTCCGCCTCGGCCATGATCGCCTCGAGCGGCGTGCGGAACTCCCGGCCGGCAAGGGCGAGAAAGGCGGTCTTGGAATCGCTCGCCTCCACCGCCTCGCGACGCACCCGCTCCAGTTCTCCGGTGCGTTCGGAGACGCGCTGCTCGAGTGACTGGTTGTTGCGGAGGAGCGCGGCGTAGGTCTCGTTCAAGCGATCGGCGAGGCGGTTGAACGTGGCGTAGATTTCCCGGATCTCCCCCGCCACGCGCTCGGTCGGAACCGGCATGCGCTCGGCCAGTCCCGCTCGGGCCTGCTTGCCGGCCGCCTCCGCGAACTGCTCCAACGGCTGCGAGAGTCGAGCCACGGCCAGCCGCGCCACGAGGGCCGCGGTCAGGATCACCCCCGCCATGATTCCCGCCATCATCGCATAGATGCCCACGCTGCTGCCCGCCGCCGCCAGCGCCGGTCGTTGCGCGATCACCAGCAGTCGATAGTCGTCATCCCGGGCGACGTAGGCCCGCAGGCGACGACTGCTCCCCGCCACGGTCCCATCGTGCAGCAGCGGCTCCTCCGGTCGGTTCAGCAGGATGCGCCCGAGGTGACTCTCCGGAAGATTGCCCATCGGCGTGAGACCCGTGTCGGGTGATGCATGAAGCACCTGACCCGCAGCGTTCGCCAGCACCCACTGCACATCGGCGGGATCGCTGATTCGCGACACGACGTTTACCAGAGGGGCGACCCGCAACGCGCCGACCACCGTCCCGCTCCGCGTGCCGTCCGCTCGCACCAGCGGAGCACTGATGAGCAGCAGGATGTCCTCGCTCAACCCGCGCTCCCAGACTGGTCCCGAGACACCGAGGCGGCGCAGCCCACTGGCCGCGCGCAAGGCATCAAGCATGGGGACGTTCGCATCCTGCAGGCGGCGCCGCGCGGACGCTGCATGCGCGCTCAGCACCCGACCTTCCTGGTCCAGCACCAACAGGGCTGCGAAACCGGGAAAGCCCACCTGCATCGCGCCGAGGACCGACTCCGGATCCGCTGCGGGGCGAGAGAGCACGCCCGCGGCGGTCGCGACCGCCGCCTCGTGCAAGCGCAACACCTGCCCGGCTTCCCGAGCCACCTGCCGCGCCCGTTCAAACAGCACGGTCCGGTCCTCCCGTTCAACGGTCGTCCGCAACAGCACCGCCAGACCCGTCGCAAGGAGCGCGACGGGCACCGCCGCGAGGACGAAGACGTAATTGAAGACGACGTCGCGGAGCCGGACCGGCGGGGCCGCCTGTTCGCTGAGCAAACCGCCAACCCCCGTGTAGCGCACCAAAAACTCCGCCACCACGACCGCCAGGATCTGAGTGGTGCCGCGCACTAAGGCGTCCAAAACCGCAAGGTCCACCGGCACGCGCGCCAAGCTGACGCTCATCCACAGCGACACCGGCCATCCGAAGAGCAACCAGTAGATCAGCGCCACCGCGGGCGAGGGCAGACGGGAACGCTGGAGACTCCACGCCAAGACTCCTGCCTCCACCATGCCGAGCACCAGGGCGAAGGGCTGCCCCAAGGTCCACAGGGTCGGGGCCAGAGCCAGACCCGCCGCGGTGACCGCCCACGGCACCGGCAGCAAGAGCACGAACGGCAGGTAGAGAAACGGTCCCAGCAGCACCTGGGCATCACCGATGACTTCGAGCGGAAAGCAGTTCAGCGCCGCCGCGCCCACGAGCGCTCCCAAGAGGGGCCCAGGACGCGGCAGCGAGGGTGTCCAGCGACTGTTCATCCGGGTCAGCCAACCGCTCCAGCCAGCGGCAGTTCGACGAAGAAGGTCGCTCCATCGTTCGGACGGCCTTCCGCCCAGATCCTTCCCCGGTGCGCCTGCACCAAACGCGCTACCAGCGAGAGCCCAAGACCCAGCCCCTCCCGGGACTCCGCCGAGGACAGCCGCGAGAAGGCGCGAAACAGACGGTCACTCTCCTCCGGACCGAAGCCCACGCCGTTGTCCCGCACAAAAAGCACCGCCGTCGCGGGCGTCGACGATGGCAGCGCGCCGATCTCAATCACCGGATCCGGTCGGTGCGACGAGTACTTGATCGCGTTGCCGACGAGATTGTAGAAGACGCGCTCCAGCACGAATCCGCTGACCTGGAGCGTCGGCAAGGGTCCGAGCACGAAACGCGGCACGGGTTCGCGCTGCAGGCCCGAAAGGCGGTCGACCAGTCGTGCCATCATCGGTCCAGCCTCGACGATCTGGTCCGCAGAAATCCCCGCGTGCTCGTCATGCGCGAGCTGCAGAATGTTTGTGATCAGCTCGCTCAGGTTGATTGCTCCATGGTAAGCCCGCCCGATCCAACGCGAGACATCCGGCGGCAGGCGCTGGTCGTCCGTCAGCACCGACAGGCAGCCGACCACCACCGCCAGAGGGGAGCGCAGGTCATGCGACACAAAGTTCGCATACGACAGCAGCAGCGAGTTCGCCTCCTCCAGCTGCCGCGTTCGCTCCTGGACTTGCCGATCGAGGTCCCGATTCAGTGCTTCCAACGCGGAGCGCGCCGCCACCACGTCCGTGACGTCCGAGAGCACCACCATGTGCAGCCGCTCGCCTTGATCGGGCACGACGGTGGCCCGCGCGACGAAGGTTCTCTCCCCCGCGCCACCTCCGCCCTCGCCGTCCGCCCGCGCCGCCGTGCGGAGCGTGTACGGCACCGGGTCATCGCGCACGCCTGACTCGGCCACCAGATCCCGCACCGTGGCCGCATCGTCGGGCACAAACAGGTCGGCGATTTCGCGCCGCGGGTCTGGTCCGCCAGGAGGCAGCCCGAAAATCTCCGTCGCGCGCCGATTCAGGCTCACGATCCCCCCCAAGCCATCCACCAGGAGGATCGGATCCGGCGCGAGCGTGAACAGGCGCTGGAAGCGCTCACGCTGCTCCGCGATGACGCGAAACCGGTTCAAGGCCACCACCGTGCGCACGCGCGCCCGCAGCTCATCTCGATTGCACGGCTTCGTGATGAAGTCATCCGCCCCGCCTCGCAGGCCCTCCAAGCGGGAATCAGGATCATCCAGCGCCGTCAGCAGCAGAATGGGCACCCGCCCGATCACGGGATCACTGCGGATGCGACGACAGGCCTCGAACCCGTTCATCCGTGGCATCATCACGTCCAGCACCACGACGTCCGGTTCGATCTCCCGCGCCTTCTGCACCGCCTGCTCTCCGTCCTCCGCCAGGAAGAGCGTGTACCCCTCCGGACGCAGGATCGACTCCAGCGTGACCAGGTTGTAGGGATCATCGTCGACGAGCAAAACTTTGGCACTCATGGGGAAAGTCCTGAACCGGGCGTGTTCTTCTCGATCAGCGGGAGCATGACGGAGAAGGCGCTTCCTCGGCCGACCTCGCTCTCCACTTCGACGCGGCCTCCGTGCATGCGCACGATGCGATCGACGAGCGAGAGTCCCAACCCCGTGCCGCCGAACTTCCGGGTCAACGAGGAGTCGAGCTGCAGGAAGGGCCGGAACAGTAAACCCACTTTCTCCGGAGGAATGCCGATTCCGGAATCGCGCACCGTGACGCGGGCCATGCCGCCCGGGCACTCGTCCACTTCAACCGCGACCGTGCCTCCCTCCGGCGTGAATTTGATCGCGTTGCTCAGCAGGTTGCCCAGCGCCTGCCTCAGGAGCCGTTCGTCCGCCGCCACGCGAAGCGGACGGTCGACACGCCGCGACGAAACCGTGATTCCCCGCGCCCGGGCCACCCTCTGGTGAGCCTCCGCACTCACCGCCCCCACTGCCCCAAGGTCGACCGGGGCCGGGACGAGGCGGATCTGACCTGCCTCAATCCGCGCGAGGTCGAGCACGTCGTTGATCTGCGAGAGCAGCTGCCGCCCGCTGCGATGGA
Source organism: Opitutaceae bacterium (assembly GCA_040382075.1). GTDB lineage: Bacteria > Verrucomicrobiota > Verrucomicrobiia > Opitutales > Opitutaceae > UBA6669. Next base: position 24,024 of record JBEIGD010000026.1, read on the forward strand.
TGATCTCGAGGTACTTTCGCAGTCGCTCCGGATCGCCATCCGCACCGTCCTCCAGCAACGACTCGGAGAGCCCGATGACCGCGTTCAAGGGGGTCCGGAGCTCGTGGCTCATCGTTGAAAGGAACTCACTCTTCGCCCGATCTGCGGTCTCGGCCTCTCGTTTGGCGGCGATGAGGGCGATCTGGTCACGCTTGACCTCATCCAGGTCGATGATCGTCCCGACGACCTCGAATGTTCCGTCATCCGGCCCGCGGACGCGACGCGCATTCAGCAGGCACCAGCGTTCGCCGCCCGAGGCCAGACGCAGCCGCGCTTCCCAGCGCATGCCATCCAGCTCGCCCGAAACCAGCCTCGCCAACAGGGCCGCCGTATCGTCGCCGGCATCCGAATCCATGAACTCCGCCGCCGCCCGACCGAGGCTCTCCTGAATGCCCCAGCCACTCATTTCCCTCCACGCCGGGTTGAGGTACGTCCACTGCCCCACTGCATTGGTGCGGAAGATCACCTCTCGCACGCCGTTCAAAAGCGAGAGCTCCTCTTGGAGCTGGCGGTCACGGTGAAGCCGGTGGGCGAGTCGCTCGTAGGCCGCTCCCAGCACCCGCGCCGCCCCGCGAAGACCCTCGACCACCGGCTCCGGCCAGACCTGCTCGCTCACACAGTCGTCAAAGCCCAGCAATCCCCACACCGCGCCATGCGCCTCAATCGGCACCGCCACCAGCGATCGAATGCGCTGCTGCGCCAGCAGGGCCCGCTCGGATTCAGGAAAATCCCGGATCGGACCGGCAATGGTCCGCCCAGCCGCCAGTTCCCGATCCCACCGCGAGAACCCGGCCTCCGCCAGGTCCATGTGCTGCAACTCCGGATTGTGAATCTGCGGCGCCACTCCCTGCGCACACCACTCATGCCGCTGCGACCAACGACGCGCCGTCTCGGACACCCTGTAAGACTCGAAAACATACACGCGCGACACCCCCGCCGCTTCTCCGAGCAAGCCCAGCGCGCCCGAAAAGGCCTCATCCGTATCGCGAAAATCCAGCAGGCCCTCGGCCATCCGCGCCGTCGCCGCCAACAGGCGCTCCCGCCGCAATTGGACCGCCGGATCCGTCACCGCAGAAAGTGCATCGCCGCTCGCTCGCATGGTCACGTCAAGGCCCCTTCCCAGCAATGCCCTCGCCCGGCACACCCACCCGCAATCGCCAAGCAATGGCTTATACGACGAACGTGCGTGGGTGATCGGAACATCATCGCTGAATTCCATTCATCGTCTCGCCCGGGCCCCGGTTTAGCCCCGGGCTGATCTCCCTAGACAATCGAGCCCCCGGACTGCGCCTTCTGATCCGTCCTCGGGGCCGAGAACGGCTGCGCCCAGACCGCCCTCGCGCCCGTTATCGTGCTGGTCTAGACTAGACTCCGGCCCCTCTCCGAAAACAGCCAGAACGTCCGGCCGCTCGATGACTTTCTCCAGTGCCGGCGACGCGGACACCGTCCGGATCACCCGGGGCAGGACTCCGCCATCGACCGCAACCCGAAGACCCTCGTGACCAAGAGCGCCGAATTCCGCTTGAGTCATATTCCTTCGGAGGTATGCGTCGACCATGCGCCTAGCGGAGATTTATGAGGGATTTGCGGACGGCACCCGCCGGCGGATTCTCCATCTGCTCACTCACGGGCCGCTCTGCGTCTGTCACTTCCAGACCGTACTCGGCGAGCCGCAGGTGAAGGTCTCCAAGCACCTCGCCTATCTCCGGGCGCGAAAGCTGGTCGTCGCGACCCGCCGCGGGAAGTGGATGGTCTACGCGCTCCCGATCCGACCGGGGCGGGCCCTGTCCGCGAACCTCGCCTGCCTTGCCGTCTGCGCCCGCGAGGACGCGGGGTTACGCCGCGACGCGGCCCGCCTCCGCCGCATTGCCCCGGCGGTCGCCGATGCGCTGACCTGCGCGTGCTGATCCCTCCTTTTTCCCAACCGCTCCGATGACCTCGAAGAAACCCGCCGTCCTCATCCTTTGCACGGGCAACTCCTGCCGCAGCCACCTCGCCGAAGGCGTGCTCCGGCACGCTGCCGGTGACCTGCTCGACGTCCTCAGCGCCGGCTCGCGTCCGGCCGGCTACGTGCATCCGCTTGCGACCGAGGTGATGCGCGAGATCGGCATCGATCTCTCCGGGCACACGTCGAAGCACCTGCAGGAGTTCACGACTCGCGAAATCGAGACCGTGATCACCGTCTGCGGCAACGCCGATCAGGCTTGCCCGGTCTTCCCGGGACAGGTGAACCGGCACCACTGGCCATTCGATGACCCCGCACACGCGACCGGCACCGATGAGGAGAAGAAAGCAGTATTCCGCCGCGTGCGGGACGAGATCCGCGCGGTCTTCGGCGCCTACGCGGCCGGACGCCGCGATCAGCTGAAGTCCGGAGGGGCACGAGCATGAGCGCCGCCGATCGTCCCCAGCTTTCCTTCCTCGATCGCTACCTGACGCTGTGGATCTTCGCCGTGATGGCGCTCGGCGTCGCGCTCGGCCACTGGGTCGTGCTCGACCCGGAGGCATTCTTCGCGCCGGTGACCCTCGGCACCACCAACCTGCCGTTGGCCATCGGCCTGATCGTGATGATGTACCCACCGCTGGCGAAGGTGCGGTACCGACAGCTACCCACGGTGCTGGCGAGTCCGAAGGTCCTGACGCTTTCGCTCGTCCTGAACTGGATCGTGGGGCCGGTGCTGATGTTCCTGCTCGCGGTCACCTTCCTCCGCGATCACCCGGATTATCTGGTCGGTCTGGTCCTCGTGGGCATTGCACGCTGCATCGCGATGGTGATCGTCTGGAACGATCTTGCGGGCGGCAGCCGCGAGTACGCCGCCGGGCTCGTGGCGCTGAACAGCGTGGCGCAGGTGCTGACCTACAGCCTGTACGCTTGGTTTTTCCTGACGATCCTGCCGCCATACTTCGGACTGGAGGGACGGATCGTGGCGATTGAGATGAGCGACGTCTTCTGGAGCGTCATGACGTACCTCGGGATTCCGTTCCTGGCCGGCTTGCTCAGTCGAGTGTTTCTCGCTCGCTGGAAGGGTGAGACGTGGTACGAGACCGTCTTCCTCCCCCGGATCTCGCCCCTCACACTCGGGGCGCTGCTCTTCACGATCGTGGTCATGTTCACCTACAAGGGGAACGCGATCGTGACCCTGCCGCTCGACGTGCTGCGCATCGCGCTGCCCCTTGCACTGTATTTCGTCCTGATGTTTTTCGTGAGCTTCCTCGTCGCGCGTCGCATCGGTACGGACTACGAACGTTCGACGGCCGTCGCCTTTACCTCAGCGGGCAACAACTTCGAACTCGCAATCGCGGTGGCGATCGGGGTCTTCGGCCTGAACTCCAGCGTCGCCTTCGCCGCCGTGGTCGGTCCGCTCATCGAGGTCCCCGCGCTCATCCTGCTCGTGCAGGTGGCGCTGCGGTGGCGGACCAAACGGCAGCCCGGTTAAGCCAGAGAAGTCGATCCAGCCTTCGGGAGTCTACGGCGCACGAGCGCCTTGTCCCGCCACTGGGATCAGACCGCACCGCCCCCCCGGTCATCGGCCCGCGGACGCGTCGTCCGGGGCGGGCCGTCGTGGAGGAACCTGCCCGGACGGACGTCCGCCAGTGTTCACCGCGCAGCTTTGGGATGCCCGCGTCTCGTGGCGAAACGCCCTGCACCACGAGGCACAAGAGACGCCGAAGCTAACGAAATCGTCGCCAACACCAGCATTGTCATGGTCCACCCCGGCAGGCATTGCTGATCTCTCCCAACCCCATGTCCTGGTCCCAAACCTACGCTCCCCTCGGCGGGATCGGCACGTCGGCGCTCGTCGCGGCCATTCCGGTCGTCCTGCTGCTCCTCCTGCTCGCGGTCTGGCACGTGCGCGCGCAACTTGCGGCCCTCGTCGCGCTCGCGACGGCGGGCACGATCGCGATCTTCGTCTACGGAATGCCGGTCCAGCTCGCCCTCGCGGCCGCCGGCTACGGCGCGGCGTTCGGCTTGCTACCGATCGGCTGGTTGATCCTCAACGCGATCTTCATCTACCAGCTGTCGGTCGAGACCGGCGGCTTCGCCACCCTGCAGCGCCAGATCGCCGGGGTCTCCGGTGACCGCCGGATCCAAGCCCTGCTGATCGCTTTCTCGTTCGGCGCGTTCATCGAGGGTGCCGCGGGCTTCGGCGCGCCGGTCGCGATCTCAGGAGCGCTCCTCATCGGCCTCGGCTTCAAGCCTCTCGAGGCGGCCAAGCTCGCCCTCATCGGCAACACCGCGCCCGTCGCATTCGGATCACTCGGCACCCCTCTGGTGACGCTCGCGCCGCTGACCGGTCTCGACCTGCTCCAACTCAGTGCGATGGTGGGACGGCAACTGCCGTTCTTCTCGCTCATCGTCCCCTTCTGGCTCGTCGCCGCCCAGGTCGGCTGGCGCCGCATGCTGGCGATCTGGCCCGCCTGCCTTACCGCCGGCGCATCGTTCGGTCTGGTGCAGTTCCTCGTCAGCAACTTCCACGGACCGTGGCTCGTCGACATCGTGGCCGGGGCCGTTTCGATGTTCGCGGTGGTCGTGCTGATGCGCTTCTGGAAGCCCGCTCAGGAGGAGACCAATCCCGCGCCGGCAGCTGCGGCGATCCCCGCCGCGCCCGCGCGCACCTCCGCGGCCAGGGCATGGCTCCCGTGGATCTTCCTCACGGTCTTCGTATTCGCCTGGGGCATGCCCCAGCTCAAGAGCCGCCTCGATGCGTGGTTCGCGCCGCAGATCCCGGTTCCCACCCTCCACAACGCGGTCATCAAGGTCCCGCCCGTCGCGCCGAAGCCCACCCCCGACGCTGCAATCTTCAAGCTGAACCTCCTGTCCGCGACCGGCACCGCGCTGCTGCTCGCCGGGCTCGCCTCCGTGCTCGCCCTCCGCGTCGGCCTCGGGCGCGCCCTGCGCATCTACGGTCAGACCCTCTGGCGCGTGCGCGTGTCGTTGCTCACGATCTCCGCCATGATGGCGCTGGGCTTCACCACGAAGTACAGCGGCACCGACACCACCATGGGCCTCGCGATGGCCGGGACCGGATGGTGGTTTCCCTTCTTCTCACCCATCATCGGCTGGCTCGGCGTCGCCCTCACCGGCAGTGACACGTCATCGAACGTGCTCTTCGGCAACCTGCAGAAGGTCACCGCCGAGCAACTCCACCTGCCACCGATCCTCACCTGCGCCGCCAACAGCTCCGGGGGCGTGATGGGCAAGATGATCGACGCCCAGAGCGTCGTCGTCGCCGCCGTCGCCACCGGGGGCCGCCCCGACAGTCCCGACGCCGGCACCGTGCTGCGCGCCGTCTTCTGGCACAGCGTCGCCCTCGCCCTGCTCGTCGGCGTGCTCGTGATGCTCCAAGCCTACGTCTTCCCGGGCATGATCCCGAAGTGAGACGCCCGACCCGAGGACGGGCTGGCCCCGGCATGGGCCGCCACGCCCGCGCTCGGAGCAGCCGCAGAGGTCATCACGCCATCGGTGTTCCACCCGCCGACGCAGACGGGATCCTCGAACGACTGTCCCGCCCCACGGGGTCGCCTGGAGTACCGGCCCGACCGACGAGACGATCGGCAACGGGCTCACGCTTGCCGTACGTCAATCGGCGTCCTCGCCGCGGCGTGAGATCGCGGGATGGATTTACTGGAAATCACGAAGAGCTTTGTCGCTTCCGGAAACGGCCTCGTCCTCACCTGCCCCCGAAACGCCGCGCGCTGCCCCTCGCCCTCCTTTCGTCACTGGTCATGCCGCCTGCCGCAGCCGCCGCGGAACCCCAGACGATCCCGCCCAGCTGGCGCAACATCGAAACCGGTTGGGTGATCCCCGATGAGTCGTACGCCGACCAACCTTACATCGTGAAGTGCGACGACGGTGCGTGGCTCTGCGTGATCACCACCGCCGCAGGGAAGGAGGGTATCACAGCCAGCACATCGTGGGGACGCGCAGTACGGACCTCGGCCGGCCGTGGTCGCCCCTGATCAACATCGAGCCCCCCGGACCACCCGATGCGTCCTACGTCACCGCTCTGAAGGTGCCGTCGGGCCGAATCTACGTCTTCTACAACTACAACGGCGACCGGCTCAAGGAGGTGAAGAAGATCGACGGTGGCGCGACGACCCGGGTCGCCACCCTCGGACACTTCGTCTTCAAGTACAGCGACGATCACGGCAAGACCTGGTCGGCCGAGCGGTACCGCATCCCGATTCGGGAGACGGAGGTGGACCGCAAGAACATCTACGGCGGCAAGGTGCAGTTCTTCTGGCACGTCGGCCGTCCGCTGATTCACCGCGACGGCGCCTACGTCACGCTCCACAAGGTCGGAAACTTCGGCAAGCAGTTCATGACTGACTCCGCGGGCAACTTCCTGCGCAGCGACAACCTCCTGACGGAACGCGACCCCCGCAAGATCCGCTGGGAGCTCCTGCCCGAGGGCGACCTCGGACTGCGGGCCCCGGCTGGGCGAATCGCCGAGGAGCAATGCCTCGTCGCCCTGTCCGACGGGAGCCTCTTGACGACGTTTCGCACCGACCAGAACTACTCGGCCCACGCGTACTCGCGTGCTGACGGACGCACGTGGACGGCACCGGCCTTCATGAACGATGGTCCGGGCGGCCGCCTCGTGAAACACGCGCGCGCCGCCAACTTCGTCTGGCGCGCCGCCGAGTTCTACGCCCGGCAACTGGTCGGTCGCGACATTGAGGACGTCATGGCCAGTTTCGGGACGCTTCAGCGCCGACTCTCCGACGAGTAGCAGTTCCGCTGGCTTGGACCCCACAAGGGCGTGGTGCATCTCGCGCTGGCGGCGGTGACCAACGCCTGCTGGGACCTCTGGGCCCGCAAGCGCGGTGTTCCGCTCTGGCGGCTTCTGCTCGACCTCGGCACCGAGGAGCTCATCGCAACCCTCGATTTTTCGTATGTGACGGATGCGCTCGGCATCGACGATCCCCGCGGCCTGATCGAGTCCGCACGCCCCACCCGCGGCCTCCGCGAGGGCATCCTCGATACGGGAGATCCCGGATACGACACCTCGATCGAGTGGTTCAACTACAGCGACAAGCAGGTCGCAGCCAACGTGGCCAAGTCCGCCTCCGAAGGTTTTACCGCCATGAAGCTCAAGGTTGGCTCACCCGACCTCGCCCGCGATGTCCGACGCGCCCGACTGGTGCGCGCGGCTGCCGGCGACGCGGTGCGCCTCATGGTGGACGCCAATCAGCAATGGACCCTCGCGCAGGCGATCGCGTTTGCCGAGGCCACGAGGGATCTGAACCTCTTCTGGCTGGAGGAACCGACGCACCCGGACGATGTGCTCGGCCACCGAACGATCGCCGAGGCGATTGCGCCCGTGAAGGTGGCCGCCGGGGAGCATGTGCCGAATCGGATTCTCTTCAAAAACTACCTCCAGGCCGGGGCGATGGCGATTTGCCAGGTGGATGCCGTGCGCGTGGCGGGGGTGAGCGAGTTTCTGGTCATCAGCCTCCTCGCCCGGAGATTCGGCGTTCCCGTGATCCCCCACGTGGGAGACATGGGACAACTCCACCAGCATCTCGTGCTGTTCAATCACATCGCGCTCGATCACCCCGCCCTCTTCCTCGAGCACATCCCGCACCTTCAGCAGCACTTCACCGAGCCCGTCCGCATCGTGTCCGGCCGCTACGCGACACCGCGGCGTCCGGGAACCTCGTGCGAGCTGAAGGCCTGACGTCGTCCCGACCTATGCCTGCTCAGCGCAGGCGCGAGTAGAACTTCCGTGCGCCGGACTCCCCGAGCACCAGCTTGCCCTCATAAAGGGCGCAACGCACGCGCTCGGAGCCGCCGCCGGCGAACAACACGAGGTAAGTGCCCCCGGATCCGCGGTCGACGGTCCATGATCCGACCTGCTGCACCGAGAAGCCGGCCTCGAACGTCACGCCCGGCCCGCCGCCCGCGGTGCGCGAGCCGTAGCGGAACGTGCCGTCCGGGTTCAATTCCAGGATCCGCTGCGTGACCATCGAGGCGCTGCCGCCGAAGTCGAATCCGCCGCCGGAGGTCATCACGTCATCGGTGCTCCACGCTCCGACGAAGACCTGGTCCTCCGCGGAAAGCCCCGCTGCGCTGAGTTGAGTAGGCTCGACCTTGGCCAAGGAGGCGAAGAGGCGCCGGGCCACGTCCTCGCGGCCCCGGATCGTCGCGTCGGTGCCGATGAGCACGAGGCCGATGACCTGCGCGTCGATGGCGCGGCCAAGGACGACCATGCGGATCGTCCGCCCTTCCACCCAGGCGGAACAACGCACCAGGGCCACGCCGTCACCGAGCCGTTCAACCGGTCCGTCCGGCCGCATCGCCGGCGCATCCGCGAGCAGTTGCCGCGCCGCCTCCTCGGCGTACTCCGCTTCGTCCAGGGAGCCACGGCTCGGCCACGGTGCCGCGCTGAAGGCGTAGAATTCGGGGTCGTTCGAATCCACCGGCACCGCCGTGGGCGTGAGCAGGACCGACGGTCCCTCCACCCTGACCGTCCAGGTCGGGTCATGGCGGACCGCATAGGCCGCCGCGCGATTGATCGTCGTCGTCATGGTGTCTTGCTCTTTCGGAGTGATGGACCGCGGCGCATCAGGCGCCGGAACGCCGGCGGTTTCATTACCGGCGGCGGCCGGCGCAGGCACCGCCAGCAGCGCCGCCGTCAACCAGAGCAGCGTGCCGCACGGGCGAGCCACGCGGTTCGGTATCCGCATTGACCGATACGTCGGGGCAGGCGGGGTTGGCATGACGCAAGGCTCGGCGGGAACAGGCGGTGCGGTCAATGCTCGATCCATCCGCCGCGGCTAGGTCGCGGGCAACCCGAACGCTCGGGCGGCGTTGTGATAGAAGACGTCCTCGATCTGCGCGCGGGAAAGCCCGCTCAGCTCGGCAGCGTGCTTCATCGCGAGGAGCTGGTCGTAGATCGCGAGGACCGGACGGGCGTCGGTGTGGATGTTGGGCTGCTTCGCGTACTCCGGCGTCTCCATCTGGTACCAGAAGCGTCCGAGCGGCACGTAACGGCCATGGAAGGAATTCGCGACGAGGTTGTCGGAGCCGTAGAAGATCCTCCGGTGATCCTCCTTCTTGAAGAGCGTGTAGTGGGCCATGACATCCGACACCGCGGAATTGTCATACCAGATGTTCGGGAGATCCCGGAGGCGGTCGACCGCCTCGCGGATCGCCCAGTACGTGAAGCTGCGGGCGCAGTGGGCGAGGATCCACTTGATCCTCGGGTAGCGCCGCGTCGTGTACTCCTCGAGGTCGCGGAGGTTCTCGACGTCGGCGCACCCGTGCCAGCGTGACATGTGCATGGTCACCCACAGGCCGAGTTCGTTCGCCACTTCGAGCTGCGGATGGGTGAGGAATTCATGGATCCGGCAGCGGTGGGTGTCGCCCGTGACCGAGTAGATCCGGTACGGCTTCAGTCCCATGAACCCGAGGTTCCGGATGTCGGCCGCGATGTCCTCCGGGCGGCACTGCGGGGTGACCAGCCGGTTGGCCCGGGAATTCGGATGGGACGCGAGCTCACGCGCCATGAAGGCGTTGTGGCTGGCCACGTCGATCCCCGGCGTCGGCATGCCGAGGACGAGGTAGTCGAAGGTGCGCCCGGGAAACATCCGGCGGTTCCATTCCTCCGTCAGCCGCATGTCCGCCGCAGGGCGGCTGGCGTGATGCGGGCTGTCCGGCGCCAGCGCCTCCGGGTTCCACAGATGGATGTGGGCATCGAAGACACGGCGGGGTACGAAGGCCTCAAGGTCCTCCTCCCAGATGATCCGGTCCGACTCCGAATAGTGAAGGTCGTGCCAATTGATCGCGCTCATCGTCCGGGCAGCATACCCGCCAGGCCGGGGCTGGCACGCCCAAATGCACCTTGAGTGCGCCGGGTGGGTGCCGTTGCGCTGCCCGCCGCCTTCCGCGCTGCCCGGTTCAGCCTCTCACCGCGACGGGAAGCGGGCGGGCGGGACGGGCACGATCCCGGGCGGCAGGGCGCGGTTAAACCAATGCGGACGCGGCTTCGATCAACTCCGACGGCGTCCGCGCCGCCTGCACCCGCGCGATCGCCTCCGCCATCGGCACCTTCAGGAAATCCGCGATCCGGCTCTCGCCTTCCAGCATCGCGACCATCCGGTCGCGCACGTCGGCCAGCGACACGTCGGGACGGGACTCAAGCACGAGACGGACCGGAAGGCTCCGCCATGGGATCAGGCGATCGACCCAAGTGGGTGCGCGCTCCGGGATCACCTCCACGATCGCATGGACCACTCCCTCCCGATCGAGGCAAAGCGCGCCGCGAAACTCGCCGCTTCGAATCGCGCTCCCCGTCAAGGTCCAGCGCTCCGAGATTGACTCCGAACTCACCGAGAACGCCCCCGCAACGAGGAGAAGAAAGGGCGGTTGGACTTCCGCCTCCCCCGCTGCGCCGGACGCACCGGCCTCCGGAAACCAGACGAAACCCTGCCCGATCCCGGGGAGATCAGCGGCGTCCACCTCCTCGATCTCGTCGACCATCACACGTCCGCCTTTGTCCGCCCAGCCCAGCGCGGCAAGTTCCTCGCCGAAGCGGGCGAGGGCCGCGACGCGGGCGCTTTCGGCATCGTTCGCTTCGACGGGGCGGTTGACATAGAAGCCAGCGAGATCGGAGCGGTCCGCAATGACCCCGCGGAAACCCTCGCCCCGGAGGAGACACTTGAAGAAAGCCATGGGAGTTCGAGGTCAGGTTGGCCGACGGAACGGCCCAGACCGAATTCGCAGCACCACCGCGACGGCAACGCCAAGGAGAATGCCGGTGGCGGCGGGCATCGCCAGAATCAAGCCCGCCAAGTACAGGGTCTCGGCCGCGTACTCGCTGAAACGGCACGGATGGGTCTCGCCCAGCCAGCCTCCGCAACGGCCGTCGTAGCGGAAGAGCCAGCCGGCGACCACGAGGAGGTAGACGACGACGCTCGGGCCCAGCACGGCCGCCGCCACGGCGAGCCACGAGCGCCCTCCCGACACGAGACGCGACCTCGCGAGCCACACCAGCACCGCCGGAGCCGGAACCAACAACCCCATGAGGGCGAACGTCACGAATCCAAGGGCTGCGTCCATTGCCGCCATCATATCCCACGCCGCGTAAGGGCAAGACCGGATCCGGTCGCCCGAATTCCGCGGGCCGGGGCGGCGCGACCCGGGCCGTGAATCTCACGCGCTTCCGACTGTGGTTTCACGCTCCGTTCACGGAGCATCCGGTAGGGTGACGTCCTCCTCTCCGCGCCGGGTCCGTCACCGCGGGAATCGCGGGAATCTCTGATCGGAGGTTCCCCGGCCGCCGGGGGGAGATTCACCATGACCTCCCTCGCCGCTCACTCCTCCTTCCGCCTCCGCCCCGCATTGCTGCTGGCTGCGTTGGCGCTCGCTCCCTTCGCGCCGCTCGCCGCCGCGGACGCCGTCACTGAACCGGCCAACGCCACCCCGTCCCCGTGGTTCGCGGACCTCTCCGCCGGGCTGAGCATCATTCCCTCCGGAGACATCACCCTTGGCGGGCGCACGTACGAGGGCGACTTCAAGGACGGCCCGTTCCTGCGCGGCGCCGTCGGGCGCCGACTTGGCAAGGGCTGGGCCGTCGAGGGGGAATGGTTCTACCGCACCAACTCCGTCAACTCCCTCATCGCCACTGATCGTCGCTTCACCGGGGGTGACGCCGCCTCCAACAATCTCTTCGTCAACGCCACCTACTCGCCCGGGGCACAGTTCGCGTGGCGGGGGATCTCGCCGTACGCCGGCCTGGGCTTTGGTTACATTCAGGAACTCGACGTCGACCTCGAAGGCGCGGACGGCGGGGAGTTCAGCTCCAGCGGATCGACGGCCTGGCAATGGAGCATCGGCCTCCGGAAGGTCCTGGGGCCGCGCGCGGAACTCTTCCTCGAGGGCCGCGCCGTAGCCGCCGGGGAGCGCGAGCTTGAAGCCCGGGGTGGACGGAAGCTCAAGATCGCCTACGATGCGTGGGCCATGCTTGCCGGCCTGCGCTGGTCTTTCTGATCCTTCCGACTTCCTTCTCCGCCATGCCCGCCACCGGTCAACGCCTCCTTCTCGTCGAAGACGACCTCGACATGGCGGAGAGCATTGGGGACTTCCTCGGACGCCGCGGCTGGAGGGTTGAGCATGCGCGCAACGGCGCCCTCGCCCTTCACCTCGCGGCGGCGGAGCGGTTTGCGGTGATCGTCCTTGACCGCGCCATGCCGGCGCTCGACGGACTCGGCGTCTGCCGCGTCCTCCGCGCCGGGCCTTCGGCCTCGGTGCCCGTCCTCATGCTCACCGCCGCCGACAGCCTGCCGGAGCGGCTGGAAGGCTTCGAAGCCGGCGTGGACGACTACCTCGTCAAGCCGTTCGCTCCGGCGGAGCTTCACGCGCGGCTGACCGCGCTGGTTCGCCGGTCGGAGAAAGGGACGGCGCGCGGCGACCCAGTCCTGCGCTGCGCGGACCTGGAACTCGATCCCTCCACCCGCGAAGTCCGCCGTGGCGGCCGGCCCGTGACGCTCACCAACATGGGTTTCGCGATCCTCGAGATCCTGCTGCGACGCGCCCCGGCGGTCGTGCCCCGCGGCGAGATCGAGGAAACGCTGTGGGGCGACGAACCCCCGGGCAGCGACGCCCTTCGCTCGCACGTCTTCGCGCTGCGGACCGCCCTCGATGAAGGCGGTGGCGCGTCGTTGCTGCGGACCCACCGCGGCGTCGGATATCAGATTCAGCCCGCTGACTCCGACCCGTGACTCGCGAGCCCGCCGCGCCCCGCCCGTCGACCCGCGCCCCGGCGCGGCTGCGCACCAAGATCGCCGTCGTGGTGACGCTGACCGCGATCGGTGCCTTCAGCGCGATGTCCGTCGCGGGTTGGCTGCTGGTGCTCGAAGCTGAGGACACGATCATGGAGTCGCTCGTGCTGGACGCCGTGCAGGCCCAGCAAAGGACGGAGGGCGCCCCCCTCCCACCGTCGTGGCTCAAGCGCCTGAAGAACGACTCGGTCCTCCGGCAGGAACTCGGCTTGGCCGACGCTCCGGAAGGCCCGGGACCCTACGAGATCTTCGCCTCCGCCGGGGGAACCAATGCCATCCTGATTCGCGGGATGGCGGACCTGTGGCGGGTCCGGCTTGGGGGCGACCGCGAGCAGGAGTATCGACTGCTGCGGGACGGCGCCACGGGCGGTTGGTGGCTGGCGGACCTGTCCCACTTCGAATTCACGGAGACGCACACGGACTCGATCCGGGTGAACATTCTCATCGCCGCCGGCGGCGTCGGTCTCCTCGCGGTGCTCCTCAGCGCCCTCATCGCCCGCTGGACCCTCCGCCCAATCGTCGCGCTCGCCGCTCGCGTGCAGGCCGCGCCCGAGCCCGGGCGGGGCGACGAGCGGCGGCTGGCGGAGGGACTCCCGGACGACGAAGTGGGCTTCCTCGCGCGGGCACTTGATGCGTCGCGCGATCAAGTCGCGGCATCCCTCGCCCGCGAGCGCCAGTTCATCTCCGAATGCAGCCACGAACTGCGCACGCCCCTCGCGGTCCTGAAAGCCGCCGCCGCGCTCCTGCCGGAGGTGGAGGCCGAGCCGGAGGGCCGGGCGCGAGTCGTGGCGCGCATGACTCGCGCGGTGCGCCGCAGCGAGCGGTTGGTGCAGTTCTTCCTCGTCCTTGCGCGCGAAGGGCGCGAGCGGGCTGACGCGGGCTGGGCTCCGCTGCGGACGATCGTCGAGGAGGCGATCGACGACCAGCGGCTCATCCGTGCGGATCCGACGCGTCCCCTTTCGTTGTCGGTTCCGGAGGCCGCGCAGGTCCACGCCAGCCGGGACGTGCTCCTGATGCTCGTGCACAACCTCATCGGAAACGCGCTGCAGCACGCGCCGGATGGCGGCGTATCCGTAGCGTGGATTGATGAGGCCGCCTTGGCGATCGACGACGAGGGCCCCGGCTTCCCCGGCCCCGGCGAAGACGCGCGCCCGCGCGGCTATGGTCTTGGCCTCACGCTCGCGCGGAGACTCTGCGAAACCCAGGGTTGGGAATTGCGGACCGGACGCGCCCCGACCGGCGGCGCCCGGGTGACAATCGTCTTCCCGGACTCCGCCGTGCGGCGCCACCCGATCGCCGATTGACCACGAGGTTGATGCCGGGGGTCAGCCTCCACCGGAGCCAACCCGCGCACCGCTCGGCGGAAGCGCCCGCTGCGAGGATGCGTGGGAGGCGATCGCGCGCGAGGGCGCGCCCCAGGCGATTCTGCTCGACCTCGGTCTGCCCGGCATCGACGGCATCGCGGCGCTGCCGCGTTTCCGCGAATTGGCGCCGTCGACGGTCCTCCTCGTGCTGACCGTTTTTGAGGAGGAGGAGAAGATCCTGCGCGCGCTGTCGTCGGGCGCGTCAGGTTACCTGCTCAAGATGTCGTCGCCGGAGGAGATCGCGCGGGCGATTCGCGACGCGCTGGCGGGCGGCGCGCCGATGACGCCCCGGATGGCGCGCTACGTGGTGGACCGGATGGCGCAACTCCTGCCGCTCAAGCGCGACTACGGGCTGCCCGCGCGCGAGAAACAGACGCTCGACGGCATCGTGCAGGGAAAGACCAAGAAGGAGATCGCGGCCGCGCTCGACATGAGCTTCCACACCGTCGACACCCACCTGCGCAACATCTACCGCAAGCTCGTCGTGAACACCCGCACCGCCGCCGTCGCGAAGGCGATGAAGGACGGCCTCGTGTAGCCACCCCGGAAACTCACACGGTCCTTGGTCCAGTAAAGCGGAGCACTTCATTTCGGGCGCGCGATGGCGGCGAATTTTACCTCCCGGCGTGGATCGAATGAAGAACTAGCGCGCACTTAGGTCAAAACGGCCATTTCCGTTTCACTCGTAGCTATAGCCACTTGTGTGAACTTTTGACCTATCTCGAAAAAAGTTCTCGGTTCTTTCACACTGGCTGCCCGACATGGATCAAACCACGAACTTTTGAAGCGAATCGGGCGTTTTCAGAGGGAGACTCGCAGGGAGAATCGAAGATGAGTCAAGGTTTGGCGCCGTCATGCCGGGCTGGTGACCTAATATCTCGTCGTCAATTCGCTTCATTCGCTTCAACCACCATGGATGCGAACTTCTGGAGCGAATCAAACGCTGGAAGCAACCAAAGGTCTGAGACCACACTGAGACCACCCGCATGCGCCTTACGTCTGAAACTCTCCAGGTCGCAGCCCCAACAGAAACTCTTCAGCCGGCAGGCAGAGGACATCGTCGCGTTTGAAGCGCTCTTTTCCTCGGTAAACTAGGTAGCGCTGGCATTGAGGATAGTCTTCGGCAAAATTCTTCAGCGCCCGCAAGTCATCGGAGCGCACCTGCGTAGAGTTCTTCACCTCCACCGCATAAATTCCCGAGTCGCCGTAAACCACGAAATCGACCTCCACCTGCGAGCGGGTCTGCCAGTAGTGCAGTTGGTGATTCCCCGCCGAATAGTCGCACCATGCACGCAGGTGCTGGGCGACGAGTCCCTCCAACGCCAAACCGTCAATTTCCTGCGGCGCGTCCAAGGGACCGCTGGGCCGATTGGCCCGGAACACACCGGCGTCGAAATAGTAAAATTTCGGGTGCGTCGCCAGTTCCCGCTTCGCGCGTTTCGCAAACACGGGCAAACGGAACCCGAGCAACAAATCCTCCAAGATTTCCAAATAGCCCTCGACCGTCTTCCGGCTCACTTGGCAGTCGCGCGAGACGTTGCTGAGGTTGAGCACGCTGCCGTGAGAAAAACTCATCGCCTCCAAAAACCGCGCGAACGATCCGACGTTGCGCACGAGGCCCTCCATCTGCACTTCCTCCCGAAGATAGAGCCCGTTGTAGGCTTTCAAGATATCCGCAGGGTTGTCGGCGGCCCACACCAGCGGCAGCATCCCCTGGCGCAAAGCCGCAGACAGCGAGAACCGTTTGCCCAATTCCGCCGCCAAGTAGGGATGCAAGTGCTTTTGCGCCGCCCGTCCGCCCAGCAGATTGACACCCTGCCGGCGCAGCTTGCGGGCGCTTGATCCCGTCAGGATAAATTGCTGACCGGTCTTGCGCTCGATCAGCAGATGCACGACCTCCAAAAGAGCAGGCAGCTTTTGCACCTCATCAATGATGACCTGGGGCTTGTCCCGGTTGCCCTCCACCAATTCGGTCAACCGCTCCGGCCGGGCGGACAACAGTCGCAGTGTCTCCGGGTCGAGCAGGTCAATCCGCAGCGCCTTGGGATAGTGATGGGTAGACCAAAGCGTCTTGCCCGTGCCACGCGGCCCAAGCAGGAAAAAGTGATCGCGGCCCGGCATAAAGATTCGCGGGATAAATGCCATTCTGAGTCGCAAAATGGCGGAGCAGATGCCGATTTCAAGACACTTCGGCGCCATCGATGCCATCGCCAGAAGCGCCCGCGCATCGCCTGTGCTTCAAAGCGCCTTGAAATCAGTGGCCGGTAGATGCCCGCCGGTCACTTTGACTCGCCTCAAGGAAGTTCGTCATTCCATCCATGCCGGTCTACCGCCGTGGATGGAATGACGAACTTTCCCGACGACCGGTCAAACTTTAGCTCATCTTAGCATGTTGGTTTCGATCGATTTACAAACTTTGACTTATCTCGCGCGGAGTTCGTATCCACACTGGCTGCCCGGCATGGATCAAACCTAGAACTTTTGAAGCGAATCTGGCGATTTCAGAGGGAGGCCCTCAGGGAAAATCGAAGGCGAGTCAAAGTATGGCGCCGCCGCGACAGGTCGGCAACTGGTCTTCAGGTCATCAATTCGCTTCATTCGCTCCAGCCGCCGTGGATGAAACCACGAACTTTTGAAGCGAATCAAAATTACCGCCGGTGCCTCCAACCGTGAAACATAGTCATTTTCTGCCGTCCATGAGCCGGATCAATTCCACCACCGACACCGCATAGCCAATTCCAGTGTTCGAAGAGCGCATTACTTCGTCGCTGAGGATCATCATCGCATTTTGAGTGCGAACTAAGGAGTCGCGTAGCACCTTCGGGCTGCCTCTCAGCTTTCGCGAGGCGAGATCTTTAATTTCCTCGTTGAGGCCAGTGCGCATCTGCTCAAACGCCAAACTCAGACCAGGTTGCTTGCGCACGACTACGCCGATCACGCCACTTTCTTGAAGGGTCAACACCGGACCACCGGAGTTCCCTACGTTCACGCTTCCTTCCAGCTGCATCGTTTCAACTTCATCGGCAGCCCAGATCCTTGAGATGCGTGCATGATGTCCGGTCAGCTCCGGATCTCCAAAAGGGTAGCCCAGAACGGCAACTTCGTCGAATACCCGAACGGGACGAACTTGAGGGACAGTAAAGCTAAGTTCCTCGGCCCGAGGAAAAAACGACGCATCATACACCGCCAGATCCTTCTTATCTCTCGGCGAGTGTGCGACGAGGCGGTCTGCCATCTCTTCGACCGAAAATGTTGTTTCGACGGAATCGAAGGCCCCGAACTTGATGCGAACCTTGCCTTGGGGAGCTGCGCCGTGGGCTACATGGCAGCACGTGACAAGCTTTCCTCTAAACAGGAACCCGGTGCCGGTCGAAATCCGACGTCCATCATGAGCCTCGTAGATGAGCTGGCAGATTCCGGGTTTCGAGCGGTTGAAAACGTTTTCGAACATGGCAGGCCTCGTTCACTGTCTGGTGGATTCAAGAATGTCGACGTCCGCAGTAGTTAAAGTGAAACGCTTCCGATATTGCGCCGAGCAATTTGAGAACGACGGCTCGCCGACCTCGAATATCATCAAGAGCGTCAAACGCTCGATGGCCGGCGAATACAGCCGGGAGCTTTCGACCAAGGTTTTCCAAGGCGCCTGCCGACTGATCCAACTCGGCTTCAAGCAATCACCACCTGCGCCAACCCACTTTATCGCCAACTTTGGGGGCGCTGGCTTAACCGCTACCCGGGCAAGAAGCCGGTCGGAAAATCGGCGCCCCACTGTTCAGGGCACTACTTCCACGACGATGCCGGCTTGGGCGAAGAGGTCGTAAAGACCGTCGATGGCACGGCGGGATTTGGTCGCATAGCGACCGACGGTGCGCTGGGATGAAAAGGTGAAGAAGGCGCGTTGCTTGGCGCGGGAAAGCGCCACGAAAATGCCGCACGTTTCTTCCTCGGGGTCCTTCGCGAAGTTGAACAGCGCATCGTCCTCCAAGCCGATGAAAACCATGGTGTGGAACTCCAGCCCCTTGCTCTTATGTGTGGTCATGATCGGGACACTGCCGGCGCCAATGACGGCCGCGACAGCCTCGGGCCAAGCGAAGCGGCTGCGGGCCTCCACGAGAAAATCCGTCAGATCGCCGAGCAAGTCGTCTAGAAAGCTGCCCTGACCATACTGCGGAAGGGCCGCGCAGACTTTGCTGCGCCCGAAGAAGGAGAGCGCATCGAGCAGCAAGGCTTGGATTTCCTCCTCGCCGGTGACAGCGTCGGTGAGGTGCCCAGCTAAGTCGTCCGTGAAATCCAGCAGGCGGCTGGCAAGGTTGTGCGCGTCGGTAGGATCGTATCCGCCGGAGAGGAACGACAGAAAACCGAGCGTTCTTTCCCACGCGAGCGGCGCCGAGCACTGGGTCGCGAGCGTGAACACATCCACGAGGGCCGCACAGATGTCCTCGGACAGCACCCGCTGGAAATTGTCCTCGATCCGGGCGGCAATATCCGTGGCTGCGAGTCGCTCGATGAGTGCGGCCGTATAAGCGGCGGTCTTCATGCGACACAGGATGCAGATATCCCGAGGGGCCAACCCCTCGTCGCGAATCCAGCTTTGGATGAGGCCGGCTAGGTGCTCGGCTTCCGCCTGCTCGTTGGCGAATTGAAATGCCCGGCACTCGCCGGCGTCCGGCGGTTCCGGGCGGGCGGAGACGACCTGGGCTGCGTCCGGGTCCAGCGCCTGCGCAAAAAACTGCTGGATGCCCACCAAGCGGGAAACCGACCGATGGTTTTGAGTCAGGCGCTCCGTGTCGGCCTCGAAATCGGCGACGAACTGCTGGAAGATATTCCCGAAGGCACCGGCCCATTTCATGATCCGCTGTTTGTTGTCGCCGACAGCCGTCAGCACGGCGGGACTGCCGCGAAACGCGGTTAAAGCGAGGGCATACTGAATCCGGGTGGTGTCTTGAAATTCATCCAAAAAGACAAACCGGTAGGTGCTGCGCAGCGCCGACACGAGCGTCGGGTTCTGGCGCAGGAGAAAATCGGCCAGCCGGCCAATCATCGGAAACCCCAGAGCAGACTGCTCGTGGTCGTGGAGCCAATGCATCCATAGTCCTGCGCCCGCGGTGAGTTCGGGCCGGCCGAGGTCCCAATTGGCAATCGGCAGCGGTTGGCTCACCAGCCCTCGAGTGGCTGCGTCCCATCGGAGGGCATGACGTTGCGGCCCTGTCAGAGGGCAACGGGCATCGGGCAAGGCTTGAACCGCTTCCCAGATCAGCTTGTCGGTAAACTCGGTGGTGAGCACCCGGTAATCGGCGGTGGGCCGGTAGTCCGGCGGCAGCGCGAGGCGAAAGCGATCCACCAGGTCCTTGCCGAAGGCATCGAAGGTCAGCGAATCGAAGCGCGTCGTATACTCCCGTCCGCAGCGGGCGAGCACGCGGTCTCGCAGGTTGGCGGCGGCGTCCCGTTTGAAGCTAATCGCGAGGATGCGGAAAGGGGCGGGACAAAAGCCGGTCTGGAGCAGATAACACGCGCGTTGGGCCAGCAGCTCGGTCTTGCCCGCGCCGGGACCCGCCACGACGAGCGTTGAGCGCATCGTTTTGACCGCCCGCAACGCGGCCTCCTCGAGGACGATGCCGCGCGGAAGCCAAGCCGCCGCCTTCTGCGCGCTGGGCATGGTCAGATTAGGTCTTCAGCGGCCGGTGGGAGCACCGCCGCGCGAATCCGTTCAACGACATCACGGAGCGAGGCGGGAATACTGGCCTGAAGCTGGGCATCGGTCAGGCGCAGAAGCGCGAGTGTGTGGGTGGCCGGCTTGCCCCGTCCGAGAAAAAGATAGCGATACCAGAAGAACAATTCGGGCGGAACCGTCCCGTAGGTGACCGGCACCGTTGCGCTTTCGCTCAGCACGGTGGTTCGGGCGACGGTCGCCGCCGCGGTGAAGGCGGGGCCCGCCGGTGGAATGCGCGGGCCCAATTCGCCGGGCTGCAACGCTTGGTAAGCGGTGGGAAAGGCCCGAAGCATCAGAAAGTCCAAGTCGAGCGGGGCGGAGAAGATGACCCCGCGCCCGGCGAGGTGCGTGATCCAGCTTCCAAGGTTGGCGTCATTCGCCGGCCAAGTGTGCATCTCCGTGAGTTGCGCTCGGGTGATGCCGGCGAGGACGTCGGCCTCTGGCACACCGGTTTCAAGCAACTGCTCCAAAGCATACTTGATGCGGCCCCAACCGCCGCCTTCTCGCTCCAAGTCGAGGTCGAGCACTGTGATGAACGGAATCTCCAAAGCGGAGAGGAGTTTCCAGAAATGGTTTACATGCCGACCGCCGAGGGGGACCATGGCGACGAAGTTGGGATCGATCTCCACCCCGAGGGCCTTCGCAACCCGCGGCAGGATCACTTCTTCACTGGCACCCTCGCCCAATACGACAAAACGGGCGAAATAGATTTCAGGATGTGCGCGGACCGCCTCACGGATGAACTTGCCGCGTTCATCTGCGGCACTCGGCAGCGGCAGGCGTCGCACCGTGGTTTCGCGGGTCTCGCGGTTCAGGCGCAGGTGCCGGATGGCCTCGGGCTCGATCCGGTTGAGGATCGAGGCGGAATGGCTGGTCAGAATGATCTGTCCCGAGTCTTCGCCCGCGATCTTGGCCAACAGGGTGATGATTCGCCCCAGATAATACGGGGAAATATGATTCTCGGGTTCCTCGACCGCGATCAACGTCAGCACTGGAGGCGTGAGTCGCTCGTCCGAAAGGCCATGGTCGTTGTCCTCGGCAAGCTTGCGGTGCATCTCAAAGACCATCGCGGTCAGCGCGAGGTAGAACAGGCTCTTCTGGCCGTCGCTGAGTTTGTCGACTCCCTGCTCGCGGCCGCCGGGTGTCGGGCTGAACGCTGCTTCCACTTGCCCGATGAGGTCCTCAATGCGGTTGGCGACCGGGCGGATCACGACGTTGGCGAGGTCTTGTTCCCGGTGGAGTTGTTGCCAGCAGGTTTCGATCACCTGAGTAATGGTGCGCACACCCGCAGCCTCGCCGATGGCTTCGCGGATCGCCTCGGATGAATCGACGACCGTCTGCTTCACTTCATCGGACCACTCCACCGCGCGAAGCAACGAGTGCAGCATTGAGCCGGAGACCTGTTTTATCTGACGCACCGGGTCGCGAGTGGCAGGCACATAATGGACGTGAATGCGGGCGCGATCATGCGCGGCGACCGGCGTCGTCTGTTCGCCTGCGGCGCCAGGATTGCCCACCACCCACACCAGCGATTGTTCGATTTCGCCGTCCGGCAGGTTGCTACGGCGCCACGCGCCTGTGAGGCGGATGATGGCATAGGGTCGCGCACCCGGCGCGGTGATCGTCATGTGACGAAAGCACGCCGCGGCAGGAGCGGGATCGGCCGCAGGGTTCTCCAACTCGGGAAATTCCAAGCGCGCCTCGATGGTCAGCGCGGCCTCTTCTGCCGTGGCCCAATCGGCGTCTACCGCGAGGTGGAAGTCCGTTCGCAATAGGGTCCGATCCTGAGCGGTGATGCCGAACAGGCGGTTAAGAGCGGCGAGGGCAGCCGATTTGCCCGCACCGTTGTCACCCACCAAGCCGGTCAACTTTTCCAACGGAATTAGCGCTTCGGTCGGACCAAAGCAGCGGAAGCCTTTGAGCTTGAGGCTGGAAATGTGCACGGTGTGGAGTGCGGGGATGAGGACGCACGTCGCTATCAGCCGGCTGGGAGATTGTCAAAAAGTGTTAGCTTTCAGTGACGTGGCTTACTTGGCATTCCACAAAGCGACGGAAAGCTTCTCGATGATCAGCTCAACATTCCAGTGCGGCGAAATGATAGGCACGCGTAAGATCTTTTTGAGTATGCCACCGGAGAACTCCTTTTCGCAGCGCTTGGCGAACGTCTCCGGGTCTTCGACCAGGATCGCCGACAAGTGAATAAGTTCAAAGTCGAGGTGGCCGGGGTGCCGCCATTCGCGCTCCCATGAAAAATCATGGGTGTCGCTGATGACATTGATCAGGGAATAGTAGTGAATGATGGAGTCGGCCTGCCCACCGAAATCGTTCTTCAGTTGTTTGTATTGAGCACGCGTGGAGAAGTGCTGGTCAAATTGCGCGATGAGGTGGTCACGCAGCGATGTTCCCTTGGCATTGATGTAGAGCGCCGGAGAAGCACCCCGCGTGAGCAGATCTTCTTTGCCGAATACCAGCCCGTAGGGCTGGAGCTTGATTCGTCGGCCTTTGATTTCTGCGGCAAGGTGTCGGAGTTGTGAGAACGGCACCTCGGTGAAGCAGACGGAGTTGAATTGCTTCTTGAGCACGTCCGAAAAATGCAGGTGCTTGAACTTCGGTTGAAACAAGCAGTGCGGATTGCGGGCTTCGATCCTTTCAGATCTGAGGATAGAGAGCAGATTTTCCTCCGCCGATTTGCCGGCATATTCACGCGTCAAGTGCACCAAAAATCGGGAAAGATCGTCGCGCTCGGGTGTTTTCATTGCGAGTGAGGCTAAGCAGGAGGATGGGTTGCGTCCATCGTTCCTGTCGCACGAAGTGAGGTTCAAAGCAGCCCGCCAGTGATTGGGCCGGGCTCGGTGCTTCTTCCCGCATTAAGCGCTCGGTGGAGGACAGTCTCATTCTTGTCGGCCGGCCCTCCAATGACGCTTCCTGCGATACGTGCCTCCTTGTTTCCTACAAGATCGGCCGGGTGAATCCTCACATCAAAAAAAACTGTCTCGCATCCCCGATGCGCCGCGTGCGGCGCATTGTTTATTCCTGAATACCGCTCGGCTGGTCGCCAGCGATACTGCGCTCGGCCTGAGTGCCGCAAAGCCAGTCGCCGCGAAAGCCAGCGACGCTGGCTCCTGAAGGCGGGCAACGACGCCTACCATACCGGCGATACGCCCGCGGACCGGGTGAAAGCCTGGCGTGTCGCCCATCCCGGTTACTGGCGTCGCCGCTCCGCCACCGTAGAGAAAAGCACCCGAGTCAGAGCGGACCTGAGTTCTCTGCTCGCACCGTTTGCGTTACAAGATCCCTGCGTTGCGTTACAAGATTCCTGGAATCCACAAGTCACTGCGCTGGTTGGCCTGATCGCTTGGGTGCGGGGGACTGCGTTACAAAACGTCATCGCCGACGACCTGCGCGACATCATGTTCGCCGGCCGTGCCATTCTCAACGACTTGCGCGCGGACGCAAAAAAGTAGCCCCACCAATCCGAATGGAGGCCCGGACCGCGGGTTTCCGTTCGGCTAACTTATGAGCGGGCAGCCCCACCTCCCGCTCCAATCTTCCGACGTCACCGCCGTCCCCGCGGCGGCCTACGTCCGCATGTCGACCGAGCACCAGCAGTATTCCACGGAAAACCAGCTCGACCGCATCAAGGAATACGCCGCCCGCCGCAACATGTCGCTCGTCCGCATCTTCGAGGACGCCGGCAAAAGCGGCCTCAACGTCCGCGGACGCGACAGTCTCCGCCGAATGATCGAGGAAGTCGAAAAAGGCACCGCCGACTTTAAGTGTATCCTCGCTTACGATGTGAGCCGCTGGGGCCGCTTTCAGGACGCCGACGAAAGCGGCTACTATGAATACATCTGCAAGCGCGCCGGCATCACCGTCCACTACTGCGCCGAACAGTTCGAGAACGACGGATCGCCGACCTCGAACATCATCAAGAGCGTCAAACGCTCGATGGCCGGCGAATACAGCCGCGAGCTTTCGACCAAGGTTTTCCAAGGCGCCTGCCGACTGATCCAGCTCGGGTTCAAACAAGGCGGCGCAGCCGGATACGGCTTGCGTCGGATGCTGATCGATCAGTCCGGTCAGCCGAAGGGCGTCCTCGCTGTCGGCGAGCAAAAAAGCCTCCAAACCGACCGCGTCGTCCTCGCCCTCGGTCCCGAAGAGGAAGTCGCCAACGTCCGCTGGGTCTACCGCGCATTTCTCGAAGAGCAGCTCACCGAGCGCGAAATCGCCGAACAGCTGAACGCCCGCAACGTCCGCACCGATCTCGGCCGGCCGTGGACCCGCGGCACCGTGCACCAGCTCCTCGCCAACGAGAAATATCTCGGCCACAACGTCTATCACCGGACCTCCTTCAAACTGAAACGAAAGCACGTTCAGAACCCGCCCGACATGTGGATTCGCGTGAAGGCCGCGTTTCCTGCCATCGTTTCGACCGAGGATTTTCTGAAGGTGCAGGAAATCATCCTCGCCCGAGCCAAGCGTTTCACCGACGAGGAAATGCTCGAACGCCTCCGGCAGATTCTCGCCCAGCACGGTCGCATTTCCGGCCTGCTGATCGACGAATGCGACGATCTCCCGTCCAGTGCCTCCTTTCGCCACCGCTTCGGGAGTCTGGTCCGGGCCTACCAGCTTATCGGCTACACGCCCGATACCGATTTCAGTTTCATCGAGGTCAACCGCTTCCTCCGCCAGAAGCATCCCGAAATTGTGCAGGAGGTCATCACTCAGCTCGCAACCCTCGGCGTCCATGTCGACCGCAACCCCGCCAACGAGCTGCTCGTGCTCGACCGGGAACTCGTGGTGTCCCTCGTCCTGTCCCGCTGCCTGCGGACACCCGGCGGCGCGAGCCGCTGGCTGGTTCGCTTCGAGGAAGCGCACCGCCCAGACATCACCATCGTGGCCCGGATGGATGAGGCCAATCACGGCATTAAAGACTACTACCTCTTTCCCGCACTCGATCAGGTGGCCCTCCGCCTCCGGCTGGCCGAGTGCAACAATGCGCTGCTCGACACCTACCGGTTCGACGACCTCGGCTTTTTCTACGCCTTGGCCGAGCGTGTCTCCATCGAGGATGTGGCATGAACCCCGACGAAAAAGAAATCCAGATGATCCCGGTGCAGGCGATCCGCATCGCCAATCCTCGCGTGCGCGAGCGCCGCAAATTCGAACTAATCGTCCGCAGCATCGCGGATCAGGGGTTGAAGCGCCCCATCACCGTCACGGAATCGAAGCCCGGCCCGGACGGTCAACCCGTCTACGACTTGGTCTGCGGTCAGGGCCGGCTCGAAGCCTTCGTCGCCCTCGGCCAATCCGAAATTCCCGCCTTCGTCCGGCGCATGACCAAGACCGACGGCCTCGTGGCCAGTCTCGTGGAGAACATCGCCCGCCGCCGCGTCCGAGCCCTCGACCAGATCAGGATGATCCAATGGATGCACGGTCAGGGCAACACCCTCGACGAGATCGCGCGCAAGACCGGCCTGTCCGAAAAATACCTCGAAGGCGTGCTGAAACTCCTCGAGCACGGCGAGGAGCGCATCCTCGATGCGGTGCTGCTCGGGCGGCTGCCGATCACCATCGCGATCCAGATTGCCGGCGTCGATGACGAAGCCGCCCAGCGGATGCTCGTCGAGGCCTACGAACGGAAGGCGATGAAGCAGTCCACGCTTTCGACCTTTCGTCGACTGCTGGATCAGCGGAAGGCGTTCGGAAAAACCTACTCCAACGATGCCCGTCTGCGCGCCCGGCGCCGCACGACTGCCGACGGGCTCATTCTCGCCTACAAGCAGGAAACCCAACGCCAGAAGCTCATGGTCCGGAAAGCACGCGCCTGCGAATCACGGCTCCTCTCCGTCGCGGCCGTCTTCCGGGCACTCCTCGCGGATGAGAATTTCACGACCCTGCTCCGGGCCGAAGAACTCGACACCCTCCCTAAATTTCTGGTCGACCGCGCCAAGAACCCCTGATGAACCCGCCTCCGAAAGTCCGGATCGGATTCGATCGCCGCGGAGTCGACCTCGCCGTCGAAGCGATCTTGCCGATCCGCCAAGTCAAACCCGCCGATCAATGCTTTGGAAAATACCGGGCCGTGCTCGCCTCCATCAAGGCGATCGGACTCGTCGAGCCCATTGTCGTCTATCCGAACAAGGGGGCCGCGGGTAAATTTCTCCTCCTCGACGGCCACCTCCGACTGAAAGCCCTGCGCGAACTCGGGCACGCCACCGCGCCCTGCCTGATTTCCGCCGATGACGACGCCTTTACCTACAACGACAAGGTCAACCGCCTCTCCCTGATCCAAGAGCACCGAATGATCATGAAGGCGCTGGAAGGCGGCGTCACCGAAGCGCAGATCGCCCAGGCGCTCGACATCGACGTGCGCAAAATCGTCTTGGGGAAAAACCTCCTCGAAGGCCTGCACGCCGAGGCGATCCAGATTCTCAAAGACAAACCGATCACCGCCCGCGCACTCAATATCCTGAAGCAGGTAAAAGCGCTCCGGCAAATCGAGATGGCGCAGCTCATGGTCAGCGGCAGCAACTACACTTTCGCCTACGCCCGAGCACTTCTCGTCGGCACTTCGCAGGAGAACTTGGTGAAGCCGGACGAGCCCAAGAAAGTAAAGGGACTCACCGCCGTCGAAATCTCCCGGATGGAAAAGGAGATGGAGTCGCTGGAGCGGGACTTTCGGATTTTCAAGGACCAATTCGGCCAGAACACGCTCCACCTCGGAGCGGCGCAGCGCTACGTCCGGAAGCTGCTCGAAAACGGCAAGGTCAAGAAATTCCTCCAACAACGGCATCCGGAACTCCTCGAAGAACTGCTCGAAGTTGCCGCGCTCGAAGCCTTGTAGGCCCACTTTCATCCGAACCACACCGGCACCCAGAGTTCAACGGGCTGGCACCCATACGCCGCAACGTCCAAAGCCGAGAGGCGAATACGGGCACGAGGCCTTACGGCTTGGTGGAATATGTTCTTTCGTGGTTCGGATGATTCTCTTTCCATCGATAGCCTTAACCGTTGCGTGACCGCAACGGACTGAACCAACGTTGGCTTTGAGGCGATCTGGAGACGCTCTGACCGGCATTCCGACCGGTCAGGATTTTCGTAGCAAGCGCAGGGCATTCGCCACGACCAGAAGCGTGGCTCCTGTATCCGCCATGATTGCCAGCCAAAGGCTGGCGTGACCAAGCAGCGTGAGAGCGAGAAACACCGCCTTTAATCCCAGCGCGAAGGTGATGTTGAAACGAATGATCGCCATCGTGCGCCGGCCCAGCCGCACCGTCTCGGCGATTTTGACCAGATCATCCTGCATGAGAGCGATGTCCGCCGTCTCGATGGCGGCATCGGTGCCGGCCGCGCCCATCGCGATACCGATATTCGCAGTCGCCATCGCCGGCGCATCGTTCACGCCGTCACCGACCATCGCAACCACGCCATGCTTCTCGCGCAGCGCTTTCACGGCGGCCACCTTGTCATCGGGTAACAAATCTCCACGCGCCTCGTCGATGCCGACTTGGCGGGCGATGAAATCCGCGGCGCGCTGGTTATCGCCACTGAGCATCACGATTTGGGTGATGCCCGCTGCGTGAAGCTCGGCAATCGCCGTCTTGGCATCGGGGCGAAGCGTATCGCCAATCGCGATGATCCCGAGCACCTCGCCCTTGCAGCCATCGTGCGGACGGTGCCCAACCACGACGACCGACTGACCCTTTCCGTCGATGTCCGCGAGGCGGCGTTCGATGGCTTCGTTGCACACGCCGAGTTCGTGGGCGAACCGGTGATTGCCGACAAAATGGGGATGACCCTCAACCATGCCTTCCGCCCCGCGACCACTGCGGTTCTGGTAGCTTTCCGCCCGCGTGAACGGGATGCTGCGCTCCTTGGCGTAGGCGACCACCGCCTTCGCGAGCGGATGGGCCGAGTGATCGTCGATGGCGGCGGCGATCCGTAGCACATCCGCTTCCGATCGCGCGTTGATCAATTCGACCCCTTGCACCTTGGGTTTTCCTTCCGTGATGGTCCCGGTCTTGTCCACCGCCAGCGCTTTCAACCGACCGATGGTTTCGAGGTGCGCGCCACCCTTCACGAGAACTCCGCGCCGGGCGAGCGCAGTCAGCCCCGCGACGATGCTGACCGGCGTTGAGATGACCAATGCGCACGGGCAGGCAATGATAAGCAGCACGCAGGCGCGGTAGAGCCAG
>JBEIGD010000027.1:0-50030 GCA_040382075.1 Opitutaceae bacterium
CCGGGTTCCGGTCAGGCCCGCCAAGCCGGGCCTTCCCTCCACCCGGAGCTTGCTTCCACGCACAACCCGAACCCATAAACATAATCCACTGCACCCACCCAGACTCTCATATCGGGTGGCCCAGAAAAGTGCATCCGGTCAGTAATCTGTCGCGGTTTCAACAGGCCGAGCTTTGGCCAGGTCTTCTGCAGTCGGAGCAAACAAATCCGGCGGTCTTTCTTGGTGCTCGCGCTGAGGCTAGGATTTTCGACGGTGGCGGTTTCGAACAAGGTGATGACCTGCTCCATGGTGACATCACCGTTTTCCGCCGCGCTCTGGATCCCGGAGTTTCCCTTGTAATCGCGGACGCGATCAGCCAATCGCAAACGAGCAACGGTCACACGATTGGTACGAAGGGCACGAAACCCTTGACGAAAAAAACGCGAGTAGTAGCGTCCGCTGCTCGCGTTCTTAAACAGGTAAGGTTCGACGTAAATCCAAGTCTTGGTGGCTGCTGCCGCATTCGTTGAAGTTTCGCTTTCCACGAAACGAATGTACAAAAGCCATGTACAAGAGTAACGAGACACCGAAAACACCCTGTGTAAGTGACTGCGAATTAAGGAAATGCCAGAGTAGCTCAGTGGTAGAGCAGAGGACTCATAAGCCTTTGGTCGGCGGTTCAATCCCGCCCTCTGGCACCACTTCCCGCCGCGCCGGTGAACCCCCGGGCGCAGCCCCCGCCGCTAGACTTCGCTCGGCAGCAGCCAGCGGAAGTCAACGATCTCGAATCGGCGCTCCAGAGGACCCGCGCCGGCGGAATCGCGAGGCAGGTCCTCGGCTACCGCCTCTGGCATGCGCTGCAGCGTCGCCTCGCACCACGCTCGCGCCAAGACACGCTGAGTCAGGACGTCCTGCACCTCTGCATAAGCGCGCACCAGAAACGTGTCGGACTGCGCCACCAAGCGCGGGCCAAGCCGGACCAGCAGGTCCGCTTGGTCGATCCATCCGGGCCAGCCGCGTCGGTCGGCCGCCAATCCGTCATTCAAGCCGATGTGGCGAATCGCGGCCTCGACAACGCCGGAGTCCACGAACTCAGCCACCGAGCGAAAGGGCCCCTCCCGCTCGCGGATCCGCGCCACGACCGCGTGCGCGAGCGCGTCGGCACGGGAGAGGATTTCGACGGCGCGGGCCTCGTCTGACTCACCCGTTCGCGGGACGCGGAGGCCCTCCGGGCCCGTGAGTCCTCGGGTGTCCAACGCAGCGTGGAGGACCGTTGACCACGCCGGAACCGAGGTGGAGTTGATGTTGAAGGCGCCGCGAATCCAGAAGTCGGCTGCACCCCCTCCGGCGTCCGCGTCTGTTCCGCCCGGCGTCACCCGACGCTCCAGAACAGGATGCGCCGGAATCTCGCTCCCGGGTGACGCCGCGATGCGTTCGTGCTCTGCTGGCGCAAAGAACACGTCGTCAAACAGGCGATTGAGTTCCGCTCCCTGTGGGCTTCCCAGGAACCCCCGACTCCCGGCCACCACTCCCCGCAGTCCGGCCAGCGAAGGCCGGAACGCCGCTGGAAGATCCCAAAACACGCCACCGGCCCAGTCCGGCATTTCCTCCCGCACGAATCGACCGGCGGCGCTCGCGTTCCGGATCGGATCAGCGGTCCACCGCGAAGACGAAGAAGCTGGCGCGCCGCTCAGTCGTGGCCCACGCGGATCCTGATCCGGCGGACCGAGCGCGACCATCCCGTAAGCGGCAGTCCACTGAGGCTCACCGGCAGCACCTGCCGACGAACTCGATCCCTCAGCCACGCCGAATCCAAGCGCGGCCCGTAACTCCGCGAGCCAACCGCCGCGAACGCGCAGTTCAGCGGTCAGAGGGTCGTCCATCGACCCAGTTTCCAACTGCAGCCGGCCCTCCCCTACGGCATCGTTCCCTGCGGGCAGAGCGGGCCACCACGCGAAGCCCGGCGCGCCAGCGTCCGACAGCCGACCGCCGCCACGAAGCAGCAGGACTTCTCCGGGCGCCCACGTCAGCGGATGTTGGTTCACCACCCGCGTCGCCGCCGAAGGCAGGGGTCCCGCGTAAATCTCGTGGTCGCCCGCCGCGACCCTCAGCCGCGGAGCCCCGCGCCAGATGATCTCCATCCCACCCGGTTCGATGGTTCGCGACACTGAGGCAGCGTTCCACAGCGCAATCCGGGTTTCGTAGCGGAGTCCACACGTGATGCCACCCTCACGCGATTCCGCTGAGACCACGCCCAGCCACAAGGACGCTTCCACGATCGTCGGCCCCAGCGCGACCGAAGCGGGCGCAAGTCTCCCCGTGGTGACGAGGTGCGCTGGCTGCAGCGGAAGCGCGCCTCCTTCGGGTACGTTCAGCCCCAGCGCTCCTGCGACTGCCGGGTCGTCGATCAACCGTGCGTCGGTCCAGTTGCTCCGCGATCCCGGTCGGTCCTGCGCCGTCGAGGCAATCACCGCCCGGGAGAGTGCAGTGGCGTCGTGAAAGTGGCTCCGCAGGCGTACCGGCGAGATCGCGGGATCCAGCAAGCGCAGCTGCGACCGCAGGAAAATCCGCTTCGCCCGCGCTTGCAGCTCGGGGTCGCTTCCGTCGAGACCGGGAAAGAGCCGCTCCAATCCCGAACGTCGAGTCCCGCGCGCCCACTCCCAGCGCCACGCCGCCTCGGTCAGAGGTTGGGATTCGCCTGATACCCCTGACACCTCACGCGGCACCGAATGGACCGGAGCGCTTCGCACGCTCGCCTTCACGCCCTCGTCAAACACGACGTAGGTGATGCGCACCCTCTCCCGCCGCGCCAGCACCCCACGGTCAATTTCCATCGGCACGTCCGGCGCCGTCTGCAGCAGCGCCACCACGCGATCACGGGCCGTCGCCACCGAACCAAGTCCAACCACGACCACGTCGTCGACCCCAACACTCCCAGCCGCAGCCGGCAGCGCCGCCGAGCCATCCGGCGCAGAGGCTTCCTGCGGTCGACCCTCCGTGAGCCAGCCAAGAAACCGCGCTCCCGTCGCCGCGGTGTCCCACACGCCCGCCACGCTTCGCCGACCATCATCGATCGTCCCCGTACGGCCCATCGTCGCCGTGACCCGTCGGTCATCGCCGGCGAGCGCCTGCACCCGGTCGCGCGCGCGTTCCACCGTGACGCGCGCGGCCGCACGCGCCCGGATGAGCGCATCCAGTTCGGGCCGTGCCACCGCCTGCCGCTCGACGAGGAATCCCAGCGCACCGGCAAGCAGGGCCAACACCATGACCGCACCCAGCACCAGCAGCAGCGCAAAGCCTCCTCGCGCCGCGACCACACCGTCGAATCCAGGTCGCCGCGCACTCATGGCGTTGGCGGTGGGAGCCGAAATGCCCGCACGAAGACCCGCGACTCCCGCTCGACGAAGGACCACCACTGGCGTTCGACGTCCGCAGCGGGGAGGGCCTCGAGGCGCCGCAGGCCGCGCGCCCCGTCCGGCGTCAGGATGCGCAGCACGACATCCACGCGCACCGGCATCCCGTAGGCGAGCGGCAAGGCGGCGGCCGCGATTTCCGCGCGCTCGTCGATGGGCACGGCCTCCGGACGTCCTTCGCGGCCGTCGTGTCGTGTCGCCGCGAAGCCACCTGTACCCAACGTCGGGAAGGCGATCCTCTCCCGACCACCGGAGTCCGCCACCCAAACACGAACGCCGAAGTCCACCACGTCCGTGGCCAACACCTGCTCGAATCGGCGCGGCGACCGCACATTGCCCACGTTGTCGATTCTCGCCGCATCGGGGCGCGCGTACTGGGGCGCGAAGAGATCGTAGCCGACCGCGAAACTCGAATCGGAATCACTCCAATCCGGTCCCGCCGGACGAGCCGTTCCGCGATAGAGAAGATAGGTCATGGGAGCCCGGGTGCCGCTGGGCGTCGCGGCACTTGCAACCAGTCGTCGCCGCACGATCTGGTACGAGACCGCTCGAGGGGCGGACAGGTTACCGAGACGGTCTCCGGTATCCGGGAGTTGCGCAAAGAAACGCAGCCAAAGGCCGGCTTGACCGAAACGAAGGGCCGAGGCCAGGTCGCCGGCGATAGTGAGCGATCCCAGCGCGGGTTTCACCCCGCCCGACCAGTCCGCATCACTGACCGCAGCGTCCCCTCGTCCGGTCTGTACTTCCACCTGGCGCGTGGCGGCAAACCACACGCCTCCGTCGGGGCGGAGCACCACCGTCTGAAGGTCGCTCTCGATCTGGCGAAAGACGAGGTCCGCCGCGCTCTCCACGGCGATCCGCCCAGCCACCACCGAGAACCGACGCAGAGCCTCACCCACCAACGCCAGAATCCCCGTCGCGAGAAGTCCCGTGAGGGTCAACGCGAGCAACAGTTCCACCAGCGAAGCCGCCCGTGCCCGCGCGCGTTTCATCGTGGTTCCATCCACACCGGCAGACTCCAGTGTTGCCGACGGGACCGCTCGACGCGCACTCCGCGTCCTGCCCAGACTGGCCACGAGACCACGAGCCACGCCGGGGCCGCCGTCACCGAGGTCCCCTCCCGTCGAGGCTCTCCCGCCACGAGCGCGATCTCGAAGGCGACCGACGGTCCGGGGTGCGATGGCGACCCCGTGGTTTCCTCCGCCCACGCACCCCAGCCCCCCGCATCGGCCCACCACAGCCGCGCGTCATCGGGCGCCAGCGCCAACCACGCGTCAGGCCCTACGCTGCGCTCAACGGGCGCCCGGCCACCCGTCCACGCGGCCCGAACGTTCGCGGCCGTTCGCACAGCCACGCGCCGTTGCGACGCCACGCTTGCAAGGTCGGCCGCCGGACCCAGGGCTCCGAGCAACGCGACCGCGGACAGCCCCAGCAGCGCTGCGAAGAGTGTCTCCACCAACGTAAATCCGCCTCGCCTGTTCCATCCCCGGTTCATTTCAAAAGCACTCCTTGCCCGGCAGCACCGTCACCGTCCCGTAGGCACTGACCCGCAACCCGCGCAGACTGATGTCGCGGCTCCCCTCCCCCGATCCATCGGGACTCCCCTGATCGAGCACGAGCAGGCACGGCAACGCAGTGCCGGCCGGGCGAAATTCGATGTAGTTCCAATCGCGCGCGGCCGGCAGCGGGACTCCCTGCACGGCGAAGCGCGCACGCCCGGAGAACGTCGACGTGGTCCTCGTCGCGCCCGGACCAGAGCTCGATCCGTCGGCGATGCGCACGGACACGTCTCGCGGCAGCGAACGCACGCCGCCGACTGCGTCCCACCCGCCGGAGGCGTTCGCCGTTGCCAGCCAATACGCCCCCGCGATTCCCTCCGCGGCTGCGGGAAAGATCAGTCGTGCGGTCACACCCCGTGACACGGCCAACCCGCGCGCTTCCGCAAGCGCCTCGCCTACCAGCGCGACGCCCACGTCTGCCACCACTCCGCCGGATCCACCGCGTCCGAGGACGGCAAGGCCAACCGAAAGCGTCGCGACCAACGCCAGCACCAGGATCAGCTCCAGCAGGGAGAACCCCGGACGCGCCTGGCCGATCAGCGGTGCCCGCGGCCGCGGCAAGAGATCCCTAGTGTCCGCTCCAGATGGCTTCACGTGGTCCCCCTGCACCGACCGACACAAAGACGATGCGCGCCCGCAGCCCATCCGCCTCGAGCGCGCGCGCTCCAAGAAGGTCGACCGTTGGACCGAACCCGTCGCGGGCATTGCCCGGCCGCAGCGATGGCATCACCCGCTCAGCATCGCGGATCCAGCCGTCGCCATCGCGATCATATAAAACACCGATGTCGCTGTTTCCGAAAGCGTCGACGACCACCGCGCGGGCGGTCGGCGCTTCGAGGCGAAGCCAGTCACCCGGGACGAGTGTCATGAAGCGTCGACGCCGCACGTTTCCATTCAGTCGATCATCGGTCACCTCCCGGCCCAACGAGTCCAGCCCGGTCAGTGCCGTGGCGAATCGCTCCGAATCAAGCAGTCCGCCCTCGCTGATCTCCGGAAACTCGCCGTATTCGGCGCGATGCAGCTCGAGGGCGGCGGTCCACTGCGCGAACTGAGCCTGCGTGCGCACCGACCGGGCGAACTCAAGCGCGGCTCGGCTGGCCGGCAGCGCGATTCCTCCCAGCACCGCGATCACGCCGAGGACCGACAGCACCTCGAGGAGGGAGAAACCCGCGCCCCGCCCCGCGCGGGATCGCCGCCCGCCCTCGCCGATGGAGCGGAGCACTGGAAAAGCAAACTGACCGCGCATGCGCCATCCTAGCGCACGAGCGGCCCGTTCGTCAAAGCCCCGATTGGGTCAGTCCTCTTGTGCTTGCAAGGCGGATACGACCGAGAAGTCCTCGAGCGTCGTGGTGTCGCCCTTCACTTCGCCGCCGGCGGCAATCTCCTTCAGGATGCGCCGCATGATCTTGCCAGACCGGGTCTTCGGCAGGCCGGCGGCAAAGCGGACATCGTCGGGCCGAGCGAGCGAACCGATCTCGCGGGCGACGTGGGCCCGAAGTTCCTCGCGCAGCTCCTTCGTGGGCTCGACGCCGGACTTGACGATCACGAAGACCACCAGCGCCTGACCTTTGAGTTCGTCGGGACGCCCGACTACAGCGGCCTCGGCGACGGCGGGGTGCGAGACCATCGCGCTCTCGACCTCGGCGGTGCCGATGCGGTGGCCCGAGACGTTGAGCACGTCGTCGATGCGACCGACCACCCACAGATAGCCGTCCTTGTCGATGCGCGCTCCATCACCGGCGAAGTAGTACCCCGGCAGCTCGCTCCAGTACTGCCGCTTGAAGCGATCGTCGTCGCCCCAGAGCGTGCGCAGCATCGAAGGCCACGGATTCTTGAGGAACAGCTTGCCGCCAGACCCGCGCGGGACCTCGCGGCCCTGTTCGTCGAGGACCTTCGGGACCACGCCGAAGAAGGGCAGCGTGCACGACCCCGGCTTGGTCGGGGTGACTCCGGGAATCGGCGAGACCATGATCGCGCCGGTTTCCGTCTGCCACCAAGTGTCGACGATCGGGCAGCGCTTCTTGCCGATCAGGGTGTGATACCACATCCACGCCTCGGGATTGATCGGCTCACCGACGGACCCGAGCAGGCGGAGTGACTTCAGGCTGTGCTTTTTCACGTGCTCATCGCCCCAGCGCATGAACGCACGAATGGCGGTGGGCGCAGTGTAGAAGATCGTGGCCCCGTGCCGGTCGATCATCTCCCAGAAACGATCCGGGCCCGGCTGGTTCGGCGCGCCCTCGTACATGAGGACGGTCGCTCCGTTCGCCAACGGACCGTAGACCACATAGCTGTGCCCCGTGATCCAGCCGATATCGGCGGTGCAGAAATAGATATCGGTCTCCTTTAGGTCGAAGACGTACTTCGTGGTGATCGCGGTGCCCAGCAGGTACCCGCCCGACGTGTGCAGCACGCCCTTGGGTTTGCCGGTGGAACCGGAGGTGTAGAGGATGAAGAGCGGATTCTCGCTGTCGAAGCCCTTGGCGCGGTGCTCGGCGGGGGCGGCGTCGACGAGCTCATGCCACCAGCGATCACGGCCCTCGGTCATCGTGACGGCGTTGCCCGTGCGCTTCAGCACGACGACGTGCTGCACGCTGGGCGTGGAACCCACGGCGCGGTCAACAT
This sequence comes from Opitutaceae bacterium, assembly GCA_040382075.1. Classification (GTDB taxonomy): domain Bacteria; phylum Verrucomicrobiota; class Verrucomicrobiia; order Opitutales; family Opitutaceae; genus UBA6669. The sequence goes on from JBEIGD010000027.1 coordinate 7,577, forward strand.
TCGTCTTGAGCTCGACGATCTTCCCGCGGCGCCAGCCACCATCGGCCGTGAGGATGACCTTGGCCTGGCAATCGTTGACGCGGTCCTTGATCGCCTCGCTGGAAAACCCGCCGAAGATGACCGTATGAATCGCCCCCAACCGGGCGCAGGCAAGCATGCCGATCGCCGCCTCCGGCACCATCGGCATGTAGATTGCCACGCGGTCGCCCTTGCCGACGCCGAGACCGGTCAGGACATTGGCGAAGCGACACACCTCACGGTGAAGCTGCTTGTACGTCAGCGTGCGGATGTCGCCCGGCTCGCCCTCGAAGATGATGGCCGCCTTGTTCTCCCGCGCGGTGCCGAGGTGGCGGTCCACGCAGTTCTCGGCGACGTTGAGCTGGCCGCCAAGGAACCACTTCGCGTGGGGCAGTTTCCACGAAAGCACCTTCTTGAACGGGCGCCGCCACGTCAGCAACTCCTTGGCCTGGCGGCCCCAAAACTTCTCTGGAGCATTGACAGACTCCGCGTAGAGCCTCTTATAGGCAGCGAGACTCCCAAGGTTCGCTTGGCGTTGAAACTCGGCCGAAGGCCTGAAAACCCGACTTTCTCGGGAAACTGAGGTAATCGTTTGGTCCGACACGTTGGTGGCTGTTAGGGGGTATGAGAGGGGAAGTGCGCAAGTGCGCCTCGTTCATATCTCGCGACAGGTTTTGCACGTCAAGCATGAGCATAGGTCTCTGCATACGCACGCATACACCTTCTCGATCACATTTCCATGGATAATCAGACTGCATCCCCCTCGGCTCCGACCCCCTCTGCGGCGCCGTCCCCCGCTTTGAACCCGGCCAGCGCCGGCAACGAACGTCCGGCTGCGCCGCCGGAGAATCTCGTCAAGGTGGAAGGCATCCTCGACATCGATTTCGTCAAGGGAGGCAACGGCCAACTCCTGGATCTCTCCCGCTACGGCAAGCGACGCCCGTCGGACACGTTCGTTCCGAAGGAGCTGATCCGACGCTTCAAGCTGAAGCCGGGGCAGATCATCAGCGGGACCGCCTACCCGGCGGAGGGAAAGTTCCCGAACCCGAAAATGAAGTTCATCGAGGCGGTCGACGGGCTCTCGCTGGAGGATCGCCGCGCGAAGATCGACTTCATCAATCTTACCACGGTCTCGCCCAATCAGCAGTTGAAGCTGGAGTTGAAGGACGGTCGCCTCACTACGCGCGCGGTCGATCTCTTCTGCCCGATCGGAAAAGGCACCCGCGGCCTCATCGTCGCTCCGCCGCGCACCGGAAAGACCACGCTTCTGCGGGACATCGCGCTGGGCGTGATCGAGAATCACCCGGAATGCCACGTGATGGTGCTGCTGGTGGACGAGCGTCCCGAGGAGGTGACGGACTTTCGGCGCAGCGTGCCGGCCGAGATCTGGGCTTCGTCGAACGACGAGCAGGTCGAGAGCCACGTCCGCATCGCGGATCTGGCCATTGAGCGCGCCCGCCGTCTCGTCGAGAGCGGCCGCGACGTCGTTTTACTGCTCGACTCGTTGACCCGCCTCGCCCGGGCGCACAACACGCAGCGCAACTCGGGACGAACCGGGTCCGGCGGCCTCGATGTCCGGGCGCTGGAAAAGCCCCGCCAGCTCTTCGCTTCGGCCCGGCGCACCGAGGAAGCGGGATCACTCACGATCATCGCGTCCATCCTCGTCGAGACCGGTAGCCGCATGGACGACGTGATTTTCCAGGAGTTCAAAGGCACGGGCAACAGCGACCTCGTGCTCGACCGCAAGTGCGCCGAGATGCGTCTGTGGCCGGCGATCAACATCCAGCAGTCCGGCACACGCAAGGAGGAGCTCCTCTTGGATGCGAAGAAGCTGGATGCGATCCACTTCTTCCGCCGCGCCTTGGTCCAGCAGAAGATCGAGGAGGCGACCGAGACGATGATCGCCCGGCTCTCGAAGACGCGGACCAATGAAGAGTTCCTGAAGCTCATCGCGCGCTGACGACTGGAATTCCCTCTTGCCCCGCCTGCAAAACTGCGGGACAAAGACCGTTTCACCTGACTCGACCCGACCGCTCCTTCCACTTCCCTGCCAAACAACAAGCATGCATAGTTTCTCTGAGCAATGCCTCGACATGGCCCGCTCGATTCTGGGCCAGAATCTCGATGCCATTCAACCCGACGGCACCCTCCTCCCCGTTCAAGGTGAGCAGAGCCGACTCGATGAGCCGGGCCACGCCGCTTACGCGCTCGGTGAGTACTATCGGGCCACCGGAGAAACCACCCTCAAGGGCTACGACCTCGTCGACCTCGCCGCTCGCTGCGTCACTGCCCAGATGTTCACCGAGCCCGCCGCCGAGAATGGCTTGGCCTACGGCTCGCTCGGCCTGCTCTGCTTCGGCCCCTCCAAGGAGCGCAACCCCGTCTGGGAACGCCTCGTCGAGGAGACGCAGGTCCGCATCGACAAGCAGCTGCTCCATCGGAGCGACTTCGATAACCACTGGCAGGCGTTCAACATCGCCAAGGCCGTGGCCCGGTTCAGCTTCGGCCTTTCCAAGAAGGACGAGACGTCCCGCCTGATCGAGCGGCTCGTCGATCGGATCAACCAGACCAGCTCTTCCGGTTTCTTTGACGACTCCACCGGTGGCCTCGGCGGTAACTTCAATCTCTACGGGGTGATGACGTTCGTCTTCATCCGCTCCGCCCTCCAGTTGCACGCGAACAGCGGGGTGCGGGATCGCAAGCTCCCCACGCTGCGCACCTACGCCGAGAAGTACATCCGCATGATGCCCGATCTCGTCCGCGCGGACGGCCTGGGCTGGGCCTTCGGTCGCGCCGCCGGTGCCTACGGCCAGATGCACTGCATCTCGATCATCTTGCAGGGACTGCGCGACGGCTGGATCCCCGACGACCAGAAGCCGAAGTACCACGATATCCTGCGCCGGCTCTTTTTCTTCTTCTATCAGACCTACCTCGACCAGGAACACGGTTTCGTGGACCTGCGCGACGAGGAACGGACTGCCTACGCAAACCACACCACGCGCATGGCGAACTTCGACGCCGCGCGCTACCTCTGCCAGTGGTCCCGCCTCGCCAAGGCCGTCCAACTGCCCCCGATTCCGCCGAAGCTCGAGGTCCCGAAGACCGCCGGTCGTTTCGTCATCTTCGACAAGTCCAACCGGAAGGAACAGGGCGTGTTCCTCTACCGCGACGCTGCCAGCGGCCTCCACTTTCAAATCCCGCTGGTTTCCTGCGGCAGCGAACCCGTTGCCGATGGTCTGCCGTTCCCGCATTGCCCCGGTATCTTCGACTGGCCGAACAATGTCTACGCGCCGATCATGCTGCCCGAACTCACGTTCGGTGAGCACGTCACCATCCCCGCCTTCTACGGCAAGAACTGCGTCACCGGCCTCGGCCTGCGCAACAGTTTCTACTTCCGCTACGAGCAGCCCGAGCTGATCGACACCAAGGAGGAAACGGTCAAGGGGCTGGGCAGCGTGAAGGTCCAGTGGAACTTCGCCGGCAACAAGATCGGTTGCGAGTTCGCCTACACCGTCAAGCAACAGGTCACCCTCGACAAGTTCCGCTACGTGCTCGCCATCGCCGCCCCGCACTCGCGCTACCACGTGTCGGGCGCGCTGACGCTCGGCCCGCAAGGCCAGCGTTGCGGCGTGAGCAAGAACGACTTCCAGGCCGCCTGGCGCTAGACCGAGGTCGTGACCGCCGATCCCACCTACCGCACGAACTACGGCAAGATCCACTACCTCCAGTACCTCGTCCGCGACCACCCGCTGGTCATGCGTCCGGGGCAGGTGTACCGGTTCCATGTCGAGTTCGAGCCGGATATCGCGCACACGGAACAGTAATCCGGCCCGCCGCTCCGCGGGCCTCGTTCGACGTGCTGTCCCGACGCATCATTCCCTGCCTTGACGTAACCGACGGTCGCGTCGTTAAGGGCGTGCGCTTCCAGGAACTGCGCGACGCCGGTGATCCGGTGGAATGCGCCAAGGCCTACGACGCCCAGGGCGCCGATGAGTTGGTCTTCCTCGACATCACCGCCTCCAGTGACGGGCGGAAGATCATGCACGATGTCGTGGCCGCCACCGCCGAGCAGTGCTTCATGCCGCTCACCGTCGGCGGCGGACTCCGTTCCGTCGAGGACATCGAGGCCATGCTCCGCGCCGGTGCGGACAAGGTTTCGCTCAACACGTCGGCCATCAAGGAGCCCGAGCTGATTCGCCGGGCTGCCGAGCGCTTCGGCTCCCAGTGCATCGTGGTGGCCATCGACGCCAAGCGCCGCTCCGGCGGCGGAGGCTGGGACGTCTACACCCACGGCGGCCGCAATCCGGCCGGTCTTGATGCGGTCACCTGGGCCGAAACCGCCGTCGCGCTCGGCGCCGGAGAGATCCTCCTCACCAGCATGGACGCCGATGGCACGCAGGCCGGCTACGATTGCGAACTCACCCGCGCGGTGAGTGACCGCGTCACGGTACCAGTCATCGCCAGCGGCGGCGCCGGGACCCTCGATCATTTCGCGGACGCGTTCACGCGGGGTCACGCCAGCGCCGCCCTCGCCGCAAGTCTTTTTCACTTCGGAGCGCTGACGGTTCCGGCGGTCAAACAACATCTTGCCTCACGCGGCATCCGGGTGCGGCTCTGATCGGCCGCCGCCCCGGCCCTCAAACCGGGGTTGAAAGCACCTCCACACCGCCTACTATCTTTCCGTGGACTCCGTCGATCCCGCCTCCCTTTCCTTCGAAGCTGCCTTGGAGCGGCTGGAGTCCATCGTCGAGTCGATGGAGTCCGGCGATGTCCCCCTCGCCGATCTGCTGACGCGCTTTGAAGAGGGTTCCCGCCTGCTCAGGACCTGCGAGGAGCGGCTGCGCGACGCCGAGTTGCGCATCGATTTGCTCAAGCGCCAGAAGGACGGCACGAACGCGCTCGGCGAATTCTCCACCGACCGCTCGTCCTCCTAGGTCACGCGCCCTGTTCCATGAGCGACTCTCCCTCGCCTTCCGCCTCTGCGTCGCCCCAGTCCCCGACTCCGCGCCTGCTCGAAGGCATCCGTGGCCCCGCCGACGTCCAGGCGCTCACCGTCGACCAACTGCCGCAGCTCGCCGCCGAGATCCGCGACGAGATCATCCAGGTCACCGCCCGCAACGGCGGCCATGTCGGACCGAACCTCGGCGTGGTGGAGCTCACGCTCGCCCTGCACCGCACGTTTGACTCGGCAACCGACCGGTTTGTCTTTGACGTCGCCCATCAGGGCTACGTGCACAAGTTGCTGACGGGACGCGGCGGCGAGTTCTTCCGCAAGCTCCGTCAGACCGGCGGCGCCAGTGGCTTCCTGCTGCGCAGCGAAAGCCCCCACGATGCCTTCGGCGCCGGTCATGCGGGAACCGCGCTCAGCGCCGCTCTCGGAATGGCGACCGCGCGCGATCTGCGCGGCTCCTCCGAACACGTGGTCGCGGTCTGCGGTGACGCCGCGTTCACCTGCGGCGTGACCCTCGAGGCGCTGAACAATGTCGTGAGTTCCACGCGGCGACTCATCGTCATCCTCAACGACAACGAGTGGTCCATCGCCAAGAACGTCGGCGCCATCGCGAAGTACCTGAATCGCCTCTCCACGAACCGGACCTACAACCGGATCCATAACGACCTGGAGAAGTTCTTCACGTCGCTTCCCGGCGGCCACGATATGCACCGGGTCTACCTGAAGTGGAAACGCGAGACGAAGGACTTCTTTGTCGAGTCCTCCCTCTTCGAGAAGTTTGGGTTGCGCTACTTGGGGCCGATCGATGGGCACAATCTGGAGGAACTAACCAAGAATCTCGCCTTCGCGCGCGAGCTCGATGGCCCGGTGCTGCTGCACGTGATCACCCAGAAGGGACGCGGGCTCGAAGCGGCGATGGCCCACCCGGAGAAGTTCCACGGACTCGGCGCCTTCGATCCGAGCACCGGCGAAAGCATCAAACCCGCTTCTGGCACGCCCCAGAACTACCAAGACATCTTTGGAAAGGCGCTCGCCCGCTTCGCGAAGGACGATGCGTCGATCGTCGGCATCACTGGCGCCATGCCCAGCGGCACCGGACTCACGTACCTCGCCGCCGAGTGTCCGCGGCAGTTCTTCGACGTCGGCATCGCCGAGGAGCACGCCGTGCTTTTCGCCGCCGGCCTCGCCACGCAGGGAATCCGGCCGGTCGTCGCGATCTATTCCACGTTCCTGCAGCGCGCTTACGACCAAATCATCCACGACGTCGCCCTCCAGAATCTCCCGGTCGTGTTCTGTCTCGACCGCGCCGGCCTGTCTCCCAACGACGGTCCCACTCACCACGGGCTGTTCGATCTCACTTACCTGCGCTGCGTACCCAACGCCACGATCATGCAGCCCAAGGACGAGGACGAGCTCGTGGACCTGCTGCACACCGGCCTCGAGCTCAAGTCGCCCGTCTTCATCCGCTACCCACGCGGCGCCGGCCGGGGCGTCCCGATCAAGGCTCAGCCAGCCTTCATTCCTCCCGGCCAGGCCGAGGTCCTCCGCGAGGGTTCCAACCTCATGATCTGGGCCCTCGGGCCCATGGTCGCCGACGCCTTGGCGCTCGCTGAGCGTCTCGCCCGCGAGGAGAGCTTGAGCGTCGGAGTGGTCAACGCCCGCTTCGTCAAGCCGCTCGATCGCACGCTCCTGCTCAGCCATGGAGCCTGCATCCCACTCCTCGTGACCATGGAGGATCATGCGCTTTCCGGCGGATTCGGCAGCGCGGTCCTCGAGGCCCTGCAGGACGCGGAATGCGGCGTAGCGGTGGAGCGGATCGGCTGGCCGGACCAATTCGTGGACCACGGTAGCTCGGTCTCGGTGCTCCGCGCCGCGTACGGTCTCTCCGCCGACGCAATCTATCAACGCGTGCTCAGTCGTTGGCGCAACGTCAGTGCCGCTGCCGTCGATTCGTCCCCCTGAACGTTGTCAGGGCTCGGGCAGCGCCGCGGCATGGAGCAGCAAAAAGCGATCGCGTCCCGTCAGGTCCCGGAGGGACTCAATTTCCGTCCAACCAGCCGTCCGGGCGACGGCGGTCAGCGTCGCGTGTTGGGCCGGTCCGGTCTCTAAGGCGAGAACGCCCCCCGGTCCGAGACGCGAGAGCGCACCGTGGATCAGCGCTCGCAGATCTGCCAAGCCTTCATCGTCACTGACCAAGGCCATGCGCGGGTCGTGCTCACGGACCTCCGGCGCAGCCTCGGCCACCTCGCTGGCCGCCAGATAAGGCGGATTGCTGACGATGAGATCGAAGCGAGCCTCCGGTGGAAGTGCGCCGAACCATGATCCCTCGAGAAAAGTCACGCGGTCCGTCAACCCGAGCGCGGCCGCATTCTCCCGCGCCAGTGCCAACGCTTCGGCGCTGAGGTCGGATGCGCTCACCTGCCACGCCGGCCGCGCCGCAGCGAGCGACAGGGCGATCGCGCCCGTGCCCGTGCCGAGATCCAAGACGCGCAACGGTGCCGCCTCCGGGAGTCGCGAAAGCAGAATCTCGGTGAGGTACTCGGTTTCGGGACGAGGCACCAGCGCGCGACGGTCGCTGCGGAGGCGCAGCCCGGCGAACTCAACCTCACCGACGATGTGCTGCAGCGGCTCACGGAGCCCGCGCCGACGGACGAGGGGCCGGATGCGCTCGAGTTCGGCCTCCCCGAGCGGTTTCTCGAACTGAAGGTAGAGCTGCATGCGCTTGAGCCCGAGCGCCTGCCCCACGAGGTGCTCGGCGTTGAGCCGGGCATTCTCGACTCCACGGGCCTCGAGGAAGTCGGCCGTGCGCTTGATGATTTCGAGCAACGTGAGCATGCGAGGGTTCCCCGACTTCAGTCGTCGTCGCGCTCCGTCGCACCGCGTCGGAGGACGAACTCCTGACCGGTCAACGCGGCGAGTTTTTCCTCGAAGTCCACGTTCTGCAGCGCGGCGATGATGCTGCCGAAGTCGCCTTCCATCACCTGCGGAAGATTGTGCTGCGTCAGGCCGATGCGATGATCCGTCACCCGGTTCTGCGGGAAATTGTAGGTCCGGATCCGCTCGCTGCGGTCACCCGTGCCGATCTGGCTCCGGCGCTGGGCCGCGTACTTGGCCTTCTCTTCGTCCTCCCTGAGCTTAAGCAGGCGCGACCGCAGCACCGCCAGGGCGCTGGCCTTGTTCTTCTGCTGGGACCGTCCATCGGCGCAAAATACGATCATGCCGGTCGGCTTGTGGATCACGCGGACCGCTGAATCGGTTGTGTTCACTCCCTGCCCACCGGGTCCGCTGGCGCGCTGGACCGTGATCTCGAGGTCCTGCGGGTCGATATGGAGGTCCACTTCCTCGGCCTCCGGCAACACCGCTACGGTCACCGTGGAGGTGTGGATGCGACCGCTCGCCTCGGTGGTGGGAACCCGCTGCACGCGGTGGACGCCGCTCTCGAACTTGATCTGGCGGTAGACGTCTGTGCCGGTGATCAGCACGCTGACTTCACGAAAGCCTCCGCGCTCGGAGAGGCTGGAGCTCATCGGCTCCACTTTCCAGCCGCAGCGATCCGCGAACTTGAAGTAGGCCCGCGCCAGCTCCGCCGCGAAAAGCGCCGCTTCCTCGCCGCCCGTCCCGGCACGGATTTCCAGCACCGTGTTGCGGGAATCCGTCGGCTCGGGCGGGATCATCGCCCGGAGCACCGACGTGTGAAGCTCCGCCACGCGACGGCGCAAGTCAGGCAGCTCCGCTGCCGCAAGCTCGCGCATTTCGGCCTCCGCACCCGCATCCGCGGACATCGACTCCGCCTCCGCAATTTCCCGCACCGTCTTCTCGTAGGCCCGGTGCTCGGCGATCAACTGGCCCAGCTTCTGGTGCTCCCGGCTCACCTCAGTGGCGCGCCGCGCATTCGCGTAGAACGAAGGCGCCGCCATCTGCGCATCGAGTTCGTCAAGGCGCCGCTGAAAAGGAAGGATGGGAGGAAGGGATTCCATGCGGAGGCCGGAAGGTCCCGGCGATTTGCGAATTGCGTGCGGCGGGGTCCGCGGTTTCTGTTCGCAGACCGACCACTCCGCCGGCCGTGCGGGCCCTAGCGGTGCTGATCAACGATGGCCACCACGCTCTTCACTCAGAACATCATCGCGTGCATCTGGGATTTCGACAAGACGTTAATCCCGGAATACATGCAGTCGCCCCTCTTCCGCCGCTTCGGCGTGGATGAGGCCACGTTCTGGACCGAGACCAACAGCCTGGTCGAGCACTACCGGCGCCGCGGCTACCATCTCTCCAGCGAGATCGCCTACCTCAATCATCTGCTGACCTACGTGCTCGCGGGCAAGATGCCCAAGCTTAACAACAAGGTGCTTCGCGCCGCCGGGGCGGAGATTGCCCTGTATCCGGGCCTGCCGGAATTCTTCACTGCCGCACGCGGCTTCGCCACCGAGCGCGAGGCTTACGTGAAGCACGAGATCCAAGTCGAGCACTACATCGTGAGCACGGGCCTCGCGGAGATGATCCGCGGGAGCCGGATCGCGCCCCACGTGGACGGGATCTGGGGCTGCGAGTTCATCGAGAGTCCGCTGCAGCCCGGATTTCTCCGGCAAAAGGAGTTGCTGATCGAGGCCGATGCCGTGATCGCCCAGATCGGCATGGTCATCGACAACACCACCAAGACACGCGCGCTCTTCGAGATCAACAAGGGCACGAACAAGAATGCCGCCATCGACGTGAATGGAAACATCGCCCCGGAGGACCGGCGCATTCCGTTCCAGAACATGATCTACATCGCCGACGGCCCGAGCGACATCCCGAGTTTTTCGGTCGTCAAGAAAGGCGGAGGCAAGGCCTACGGCGTGTACAATCCGGCCCGGTCGGACGAGTTTGCCCAGAATGACCGCCTGCGGCAGGCCGGACGCATCGACCACTATGGCCCGGCCGACTACGCGATCGGCAGTAGCACGTCGCAATGGCTCAAGCTGCACATCCAAGCGATGTGCGACCGCATTGTCAGTGACCGCGAGTCCGCCGTCGCCACGCGCGTCGCGCGCCCGCCCCGGCATCTCAACGCGTCGCCGGAGGAGGAAGCCGCCCGCAAGGCGACGCAGCCCTCCGCTCAGCAGCTGATGCTCGGCGATCCTCCTGGCCGCTGAGTGGTTGTCGGGGACGAGCTATTCGCGGCGAGGTTCGGCGACGGCGCCGTCGATCCGCAAGTCCACCAGCTCGATCGGCTCTCCCCACTGCTGCAGGCTTGGGCCTGGCGGCAGCCGCTTGATCCGCGCCACGACCCGTGCTCCGTCACGCCACGTGGATGACGCCGGCCCCACCACGCGGAGTCGCTCGCCGGCATCACTCACGATGCCCCAGAAGCCGCCTTCCAGATCGAAGAAGCGAAGGACTCCGCGGACCGACTCCACGGCAGCGACCGGACCAGCGAGCGCCGCCGCCTTCTCATCCGGGGCGTCCGCCGGCGCTCCTTGCGGTTGGCATGCCGCACTCCAGATCAACGCTAGGACCGCGACCACGCCGCGCATCGATGACCGAGATTTCGCGCTCATCCGTTCAGCCTAGCGGCGATCTCACGGTCGACAAGCCGGCAGGCGCCAAAGCCAGGGTGTTGCCTTGTCCCCGACCGCCGCTTTCCTCGTCGCGTGTCCGCTTCCCCGCTCTCCCGACATGATCGGATTCTGACCGGCCTCTGCTATGCGGCGATGATGACGCTCGCGATCGGAATCAATCTGCTGCCGGTGTACCTGACCACGCTGAGCGAGACGTACGGGGGCGCGGCCGGCCTGACCAAGGAGCAACTGGGTCGCCTCGGAGCGATCGGCTTCGGCGGCCTCGTCGCGGGCATCCTACTCACCGGGCCGTTCGCCGACCGCTTCGGCACCAAGCCGTTCGCGCTGCTTGGGAATCTCGGTACTTCGTTGGGCCTCCTCGCGGCCGGCCTCGCCCCGTCCTACGAGTGGCTGATGGTGGCGATCGTGATTCTGGGTCTCGGCGCGGGGATGCTGGACATGGTTCTGAGTCCCGTGGTCGCGGCCCTCCATCCCCACGATCGCGGCGGCGCGATGAACTGGCTGCACTCGTTCTACTGCGTGGGAGCGGTGATCACCATTCTGCTCGGGACGCTCGCGTTGCAGTTCGGTCTGGGATGGCGCGCGTCGTGCCTGATCCTGAGTCCGTTCCCGCTGCTGCTTCTCGTTGCGCTGCTCCCGCTCCGCTTCCCCGCGCTGACCTCGGACGCGCCCCGCGCGCAGCTCCGCACCCTGGCGCGGAGCCGCTGGTTCCAGGTTGCGCTGGTCGCGATCTTCCTGGGTGGCGCCACGGAGTTGGGCATGGCTCAATGGCTGCCCGCCTACGCCGAAGTTTCCCTCGGCTACCCCGCTTGGATCGGTGGTACCGCGTTGCTGCTGTTCTCGATCGCCATGGCCCTCGGCCGCATGGTCGTCGGGGCCGTCGGTTCGCGCTGGGACCCATATGCCGTGATGCTCTGGGGCTGCGCCTCGTCAGTCGTGCTCTTCCTTGGCGCCTCGTTCCTACCGCACCCGGCACTTGCACTGACCTGCGGCATCGCGGTCGGCTTCACCGGCAGCTGCCTGTGGCCGACCATGCTGGCGGTGAGCGCCGATCGTCACCCCGAAGGCGGAGCCACGATGTTCGGCGCGCTCGCCGCCCTCGGCAACGCGGGCGGAATGTTCATGCCGTGGCTGGTCGGCTGGATCGCCGACCAGTCGTCGCTCTCTCTCGGCCTGGCGATCTCCGCGGTCGCGCCCGCAGCCATGATCCTGACGCTGCGCTTCCTGCGACCCCGGGCCGTCGCACGCTAGGCGATCGTTCGCCAGCCCGAGCCGACTCCGTCCAGCGGCAGCTCCACGCCCACCCCGAGTGGTGCGTCGAGGACGCTGCCGACGCTGATCTGGCCGCGATCGACGGTGAGGGTCGGCCAGCCCGCTCGCGCTCGATGGAACAAGTCGGGATGCGCCTTCAGCATCGCTTGCTGCACCGCCTCCGGCCACGGCGAGAGGCCGGCGAAGTAGTGATGACCATTTCGCTCCACGCTGGTGATGCCGAGGATCGCCTGAACCGCCAAGTCCTGCGGAAGAGCAACGGGACCGATGTTGGAGAGATCCTCGCCGGAGTGCACCAGCGTGCGGCCGGTGGAGGCGCGACGCTGCGCGATCAAGCCCGCGTGGGCGACGCCCTTGAACACGCCTTTGCAATTCTTGTGACTGGTGCCGGCGTACCCGAGCTCAAGGGCGCGCCGTAAATCCTCGGGCTCTGCATCGGATTCATCGATGATGATGGCTGGACGATCCTTCCAGCCGCGCAGGTCGGCGGTCTCAGGATCGAGCGCTACTTTGCGCGCGAGGGGTTGCTCGACGAAGAGGAGGCGGTCGAGCCCCCGCCGCAAGACCGGATCTCCGGTCACGCGGCTCCAGAATTCCTGGAAGGAAGCCGTGGATGAAAAGCTCTCGTTTCCATCAATCGAGAACGCGTGATCCTCCGGTGCGCGCGCCTCGAGGAGTCGAAGGATCGCGCGCAACCGTTCCAGCGCCACGTCGGGCTGGCCGCCATCGATCTTGAGTTTGAAGTGACGCAGGCCGTACGCGGCGATGTTCGCCTCCAGGCTCTGCGGCAGCCCATCATCCAGTCGCGTCTCCGGCGTGACGTCCGCGTCCGCCAGAGGATCCAACATGCCCACGGTGTGGCGGCACCAGATCGAGCGCGGCGGTGCGGCCGGCAGGAAACGATCCGCAGCCAAGGCACCCAGCTCCGGATGCACCGCGCCAAGGCGCATGCCAAGGGCATCACTCCGAAGCAGGGCGCCCAAAGTGCTGCGGCAGGAACGCGCGAGGGCCTCAAGCAGGGCTCGTTCGACCAGCGAGGAACCGAACTGGGCCAGCAGAGGCGGGTGCCCCGCTGCGGCACCCCAAGCCGCCTGGCGCGCCTTCAGCTCAAGCCAGAAGTCGAACGCATTCGCCGCTCGGACCTCGCAGGCCGCCCGCGCAGCGTGCGTGACCACCGCGAGCAGATCCTCAATCTCGCCCTCGATGGCCCGCGCCGGATCCTTCGTAAACCACTTCGGCGGCAGATGATCAGCCGCCATGCCGCGGAATCGACCCGCCGGAGTCTCCACCTCCAGTCGGAGGAACACGTGAGGCACGGCCACCATCGTGACGATGCCGTAACGAAAGGGCAGACGGGCTCGGAGGTCGTGCCGGAGGAGTTCAGCGGAGAGGACGCGGAGTGACATGGACGGACGCGAGCGTGAAGCGCCCGACGTCGGCGCGGCAAGCCCGCAGCTCCGCGATCTCTCCTGCTCCAGGCCGCCCTTCGCTCAGTACGATGCCGTCACTTCAAGGCTCCACGTCCGCGGAGCTCCAGGAGTGCCGTGCCCCGCCCCCGGCGACATCGCGCTGTAATAGCGTTCGTCCGTCAGGTTGCGTCCCGACACGCGCACGCTCCAGCGGCTCCAACTGTAGCCCGCCTCCGCACCCAGCAGCGTGACCGCGTCCTGAGCAAACGACGACTCCTCGCCCTCGGTGTAGAAAATCCGCCCGGTCCGCGCAACCGCCGCCCCGAGCTTCCACCCGAGCCCGCCACCCCACTCCACCCGCAGGCTGCCGTCCGTGTCAGGTACGTACGGAGCCCGCCGTCCAGCAAAGTTCTCGCCCGTGTACGGATCGCGGAATTCGCGCAGGGTCACGTTGGTCACCCCGAGATCAACTAGAACGGCGACCTTCTCCTGCGGGCGCCACGCCCACTCCAGCTCCGCGCCCAGCGAGCGAGCCTTGGGGGCGTTGACGACGAGGTAATCGTCCGCCGCCGCATTGGTCGCGAACGATCGCTCGATCTGGTACCCGGTGATCCCGTAGCCGAAGAGACGGACGGTGAGGGCCACGCGGCGGTCGCTCGACGTGCGGGTGAGTCCGGCCTCAAGAACGCGGGTCCGCTCCGGCCCAAACTCCGCGAGCGCGCGATTTCCGGTGAAGGCGGAGTAGCCACCGGGCTTGAATCCCGCCCCAAAACTGGCGAAGAGCGCGGTCTGCGCATTCAGGTCGTACTTCCCCGCCAGCTTGGGCAGAAAGACGCGAGACTCCTGATCCCGGACATAGCGCTGCTGGCTCGGGGCGGACTCAACGCGCGAGATGCCCCGGCGCGACTCCTCGGCGCGTGCCCCGATCGTCAGCGTCACTGCATCGCCCCATCGCACCGTGCGCTCGCCGAACACGGCCAAGTGCCGGGCGTCGATGGCATACGCTGAGCTTTCCAAGACAAAGCTCCCGAATGCGCGCCTGAAGGCACCCTCCGTTTCACCGTCCGAGGCGAACAGCCCGACGTGCCAGCGCCCGCCCGCCTCCGCGTCGGACTCCAGCCGGATCTCCTCCGACCAGAGTCGCTGGCGCAGGCTGGAACCGTTGAAGAGCTCCGCTGGACCGAACGCCAGCACACTCGCGTACGGTCCGAGCTCCCAGTCCGTCGCGCTGGTGGTCGTCGAGAGACGACCCACCGACGTCTCAAAGCGTCCGGTCAGCGCGGCATTCACCGCGTCAACCGAGAGATAGCCGTCGTTCCGACGTTTCACCGAGTCGAAGCTCCCGCCCAGGGGTACGAGCGGCTGGGCACCATCCCGTGCGCGCAGCACCGTGGAGAGCAGGATCCACTCGGAAGTCGCGCTCGGACGAAACCGGACCCGCGCCAAGGCGTTCCGACCCTCGCGGTGATCCACATCCTCCCGGCGTGTCTCGTTCCACAAGTAACCCTCTCGCTCCTGCCAGCCTGCCGCCACGTACGCATCGGCTCCGCCAGCCCCCGCCGCCGCGGTCTGCAACGTCAGCGCCGCACTTCTCGCCTCAAAGCTGCCGACCGAGGCTGCGATCGTCGCCTGAGGCACCCGCCCCGGCCGCGGGGTGTGCAACGTCACGACACCCGCCGAGCCCGCCCGACCGTACACCGTGTTCTGACTCGGCCCGCGATGAATCTCCGCCGTCGCAAATCCAGCGAGGTTCACCGGGACGGTGAAGCCCGCACCCAGCGGAAGGTCATCAAGGTAGAAGCTCACCGCCGGCTCGCCGAAAATCGGGGTATTCGTCAGCCCCCGAAGCGCAAAGGTATCGTTGAAAGAATGGGCCTCATTCGTCGCGACGTGGACATTCGCCGACCGTTCGCTGAGCGCAGCCAGACTGCGCTCCGCCATGGGACTCCCAGAGAGGTCAACCCGCGACACCGTCGCCGGGGACTCGGTCAGCAGCGTGGCGGTGATCACCACGGGCGCAACCGGCACCGCCGGTTCCGCCCCTGCCGACGGACGGGTCTGCGCCACCGCGAGAGCGGCCACCGCACCGAATACGCTGACCGGAAGGATGAATCGAAATGCCATCATAGACGAAAAAGAGAGGGAGCCCATCACCGCGGGGACGCCGATCCACCGCCGTGCCACACGATTCCTACGAAGCCGACGACGTGGCGGAAGCACCGACAACGGCGTCCGCCCGCGCTCCGGAGGACCGCAACGCGAACAGGAACTTGTCGATCTTGTTCGCGGTGATGACGCCGTAGTTGATCGTGCCGAGCCAGCCCGACATGATGATGCCTACGCTGCCGGCATGAAACAGGCCGGGCAGTTGATCGGGAAGGTCCATCGAAACCTTGAGGCCCTCGAACTTGGTGCCGAACGACGTCCCACCGAGATGCGTCGTGTAACGCTCGATCGTGCGCGGCGTGGCCGCCTCCGTCCAATCCACGCGCTCGCGAATTCCCGGAATGAAGCGCTCCAAGGCCACCAGCGATTCCTCGATCAGGCGCTGCTTGTGCCGCTCGTAGTCCGCCTCGCTTAGCGTCGCCCAATCCGGATAACGTCCGTTGAGGGAGGCCACGACCGTGTAACGCTCGGACCCCGGCCGCGTATCAGGATAGTACACGGAGAACGTGCGGCTGGTCGTGTGGAAATCCGTCAACTCGTCGCTGCTGAAGGTCGGGGCCGACGACGTGAACACCAGATCGCCGATGTGGGGGATCGTCTCACCCTTGCGAATGCCAAGGTACACCTGGCACGAGGATGAATTGATCCGCACCGCCTTGGCGGCCGCGACGTAGTCCGGCGCAAACTGTTCCTCACCGGTCAACCGCAGGATCGTGTTCTTGATGCTCGCATTCGAGAGCACCGCACGGGCCCGGATCACGCGGCCTCCCTTGGCCACGATGCCCGCCACCACGCGACGCCCCTCACGCTCCTCGACCAGAATGCGCTCGACTAGAACGCGCTTGCGGCACTCGACGCCATTGCGCCGGAGTTCAGCCACCATCTTTTCGATCAGCAGGTCGGAGCCGCCACGGAACGTGAACACCCCCGACCCCATGAAATTCGAAAAAACGATGCCGTACGTGATCGCGGGATCATCCAGCGTCGATCCGTTCGCATAGGCAATCGGCTCCATCAGCAGCCGATGCACGTCCCCGCGGCCCGGAAAAAAACGCTCAAACAACTCCCGCGTCGTCTCCGGGTTGTTGTCGTAATAATTCATCGACCGGAGGTAATCGTAGAACCGCTCCACCGTCTCGCGCGGCACCTGGAACTGCTCCACGAGCACTCGCGTGTAATCATCCCGCGTGAACGTCGTCCAGACATCCATTTGCGGGTTCACGAAGCGGACGTCCTTCAGCTGCACGATCGCGTCCGCGATCTCCTTCGTCCAATACTTGCGGCAAGACTTGATCATGCCGCTGGGAAACCCATGGAGCGAAATGTCGAAGATGTGCCCGCCCTTGCGGGTGAACCAAGTCGCCAGGCCGCCGAACTGGTAATGGTGCTCGAGCAGCAGCACCCGATGGCCTGCCTTCGCAAGCACATTGGCCCCGGTGAGTCCACCGAGCCCGCTGCCGATGACGATGACATCATAGTCGTCGGCCACGCCCTTCAGCCAATCGTAAGCCATGGAGCGTTGAACTGAGGACGCACCGCTCGAAAGCGCAACAGGGAATTGCCGTAACTCCATGGACCGGTGCACTGCCCGCGGGGAGCCCCGGCACTAACTGCAATCCTATTGACGCTCCTCGGTCGACCGGGGCTGAATGACTCATGAAGTTTCCTCTCCGCCGCGCCCTTGCGCTGGCTGGCGTGCTGTGGATCAGCGTCGCCGCGCTGCACGGTTCGATTCCTTTCCCGCACGACCAAAGCGATCTCAAGCCGGAACCCGGCGTCCGCTTCGGCAAGCTGCCCAACGGGCTCCGCTATGCGGTGATGGCGAATTCCGAGCCGAAGGGTCGCGCCTCTCTTCGCCTGCTGGTGAACGCCGGCTCACTCCAGGAGGAGGAAGACCAACGCGGAATCGCACACTTCCTCGAGCACATGGCGTTCAACGGAAGTCTGCACTACCCTCCGGGCACGCTGATCGAGTTCTTTCAACGCATTGGCATGGGCTTCGGCCCCGACACCAATGCCAGCACATCCTTCGATCGAACACTCTACCTGCTGGAGCTCTCGAACACGCAGACGGGGACGCTCGACGAGGGACTGAAGGTCTTCGCGGACTATGCCAGCGGACTGCTCCTGCAGCCCGCCGAGCTCGACCGTGAGCGGGGCATCATCCTGTCGGAGAAGCGGGCGCGCGACACCGTCAATTTCCGCACGTTTGTCGCCGATCTCGCCTTCACGCTGCCAGAGGCCCGCTTCGCTCATCGCCTGCCGATCGGCGAGACCGAGGTCATCTCCAACGCTCCACGCGAGCGCTTTCAGGATTTCTACGATACCTGGTACCGCCCGGAGCGGATCAGCGTCATTGCCGTAGGCGACTTCTCCGCCGAGGACATGGAGCGTCGCATCGAGGCGGCCATGAAGGGCCTGACCGCCCGCGCACCCGCCCGACCCGATCCCGATCTGGGCCGGGTCTCGACGGGAGATGGAGTCCGCGTGCATTACTACCCGGAGCCTGAAGCGTCGATCACCACGGTTGCCGTGCGCACCGTGACTCCCTTCTCGGCGCGTCCGGACACCGCGGCGGAGCGCCTCAGCACCCTGCCTCGCACCGTTGCCAATGCGATCATCAATCGACGCTTCGCCACCCTCGCCAGAATGGAGAAGGCGACCTTCGTCAGCGCGCAGGTCCGCACCGCCGATCAATACGATTTCTTCCGGGAGTCGGAGCTGGAGATTTCCGCCAAGCCGGAGCTCTGGAGCGACGCGCTCGCCGCCGGCGAGCAGGAACTCCGCCGCGCGCTGACCCACGGCTTCCAGCCAGGGGAACTGGCTGAGGTGCGCGCCGCGTTCATCAACGCCCTTGAGCAGTCGGTCCGCACCGCCGCCACTCGTCGATCACCCGCGCTGGCGGACGACCTCGCCAACGATCTTCTTCGCAATCGGGTCAGCACCGATCCGCAAGCTGATCTCGCCCTCTTCCGCCCCGCCCTCGAGCGGCTCACGCCGGCCGACTGCCTCGCCGCCCTCCGCGATGCCTGGGCTCCCGCCGGGCGACTACTCTCCGTCAGCGGAAACGTGGTCATCGCCGAGGGTCCTAGCACGATTCGCCGGGCGTACGACGCGTCACTCGCGAAGCCCGTCGCCGCCCCGGCGGCCGAGACCACCGTGGCTTGGGCCTACACCGACTTTGGTCCCCCGGGACGCGTGACCGATCGTACCGAGGTGCAGGATCTCGGGATCACCCAGGTGCGGTTCAACAACGGCGTCCGCCTCAACTTCAAACGCACCGACTTCGAGGCCAGCCGCGTGCTCTTCTCCACCCGCATCGCGGGTGGCTCGATGACCGAGCCGAAGGGGCAGCGAGGTCTCGCAACCCTCACCTCCGCGACGTTCGACGCCGGCGGACTGGGCCGCCACAGCACCAGCGATCTCCAGCGCATCCTCGCGGGACGCACGGTGTCGGTGGCGTTCCGGACCGCACCGGATGCCTTCGAATTCACCGGCAGCGCGTCGCCCAAGGACCTCCGTCTCGCACTCGAATGGCTCACCGCCAAGATCACCGACCCGGGCTACCGACCGGAGTCACTGCGACTGGCCCAGAAGGGATTGGAGCAGATGTACGCCGGGTTTGCGCACACGCCCAACGGACCCATTTCAACCGAGGTCGCGAACCTGATCGCGAGCGGGGACCCTCGCTTCGGCACTCCTCCGAAAGACGTGATGTTCTCGCGCACGCTCGACGAGGTCCGCGCCTGGCTGACCCCAGCCCTCCGCACCGGTCCTCTCGAGATCGGCATCGTCGGCGATTTCGAAGCCGACGTCGTCATCGAGGCCGTCGCCGCCACGCTCGGCGCCTTGCCGGCGCGCGGCGAGCGAGCCGACGACTCCGCCCTGCGCCAGGTCGCGTTCCCGGGCACGCCCTTCAATCGCTCCTACGAGATCGATTCAAAGCTGCAGAAGGGACTCGCCCTTTTCTACTGGCCGACCACCGACGGACGCGATGCGCACACGAGCCGCCGCCTGGGTCTCCTCGCCAGTGTGGTCACCGATCGCATGCGCCTGCGCCTGCGCGAGGAAATGGGGGGCACCTACAGCCCGAGCGCCCGCAGCGTCGCCAGCGATACCTTCCCCGGCTACGGTTACCTGACGAGCGGTATCGACATTGACCCCGCCGCCGCCGAACAGATCGCGGAGGCCGTCACCGCCCTCAGTGCTGAACTGCATCAGCGGGGGGTCACCGAAGACGAACTCACGCGGGCGAAGCGGCCCGCGTTGACTTCGATCCGCGAGAGCGCCCGCAGCAACGCCTACTGGCTGAACAGCGTGCTCGCCCGCGCGCAAGAGCGGCCCGAGGTGCTGGCATGGGCGCGCAACCGCGAGGCCGATGTGGCCAGCATCACCAAGGCGGAACTGGATCAACTCGCCCGCATGTACCTCGACCCTTCACGGCTGTCCCGCGCGGTCGTCATCCCCGCCGCTCCGTCGGCCCAGGCGCCCGCCAAGCCAGTGGTCAACACTCCCTGACGCGTCCGACTCCAGCTCACGACCCTCCCCGACGTTGCACGCCCTTCGCGAGGCCATCCTTGAACATGTCTCTTCCCCGGGCTACCGGCCCACGGACGAGGCGGGCCTTGCCCGCGCCCTCGGTATCTCGCGAAACCGCCGTCGTACCCTCACCCACACGATTCGACTGCTCCTCAGCACCGGCGCACTGCGTCGCGTACAAGGCGACCGACTCGCGCTGCCCGACTCCGCGAGCCGAGCGCCGGATGAGGACCTGATCGTCGGGCGAATCGCCTTCCGCGCCGGTGGCCACGCCTTGGTCACACCGCAACGCGCGATCAACGCCCCCGGACCGGCACCGCAGGCTTTCTTCATCCCGGCCGAGGACACCGATGTCGCGCTGCACGGCGACGTCGTCGCGATCCGACCCGCCGCCGCCGGGCGCCCACGCGGCCGGGAACACGAGCGCCCCGGCCTTGACCCGCGCGCCCGCGTCGTGCGCGTGGTCGAGCGCGCCCGCACCACCCTCGTCGGGCATCTCAAGACCATCCGGCACGCGTTCTACGTGACCCCGGATGACCCGCGCCTGGTCCACGACATCTCGGTACCCGACCCCGCCAGCGGTCCGGAGCCAACCGCCGCCAAGCCGGGCGACAAGGTCGTCGTGCGTTTGCTGGAATGGCGCGAGCGGTCCCGCATTCCGGAGGGACGCGTCATTGAACGGCTCGGCGAGATGTTCGCGCCGCGCGCCGAACTGGCGGGCGTCTACCGCAAGTTCAACCTCGCGGAATCCTTCCCGGCGAGCGTGCTCGCGGAGGCGGTGGCTCTACCGGCCAGCGTGCCGCCCGAAGCGGCAACCGGCCGCGAGGATTTCCGGACGATCCCGGTCCTGACCATTGATCCGGACGATGCCAAGGATTTCGACGATGCGCTGAGTTTTGAGGAGTTGCCCGCAGGCGCCCTGCGGATCGGCGTGCACATCGCCGACGTCTCAAGCTATGTGCGCCCAGGCACGGCACTCGACGCGGAGGCACAGCGGCGCGGCAACTCCACGTACCTCGTCGGCACCGTCGTGCCGATGCTGCCCGAGAAGCTTTCTAACGGCCTGTGCTCGCTCGTGGAGGGGCAGGACCGCCTTTGCCGAGCGGTCGTGCTCACGTTTGATCGAAAGGGGCGAGTCACGGAGACGCGCTTCGCCGCGACCGTCATCCGCAGCCGCAAGCGCCTCACCTATCGGCAAGCGTACGGGCTGCTCTTCACGGATGACCTCGCCGCCATCCGGGCGCTTCCCCTCCCGGCCAAGCACGCCACCGGATCGACGGGCCGCGCGCTCTCGTCGCTTGATGACGCGGAGCTAGGGCAACTGCAGCACATCGTGCGCCGTCTCTGGCACCTGGCCGAGGGACTCCGGCGCGCCCGCATGGAAGGTGGATCGCTGGACCTCGACATGCCGGAGGCCAAGATCTTCGTCGATGCAGAGGGTTTCGCCGAGCGCATCGAGCGGATTGAGCACGACGAGAGCCACCAGCTGATCGAGGAATTCATGCTCGCCGCCAATGAAGCGGTTGCCCGCGCCACCCGCGAGCAGCGCCGGGCTTCCCTGTACCGCGTCCACGATGAACCTGATCCCGAGAAGCTCGGCGAGCTGCGCGAGTTGCTCGCGACCCTGGGCGTGCAGGCCGGCGACCTCACACGGCGCCCCGAAGTCGTTCGACTCCTCGAGCAACTGCGGACGCATGCGCAAGGACACGCCCTGCGGACGCAACTCCTGCGCAGCCTGAAACGCGCCGCCTACCGCGCCTCGCCCGACGGACACTACGGCCTGAATAAGAGCGATTACACGCACTTCACCTCCCCAATTCGTCGTTATTCGGACCTCGTGGTCCACCGGGTCCTCACCACGCTCGCGCGCAGGAACGCCGACGGGGCGGGCGGGGGCTACTCCCGCTCCGAACTGGAGAGCCTCGGCGAGCACCTCAGCCTCACGGAGGCGAACTCACAGGAGGCCGAACGAGAGTCCCAGAAGATCAAGCTGCTCGAGTTCTTCGAGCGCGAGCTGCACAAGCGTGTGCGCAGCCGCTTCCCCGCGCTCATCACCGACGTCCGCCCCCAGGGGCTTTTCGTCGAGCTCACGGAATCCATGGCGTACGGTCTCATCAGCGCGAGCTCGCTCAGTGATGACACCTATCTACCCTCCTCCGACGGCCGCGCGCTCGTCGGGCGACGCACCCGGCGACGGCTTGGCATCGGCTCCGTCGTCGAGGTGCGGGTCGCCGCCGTGGATCGATTCAAGCGCCTAATCGACTTCCGTCTCGCCTGACCCCACGCGCCCCGAACGCGGGCGAATCCCGAATTCCCTTCATGGTCTCACACTACGACTTCGCTCCCCGATTCGTCGACGCGTACCGCGCCGCCCAGGAGGCGTACCGCCGCGATCCGGCAGGCACCCTTTCAGCCATCGCCTCCCAGAGCGGCGCGTGGCTGACCGCCAACGGACTCACGACTCAGGCGCTTTATGACTACGTCGACGACGACGAGCGCTACGGCGAGCCGGGACTCAACCGGGCGCTGATGATCGAGTCAGTGCGACGCGACTATTTTCTCAATGTGCAACAGGGGCAACCCAGCGCGACGTTCCTGGACCCGGATGCGATGCCCCCGAAGGACGCCGAGATCGATGGCATCTCCTGGCTTCCGCGCCTGATCGTCAAGACACGCGCGAAACTCCGGGGCGAGCTCCCCACGTCGCTGATGTACGGTTGCGGTGGAGACCGGGCGTTCCTGCAGGAACACGACCTTGATCCAGCCGAGTTCTTGTCGGCGGTCTGGCGCCACGACGGGCAGCCCGCCGCCCTCGCGGCCTGGATTCGCACCCGGGCAAGCCGCCGCAGCAGTTGACGGTCCGCAAAGCCGCCTTACCTTAACCCCAACCCCTCCCTTCGATGAAGTTCACCCTGCTCATCAACGGTCAGTCGCGGACGGTCGATGCACCGGCTGACACCCCGCTCCTTTGGATTCTCCGCGACCATCTTGACTTGGTCGGCACGAAATACGGCTGCGGCATGGGCGTGTGCGGCGCCTGCACCGTCCACCTCAACGGCGTACCGATGCGATCCTGCCAGATGCCCGTTTCGACGGCAGTTGGCGTCAAGATCACGACGATCGAGGGGCTGTCCGCGGACGGCGCGCATCCACTCCAGAGTGCGTGGGTGGAGCAGGACGTCGCACAGTGCGGCTACTGCCAGTCCGGACAGATCATGACAGCCGCCGCGCTGCTCGCGGCCAACCCGAAGCCCTCTGACAGCGACATCGATAACGCGATGGCCGGAAACCTGTGCCGTTGCGCGACGTACCTGCGGATCCGCTCCGGCATCCATCGAGCCGCCGAGTTGGCGACCGCGAAGGGAGGCACGTCATGAGCACACCGGATCTTTCCTCACTGGGCCGACGCGACTTCCTCCGGTTCTCGATGCTGGGCGGCGGCGGCCTCGTGCTGGCGACGCAGATCGACTTCTTCGGCGACGCGCAGGCCGCGGTCTCGGTGGCGGCTCCGTCCGCCGCGGGTGCCGCGCTGAATGCATTTGTCCGCATCGCTCCCGACGGCACGGTCTCGATTGCGGCCCACACTCCCGAGTGCGGCCAAGGCGTGCGCACGTCCCTGCCAATGCTCGTGGCCGAGGAACTGGAGGTCGATTGGGAGGCCATTCGCGTCGACGTCGTGGCCCTCGACCCAGCCTACGGCGCGCAGTTCGCCGGTGGCAGCACCGCGATGCCGCGCTGCTACACGCCGCTTCGCCAGATGGGAGCCACCGCGCGGATCATGCTCGTGGGGGCCGCCGCGGCCCGCTGGGGCGTTCCGGTGTCCGACTGCCGCGCGGCCAGTGGACGGGTGCATCACGCCGCCTCCGGCCGTTCCTTGTCCTACGGCGAACTCGCCTCGGAGGCCGCGCTGCGACCGGTACCCGCCACGAAGGACCTTCCCCTCAAGCCCGCTGCGGAATTCAAGATCATCGGGCGCCGCATCTCGGGCGTCGACAACGGTGCGATCGTGACGGGCAAGCCCCTCTTCGGCATCGACCAGAAACTGCCCGGCATGCTCTATGCCGCTTACGAGAAGTGTCCGGTCTTCGGCGGTCGCGTGCTGGGTGCCAACCTCGACGAGATCAAGGCGCTGCCGGGCGTACGCGACGCCTTCGTCATCGAAGGCACCGCGAATCTCCTGGGCCTGATGCCCGGCGTTGCCATTGTCGCCGATTCCACCTGGACCGCCTTCAGCGCCCGACGGAAGCTCCGCGTGAAGTGGGACGAGGGGCGCCACGCCAACGACAGCTGGAGCGGCTTCCTGGAACAGGCCACCGCCGCCGGGGCAGCCAAACCTGGGCAGACCCTGCGCCAGGACGGTGAGGTCGCAGCGACGCTCGCCGCCGCACCAGCCGCTCGCCGCGTCGAGGCGGTTTATTCGTATCCCTTTATCTCACACGCGAACCTCGAGCCCCAGAATTGCACGGCTTGGTTCCACGATGGGCTGATGGAGGTGTGGGCACCCAGCCAGCGCCCCTCGGGCGGTCAGGACCTCATCCACGAGACGCTCGGACTGCCGAAGGACCGGATCCGCGTCCACATCACCCGCATGGGCGGAGGCTTCGGCCGACGGCTGAGCTCGGACTTCATGGTGGAAGCGGCCGCCATCGCCCAGCGCGTGAACGCCCCGGTGAAGCTCACCTGGACGCGGGAAGATGACCTGCAGCACGACCACTACCGTCCGGGCGGCATGCACTTCCTCAAGGGCGCCGTCGACGAAAAGGGCTCCCTTGCGGCATGGCACAACCACTTCGTCACGTTCGGCAACCAGGGGCGTCCGGGCAGCGGCGGCTCCCTGAGTCCAGATGAGTTCCCCGCCCGCTTCGTGCCGCACTACCTCGCGGAGATGACCGTCCTCAACTGCGGGATCCCGATGGGGCCGTGGCGCGCGCCCGGCAGCTGCGTGTTTTCCTTCGTCTTCCAAAGCTTCATGGACGAGTTGGCGCACGCCGCCGGTCGGGATCCGCTGGAGTTCCGGCTCGCCCTCTTGGGCGACCGGGGAATGGTCACCACGCCCGGCGAGCGACCGAATGGCTATGATGCGGCCCGCATGCGCGGCGTGGTTGCCCTGGCCGCCGAGAAGGCCGGCTGGGGTTCGCCGCTGCCACGGGGCCGCGGCCGCGGCATCGCGTTCCACTTCAGCCATCGCGGCTACTTCGCGAACGTGGCCGAGGTCACGGTGTCGCGCGAGGGCGTGCTCAAGGTCGATCGCGTCGTGATCGCCGGTGACGTGGGGTCGCAGATCGTCAATCCCAGCGGCGCCGACAATCAGGTCGAGGGTTCAGTCCTCGATGGACTGAGCGCCGCGTATCAGGAACTCGACCTGGATCGCGGCCGCATCGTGCAGTCCAACTTCCACGAGTACGCGCTGCTGCGGATCACCGACGCGCCGCGTGTGGAGGTGCATTATCGGCTCACCGAGAATCCGCCCACGGGGTTGGGCGAGCCGGCACTCCCTCCGGTCGCCCCGGCCATCGCCAACGCCGTCTTCGCCGCCACGGGCAAGCGCATCCGCAGCCTGCCTTTCTCGCGCACGGATTTGCGGTGGTCCTGACCACCGCG
Organism: Opitutaceae bacterium; assembly: GCA_040382075.1. Lineage (GTDB taxonomy): Bacteria > Verrucomicrobiota > Verrucomicrobiia > Opitutales > Opitutaceae > UBA6669. The sequence continues at coordinate 33,091 of JBEIGD010000027.1, forward strand.
AGCGCTACTCGAGCTTGAATTCCTCCTCGTGGGCGACCCGGCGGGCGTTCTTCGCTGTCGCCAGGTCTCCCGCGGGAAGGAAAGCCGCGTAGCGCGTCAGCCATTCGTCGATCTTCTCGAGGTACGTCGCGGCATCGTAGGGCGCACCCACGGGATCGAACCTTTCCACCGGTCGAGCCCGCTGCCAGTCACTGGCCCGGCCGCGCTCCTTGGCCATGAGGTAGTACGACACCTTGTCCCCCAGTCCGGGCCGCCGCTCCATCTGCAGTGCCGCCTCCGCGCTCGCCCGACGGGGCTTGCCCCCTCCGGCCACAAAGCGTTCGTAGGCCTCAGCGCTCTGACTGAGACTCTCCGTCCGCGCGAGCTCGGCCACCGGCAGTTCGTGCCTCGTGATCCGGCCCCGCAGATCCGCAAGCGTCGCCAGCGGGGACTCATCCCGGAGCCCGAGGAGATGCGCGATCAACTGCTCCGTCAGAGTCCGGAGGAACGGCTCCATCCCCCGCGATCGCAGGGCGCTGCCCCGAAGAATCACCCGGCCATCATCACGCAGGGCGTAGTTCTTCGCCTTGTAGCAGAACATCGCGGGATACCGACCGTCGAACTCCAGCTCGATGCCGGCGGGCATCAGGCGCGTAATGCGCTCGAGCAGTGCTTCGGGACGGTCGAAATAAGACTCCGACGATAGATAGATTCCGTCGGTGTCCGCCTCCAGCAGCACGCACCCCTCCGCGGCAAAGCCTTCGATCAGGAGATGGAGCAGGTCCCGTCCTTGTCGCGTGACCTCCGCCGCCAATCCGCCGTCGGCGAACCGGGCTCCGGAAAAGCCGAGGTATCCATAGAAGGAGTTAATGAGGATTTTGAAGCTCGCCTGCCGCGCGCCTGCTTCCCGGCGCGCTTCCTCCGTGTCAGCTGTGCGCGCGAGTTGCTTGTAGCGAAGGCGGTAATCGCGCAACGCGCGGAGCGTGCCGAGAAACACGCCCAGCTCGTCCGCCGCCGGGTTGCGGCCCATCTGCAGCAACAGACTGGGATAGAGCGAGGCGACGTCGAAGTGGAGAACGTGACGAAACACGCCCTCGCGGAAGCTTCGGGTGTACCCTCCTTCAAATGACGCGATCTCCGGCGGGCGCGGACACGCCTGCTGCGCATGGTAATACTGCTCCAGGAAGAGAAGATCGATTCGCGACGTGGTGCCCCGCAACGTCGCATCCTGCAGCAGCACGGGAAAGGTCCGCGTCTGCTCGAAGTAGGTTGGCAGCAGCAGGTCAGCCAGTCCCTGCGTCTCCCTGAGGTCGTCGGAAAGGTACCGCAGAAAGCGCCCTCGGTCCTCCGCGAAGGCGCGCGAGAGCTGGGCGCCGTCGATGTAGGTCCGGGCTCCCGACGACGCCGCATCCGCCGGCGTGATGCCCAACGCCACCGCCACGTCCTTGAGCCCATACGAGGTGAGCTCCCGCGCCGTGAGGTCGTAGGCCTGCACGAGGAGATACGTATCGATCACGGCCCGACCGGGCAGGTCGCAGCGGGGAAAGTCGAGCCAGCGCTCACCGACCTTGAAGCGGCTGTTCCGCCACGCGGCCTTGGTCCCGAATCGACCCCACTCGCAGGGCACGCGCAGCCGCCGGGCCCGCTGCCGGAGGTAATCCAGATCGAAGCGAAAGAGGTTGTGGCCTTCGAGGGTGTCGGGGTCCTCTTCGGCCAGCGCGGCTGTGAACGCGAGCAGGAGGGCTCGCTCCGCCTCATCGCTGGGCTCCGCGAGCTGCAGGAGTCGATCGCGGGCGCCGAATCTCAGGCCAATGGCGAGGATCCGGTCGGCAGGACGTGCAGGATCGCTGAACGTGCCGTCGGTGCTCGCGGTCTCGATGTCGAGTTGGCAGCGGCGGAGCTGGCTAAAGGGCAACGCGGCGAAGAGGCGCTTCCGCTGCTGGAGCAGGTATTGCGTCTCCCATGGCTGGACCCGGTCGGTCTCGACCCCGCGATCGCGCACGCTGCGCCCCCAGTTGTCCAGCTCGCCCGGATCCGGCGCTTCCGCCAACCCGGCGTAGAAGCCTGACCCGGCCAGCGCGGTCCATGAGCCTCCCAAAGGCCCCTCCCCGTCAGGCCGCCCACCGGTCCACAGAAACGGACGCAGGCGGTCCTTCTGGACGCGGCGCGCTCCATCCTCGTCCGCCACCTGCAGGAAAACGTCCCCGTCGGGCGCGACCCAGAGACCGCAGATCGAGTCGGCCACGACGGGGATAGGGGTGCTCGGCGGCCGGGCCGCCTCACCCCGGGTTAGAACGGGCGAATGTAGACCATCACCACCGAGATGGCACTCAGGACGAGCGCGACCCAGACGAGGGCGCCGGCCTTCTCGCGTCGCCGATAGCCGAGACCGGCAAGGGCGGACAAAGCCAGCCACGCCACGATCTTGACGATGGCCCAACCGCCGGAAAAGGCGTAGATGCCCTGCCACATGCGAATTCCCGTGACGAGGATCAGCAGACTGGAAATGCCGGTCCAGATCATGACCGACTTGCGCGAGGCCGCCGGAGCCGCGAAGGCATAAAATGTGAAGCCGATCAGCACCAGGGCCGACAGGACGTGCAGGACATGAAGGGCGTTGTACTCGTGGGGATTCATGAGGAAGAAGAGATTGGCGCTCGGTCCCGCGGCGGGCGAGTCAGAACGCAGCTGGTCATCGCGTGACCAGACGCAGACGGGTGTCGAAGTCGACCGGCGCCGGGCAGGCCATTTCCGGCTTGGTCCCCACGGCCCGATCGTGAGATCGTTCCGCAGATCGTGCCCTCCCCCTCCTCAACATCCCAGCCGCCGTTGCGCCGTCTTTCGGTGATCGTGCCGGTCTACAATGAGATCGCTACGGCCCGCATCGCGCTCGACGCACTCCTCGCGAAGGAGATTCCGGGCTGGGAGTTGGAGATCATCATCGTGGAGAGCAATTCGACCGATGGCTCCCGCGCCGTTGTCCAGACTTACGCGAGCCATCCGCGGGTGACGCTCCTCCTGCAGGAACGTCCGCGGGGCAAGGGTTTCGCCGTCCGCGAGGGATTCGCCCGGGCTTCCGGCGAGATCCTGCTGATTCAGGATGCGGACCTGGAGTACAGCCTCGATGACTACGAGCGGCTCATCCGGCCGATCGCCGAGGGCAAACACCGCTTCGTACTGGGCTCGCGGCACGCGGCCGGCAGCGGATTCGCACTGCGGCAGTTCGCGGATCAGCCAGTGCATGCCTTCATCCTGAACTGCGCGCACTGGACCTTCGCCACGCTCATCAACGTATCCTGCGGCGTCTGGCTGCGGGATCCGTTCACGATGTACAAGGTCTTCCACCGCGACTGCATCGACGGGCTCCGGTTCGAGAGCAACCGCTTCGACTTTGATTGGGAACTCCTGATCAAGCTCATCCGCCGCGGCCATCGACCGATCGAGATCCCCGTGCAGTACCGGTCGCGGTCCTTCAAGGAGGGCAAGAAGATCGCGATCTTCCGCGATCCGCTGACCTGGCTGTGGGCGCTGGCCAAGTTCCGCTTCCAGCGGCTCTGAGTGCGCGACTGCCCGCATGCTCCGCCTCATTCTGCCGCCGAATCTTGCCGCCGCCGCCGGCCGCAACGCGATCGCCGTGCAGGTGCGGGTGGACCTCGAGCGTCCTCCGGGCGCGGAATGGCTCCCCGCCCTCGCGGCCCTGCAGCGCCTCGGCGCGACCCCGCAGCGCTCGCTCGTGCTTCAACTCACTCGCGAGCAACTGCGGGAACTGGTTACGCTCCTTCGCGGCATGCCCGCGTTCGCCTGGGCCAACGAGCCGGATCGGCCACTGCTCTGGGTCGGGGACGTCCTCCGAGGCGTGAGCGAGCATCTCCCGGAGGCCGCTTCGGCCACACCGAACCGCTCGTCCACCCCACCGACCGCGGCCCAGCGGACGACCAGTCCTGGAACCATGGCAATGGGGTCCGCCCGCCGCGGTCCTTCCGCCGAGCGATCCCTCTCCGCCACCGCCACCCCAATGGTCGTCGATGGCTCGGAGCAATTCCTCGCGGTCACGCTCCCCTCGCGAGAACATGCATCCTACGCCGCTGTTCACGCGCTGCTCCGCACGCACGGCTTCGCGCTCGAACCCTCCAACCGTCGCTGGTGGCTGCGCGATCGGCACAAGGTGCTCAACTTTCTCGCCGAGCACGGCCAGCCTCTGCGCGAGGACTTCCGCGCTGAGTTCACCGACAACTTCACCCGCAACACCTCCCGTCTCACTCACGCCGGGGTTCTCACCGAGGCCCGCGCCGCGGCGGACGGATTTGAAGTGACGCTCGGCCTGGATGTTCCCGCCGCCGACGCGGCCGCCGTGCAGGCGGCGCTCGCCTCCAACCGCCACTACATCGAGTCGGGGTCACGAGTCCTGATCCTTGCCCCCCAGGTCGTCGCGCGAGTCCGCGCCGCCCAGCAGACTCTCGCCGGCGAGCGCGGCGGCGGCGGCACGGTGGCGCGCCGGACCCACCGGATCTCGTCCGCGCGGTTGCCCGAGGTCGAGTCGGTCCTCGGTGAAATCGCACCGCACTTCGCCCCGCCCGAGGCGTGGCGGGAACGCAGCGCCGCTCTGCGCGACCTTTCCATCCTCGTACCGGTCCGCGTGCCCGAGCCGCTGGACAGCGCCCTCAGGCCTTACCAGCGGTTGGGCGTCGCCTGGTTGCACCATCTCCACCGCCACGGACTCGGCGGAATCCTCGCCGATGAGATGGGCCTCGGCAAGACGTTGCAGGCGCTCGGCCTTGCCTGCGCGACACTGGCTGACAGCGGCGGCGTGGTGCTCGTCGTCTGCCCCGCTTCCCTGCTCGAAAACTGGCGACGCGAGGCCGCTCGGTTCGCTCCGCACCTCCGCGTGCGCGTGCATCACGGCCAAGCACGCCACGACGCCTCCGCCGGGCTCCACGGTGTCGACCTGGTCATCACGTCCTACGGCACCCTGGTGCGGGACCAGGAGCGATTCACCGCCGTCGAGTTCACCTGCGTCATCGGCGACGAGGCGCAGCACCTGAAGAGCCGGCGCTCCCAGAACGCCCAGGCCATGCGCTCCCTCCGGACCCGCGGCCGATTCCTGCTCACCGGCACGCCGGTCGAAAACTCGCTCGAAGACCTGCGCTCGCTGTTCGAGGTCCTAATGCCCGGCCTGCTCAATCGCCCGCCGACGGGCGCACGGGGCGAGGAGAAGGAGTGGTATGACGACCGGCTGCGAGCCCAGGTGGCGCCGTACATCCTGCGTCGCACGAAAGCGGCGGTCGCGCCCGAGCTGCCGGCCCGCATCGAGCAGGTGCTGTGGTGCGAGCTCACCCGTGTCCAGGCCGAGGCGTATCGCCGGATTCAGGAGGAAGGCGAACGTTCCCTGATGGATCTACAGGCCGGCGGAGCCGGCGAGGCGGCGCTGCGGCTCGCCGCCCTGACCCAGCTCCTCCGTCTGCGCCAAGCGTGCTGCGACCTCCGCCTTCTCCCCGCCTCGAGCTACGGCGGGGTACCGGATGCTGCCGACTCCGCGAAGCTCGAGGCCTTTCGCGAGTTGCTGGCCGAGGCCATGGATGACGGCCATCGCGTCCTCGTATTCTCTCAGTTCACCTCACTCCTTTCGCTGCTGCGCGCCGACTTGGAGGCTCAGGAAATTTCCTACTGTTCACTCGATGGCAGCATGTCGCCCGCGGAGCGCCAAGCGGCCGTGGATCGATTCCAGAACGACCCGTCCAAGATTCCCGTCTTCCTCCTTTCCCTCAAGGCAGGCGGCACGGGTCTGAACCTCACGGGCGCGGACACGGTCGTGCATTTCGATCCGTGGTGGAACCCGGCTGCGGAGGCGCAGGCGACCGATCGAGCGCACCGCATCGGGCAGACGCGGGTGGTGACAAGCTACAAGCTGGTCTGTGCGGGAACGGTCGAGGAGAAGGTGCTCGGACTTCAGGAGCGCAAGCGCGCGCTCCTCGCGGACGTCTTCGAAGCGAGCGATGCGGCGGCCTCACGACTCTCGCTCGACGATCTGCGCGATCTGCTCCGTTAGCAGGCGCGAAAACTCTGTCCGCGGCGGGACTCATTCGGGCGACGCCCCCGTCATCCCTTGGTCCGGACTCCCTGCACACCGAAGAGCTGCTGCAGGACCGTTTCAAGGTCCTCACCGGGGACCGGCTCTCCGCGGCGGCGAACCACCAGCGAGCGGGAACGGGCGGCGTCGATCGCTCGTTCATCAAGCTCAAACAGCCTGACCTCACCCGGCCTCCAGCCCGCCACGTCGGTCGTCTCCAAGGCGCGCCAGCGGAAGGGAAGGCCCGTGGCGTTGATCCAAATGTCCCACCCGGCCACGAAGGACCCGTCCCGCCCCTCGACGAGGCTTGGGTAGCGCTCGGTGAAGTCCGGGATGCGCACCGAGGCGATGCGCAGCCGTAGCACCGGCTTTATTTCTTCGAAGTACTCCGCCAGGGAATCGACGTCTTCATCGCGGAGTGCATTGAAAAGATCCAGCGGATCGATCCCCATCAGATTGAGACCATTCCAGAGGCCGTGCTGATTCTTGGAACCGAATCCCCGGCTGCCGTACCAGGCCTGAAATTGCTGCGTGATCATCAACCCGATTTCCAAGTGCAGGTGAGCCCGCTCTCTGGGGATGGTGTACCCTCCGGCCGAACGTCCCATGATGCCTAGGACTTGGCCGCGCTTGACGGAGCCGCCCAGCCGGAGCCCCGGATCGATCGAAGCCAGATGCGCGTAGAGTGAGTACACGGCGGGCTTCGCGGCCGGATGCTCCAGCACCACGTAACGTCCGTAGCCGCTTGACCCCGCACTCTTCGCCACGTGCCTCACCACGCCGTCCATCACGGCGAAAATCGGGTCCGTGGCCTCACCCTTGGCGTCCCGGCGGATGGGCTTGAGGTCAAGCCCCTCATGGAACTGTCGCCCTCCGCTACGGGTGCCACCAAAGAGGCCGGACGCCAGTTCGCCGGAAGCAGTGGGTTGGACATAGGTGTCCAACGCGCGCTTCTGCGCCCAGGCGGGATTCGGCGTCGGCCACGCCAGCGGAAGGTCGTCCGCGCGGGCGACCGCGACGCAAACCACGCATGCCAGAAACGTCCGCAGCATCATGCGCGCACGTCCTCCACCCCGCCCGGACCCGCCACCGCTCGCTCGCGCAACCGCGCCACGTCGCCCGCCTCAGCCAAACCGAGGAGCTCGCTGCCGACCGCGTCCGCGAGCAGTCGCCCACGGTCCGTCAGGCACACTCCTCCTTCGGTCTGCCGGAGCAGGCCCTCGGCCTCCAGACGCTCCAGCCTCCGCGCCACGTCGTGCCAAAGATCGTTGTCCGCATCCTCGGCCCGCAGCGCCGGCTCGAATCTCGCCCGCAAGCGGTCCAGCGATACCCCCGCATTCATGCGCAGGCCGAAGATCAGGGCATCCTCCAGCAGGCGCGCGGCCGTCAGCGACTCTCGCTCCTCTTGAGCCCGCCGCCCCGCCTCAACGTCGTCGGACCAGCGCGCGAGGTCCGCTGGGTTTCGCCCGCGCCATCCGTCTTGCTGTGAGGCCGCCGCCGGCCCCAGGCCCACCCACTCTCCCATCCGCCACGTGTTTAAATTGTGCACGCAGACGTGACCGGGTCGGGCAAAGTTCGAAACCTCGTACTGGGCATATCCCGCGTCAGCGAGGTGGGACCAAGTGCGTTCGTAAAGCTTCGCTTCGCGCTCCGGATCGAGCTTCACCTTGCCCTGCGCGAGCCGCACCCAGAGCGCCGTGTCCTCCTCAAAGGTAAGGCAGTAGGTCGAGACGTGGTCCGGAGCGAGGGCGATGACTTCGTCGAGATCAGCCAGCCAGTCCTCCTCCGTCTGGCCCGGAAGGGCGAACATCAGGTCAAGGTTCACGCTGGCGAAACCCGCCGCCCGCGCCCGCTCGTAGGCTTGCAGGGCCTGTTCCCGGGTGTGCAAACGACCCAGCGCATCCAGCAGCGAGGGCCGCAGGCTTTGCACGCCGATCGACACCCGCGTGACCCCGAGGTCGCGCAGGACGCGCAGTCGAGCCGGAGTCACCGAAGCGGGAGCGAGCTCCACACTCCACTCCGTACCGGAGGCCAGGGGTAATCGACGAACCGCCGCGCCTAAGCGCTCGAGTTGGCCGGGCGAGAGCAAGCCTGGGGTACCTCCCCCCCAAAACACCGTCCCCACCGGACGGCCCGACCAGTCCACTAGCCCCGTCTCACGCTCCACCGCCGCCAGGTAACGCGCGATCTTCCCGGCATCGGGCTGCACTTGGTAGAACGCGCAGAAGTCGCAGGTGCTGGCACAGAACGGGACGTGCACGTAGACACCCGTGAGCGTCTCCGGCTCGCCCACGCGGAGGCCTAACTCATGCGTTGCCAATGCAGGTTCTTTGTGTTCGTTTCCCAATCGGTTTTCCTTCTCCCACGCCAATGCACAACAGCCGCATCTCCCACGCGAGACGATTCTTCCTCCTGCTCGGCGCCGCCTTCGGGCTGCTCTTTCTGACCGGCTGCGATGAGGTCAAGATCAACGATCTGACGCCGTCGTCCCTGGCCGAGAATCCCTCCCAGATCTACACGGTCTCGGTGCGGGTCACGCCGAAGACCTCCGCCATCGTCCCCGGCAGCCTGGTCACTCGCCTGATCATCGATGGAAAGAACTTCGAGATGGAGCCAAGCTCCTTGGGGCAGGACATCTACGAGTACGATTTTCCGCTTCCTTCGGGTCGTTCGCAGATCGCCTACTACTTCCTCGTCACCTACCAGATTGAAAACAACGGCGTCCTGGCCGCACGCGAAGCCTACACGGGCGTCCGCTCGCTCGGCGTGGTGGGCCGCTACGTCCTCTCACTGGAGGTCAATCGTGCACCCGTCGGCGCCAAGGTGAGCGTACTGGGTCGCGGCTTCACGACGAATGACGTCGTCTACTTCGACGACACCCCGGCCCGCACGGTCTACGAGTCTCCGAACTCCCTCGGTTTCTTCGTTCCTCCTGTCGCCCCCAGCAAGACGTATCGGGTGTCGCTCGGCGGCGCCGCCGGTTCCCCCGTGGGTACGTTCCGCGTCGACGGCGGCTCCGTCAGCGTTTCGCCCACCTCGCTGATGCTGCGCCCGCGCGAGACCCAATCGCTCACGTTCACGATTCCCAACGTCGCTCCCACCGGGGGCCTCCTCCTTGATGTCACCACCGACGTCCCGGAAAGCGTGATCATGTCGGAGGTGCTGGTCCCGGCCGGCCAAACCACCGTCACCGTCAACGTCCAGGGCGGCCGCCCCGGCACCGGCAGCCTCTTCCTGAAGGGCTACGGTTCCGGCGAGGTGACCGTCCCTGTGACCGTCAAGTAACGGCAGCGCTGGCGCGAGGTCATCGCGCCAGCTCGAGTCTCACCGGTCGGTGGTCACTGGCCACCGTCACTTCCGGCCAGTCCGGGATCTCCGCGCGCACCGCCGGGGAGTTTTGCCGGAGGGGCGACGACACGAGAACGTAGTCGACGCGCGTGTAGGTGTCTTCGCGATCGAAGCGGTAGGTCCATCGCTCCCCCCGGGAATCCGTCGCGTCGACCGCGAAGAGAAGCCGCCGCGTGCCCTGCTCACGGAAACGTGCGAGTACCGGGCTATTCTTGGCGTCGTTGAAGTCGCCCACCAGCACCACGCGCGTGGCATCAAGATCGCCGACTCGCTCAAGGATGCGGCGCCGGATCGCTTCCGCCTCCCCGATCCGGCGGCGCACCGCCTCGGGATCGTCGGCGTCCTGCGTCAGCCGGCTCTTGAGGTGCACGCCGAACACCGTGAGCGAGCCGTCCGGTTCGTTCCAGCGCAGCTCAAGCAACCCGCGGCGCACCGGTTCCGTTCTCCCGGCCTGGGTGCTGACGAGATCGGTGTGCGCTCGGACGTCCGCGGGACGTCTCCGCGAGAGCCACGCGAGGCGTCGATCCGGATCGGCCGCCGCAACGACGCCGCCGTAGCGGTATTCGACTCCCTCCGAGCTCAGGTCACGTCGCAACTCGGTCAGGAAGTCCTCGCCGCCGATTTCCTGCAGGACGAGGACATCGGCATCAAGGCGCGCGATGACGGCCCGCAGGGCCGTCTTCTCGACTTCGGGCTTGGGATAAGCGCGCCGGAACACACCGTCCACCCGGCGATCCGCCAAGGTGTAGTTTCCGACGTTGTAGGTCGCGACGACCCACGTCGGCCGCGGCGCTGGTTCGGCGGCTGCAACGCGCGCTGGGGCGAGGAGCCAGAGACCAGCGAGCGCGACCACGCCCGCCCAGAGCCGATGACTTCCCGGCACTAAGCCGGCTTGAGCAGCGCCCGCTCGCGCTCGACCAAGGCGGGGTGCGAATAATGGAACCCGCTGTACCATGGGTGCGGAGTCAGGTTGGACAGATTCTTCTCGGCCAGCTTCCGCAGCGCGGACACCAACGCGTCCGGACCGCCCGTGGCCGCCCGAGCGAAGGCATCGGCCTCGTACTCCTGGGCCCGGAAAAGCATGTTGGAGAGCGGCGAGAACCAGAAGGCCACCGGCCCGCTAAGGAGTGAGAAAAGGAGAAAGGCCGGGGCGATTTCACCGGACGGAAAACCGAAAGCCGGGTTGAACCAATCGCTGCGGGCCAGCGTCGCCACGATCCACAGCGCTCCGAACTGCGTGAGCGCAGAGATGGCGAGTCTCTTGGGAATGTGCCCGCGGCGATAATGACCGACTTCATGCGCCAGCACCGCTTCCAACTCCGCAGGCGTCAGCTGGGCGATGAGGGTGTCGTAGAGCACGATGCGCCGGAAGCGGCCAAACCCGGTGAAGAAGGCGTTGGAATGCGCCGAGCGCTTCGACCCATCGATCACCTCGATCGTCGAGGCCTTGAAGCCCGTGCGCTCCGACAGCGCCAGCAGTCGGTCCCGCAGTTCGCCTTCAGGTAAGGGAGTGAGCCGATTGAACAACGGCAGAATCAACTTGGGGTATCCCACCAGCATCAGGAGCTGGAAGGCGAACAGTGCTACGAACGCCCAAATCCACCAGCTCTCCCCCACCCAGCGGACCAGCGACAGCACCAACCAAAGAATCGGAAAACCGATCGCGACCGTCAGCGCCAGCCCCTTGAGCTTATCCGTGACCCAGAGTCCCGGCGTGCTCTTGTTGAAGCCGAAGCGCTGCTCCACGCGGAACTGCGACCACCATTCAAAAGGCACTCCCGGCACCGCCAGCAGGAGCCCAGCCGCGAAAATGAACAAAGCATCGTCCCACTTCGGGGCGCCCGGCGCGAGCACCGCCACGTGCGCGAAGAGCAGGGGCAGGAATCCACCAAAGAGGACGAGCGCCAGTACTCCCGCCTCGAAGATACTCTCCAGCACGTCGAGACGTTGGTGCGCCAAGGTGTACTCACTCGACCGCCGGAAGGTCGCGGCGTCCATGATCGCCAAGGCGGCGGGCGGCGGCGATCCCACGGCGCGGCGCACTTCGCGCCGATTCAGCCACTCCAGCCAAAGGTCTCCCGCCAGATGCAGGAGCATCAGCGCCGCCACCACCAACATCACCGTGGTCATTGTCATTCAGGCAGAGAACCGCATTCCGCCGCGACGTAAAGCCCGCACCCCAAAATGGCTTGCCCGATTCCCGGCCTCACCCGGACAACCACCACGGCCACGGTCTCGCCAAGGTCGACCGGGGCGGCGAGCCGGGGACGATCAGTGCCGCCAGGTCCCGCTCGCCCGCTCCCGCCGGTAGACCGCCACGGTTTCCGGCAGTCCGTGCTCCAGCGAAATCCGGGCGCGCCACCCCAAACCGGCCAGCAGGGAGACGTCGAGGAGCTTCCGCGGCGCGCCGTCGGGCCGCGAGGCATCCCAGACGATGCGGCCGCGATACCCGACCGCCGCCGCGACACGCTCAGTGAGCTCGCGAATCGTGAGGTCCACCCCACTGCCGACGTTCACCCAGTCCGGGGGCTCCGCGAGCCGGAGCAGGAAGAGGCCGGCATCGGCGAGATCATCGACGTGCAGGAACTCCCGCCGCGGCGCACCGGTGCCCCACGCTCCGACCTCTGCCCTTCCCGCACTCGCTGCCTCATCGAAACGCCGGATCAGGCCGGGCAGGACGTGCGAGTCCTCCAGGTGGTAGTTGTCGCCCGGACCGTAAAGGTTCGTTGGCATCACCGAGTGATAGACGAGCCCGTGCTGTCGGCGACAGGCTTGGGCGAGCTTGAGGCCCGCGATCTTCGCGATCGCGTACGCTTCATTGGTCGGCTCGAGCGCTCCGGTCAGCAACGCGGACTCCGCCATCGGCTGCGGCGCGAGCCGAGGGTAGATGCACGAGCTGCCGAGGAAGAGCAGCCGCGACACCCCGGCGCACCTCGCGCCCTCGATCAGGTTGAGCGCGATCGCCAGATTCTCCCGCAGGAACTCCTCCGGCCGGGTTGCGTTCGCGTGAATTCCCCCCACCCGCGCTGCCGCCACAATCACCGTCTCGGGCCGGGCCTCCGCGAGAAAGCGATCCACCGCGGCTCGGTCGGTGAGATCCAGGCCGTCGCGCCGGGAGCGGACCACGACGTCGGCGTCGGGTTCGCGCGCGAGGCGACGGAGGAAGGCGGCCCCCACCATGCCGGTGTGTCCCGCGACGAAGACCCGACCGAGCGGGGCGGACGCCCTCGCGGCCGCAGTCGGCTGTTCCGTTCCCGCCATGCGGTCAGGGCGGAGGCAGGCGCGCGATCTGCGCCTCGCGCTTCGCCAGCTCCAGGTCGGCCTCGATCATGAGGCGAACCAATTCCTTGAAGCGAACCCGCGGCTCCCAGCCCAGCCGCTGCCGCGCCTTGGAAGCATCGCCGATCAGCAGGTCAACCTCCGCCGGCCGCTCGTACCGCTTGTCGAGCCGCACGTAACGCTCCCAGTCTAGATCGAGCAGCGCGAATGCCTCCGCGCAGAATTCGCGCACACTGTGGGTCTCGTTCGTCGCAACGACGTAGTCGTCGGGCGCGTCCTGCTGCAGCATCAGCCACATCACCTCGACGTACTCCTTGGCGTAGCCCCAGTCCCGCCGCGCGTCGAGGTTTCCGAGGTACAGCTCAGCCTGCAAGCCGACTTTGATGCGCGTGGCCGCGCGGGTGATCTTGCGGGTGACGAAGGTCTCGCCGCGCCGCGGACTCTCGTGGTTGAAGAGGATCCCGTTGCTCGCGTGCAGGCCGTAGCTCTCCCGGTAGTTCACGGTCAACCAGTGCGCGTAAACCTTCGCGCACCCGTACGGCGAGCGCGGCCAGAAGGGCGTGCGTTCAGTCTGCGGCACCTCCTGTACCTTGCCGAACATCTCCGACGACGAGGCTTGGTAGAACCGCACTTTCTTCAGCAGACCCGCCTCACGGATCGCCTCAAGGATGCGCTGCACTCCCAGGCCGTCGACGTCGCCGGTGTACTCCGGGATGTCGAATGACACGCGGACATGCGACTGCGCGCCCAGGTTGTACACCTCGTCCGGCTGCAATTTGTAGAGCAGTTTCACCATCTGCACCGAGTCGGCGAGATCTCCGTAGTGCAGGAACAGCCGCACGTCGTTCACGTGCGGGTCGCGATAAAGATGATCGATCCGCGCCGTGTTGAAAGTCGAGGCGCGGCGGATCACCCCGTGCACTTCGTAGCCTTTCGACAGCAACAGCTCCGCCAGGTACGATCCGTCCTGACCGGTAATGCCGGTGATCAAGGCCTTCTTCATCGGTTGCTGCGTGCTAGGCTGGCCGTTCTCTCCCCCGCCCGCAAGCCTTCAGACCGGTGACGGTCGCGCCGGAAGGGCGTTGCGGCGGAGCCGGAGGTCGTCACGCTTATCGCCATGGAGGTCACGCTCATCGCTGCCCAATCGCTCGATGGATTCATCACCCGTCATGATGAGCCCGGCACCGCGTTCGCCTCGCCCGAGGATCAGCGACACTTCGCCGCCGCTCTCCGCACCTACGACGCGTCGATCATGGGCAGCCAGACGTACCGGGTTGCGCGGGAAGCGATCCGGGCGCAGGTCACCTCGCCACGGCGCCGCGTTGTTCTCACGCGCACGCCGGAGCGCTGCGCGGACGATGCCGTCCCGGGACGCCTCGAGTTCACGGCGGAGGACGTGGGGCGGCTCGTGGCCCGCCTCCGCGATCTCGGACACCGTCGCTGTGCGCTGCTGGGCGGCGCCCAGATTCACCGTCTGTTTCTGGAGCGCGGGCTGGTGGACTTCCTGGAACTGACGCTCGAGCCGCGCCTGTTCGGCACGGGCACGCCGCTGGGAGGCGCTCCCGTCGACGTGCGGTTGCGCTTGGTGGGCTGCGCGCCGCTCGAGTCGAGCGACACGCTCCTCGCGCGCTACCAGGTTCTCCGGTCTTAGTCGGAGTCGGCCGCATGATGCGCGGCCGTCGCGAGCGCCGGGTGCAGCGCCTGTCCCTTCACGCGGACGCCCCGCAGCTTGTCCATGATGAAGTCGGCGTGCTCCGTCGCGACGTCCACCAGCGTATGCCGCTGCCGGATGTCGATACTGCCCACCACGCGTGCCGGAAGCCGCGAGACCCCCGCGATCTTGCCCACGACATCGCCGGGCTGGATGAGGTTCTTCCGACCGACGTTGAGGAAAAGCGTGGTGAATCCCTCCTCGCGTCCGGTCCGGCCCCGCGGCGGCGCCGCGGGTCGATCCCAGTCGGCGCGTTCTGGGCGCTCCGCGGCTTCCATTCGCTCCGGAGCTGCGGTCCGGACCGGACGCGTCTCGGCGGGAGCGGATTCGGCGGCAGGGAGTGCGCTCGCTTTCTTGGCGACCGGCGCACGCTCCGGCGCGCTGGCCGCACGCGGGGCCTTCTCGGCTGACTCGCCGGCGGGCGCGGCCTCGCCGCCTTGGAGAAGCGCGATGAGTGCGGAGCAGATGTCGGTGCTCGTGAAGCCCTCCTCCATCCAACGCTCCACCAGCGCATCGTTGCGCCGGAACGTCCCCTGCGAGAGCAAGCCGCGCACCTTCTCGAAAAGCAGACTCGCACGCGCTTCCTCGACCTGGTCAAGCGACGGGATCGGCGCCCGCCGGATCTTGAGTCCGGCAAAGCGCATCATGCCCTGGAGTTTCCAGAGCTCGCGCCCGGAGACAAACGTGAAGGCCTTGCCGGCATGGCCCGCGCGCCCGGTGCGCCCGATGCGGTGCGTGTAGTCCTCGGCGTCGTTGGGCAGATCGAAATTGAAGACCACCTCCAGCTCGTCGACGTCGAGTCCGCGGGCCGCGACGTCAGTGGCCACGAGGAACTCGAAGGCGCGGCGACGGAACTTATCCATGACGCGGTCGCGCTGCGCTTGGCTGAGATCGCCGTGGAGGCGGTCGCTGGCGTAACCCCGCGCATGCAGATGCTCGTCAAGCTCATCAACCATCACCTTCGTGCTGCAGAAGATGATGCCGTAGCGGAAGTCGTAGAGATCGATGACGCGCGTCAGCACGTCGATCTTGGAGCGACGGTCGACCTCGAAATAGACTTGGTCGACCGCGGGCGCGTTGCGCGCGTGCGCCTCGATCTTGATCCACGCCGGATCCGCGGCGAAGCGGGTGATGAGGCCCTGAATCGCCGGCGGCATGGTCGCGGAAAAGAACAGCCGCTGGCGGCCGGTCGGCACGCGCGAGAGGATCATCTCGATGTCGTCACGGAATCCCATGTCCAGCATGCGGTCGGCCTCATCGAGGACCGCCATGCGCACCTTATCCAGTTGCAGGGTGCCCCGCTCCATGTGGTCGAGGATGCGACCCGGCGTACCGATGACGATCTGCACCCCGGCGGCGAGGGCGCGGAATTGCCGCTCGTAGGACTGCCCGCCATAGATCGGTACGGCATGAAGCCCGCGGGTGAAGGCGGCAAGACGCCCGATCTCCTCAGCGACCTGCACGGCCAGTTCGCGCGTGGGGCAGAGCACGAGCACCTGCACCTCCTTACGCTGCACGTCGACGCACGAAATCGCCGGCAGCCCGAAGGCCGCAGTCTTGCCGGATCCGGTCGCGGACTGACCCACGAGATCTCGGCCCGTCAGCGCGACGGGAATCACCGCCGTCTGAATGGGCGACGCCTCCTCGAAACCGAGCTTGTCGACTGCACGCAGGAGCTCGGGACTCAACCCGAGCTCGGAGAAAGGACGCTTTTCCATGGATAGATCATGCGCAGCACTGGACGCGGGACGAGCGCAATCTTTGTGCGCGAGCTTCTGGCACGGATGCGCTTTGTCTCGCTTTTCCGGCGGATTGCGACGCACTACGGGGATGCCGTTCTCGCAGCTTGGCTTGCACTCCAGTCTGGTTCGTGGCGCCCAAGCCATGGGCTACGCCGATCCCACGCCAATCCAACTTCGCGCGATCCCAATCGTGCTCTCCGGCCGCGATCTGATCGCCTCGGCGCAGACCGGCACCGGCAAGACTGCGGCCTTCGCCATGCCGGTCCTGAATCGACTCGGCCCGCACAAGGCCGGCTCTCCGCGCGTCCTCGTCCTCGAGCCCACGCGCGAACTTGCCGCCCAAGTGGAGACGTCGTTCCGCGACCTGGGACGCTTCACCGATCTCCGCGCGACCGTGCTGCACGGCGGCGTCGGCTACGGGCGCCAGCGCAGCGACCTGCGGGCCGGAGCAGATATCGTAGTGGCGACGGTGGGTCGCCTGCTGGACTTCCTCGAGGAACGCACCCTGCGTCTCGACGAGATTGAGGTTTTGATCCTCGACGAGGTCGACCGCATGCTCGACATGGGTTTCATCAACGACGTCAAGCGGATCGTCGAGATGTGTCCGAAGCAGCGCCAGACCCTCTTCTTCTCTGCCACGGTTCCCCCGGAGATTGAGGCGGTCGCGCGCTTCGCACTCCGCGATCCCGCCCGCGTCGAGATCGGGGCGGCCCGCTCGGTCAATGAGTTGGTCAAGCACGCCCTCTATCCCGTGCGTCAGGAACAGAAGTTCGATCTGCTGCTCGCCTTGCTGGAGCGCACCGATTTCCAGAGC
>JBEIGD010000028.1:0-47548 GCA_040382075.1 Opitutaceae bacterium
GTAGACGCCGGCGAACATCATGTTGCCCACGAAGGCGAAAATCACCGCGTTGGTGTGCAACGGCCGCAGCCGCCCGAACGTCAGCCACGGCAGATTGAAGTTCAGCCGCCAGAAGTTCAGCTGGGAGGCCACCAGGACGCCCACCAGCATGCCCACGATGCCCCAGAGCATCGTGGCGAGCAGGAACTGGCGGACCACCCGGTCATTGTAGGTGATGGAGATCTTTTGATCGGACATGGGAAGAGCGGGGACTGCGACGGCGACGGCGGCAGCGAGACGGTTCAGTGAGGAAGGAAGCGAGGGCCGGCTTGGTTCAGGAGCCAGCGGTCACGCCCCCGGTGGTACTGGAGGCACGGCGGCGACAGCCCTCGCAGGGCGCGCGGCCGGAGCCCGGTGCGGAGGCGTGCCGGTGCGCCGGAGCGTGATCAGAGTCGTGGTCGTGATCTTCATGTCCCACGGCATCCGCCGCGCACCCGCACCGCCCGCCACGCGCGAGTCCGTGAGACAAGACGCGCGCCGGGGCCGCGGCACACGCCGCACGCGAGGGTACCGGCGTCGGTGTCTCATCGGAAAGCGGCAGCATGGCGTCGTGTTCCGCACTGCTGAACGCGCGGTGCGCGCTCTCCCGCAGGAAGAACAAGACGAAGGTGGCAACGAGGCAGAGACTGATCGCGAGGGTGAGTGGGATGACGGCCATGGGAGTGAAGGAGAGCGGTGAGGTGGTGAGGTGGACCCCGGCGCGGACGGGTACCCGGGAGTTGTTTGTGCGAGAGTACCGGAGCGGGTCCGGACCCGCTCCGCGCAGCTTGGCGAGGCCTGTGCATATTTTGTGGTGGGGGCGCCTTCCTCGTCTCAAAAGATGCGGACGCTTCGGCAACCCACGCGCAGCCGGACTCGGTGGCTTCTGCGATGATTTGGCCAATGCACGAGGCCCTCCTCCGCGCGCTGAGAAACCAGCGCCCCACCCTGCTCGCGAGGTGGGAGAGCGTGCTGCGTGCTGATCCGTCCCCCAATGCACTCGGTAATCCCGACCTGCTGGTGTTGATGATGGACTGGACGCTGGAGGAGTGGGAATCGACCCTGCGACGCCCCAACGCCCGCAAGCGACGCAGCGCCGGCGTCGGCGCGTCCGCGGCCCGCTCGATGGACTGCCCCTGCGGCCAAAATCCCTTGCTCGGCTATTTCCGCGCTGCGGAGACGGCGCTGGACGAGGCCCTCGCACGGCTGGCCGCACCGAATGACGATGACGACATCCACTCCGTGGAGTGGACCCTCGCGCACGACGCCTTCACCGCGGAAGCCCGCCGCGCGCTCCGACAGGTCGCGGACCGCGAAGTCTCCACGTTCTGCGCCGTGTGCCGCCAGCGCACCCGCCTCGTCACCCGCACCGCGGGTCCACCCACGAACGGCGGGAACGCGGGCTCCCCCACTCTCGCATCACCCCTTTTCCGGTAGCCCGCTCCGGGAGGACTGCGCACCGCGGGTCAACACCGGATCCGCCTCGCCCAAACGCGACCATCGATGAACCGGTCCCGAGCTGGGAGGCGAAATGAAGGCGCTCTCTCACCGTGCGCCCGGACGCGCTTCTGCTTGGGCACCGGGGGCGCGATCAGGCGGTCGTGCGGCGCGACCGCCGCCTCAACCCGTCGCCGCAGCACGGCTGCCGTGCAACCGGTCGCGATACGTCGTCGGCGCTTCGCCCGCGACGCGACGGAACACACGATTGAACTGGGAGAGCGATTGGAAGCCGGCCTCGAACGCCGCCTCGCTGATCCGCTTGTGCGGATTGAGCAGGAGATTGCGCACCTTCTCGACCCGCACGCGGGCCAGGTAGTCGGTGAACGTGAGCCCCGTGGACTTCTTGAACATCTTGCAGAAATAGAACGCGCTCGTGTTCACCGCGTTGGCGACCGTGTCGAGCGAGAGATCCTCCGCGTGGCGATCGGCGATCAGCACCCGGGCCCGGCTGACCATCGGGGCCTCGCTGTTCTGCTGCTTGACGGCGAGCTGATTGCTCAACGTCGACAAGTGCTGCGCGAAGATGGTGAGCAGCCGGAGAATGGATTCGTACTGGCGCTTGCTCAGCACGCGGGTCTGGAAGTACGCCTCTTCCAGCCGCTTCAGATCCGTATCGGCACCGAACTTCAGCAGCTGGCGGGTCGTCTTCGCGAACTGTTCGTCGGTGGGCTGGTGCAGCAGGATCTGCCCCGTCTGGAGGAAAGCCACGAGATTCTCCCCCACCCGGATCGGCACGGCCGAATCACAGAGACCGGCGAAGCACTTGAGCGTCTTCGGCTCCATCTTCGCCTCCTCTTCGACCTTGCGCTGTAGTTGCAGGCAGGCGGAGCAGGTCTGGTTCGTCTTCGCCATCAGCGCGCAGAACGGATTCTGGTTGGGATCCGACTTGAACGGCAGATCAAACGACTCGATCGGACGCAGGTTGATCGGCAGCCCCGTCGTGTCGCGAAACGCCTGCTCGTAATCCCGGTAAATCTTCGACCGCTTCAGCTGTTCGACAATCGCGCGACTCCGTTGGAGAGGCTGTTCGGACGGCTGCATGGCGCAACACAGGCAGAGCCCACGTCGGCGAGCAACCTAGAACAAAAAGTGCGGACACACACCCGCCAAGGAGTCGGCGCTTATCGCGGAACCTTTTGCATCCAAGGGCATTCGCTTATGCGACACCTGGGTGACATCGCCGCCAGCATCGCTGGTGGCGCGCCCGGGAAAAAGGATTTACACGGTACGGGCTCCGCCTACGTTGACGCAGGCAGCGCCCAGATGGCGGAATTGGCAGACGCAGTAGACTCAAAATCTACCGACGCAAGTCTTGTGGGTTCGACCCCCACTCTGGGCACCATGCCGACCTCCTTCAAACTTCATCTAGATGACGGGGTCAGCGCATTACTGGCGGGAGCCTGAAGTACGAGACCGTCGACCACCGCGAGTACGCCACCCGCGCCCATGCCCGCACCGCGCTCTTTGATTACATCAAGAGCTTCTACAACCGCACCAGGCTCCACGCGGGCCTTGGCTACGTCAGCCCGATCTCGTTTGGATCCAACCTGAACTAACGCACCCCGAAATTACTGTCCGAGAAATCGGCTGAAGCCCGACCCCGCCCCTTCCGCTTCGTTCGGTCGGCATCACTGCCCATTCGCCTTCTTCCGATGAAAGTTTCCCGTCTGTTCCTCCCACTCTTCGCTTTGATCGTCGGATGGACTTCGCTACCCGCGGCGACCGCGAGGCGGACGGGGGAGATTGATCCCTACGCTCCGCCCAAGCTGTTGGTCGACGCCAATAACCACCCGCAGGTGATCCTTGCCGATCCCCGGGTCGAGGTGATCGCCGGGCCCGAGCACGTGGTGATCCAAGGCGGACTTCAACCGTCGATGGTGATCACCCGCACCGGTGCCATCGTGGTACAGTCGCAGTTACCGGAGCACCCTCATAAAGTCGAACGACAGTCCTCCCACTGGGCGATGGGGACGGTGATCTCAAGGGACGGCGGCCAAAATTGGACGAGGATTCCGCTGCCGGCCGACAAAAATGGCGTCAACATGGAAGGGGGCGCCATCCAACTGCGCGATGGCTCGCTGCTCGCGCTGGATACCTACGTGGTCCCCGGCGGAAAGCCGGGCGAAGGAGTGGGTGAACGCTACGTTTCGACGGATGACTGGCAGACCTTACAGGGACCGGAGAAAATCACGGTAAATCTTCCGGGTGTCGATTTCCTGTCGTCGAAGGACGACATGGGGCGGCCCCACAACGCCGTGCGGTTTCACCGCCGGATCATCGAACTGAACAACGGCGACCTGCTAACCACGCTTTACGGCTGGCTCGAAGGAGACAACGAACCGGCGGGGTATA
Source organism: Opitutaceae bacterium (assembly GCA_040382075.1). Lineage (GTDB taxonomy): Bacteria > Verrucomicrobiota > Verrucomicrobiia > Opitutales > Opitutaceae > UBA6669. The sequence continues at coordinate 3,871 of JBEIGD010000028.1, forward strand.
TGCCCACGATGAAGAAGACGCGCGTCGTGCTCATGCGTTCGACCGATCGCGGTCGGAATTGGAATCTGGTTTCCACAGTGGCGGTTGATCCCAAGGTGGGGACAGAAGGTTTTAACGAAGCAGTGCTGGTCCGCATCAACTCCGGTCCGCGGGCTGGCCGGCTGATCTGCCAGATGCGCACCGGACGCGAGCAACGCGAAGCGACCTCGGATGACGAGGGACGCACCTGGACCCCGGCTTATCCGCGAGTCTACGCGGATCGCGATGTCTATCGCACGGAGAAGTGGGAGAAGATGTTCCTCAACGCAAAGGACAAGCGCGGTAACCCGATCGCGGGAAATCCGATCGAACTTGTCGGAGCGATGGTAGATCCGGATTTGCTCGAACTGCGCAGCGGGGTGCTGGTCGCGACCTTCGGCCTGCGCGTGCCGCCACGCGCCAACTGGCCGCGGGCGGAGCACCCCTGGAACGGCAGCTATCTCGCCGTCAGCCTCGACCACGGAGAGACCTGGAGTCATGTCGTGCAGATGACCTCCGGAGTCCTGACGACGCACTACACCGCGATTGAGGAAACGCCGCACGACAACCAGATCTACTTCGCCTACGATCTCGGCGACTGGCGCAGCGGCCAGGGCCGTTCCACCTACGGCCGCACCGTGCAAGTCAAGGTCGCGACTCCGTGAATGCCGCGCGGTCGCCGGACCGCCGCAGGTACGATCTAGGGTTTGCGCCCGCCCGGGCACGCGGCAGGTGGAACAAGATCGTGGTCGAAAACGGGGTAGACCATCCGGTCACCCTCGCCAGCATCGCTCTCGCCACCCGGGCTGCAGTCTGACGTGTCCGCTCGAAATCCGTACCAACCTCCAGCGAATACTCCGAACTTCATGAAAACCTCCTTTGTCGTTTGCGGCTTGATGGCTTCCGTCCTGCACTGGCACGCGCAGGCCGCGACCGTCCCCACGCCCTCAGGCCAGCCCGCTCCGTCACGGCTCGAAGAGCTGAGGCCGCTGCTCGTGACGGCCGAGGAAATGGGCGTGCGGTATGTGAAGGATGATCTCACGGAACGTTCATTGTATCCCGTGCCCCTCCTCGTTCACACGACGCTCACCGATCCGGCGAACTGCGGCCGGCGGGCGGGAGGATGGACGGTGAAAGGAGGCATCGCGGATGCCTACACCTACGCGGTGTTACGCGACCTTCCGGTGCTGGGCAACCGCTCACAGCTGGCGCAGCTTTCGTTCCGCAGCACGCAGACGGGCGTGGCGCACGGCGCGCACGGACTGGTGGAGATGCGCCTCTGTCGGGGCACGACCTCGGATGACCTGCCCCTGCGCATCCGGGTCGAGGACGGCCGGTTCTACATCCTTCTGCTCAACGGTGACACCGTCCTGGCCGGCGATCGCGAGCGGCCGGCATTCACCATGTCGGCCAATGCAGTTTACACCCTGACCGTCCTCCTTTTTGAAAAGGGCGTGTCTGCGCGTTTGACCGGCGCGGAGTTGCCCGGTGGAGCGTTGGAGCTCAGCGTTTCCGACCGCTACCGGTTCATTCCCGGTCGCCCCGGTTTTGGCCTCCGGCCCAACGCACAGGCCACGGGCGGAGACCTTGCGGTGTTTGACTGGAGCGTGACCGCGGTGGCCCCGGCAAGCCATCGTCGCCTGGCCGCGATGGGCGACTCGATCACCGCGGGTTCGGACCGGGAGCCCGAGGCGGAGAGTTATGTTGCGGTGGCAACCCGAGCCCTTGGCCAAGATCTCATCTTCAATACCGGCAGCGGCGGCTCGACCACTACGCTCGACCTCGGACGGTTTCCCTACGAAATCGCCCCGTTCCGCCCCGAGATCGTTTGGATCGAAGGGGGCACCAACGACATTGGTGCGGGCCTTTCGGCGGACGTGATTTTCCAGAACATGCAGCGCCAGGCGGAGCTGGTCACCTGGGGAGGGACGGCGGTGTTCTCTACGGTGCCGCCACGCCCGCTTCCCTCTCCGGCGCATGAGGCAGAGCTCGCACGGCTTAACCGCCTGATCCGTGAATCGGGTCGGCCGGTGGTGGACCGTCATGCGCTGGTCTGCGATCCGGCGGATCCGCGACAGATTCGCGCCGAATACCGCCACGCCGACGGCATTCATCTCAGGCCGCCCGGCCACTTCCGCATCGGTGAGGAAGCGGCCCGGATCTTCAAGACGCTCCCTCCCGTGGCTCCGACCCTCCCGAACGCTCCTGAAACCCTGGTGGCCGACCCTCGCGTGCGACTGACTTTCGGCGATGAACGCCGCGCGATTGAAGGTGGACTGCAGCCCAGCATGGTGATCACGCGCACCGGGGCGATCGTGGTGCAATCGCAGCTGCCCGTGAAACCGTTTCCAAGCAAACGGATCGTCTATCACAGCGCGATGGAGACCGTCATTTCGCGGGATCAAGGCGTAACCTGGACACGCCTCCCTCTCCAGCCGGGCGACAACGGACTCAACATGGAGGGTGGAGCGGTCCAACTGCGGGACGGATCAATCCTGGCACTCGACACCTTTGTCACACCGGGAGAGCGCGACGGAACCGGGGAAGGCCACCTCTATTTTTCCACCGACGACTGGCGCACCCTGCAGGGTCCGGTCAAGATCACCTTCGATCTGCCCGGAGTGAATTTCCATGGATCAACCGACGATGGCGGCACTCCCCACGCCGCGCTGCGCCTGCACCGGCGGATCCTGGAACTGCCGAACGGGGATTTGCTCACCACGATCTACGGTTGGTTCAAAGGCGATACCGAACCGACGGGATACATGCCGACGATGCACAAAACACGGGTCGTACTCGTGCGCTCGACCAACCGGGGCCGGCATTGGACCATGGTTTCAACGGTGGCGGCCGATCGCTCGGTCGGCACCGAAGGATTCGGGGAAGCAGTCATCGCTCGGATCAACCACGGCCCGCACGAGGGGCGATTGATCTGCCAGATGAGAACCGGGCGGGAGCAGCGCGAGACGATCTCGGACGACGAGGGACGTACTTGGAAACCGGCGTATCCGCGGGTGTATGCGGACCTGGACGTGTATCGAACGGAAAAGTGGGCGGAGATGTTCCGTGGGGTCAGGGACAAGCACGGCCGGTTGATCACGGACAATCCGGTTGAACTGATCGGGGCAGTGGTGGACCCGGACCTGCTGGAGCTGAGAAGTGGCGTGCTCGTCGCGTCGTTTGGAGTCCGGATACCGCCGCGGGCGTGCTGGCCCCGGGCCGAGCACCCTTGGAACGGCAATTACCTGGCGATCAGCTTGGATCACGGAGCGACGTGGAGCCACGTCGTGCGGATGACATCGGGTGTGCTCACCACCCACTACACCGCGATCGAGGAGATGCGGCCGGACAATCACATTTTCTTTGCCTATGATCTCGGCGACTGGAGTAGCGGCCGCGGCCGCTCGACGCACGGTCGCACGGTGGAGATCGCGGTGGACGGGTGACTCACCCACGTGCGTCCTGCTCACTACGACGTCGCTCGGGAAGTTCCCATCGGAGTGCGCACCGCGGTGCCGGAGAGGTTGTGCCTGATGACCAAGTTCACGACACCGGCAGACGCATCGGCACTGCGGATGACGGACATACCGACCTTCAACACCTCGCCACGAGCGATGAGATCGACGGGGATCAGATTGCAGTCAACGTGCCCACGCACCGGACCCCCGGCCGCCCCTTCAAGGTGAGCCAAGGTTCTGGGCAAAGGCGTCAGTCAGCTAACCCAGCAGACTCGCTCCACCAGCATTACTGACCGGAAACGGAGGCCTTACCGTTCAGCCCCCGGAAACCGCAATGCCCGGTTGCATCCGCAGCCGAGCCCGCCTCTGCTCCCGAGCAGCGCCCGGGTCGCCCGCCATGACACTCAGCATCGCCCATCTCGCCCTGCTCGTACGGGACTACGACGAAGCCAAGGACTGGTTCACCCGCCGGCTCGGATTCGTCGTGCTTGAGGACACGCCTCTCTCCGCCGAAAAGCGCTGGGTGCGGGTCGCTCCACCCGGCGGCGGCACCGCCTTGTTGCTGGCGCGCGCGAAGGGGCCCGTGCAGGAAGCCGCAGTTGGAGATCAGGGCGGCGGCCGGGTCTGGCTTTTCCTCGAAACCGATGACTTCGAGCGCGACTACCGCACCTGGAAGACGCGCGGCGTGCAGTTTCTGGAGGAACCCCGATCGGAGCCCTACGGTAAAGTTGTCGTGTTCAGCGACCTCTACGGCAACCGCTGGGACCTGATCGAGCCGGCACCCCGCAGGATCGCGGAGCAGCTGCTCCCCGCGACCTAGGCGACACGGAGCAGATGCCGGTAATCACCGCGACCCTGCAGCCTGGAGTGAACACGTTCTGGTTGGTCACCAGAGACGCACCGGTGAAGGTCGACGCACCCGCCGCCCGCTTCCGCGCGATCGGCCTCCACGAAGCTTGGATCGTTCCGTTAGTCGGGCAGACCTCAGCGCGTAATCCCTAGCCGGTGAGATCCGACCTGGAAGATGAAGGATCCCATCCAAACGGGGTTATCCGCATCAATGCCGGCGAGGACGGACTCGTGCGCCCCTCCTCCCCTCACCTTTTCTCCTCGCGGCGCTTTTCGTCGTCCTTTAACTCCCGACCATGCCCGCGATTCGAGGACTGCGCAGCCCCTACGACAGAGCCGCCGGCGGACTTCACCACCTCGGCCGCATGATCGACAAGATCCGCCTCCAGCAAGCGGGCGCGCTTCCCGAGGACATGCAACGCAACTACGGTCTCGCCGTCGGCTTGGACGGCAGCCTCTGCAGTTTTCTCGGGGTGAGCTTTACGGCCGTCGAGGCTCGCCTCCAGGCGGGCGGCACGGATGCAGACGTGGTCGAATGGATCTTTACCCAAGGCCTCAGGCCCAACCGCATGCAGACGATCGCGTGGAACGAATACACCCGCAAGCTCGGCTGGAACGACCGTCTCACGCCAAACCTCCAAACCCAGTTGCGTGAGGAGGGAATCGACGCGGCACAAATCGTGACCGCTCTGGACCTGATCGAAGTGACCGAGGACCGCGCGCCCAAGGGGATGCGTGGTTGACCGCGCCGGTGCCGCGCCGGCGGGTCGCGGCGCGCGCCGACGGGCTCGCCTTGGACCTGCTTAATCACGGTACTCTCCAACCTCGACCACACTTTGAGGAAAAGAACGGCGGCGTCTACCTCAACGCTGAGGGTCGACGGCGCTACTTTACGGCATATGAGAGACGCATGGATCGACCGTTCACCTCGGATCTCACCGGGGAGCGCACAACGCTGAGGGACGAAATCCGGCGTCAGGCCCTGTCGCTCAAGCGCCTCCTCCGCGGCGAAGGACCGTTGGAACCTTACATCATGAACTGAGGCGCGGCGGCTCTTCGCGCCGTAATGCCTCGCTGCCCCAACACGTAATGCCCGATCCTCGTCAGTCCGGCTTGCCCCCCGGAGCCCCGGAGGTCACCGGCGACTGGTTCCCTCCTTTCATACCAAGTCCGAGCGAGGCCATCGGGCACCGCTGCGGCGCTCTCCAAATGCTCACGCTCATCGCGTACGACATCGCCGACCCAAAGCGCCTCCACCGTGCGGCTAAGGTTTGCGAGGACTGGGGACTCCGGGTCCAGTACTCCGTGTTCGAGTGCCGACTTGATGCGAATGGATTCGATCGATTCTGGACCGAGCTTACCAAGGTCATTGATCCGAAGCTGGACCGGATAGTAAGCTATAAGATCTGCACCAAGTGCGCCCGCGAGGTTCGCAGCATGGGCGTGCAGGAACACAATGAGAGGGTCATCGCCTACGTCTGCTGACCAAAGTAATCTGCGGATCACTCACAGGGCCATCGACGACGCCAGAGCGCAGCGCCAAATTCCATCAATCCTCGCGCTCGCACTCACGCCACAGCGCCTTCAATTGACGGTGGCGCGGACGAAGGCGGGATCGATCATGCCACCAGAGCAGCGAGAGGATCACGGCGGCGACCAGCGGCCAGCCGATCAAGGCGGGCCAGAGGATTTCGTCGCCGGCTTTGCCCGTGACTCGCAACTGCCACACGACCAGGGGGAGGAGCATGAGCGTCGCGGCGTGCAGGCCCGCCACGACTTTGAGGCGGGCCCGGGCCATCGCGGCCTCGTCGAGGAGCGCGTGGACGGTCTCACGGATCGACTTCCCCGCCGCAGGGTGCGCCCGCTCATGCCGGACCATTCGACGCGCCAGCAGGCCAAGGCCCAGCCACGGAAGGGCGAAGAACAGGAGGGAGGCCCAGTCGCGCCCGAACTCCATCGCCGAGACGCCGTCTTCCGGCCACGCGGACAGCACCACCCGGACGCTGATCAGCGTCAGGGTGCCAAGAACCACGGCAAGAAAGAGCCGAGTCCCGCGTCGCCGGCGCGCAAGGTCGGCAAGGAAGCGGCCTTGGGCCGCGGCTAGGCTGGCGATATCCGCCGTGTTGCGCGGCGACCGCCACGCTCGTTCGAGTTCTTCGTCGCTGACGTTCATCGTAGTTCACGGGTCGTTTGCCGGAGCAGCTCGGCGAGGGTGCGGCGGATGCGGGTGAGCCGCACGCCCACGTGATTCACGCTTAACCCGTGAATGTCCGCGATCGCAGCATACGCGACGCCGTCGAGTTGAAGGAGGATCAGCGAGCGATCCACCGGCGGCAAACGGCGGATCGCCGCATACACCGCCGCCAGGGCCTCGTCGTCCCCACCGCGGGCCACGTTCGGCGCCGCGACCGGCTCCGCCGCGAAGCGCTCGACCTGGCGGGCGTAGGTGGCGGCGCCCCGGCACCACGTCAGCGCCGCGTTGTGCGCCACGCGGTAGATGAACGTCGAAGGCTTGCTCGCGCCGGCAAACACCGGCACGGCGCGCCACATCGCGAGCAGCAGTTCCTGCATGAGATCCTCGCGATCGGTCCCGGTCGCGAACCCGCCCGCCACCCGGTGCAGCAAACCAGCATGATCCCGCAACCAAGCGGCAAAAATCGTATGCTGTTCGGTGGGCGACATGGCGGCTTCAGGTAATCAGAAGCAGCTCGCGACCTTTCCTTACAACTCCCTTTAAGCCCGCATATCACCCGGCGGCGCGGAGGGGACCAGATGAGAGAAGGTCGCGCCTCCGGACCGTTTGCAGTTCCTCAAAAAATGACCTGGAACGCTTCAAGCCTTCGCCAGGATCGACGCCGACGACTTCCCCTCCGGCCAAGTGATCGCAGTGCGGCCGAAGACGTTCCTGAATCGGTGGCTCTACGCCGCGTTCACCGCGAGTACGACTGCACACGCTGCCGCGGTACGGTTCAGATCACGCGATCGTTGCCGCCGTCGACCGGGACTTGGGCGGCCGTGGTCTTCGCGAAGAGCGGGCCGCACAGCTCGGCGGCGAGTTCCGCGACGTCGTGACTGGTGATCTCGGTACGCAGAACGTTGTTCGTCTTGTAGGCCTCGACGCTGAGACCGTACGACTTCGCCCGCTGAGCGATAATTTCCGGGGTCCACAGCCCGGTGTCGAAGACCGCGTTCGGGTGAATCGTGTTGAGACGGATCCCGTCCTTCCCCCACTCCAACGCCGCCACACGGACGAGCTGATTCAGTGCAGCCTTGGACGCGGAGTACGACGCTGCACCGGGCCCGGGTGCCGGGACGTTCTTCGAGCCGATGACCGCCACGCGCCCGCCTTTCGGGGCGAGCTTGAGGAACGGGTGTGCTTCGCGGAGCAGCACGAAACTGGCATCGAGATTGATGCCGAGGACACGGCGCCAGTTCTCGGTCGGCAGCGTAGCGATCGGCGCGCCCGGAGGAAAGATGCCGGCGTTGAGCACGAGCATGTCAACGCCACCGAAGGCCGTGACGGCCTGCGCAAGGGCCGTCCTGAGCGATGCCTCGTCGGTGAGGTCGCAAACGATTCCGAGGTAGTCGCGGCGCTTGAACGTGCTGGTGATCGACGGGTTGAGGTCGAGCCCCACCACGGCGGCCCCGCGCTTCAGCAGCGAGGCAACGCAGGCCTTGCCGATGCCGGAGGCGGCGCCGGTCACAACCGCGACCTCGCCCTGAAACAGGGGCTTGGTCCCCTTCACCTGCAGCTTGGCCTGTTCAAGCTCCCAGTATTCGACATCGAAGATGTCGGCAGACGAGAGCGCGGCCCAGCCGCCGAGCCTCTCGGCGCGGGAGATGATCTCGATCGTGTGCGCATAGATTTCCGCGACGATCGCGGTTTCGGCGACGGTTTTTCCCACGGCGAGCAGTCCAAATTCAGGATCGAGTACGACCCGCGGCGCAGCATCGAGCATCGTCAGCTTGCGGCCGGTGCGGTGTGCGTGCTCCTCGAAGTAGCGGCGATACTCCGCCGCGTAGGCCTTCACATCGCGACCGACCATGGGCACGCGCTTGGTGCGGATGGAGTGGTCCGGCGTCGCCGGGCCCTGCGTGGCGACGCGAGCGAGATCCGTGCGCCGGGCGAAGGCGCGGCCGCGTTCGTCGCCGGTGCTCGCGAGCAGCAACGGGAAACCCGCCACCTCAGACAACTCGCGACGGAGCGTGGCGAGGGCCAGCGCGGGCACCGCGGCGGGCGGCGGCGCGGTCTCAAACGGAATCTGCCAAGCACCGTTCCGGCGCAGGTAGTCCTCCGCGCGCCGGACGAGGTCGATCATGCGCTCGTAGGATTCACGCGCGGTGTCGCCAAACGAGAAAAGGCCAGGGTGCTCGAGCGCCATGCCGATCGTCCGCGGCGTGCGCTCGCGCGGGAAGATCGCGGCGCAACTCCGCGCGAGATCGAAGCCCGGCATCACGTACGGGATGTACACGAGCGAATCGCCGTAGACCTCGCGGATGCGGGCGGAACCATCGGCCGTGTTGGAAATCGCGATGAACGCATCCGCGTGCGTGTGATCGACGAATTTGTACGGCAGCAACGCATGCAGGATGGTCTCGACCGACGGCGCCGGCGCACCGGCGCGCAGCGTGTGCGTGAGCAACTCATTGCTCATCTGCGCGTCGGACAGCACCGGCAGCGTCGCCAGTCGCTTCACGTAGTCGAGCGGCAGCGGCGGAAACCCCGCCTCCTCGATCGTCTCCAAATCCCAGCCACTGCCCTTCACGTGAATCACGTCTTCCTCGTCACCGAGGAGATTGCGCGCGCGCACCTTCACCGACGTATTGCCGCCACCGTGGAGCACCAGTGACTTGTCGCGGCCAAGCAAACGCGACGTGTAGACGCGCAAACCAAGGTCACCCGGGTAGCGGGCGGCTTCCTCATCGGACCAAAGACTGCGGATCAGTTCAGGATTCACGGGAGAAGAGAATCGAAAGACAGAGGATAGGGGTGACTCGCATTCGGCTTAAACGTCTCATTTGAAGCACCTTAAATGATAGAGAATAAACATCTTAAACAATCTGATATTGTCGCTAATCCAGCCCACCATCTCGGCCTGGGGCGCTCGCGCTCCGGCGATCGGGCACTCTGCCCGCCGGCGTCGCTAGTTTCGGATCTCGATGCCGCGCGTCGCGACGATGTCGCTGCTGGAACGACCGATCATCAGATCCACCCGGCCGGGCCGGACCGTCCGCTTCAGCTGCAGATCCCACGTGGCCAGTTCGCGCTCACCCAGCGTGAAGCTCACCGTCCGCGTCTCGCCCGCAGCGAGATGGATCCGCTGGAAGCCTCGTAGCTCCTTCCCCGGCATCGCGAGGTCCGGCAGCGAGTGATGCAGGTACAGTTGCACCACTTCATCGCCCGCGCGCTCGCCGTCGTTGCGTACGTCGACTGAAACCCGGACCGACTCGCTGGGTCGGATCAGCGTACGATCCACGTTCACGCCGGAGTAACTGAACCGCGTGTAGCTGAGGCCGAATCCAAACGGAAAACGGGGCTGGCCGTCGTCGTCAGCATAGTTGTTCAGGTCGCGGCCGCTCGGCCGGTTGGAGTACGTGATCGGCACCTGTCCGAGATGCTTGGGAAAGGTCATCGGCACACGGCCGCCAGGATTGTAGTCGCCGAAGAGCACCTCCGCGACAGCACGTGCGCCCTCCTGTCCCGGGTACCAGACCTGCAGGAGCGCATCGCTGCGGGCAAACCACGTTTCGATCGTTACCGGCGCCCCCGTGCACAGCAACACCACGACCGGAATCTGCCGCTGAGCCAGCGCCTCGATCGCGCGCTCCTGAATCGCGGGCAGCGCGATTTGACTACGGTCGATCCCCTCGCCCTCGTTGACGGTGGCGACGAAGACCGCCGCGGACACATCCTGCGGCACGGTGTCGACCCGCGCGTAGTCCGTCACGCTCACGACCCGGCACTCCGGCGCCACGCCGGCCAGCGCTTCCGGCAAGGTCGCGGCCTGCCCCCGCCATTGTCCACCCATCGTGCCGGTGTAGCCGCCCAGCGGTAACTTCGCGGGTCCGATCACGGCGATGGCTTTCGTCGTCGCCTTCGCCAGGGGCAGCAGCGAACCGCGGTTCTCGAGCAGCACGATCGACTCGCGCGCCGCCTGCCGCGCCAGCGCGAGGTGCGCCGGAGAACTCACGATGCGCGTGGCCGCCGTCGCATCCACGTAGGGCTCCTCGAAGAGGCCAAGGCTGAACTTGATCTTCAGCAACCGCGCGACGCTGCGGTCCAGCAGCTCCGGCGACAGCGAACCACGCATCGTCGCGGCGAGAACCTCGCGACTGTTCGGGAGATCGACATCCAATCCGGCCTTCAGGTACGAGGACACGAGGTCCGGGTCGCGCAGCCCGTGCTTCGCCGTCACGTAGGCCACTGCATCATAGTCGCCGACGACGATGCCATCGAATCCCCATTCGTCGCGCAGGACGGTGTTGAGCAGCCACGGATTGACTGAGCAGGGAACGCCATCGAGCGAATTGTAGGCCGCCATGATGGAACGGGCCCGCCCGTCGCGGATCGCCACCTCAAAAGGATAGAGATCGACCTCCCGGAGGTAGCGCTCCGAGTGCAAGACGGCGTACGAATCGCGCCCACCTGCACCGTGGTTCGCCACGAAATGCTTCGGCGTCGCGACCACGCCGTTCGTCTCCATCGCGACGACGTAAGCAAGACCCATCCGCGCGGTGAGCCACGGGTCCTCGCCGTACGTTTCCTCCGTGCGGCCCCAGCGTGGATCGCGGGACACGTTGATCACCGGTGACAGGGTCTGGCGAACACCCACGGCACGCAGCTCAAGCGCGATGGCTTTCGCCACCTCACCAACCAGCGTCTCATTCCACGTCGCTCCGAGACCGATCGCCTGCGGGAACACCGTCGCATCACCCCAGCAAGCCCCGTGGAGGGACTCCTCATTGAATAGAATCGGGACTCCGAGCCGCGACCGAGAGATGCCCAATCGCTGCACCTCGTTGATTTGCTCGGCCGCCTGAGCCGGCGTCAGCCGCGTGACCTTCTGCGTGAAATGCGGCAACGAGCGCGCGAGGCCCACATCCGGCGCCATCTCCTCAATCTTTCCCCCGATGGGAAATCCCGAGACCAGCTGCAGCGCCTTCTCCTCTGGGGTCAGGCGCGCGAGCAGATCCTTGACGCGGAGATCCACCGGCACCGTCGGGTCGCGGAACACCGGTCGTTCCTGCGCCACCGCTTGATTGAAACCAGCCGTGACACTGGCGATGGCGAGTGACCACGCGCCAAAGACGCATGTGAGACGCTGACGAATCCGATGTGAACGCATAAGGAGGATGAAAGTGAAACCTTGATCGCGGTTCGCGCCGACCTTGCGGGCGTCGTCGCAGCACGCGGCGCGCGACCGATCGTCCACCGGCCGAGGAATCGGCACGCCCTCGTCGACGGCCTGCGCGGGAGCCGACCGGATGGAGGTATGATTCAAGTGTTCTGAGAACCGTCGGGTCACCCGTTGACTCGCTCCCCGCCTCGTTCGCTCAGCATCGCTCAGAAAGCGCGGGAAATTGCCGCTGGCCGCAACGCGCAATGCTCCGATCACGGCCAGTCGAACGGGTTCGAAGGCGGCGACAATTTGGGAGCGAAGCATCGCTGAGCGGTGGACCGCGAGCGTTCCGCTGACAAGCCGTCAGGCGGAAATCGCTCACGTTTTCGTCGACTCGCTCACGCGGCATCGACGCCAAAAACACGCGTACCACTTTCGTCAAAAAAGTTCTCCCTTCACTGCGGCGAAACTGCTACTGCCCACTCGATTAATCGGTCGCAGACTCAGTCCGCACCCTCAACCCGCTACCCCTCGATCTATCCCATGAGCCTCCGTCTCTCCCTCGCGCTCACCGTCGTTCTCAGCCTCGCTCCATTGACCGCGATTGCCGCGACGTCGGTTCACGCCGACGAATCAGCCGCGAAAACGAAATGGATCTCCGAGGCACTGCTGGAAGTGAAGACCCCCGTTTTCTCCTTCAGCTACGGCGGAGTACCCATTTCTCAACTACTTGCGACCTGGTCGAATGCCAAAACGGAGGAGGCTGCTCTCACCGGTGATCGCGTTCGTCGCACGCAGCGATGGACCGACCCGAAAACCGGTCTCGAAGTGCGCATGGTCAGCGTGGAGTACCGTGATTTCCCGGCGGTCGAGTGGACCGTGTACGTGGCGAATCGGGGCGCGCAGAATACACCCCTGGTGGAAAACCTTCGCGCGATCGATACGACCTTGCCGGTGCCGGAATCTGCGACCCTCCGCACCACGCGGGGCGACAACTATTCCGCGAAGAGCTACGAACCGCTGGCGTTCCCGCTGAATGCAACGCCGCAGCGCTTCGAGCCCGTCGGAGGCCGCCCTTCCAACGGAGCTTGGCCCTACTTCAACGTCGACGGCGGTAAGCAGGGATACCTCCTCGCGCTCGGCTGGCCCGGCCAGTGGGAGGCGACTTTTTCCGCGGAGTCGAATCAGGTCCGCGTCGTCGGGGGACAGCAGACCACGCACCTCGTGCTCAAGCCCGGCGAGGAAATCCGCACCCCGCTCGTCGCACTCCTCTTTTGGCAGCGCACCGACTGGATCGAAGCGCAGAACCTGTGGCGGCAATGGCTGATTGAGCACAACCTGCCGCGGCCCGGCGGAAAGATGCTCACCGCGAACACCGCGATCGCGGTCGGGGATTTTCCGTCCACCGCCCGGGGCGTGATCGCGGCGCTTCAGCAGTACATCGATAACGGCATCAGGGTCGGCTATGCGTGGATGGATGCCGGGTGGTACCGAATCGACGACGTCAGCAAGTGGATCGACTCGCCGGGCATCGGTTCCTGGGTGCCGGATCCCAAGCGTTTCCCGAATGGGATCCGCGAGGTGTCGGACTTCGTGCACCGCAACGGCATGAAGTTCATTCTCTGGTTTGAGCCCGAGCGGGCCTGCGAGAAGAGCTTCCTCTGGGAGGAGCGCCCCGAGTGGCTGCTGCCGTGGGAGCCGGAGAACAAGGGCTATTCCCATATCCGCGCCCTCGACCTCGGTAGCCCCGCGCCTCGCGAATGGATCACGGACTACATCAGTCGGTTCATCACCCGCGACGGCCTCGACGTTTACCGGCAGGACGCCAATGCCGATCCCCTCGGCGCATGGAAGACCGGCGACGCTGCGGACCGCCGCGGCATGACCGAGAATCTCTATGTGCAGGGCTACCTGGAGTTCTGGGATACCCTGCTGCGCGACCATCCCCATCTCCTGATCGATTCCTGCGCGTCCGGCGGCCGCCGCAACGATCTTGAAACCGTCCGGCGGAGCGTCCCGCTTCTGCGCAGCGACTATCAGGGCCCGCAGTTACCGGAGGTCGGACCGAAGGGCTGGATGACCGCCGACGTGTTCGACGGAAACCAAGGGCACACCTACGGCCTGAGCCTGTGGCTACCCTACTACGGCACCGGAGAAATGTCCGATGACCTGTACTCCTTCCGCAGCCACCTCTGCCCCTTCAATGTGGTGGGCACCCACGGGGCCCATCCCGACTGGGCGGCCTTGCGTCGACGCCTCGCTGACCACGAGGCAGTCGCGGGGCTGGCATTCCGAGGAGACTATTACCCGCTCACGCCCTACGACATGCTGCAGACCAGCTGGATGGCGTGGGAGTTCTACTCGCCGGAAAGCGGGACCGGTTACCTGCAGGCCTTTCGGCGCGCGAACAATGTCCACCCCGAGATTCGCCTGCCTCTGCGCGGACTCGATCCGGACAGCGACTATGAACTCACCCATCGGGACAATGGCACGACGGTCCGCAAGTCGGGCCGCGAGCTGATGGCCACCGGGTACACCGCGTACGCTGCCGCACCCCGCACGGCCCTGCTGATCACCTTCCGTAAAGTGCCGCCCCTGCACTAACCCTGATCGGTTCGGACGCGTCCACGGTGACGTCGATGCGCACCGCGGGCGGGTCGACCCCACTTGCGCGTTAGCCGTGGTCTGAATCGTCCATGATGAGGAGAGCCAAGCGATGAGCGAAACTCCCAAACACAGCGGTCTCGGAATCACGGCATTCCTCCTCAGCCTCGTGACTGCGTTGGTCACCGCAGGCCTCTTCGGGGTGGCAAGCATCCGTGAGTCGGCCACGCCCGGCGGCATCGACGAGGAGTCACCTGCTGCCATCACCATCGGCCTGCTTCTCGTTCTCTCCCTCGCGTCGTGCCTCGTGTCCTTCGCGTTGGGGATCGCCGGACTCGTTCAGGCGAACCGGAATAAGAGTTTCGCCATCCTGGGCACCATCATCTCGGCCCTGGTCGGGATCGGCGCATCCCTCACGATTCTGCTCGGCTTGTTGGTCTCATCACCCGAATCAGTTGCGGAGCACGCTGCCGGCAACGGGACACTCGGTCAGTTCCCTTAGGGACTTTCGAGTTGGAGAACACCGTCCGGGTTCGGTGCAAGTGGGAGGGGACGGATGACGCTGAGCGACTTAGCGGCCTCCGAATCATCTGCGTTGCAGACGCGCCGCACCTGCATCGACCAGACGGGCTACGACGCGGTGCTGACGACGGCGGAATTGGAGCAGTGGCTAAAGTCCGCGCCGGCGCGCTGAGGGAATCCGTACCACCACGCCGCGGCACTCCCAGCCCGGGCCCGTCCGGCGGCCGGAGCCGCGCGTTCAGGAACGCAATCGTCCGGTCGCAGGCTGAGATTACCTCCGAATCTCCCATCACGCCATCGAGCCTGCGGTCACACTCGATCATCGAGCGCGATCGGTGGTCGTCTGACGACCCGCCACGCCGGGCCGGCGACGAATCGCGCGGAGCACGGAGGTTTTGCGTGGCCTCGGGGATTTGGGTAATCGAGCCTCAATCACCCCTCCCCATGGAAGCTCACCCAAGTCTCCGCCCCCTCGCTCTGCTGCTCGGTCTCCTCGCGGTCTCGTCGGTCATGGCCGCCGATCCGGTCGTCCGGATCGACCAGGAACCCTCAAGTCTGACGATCTCCCATCTCAGCTGGGACACCGAGGGAGGCGCCCGCACGGAGCGTAATCTCCTGCGCGCACCCGTCGTCGCCGTCCGCGCCCATCCGGACGTTTCCGGCGGGTTCCGCCTCTCCAGCACGACGGGTGACCTGCGCCTCCCGTTCAACCCGGTCGTCGCCTCCACCACCATCATCCCGGCGCGCTGGCATGACGACGGGACGTTTGAATTGCCGGCCATCCTCAACGCGCCCGACTTCGGACCGCTGGTGGTGACGCAGGTGGACGGACCGGCTTTCCGCGGCCGCTTCGAAGGTGACCGCAAACAGAAGCACGCCGACGTCCTCCTGAAGGCATCGGGACCGGGCACGCTGCAGTTCCAGCCCCTGCTCCTCCCCGCCCCCGAAGGCCTGACGGATGCCCGCTACTGGCCTCTCGCGCGCCGCGGTTGGCTCAACGCCATCCAACCGACCTCCCGCTGGGGCGAGCAGAACCGTCCCTTCAGCGCCCCGCCGGGCATGCTCGGCAATAACGTCATCAGCGATCCCGCCAGTTGCTCGCTCTGGTTCTACGCCGACCAAGCCTTCTTCATCCCCGAACCCTTCCCTGGGGTGAATCTGATGCCGCTCGTCCGCCGCACCATCGAGTATTGGATCGACACCAAGATGATCAAGGACGCCAGCGGCGCCGAGACCGGGGAACTGATCTGCTACTGGGCCTACGCTCATTTCATCGACGCGAACGCCGGGCCCCTCATCGCCGCCTGGGACTACGTTGAGGCCACCAGCGACCGCGATTGGCTCGTCCGCAAGATCGGTCGTCTCGAAAAGGTCGCTGACTTCCTGATCAGCCGGGACATCGACGGCGACGGACTGATCGAGGCCACGCAGAGCGGCAATCTCCACACCCTCAAGCAGCCCAACCGCTCCTGTGCGTGGTGGGATGCGGTGAACTGCGGCCATAAGGATGCGTACACCAACGCACTCTGCTACCGGGCGTTCCGCTGCCTCGCCGACCTCGAAGCCCAGCTCGGCCGCACCGCTCAGGCCACCCGCTACACCGCCGCCGCCGACCGCCTCAAGGCCGCCTTCTTCCCGACTCTCTACAACGAGAAGACCGGACTCCTCGGTTGGTGGCGCAGCGAGGACGGCACCCTGCACGATTATGCCGCGCCCACGATCTGTGCCCTCGCGATCGACTACGGCCTCGTGCCGACCGACGCCGCGCGCGCGATGCTCGACCGGCTTTGGCAGAAGATGGAGGAAGTCCAGTTCACCCGTCTCGACCTCGGGCTCCCGACCAACCTCGTCCCCTTGCACCCCGGCGCCTACCTGCAACCGGCCTTCGGCGGCCCCAAGCAACTGGATGGCCGCGATACCTTCGGCATCTACATGAACGGCGGGATTTCCGCGGGGCACAGCCTGCACTTCATCGCCGCGCACTATCAGATCGGCGACACCGCGCGCGGCGACCGCGTGCTTGAAGCGATGCTCCCGCGGCAATTCCGCGGAGAGTTCCAGAACGGAGTGCAGGACCAAGCCTCCAAAGGCATCGACTGGACCACCTGGGACGGACAGCCCAGCGGGTACGAGGGCTACCTCGCGGATAGCTTTCGCTTTCTCCAAGCCGTGCTGATGCGCGAGCCTGCGCTCCGCATGAAGTTACTCCGCCCCGTGCTCCGCTAGTCCGGAGCCAATCCGCGTCGCGCCACCGCCGACCTACCGGCTGAGCGATCCGTCCGGCGACTGCGCCACGCAGAACCCGTTGCCCTATCCCCGCGACCTCAGGCCGCGTGGACCGGCTCCTCGCCGAAACGGCGCGCCCGCTCGAGGTCTTCCGACATCCAGCGACGGTAGGCGAGCAACATCAGGACGCCGGCCAGAACAAAGATGATCGAGCAGGTGCCGAAGATGAGGTGTAGACCGAGCTTGCCCTTCAGCAACCCCGCCAGCAGCACGCCCACCCCGCCCGCCCCGGCGCCGACGAGGTTCAGAATGCCGATGGCCGCCGCACGGTACGGCGGCGGCACCGTCTCGGAAATGATCGGGTGCTCACTCGGCGTGCCCATGGCCCGGAAGAGCGACGAGGCCACCATGATGACCACCACGACCGCGAATCCCGGCGTGAAGAAGAAGAGCGCAAGGAAGGGCGCTCCGACGAGGAATGAGAGCCCCTTGACGAGCACCCGCGCCCGCGGATCGCGGCGGACCCACCAATCCGAAAGCCAACCTCCCAGCGCGATGCCGACGAAGACCGGTCCTTGGTAAAGAAGGACCGCCGATCCCCCCGCCGTTCCAAGGCTCATGCCGTAGGTCTCGGAAAGAAACAGCGGCAGCCACGAAAGGAAGATCCACACCGCCACCCCGGCGGCCATCGAACTCATGAGCAGGCAGTGAAACGACCGGACGCGCGCGAGATACCCCCACGCATCCCGGATGCGCACCTGCACGGCGGGACGCGACACCGCCGGAGCCACCGACTCCTCGGGCTTGTCCCGGAGCATGCTCCGACCCGTCAACGCGAGCAGGATGCCAAGCCCGCCGAGGAGCCAAAACCCCGGTCTCCAGCCGTACCGCTCCGCAATTATTCCCGCCACCGCACCGCCGACGACCAACCCGAGGTTCAGGCCGAGCATGTGCACGCTCACCGCCCGCCCCATCGACTTCGGCCCATGGTGCTCCGCCAACAACGCACCCGCCGCGGGCAAGTAAAAGCTCTCCGTGATGCCGAGCAGCAGTCGCGCAATCACGAGCAGGGCGAAGCTCTCCACGAAGCCCGTCAGCACCGTCACCACGCTCCACGTCACCAAGCTCAGCAACACGATCCGTGACCGCGAGAAGCGGTCCGCCACCAGTCCCGCGAAGGGAGACATGAGCGCATAGCACCACAGGAACACCATGCCGACGAACCCGATCTGCGCATCCGTGATGCCGAGGTCCGCACGCAGCGGCGGGATCACCGAGGAGAGCGCCACCCGGTCAGCGTAGTTCAAACCAGCGGCAAAAAAGAGAAAGAAGGCAATGCGCCAGCGCAGAGGCATGGGTGGAAAGAGACGCACGCGGGGTTCGGCGTTCGCTGTGTACACGAACCACTCCTCCTCCGGCGTCAACGACCAAGTGCTGCCTCGCGTATCAAAGAAGTCTGCCTTAGCCATAGCCCTGCATTCGATCGGTTCGCATCGAGGCGATCTGGCGGCACCTTTCAGTGGCTCTCTCCCGTCGAAACACCCTCCGTGTAGTCCTCGGTCTTTCGCCTCTGCAAGGCGCTCGCCCTCTCACCTCGCTACTCCGCCTCCGACTGCAGGGTTACGGCTAAGGGTCTCCAATCGCCGGAAGGGCCGAAGCACCTGAACCGCCCGTTCCCTACCACTCGCTCGACGGCAGGCATTGACTCCGGGACATAGTTCGCAGACGACCGGTGAATGACCCCGCCCCGCTCCCAGCTCATTCACGCTCCAGGCTTTCCCCGCCGTCCCTTCCTTCCGATCGGCGCGCTTGTGCTCGCGCTCGGCTCCTCTCTCACCGCCGCCACCGCGCCCGTGGACCTGGGCGGTCGGCTGGAACTCTTCGTCGACCACGCTTTGATCGACCGCTTGGAGAGCACCCGGCTGAAGCTCGGCACACCCCGCCGCGAGGAGCAGGCCATCGCGTTCGATCAACCGTGGGAGGGCCGTTTCGCCGGCGCCTCCACCGTAGTCCAGGACGACGGTGTGTACCGCCTCTACTATCGCGGCTCCGGCTACGGGCCGACGAAGGCGGAGGACCGCCTCGCTGAACTCACCGCCTACGCCGAGAGCCCCGACGGGATCCACTGGACCAAGCCCATGCTCCGGCTCCACGCCTTCAACGGCAGCCGGGAAAACAACATCATCCTTCCGCCAGGCGACAAGCGCCGCATCTCCCACAACTTTTCCCCGTTCATCGACCGCCGCCCTGGGATCCCCGCTTCGGAGCGCTACAAGGCCGTGGGCGGAACGCGGGAGCACGGCCTGTTCCGACTGGTGTCGGCCGACGGCATCCGCTGGCGCATGTTCTCCGAGGAGCCCCTCTTCCTCGGCTTCGCGCTCGATACCGTCAACGTCGCCTTCTGGTCCGCAGCCGAACAGCAGTATATCGCCTACATCCGGACCTGGAGCGACGGGGGCACTCCCGACAAACCGCAGTTCCGGGGGCTGCGCACGGTGAGCCGGGCGACCTCCCCGGACTTCGTCACCTGGTCGACCCCACAGCCCATGTCCTACGGGGACAGTCCCCCCGAGCACATCTACACCAACGCCACCCAGCCGTACTTCCGCGCCCCCCACATCCAGATTTCTCTGCCCTTCCGCTACGTCGACGGCCTCGGCGGCCGGGTCGCCGATCACCAAGCGCCCCCGAAGACCGGACGCGCCGCCCTTACTGCCGCCGAGATGGACGCCTGGAACTTCGACCTTCCCTGGATGCGCGTCGGGGTGTCCGACGTCATCCTCATGACCAGCCGCGGCGGCAACGCCTACGACCGTACGTTCATGGAGTCCTTCATCCGTCCCGGCCTCGACCGTCGGTCGTGGACCTCCCGCGGCAACTGCCCCACGTACGGGATCGTCCAGACCGGTCCCGAAGAGATCTCCCTGTACCTTCAGGCCCATTACATGCTCCCCAGTTTCCACGTCCGGCGCTACTCGCTGCGACTGGATGGATTCGCCTCCGTCAACGCCCCGTTCACCGGGGGCGCGATGGTCACCAAGCCTCTCCGCTTCCAAGGCGATCGCCTCGTCATCAATTGCTCTACCTCGTCCATTGGGCATGTGCGCGCCGAACTACAGGACGAGGCAGGCGCTCCCCTGCCGGGTTTCACCCTCGCGGACGCGGACGAGATCGTCGGCGACGACACGGCGCGTACGGTGACGTGGCGCGGTTCGAGCGACGTATCCAGCCTGGCCGGCCGGACGGTCCGGCTGCACTTCAATCTCCGCGACGCGGACCTATACTCGCTGCAGTTCCGGCCCGCCCGCTGAGCCGGGCAGCCTTCCTCGCCATGACCTCTGCTCGGCCCCACGTCCAAGTCCTCCGCGGCTGCCGCGCGGTCCTGCCCGACCGCGTGCTGGCCGGTGCGTGCCTGCGGATCGAGGGTGACACCCTCGTCGCTGTGGGTCCGGAGACGCCGGCCCTGCTCGCCGGGGCCGAACGCGTCCTCGATGCCGGAGACCTTCTGGTCGCGCCCGGCTTCGTGGATGTGCATTGCCATGGGGACGGACGGCGGCGTTTCCACGATGAGCCGGAGGCCGTGGCGCTCGAACTCCTGCGCCAGGGAACGACGACCGTGCTGGCGACGCTGGGCTACTCCGACATGGAGCCCGACCTGGTGGCGCAGATCAGCGGCTTCGATTCCGCCCTCGGCGAGTGGGGGCGGCTCGGGGTCGCCGGGTTCCATCTGGAGGGCCCGTACATCAACCGGAAGTACGGGGCGCAGACCCACCGGGGGGTGATCAAGCTCCCCGACCCGGCGGAGTACCGGGCCCTGTTGCAGCAGCACGGGGCGCGGATCCGGTGGTGGACCTGTGCGCCGGAACTGCCGGGCGCGAACGCCTTCATCCGTGCCGCCTCGGAGGCCGGCGTGGTCGTCGGCGCCGGCCACACCGAGGCCACTCCGGAGGAACTGGCCGACGGCATCGCCGCCGGCCTCAAGGTCGCCATCCACTGGAGCAACGCCACCGGCAACCGACGGGCCGACGGGTATCGCGGGACGCGCATCCCGGGAATCGACGAGGCGGCCTTGGTCTTCGACGAAATTTCGGCCGAGGTAATTCCGGACCGGGACGGGTTGCACGTGCACCCGCTGATGCTCCGGCTGCTCTTCAAGGCCAAGGGGACGGACCGCATCCTCATCATCAGCGACGCGGCTTACCGGCGGGCGGATGATCCGCCCGATCCGCCCGGTCCGGCCCGCGACGTCGCGATCGACGCTCAGGGCGACCTGGCCGGATCGCGGCTCTCCATGGCCGGCGCGGCCCGGAACTTCCGCCGGTTCACCGGCTGCACGTGGCCGGAACTGTTCCGCATGGCCGCCCTCAACGCGGCCCGCCTGCTGGGTCTCGCCCCACGGCTGGGGTCGATCGAGGTGGGCAAGCGCGCCGACCTGATCCTGTTCGATGACGATCTTCGGGTGCTACGGACGTTCGTTGCCGGACGGGAAGTGCCACCGGAGGCTTGACCGCAGACGCTCCGCCCCCGGCCCGCCGCGCATCTTCCGGGTCCTTGTCCGACGCGGGTTTCGTCTGGAATGCGGGTGCTCCGCGCCCCCACCCGCCGCCGGGACCGCCACCCCGGAACCTCAGCGGATCCGACGGTAGAAATCCGTCGTCCACATCTGCGCGATGGCCGGACCTGCGCCTTGGAACGAGCGGCGCTCGAAATCCCTCAAGTCGGGGCCCAGGTTCGCGGTGTAGTAGCCACGCTCCGCGTTGTCGAGAATCAGGAAGCCGCCCCGCTTCACCTTGGGCGCCGCATGCCGGAGGCAGGACGGACGCGCCCGCCCATCCACCAGTACCACGTCGAACGATCCGTCCGGGAACGGATCGATCTGCATGGCATAGCGGCGGAAGACGTGGCCGACGAAGCGCTCATCGCTCGAACGGTAGCCGTCCGGATCGGCGACATCCCCCGCCGCGCCGCCGTCCGGCTCCGGTTCGACGAGACGGTAGTCGACCGACGGGATGCCCTCGAGACGCGGGGCGACGCCTTCGTGCCAGCCGGGATCGTGCTCGACCGAGACGCAGTGCATCCTCCGCGCGCACCAGTACAGCGTGGAGCCTCCGCTGCCGTACTCGAAGACCCGCCGACCCTCGAGGACG
The DNA here is from genome assembly GCA_040382075.1 of Opitutaceae bacterium. Classification (GTDB taxonomy): domain Bacteria; phylum Verrucomicrobiota; class Verrucomicrobiia; order Opitutales; family Opitutaceae; genus UBA6669. The sequence goes on from JBEIGD010000028.1 coordinate 26,035, forward strand.
AGAGAGTCGAGGAAGTCGACCGCATCGAAGACGAGCCACGGCTGCCTCCGCTTCAGGAAGAAGTCCTTCTCCATCGACCGCAGCCAGCGCAGGAAGTGCTTTCGCTGAGTCGGGCTGCGCAGCAGGCGCAACGATGCGAGGAGAGCCGCCATGGGGAGGGATCCGACAGCGTCTCGGCACATCCCGGCCGGGCGCAAACCTTAACTGCCCCGCCAGCGGACCCTTCCGGCGGCCGGCCAGCGGGTGATGCCGCGCGGTGACCCGAAGGCGCGGCCGAACGGCGCGCCAGGCGGTGGACCTGGACGCCGCCGCGCGCGCCCGGCCCGCGACGGAAAAAGCGCCACGACCCGAGAACGGGCGGTGGCGCTGGCGATCGGGCGGGGGCGGTGTCCGAGGCCCGCCGCGCGCGTGGGATGGTCCCGCTCAGCCGCGGGCGAGCTCGAAGCGGTCGGCGTTCATCACCTTGTTCCAGGCGGCGATGAAATCATCGACGAACTTCCCGCCCGCATCCGACTCGGCATACACCTCGGCCAAGGCGCGGAGCTGCGAGTGTGACCCGAAGATCAGGTCCACCCGCGTTCCCGTCCACTTGACGTCACCCGTCGAACGATCGCAAAGCTCGAAGAGATCCTCGGCCTTGGAAGTCGGGCGCACCGTGTGGCCCATGTCGAGCAGGTTGACGAAGAAGTCGTTCGTCAGCGTCTCGGGCCGGTGGGTGAAGACGCCGTGCTGCGACTTGCCGTAGTTGGCATTGAGCACGCGGAGACCGCCGACCAACACCGTCATTTCCGGAGCGGTCAGCCCAAGGAGTTGCGCGCGGTCGACCAGCAAGTGCTCTGCCGGGAGCGTGTACTTCGTCTTCTGGTAGTTGCGGAAGCCGTCCGCCACCGGTTCAAGCACCGCAAACGATTCCGCATCGGTGTGCTCCTGCGACGCATCCGTGCGGCCCGGGGTGAACGGCACCTGCACGTCGTGGCCCGCCTTCTTCGCCGCCTGTTCGATGGCGGCACCGCCGGCGAGGACGATGAGGTCGGCGAGGGAGACGGCCTTTCCGCCAGTCTGCGCGCCGTTGAACTCCTTTTGAATCGTTTCGAGGGCCTTCAGCACCTTCGCGAGACGCGTCGGCTGGTTCACCTCCCAGTCCTTCTGCGGTGCGAGGTGGATGCGGGCACCATTGGCGCCGCCGCGCTTGTCCGAACCGCGGAACGTCGAGGCCGAAGCCCAGGCCGTGGAGACCAACTCGGCGACGCCGAGACCGGAGGCAAGGATCTTGGCCTTCAGCGCGACGATATCCTTGGCATCGACCAGGGGCTGCTTCGCGGCGGGGACCGGATCCTGCCAAATCAGCTCCTCCTTCGGCACCTCGGATCCAAGATAGCGGACCTTCGGGCCCATGTCGCGGTGCGTCAGCTTGAACCACGCCCGGGCGAAGGCATCCGCGAAGGCTTGCGGGTTCTGGAGGAACTTCCGCGAGACCTTCTCGTAAGCCGGGTCGAAGCGCAGTGCGAGGTCGGTGGTGAGCATTGTCGGACGATGCTTCTTCTGCGGATCGAAGGCATCCGGCACCGTATCCTTGGCGTCCTTGGCCACCCACTGGTGGGCTCCGGCCGGGCTCTTCACCAGCTCCCACTCGTAGCCGAACAGGTTCTCGAAATAATTGTTGCTCCACTGGGTGGGCGTCGTAGTCCACGTGACCTCCAGCCCGCTGGTGATGGTGTGCGCACCCTTGCCACTGCCGAAGGAATTCGACCATCCCAGACCCTGCTCAGCCATGCTCGCACCTTCCGGCTCGCGACCGACGTGCGCTGCCGAGGCCGCGCCGTGGGTCTTGCCGAAGGTGTGGCCACCGGCGATCAGCGCGACGGTTTCCTCGTCGTTCATCGCCATCCGGCCGAAGGTCTCGCGGATGTCGCGCGCCGAGGCCACCGGGTCAGGGTTGCCGTTCGGCCCCTCGGGGTTGACGTAGATCAGGCCCATCTGCACGGCCGCGAGCGGGTTCTCCAGATCGCGCTCACCGGAGTAGCGCTTGTCGCCAAGCCACGTCGTCTCGGAACCCCAGTAGACATCCTCCTCCGGCTCCCAGACGTCGGCGCGGCCGCCGCCGAAACCAAAGGTCTTGAAGCCCATCGATTCGAGCGCGCAATTGCCGGCGAGGACCATGAGATCGGCCCACGAGATCTGCTTGCCGTACTTGCGCTTGATCGGCCAGAGCAGACGGCGCGCCTTGTCGAGATTGGTGTTGTCCGGCCAGCTGTTGAGCGGCGCAAAACGCTGCTGTCCCGCGCCAGCGCCGCCACGGCCGTCACCGGTGCGATACGTGCCCGCACTGTGCCAGGTCATGCGGATGAAGAGGGGGCCGTAATGGCCGAAATCGGCCGGCCACCACTCCTGCGAATCCGTCATCAGCGCGTAGAGGTCCTGCTTGAGAGCCTTGAGGTCGAGCTTCTGAAATTCTTTCGCATAATCAAACCCCTCGCCCATCGGATCGGAGAGAGAGGAGTTCTGATGCAGCATCTTCAGGCTGACCTGATTCGGCCACCAGTCGCGATTGGTCTGCGCCTGCGCGCCGGCATGCATGTGAGCGAACGGGCACTTGCCCCCGCTGGATTCGGAATGAGGGTCCATGACACCACAAAAACTCAGGAGCCGCTTTTCGCAAAGGCAATTTCCCCCGAAGACGCGAATCTCCCGCGACCTCGAACCATCGCCCCACGCCGGCTCCACGGAGCCGTCCCTGTCTTGCCTCCCGGCCGGAAACCCAGCCACACTTTCTCCTTCCCCCAGTCGTCCGTTTCCTTTCGCCCCATGGAAGCCCCCCTCACCCCCGTGGAGTTCGCCCGACGCGCCCGCCGTCTCTATCCCCACCGCGAGGCGGTGGTGGACGGAGACCGGCGCTTCACCTACGCCCAGTTCCTCGATCGGGCCGACCGCTGGTCCTCGGTCCTGCGCGACTTGGGAGTCGGTCCGGGTGATCGGGTGGCGTGCATCGCTCCGAACAGTCATGCGCACTTGGAAGCGTATTACGCGATTCCACAGCTCGGCGCCGTCATCGTCCCGATCAACTACCGCCTGAGCCTCGACGACTTCACCTACATCCTGAACCACTCCGGCGCCAAGGTGGTCTGCGTACAGGCCGAGTACCTGGATCTCGTGGACCAGATCCGCGGCGCCGTTCCCGGGGTCCAGCATTTCGTGGCTTTCAGCGGCGAGAAACCAAACTGGATCTCCTACGAAGATCGCCTTGCCGCCGCCCCGCCGGTCGCTGACCTCCCCGAAATCGACGAGCTCAGCACGCTGTCGATCAACTACACGTCCGGCACCACGGCGCGCCCGAAGGGCGTGATGCTCACGCATCGCAACTTATACCTAAACATCCTCTGCCGGCTGGCCCACACGCCGATGACGAGCGCGGACCGTTACCTGTGGACCCTGCCGATGTTCCACGTGAACGGCTGGTGCTTCGCGTGGATCGTCACTGCCGTCGGCGGCACCCACGTTTGCCTCCACAAGCCGGAGACCAACCGCATTTTCGAACTCCTCCGCAGCGAGCGAATCTCACTCTTCTGCGCCGCGCCAACGATCCTGATCGGCATCGCCAACTCGCCGTCCGAACTGCACCGCGGCCTGCCACGGGGCATCCGCGTCCTGACCGCGGGCGCGCCGCCCGCCGCCGCGACCATCGAACGGGTCGAGGGCGAGTTCGGGTGGACCATCACCCATATCTACGGTCTCACCGAGGTTTCCCCGATCGTCACCGTCTGCGAACCGCGCCCGGAGGACGCGCAGCTGGGCCGGCGCGAGGTCGCCATCCATAAGTCGCGGCAGGGCGTCGAGGCCATCGCCTCCGCGGAGGTCCGCGTGGTGGACGATCAAGACCGGGAGGTGCCCCACGACGGCGCCACGCTCGGCGAGGTCGTGATGCGCGGTCACGCCGTGATGCGCGGCTACTACAACGACCCCGAAGCCACCGCTCAGGCGATGCGTGGGGGCTGGTTCCGCAGCGGCGATGCCGCAGTCGTCCATCCGGATGGCTACCTGGAGATCCGCGATCGCTGGAAGGATGTCATCATCAGCGGCGGCGAGAACATCTCCTCCATCGAGGTCGAGGGCCTCCTGCTCCGCCATCCGTCCGTGCAGGAGGTGGCCGTCGTCGGCAAGCCGCACGAGAAGTGGGGCGAGACGCCCGTGGCGTTCATCGTGCTGAAGGCCGGCGCCACCGGGGACGCCGCGGAGCTCCGCGCGTTCTGCCGCGCCCACCTCGCTCACTTCAAGGCACCACACGCGTTCAGTTTCGTGACCGAGCTGCCCAAGACCTCCACCGGCAAGATCCAGAAGTACGTGCTGCGCGGCGGCCGGCCGAACATTGCCCGGCAATAGCACCTCCCTCCCGGGCGGGACGGCAACCGGAGTCGCCCTCCATCAACGAGATCAACGATCCGCAAACCAGTCGCCGACGGTTTTCGTTACGCGATCGACACCCGCTGGACACCGGGACGGCACGGGAATGCAGCACGCTGTCACGCACCGCGCGATCATGTCGAAATCCGTCCTCCACGTCCGATCGGCAATCCTCTCCGACGTCCACCTCGGCACGCCAGACGCCAAGGCGGAGGAGGCAACTCACTTCCTCAAGCACGTTCGATGCGAGCGCCTTATCCTGAACGGCGACATCATCGACGGCTGGCGTCTGCGCCGGGGCGCCACCTGGAGTCGCGCCCACACCCGCTTCGTCCGCCGCATCCTGACGCTGGTCCAAAAGAAAGACATCAGCGTCGTGTATCTGCGCGGCAACCACGATGACTTCCTCTCCCGGCTCCTGCCGATGAGCTTCGAGCGGATCCACCTGGTCGAGGACTGCCTGCTCGAGACACCGAACGGACGCTACCTCGTCCTGCACGGAGACGTGTTCGACGGGGTGGTCAAGAACATGGCCTTCCTCGCCCACGTCGGGGACGTCGGCTACGCCCTGCTGCTGCGGCTCAATCGTGTCTACAACCTGTGGCGGAAGTTCTGGGGCAAGGAGTACTTCTCGCTCAGCAAGGCGATCAAGGCGCGCGTGAAGCAGGCCGTCAGTTTCGTCGGCAAGTTCGAGGAGAACATTGCGGCCCTCGCCCGGGAGCGCGGCTGCGTGGGTGTGATCTGCGGGCACATTCACACGCCGGCGGACAAGCAAATCGACGGGATCCACTACTTGAACTGCGGTGACTGGGTGGAGTCGCTCACCGCGATCGTCGAGCACCTCGACGGCCGATTCGAGGTGATCCACTTCAAGGACTTCATCCTACGCTTTCCGATGCCCACCGACGCAGGCGCCGACGATCCGGAGCCCGGCGCTGAGGCACCGCTCGGGCCGCAACTCGAGGCCCTGCGCCACGCGCTCTCATGACGCCGCGACGCGTGCTCGTCCTGACCGCGAGCTACGGAGAGGGTCACAACAGCGCCGCCCGGGCCCTCGTCGCCGGACTGCAGCGCCAACCCGGTGTCACGGCGGAGAAGGTCGATCTCTTCGCGGAGGTCGCTCCGCGGCTGGACCGGCTCTCACGCCAGCTCTACCTGAAGGTCATCAATCATGCCCCGGCGGTATGGGCCGCCTTCTACGGCTGGCTTGATCGAACGCCCCACCTCCGCCACCTCACGGCCCTTCTTCCGCAGTATGTCCGCGCGTTCGAACGTCTGCTGGACGAGAAGAAACCGGACGCACTCTGCGCGACCTACCCGGTCTACGGATGGCTCGCGGAGCAATTGCGCCGCAGGGGCCGGGCCGTTCCCCCGCTCTACGTGGTCGTGACCGATGCGCTCACGATCAATGCCATCTGGTTCGGCGTTCCCGCGCAGCGCTGGTTCGTCACCGACGCGGGCTCGGCCCAGCGGATGATCGCCCGCGGCGTCACTCCCTCCCGCGTCACGGTGTCCGGCTTCCCCGTGGCCTCTGCGTTCGCCGACCGGAGCAGCGATGCCGTGCCGCCCGATCCAGCCAGCGGCGGCCCGCGGCGGGTGTTGCTGATGATCAACTGCTCCCGCCGCCGGGCAACCGCCATCGCCCGCGCCGTCGTCGCCTGCCCCGGACTGGCCGTCACGATCACGGCCGGGCGCAGCGAAGATCTCCGCCGGGAACTCGCCTCGCTTCCGCACCCCACCACGACCTCGGTCGAGGTCCTCGGCTGGACCGATCGCATCCCCGACCTGCTCATGCGCCACCACCTCGTCATCAGCAAGGCGGGCGGAGCCACCACTCAGGAATCGATCAATGCACTCTGCCCCATGATCGTGAGCCAAGTCGTGCGCGGTCAGGAGGAGGGAAACTGGGAACTCCTCAAAGCGCACGATGCCGGGACCCTCGCGACGACACCGGAGCAGGTGGTGGCGGCGATCACCGCGGCCTTCGATCACGGTGCCGACCGATGGAAACGCTGGCGGCGCGGCCTCGAACACCTTGCCCGACCGACCGCCGCGAGCGACATCGCACGGCAGATCCTCTCGGAGACCGCAGCCGAAGGCGGCCCCACCACTCTAAGCCCGGCGGCGCCGACAGCATCGTCCGTCGCGTGACCCACTGATCGAACCGCCCGTCGAAACCCGACGGCATGATGATCGCTGAACGCCTGCTCATCAGGTTCAAGACGATATCCGGGTGTCATGTCTCTCTCCTGGCTCTACGATCTCCCCAGCGTCTTGCTCGGCGTGGTAGTCACCTCCGCCTTCGTGCTCTTTGCGGTCGCGGGGCACGTGCTCCTGCGCAAGCGAATCGAAACTTGGGTCGGTCCCTATCCCGGGCAGAACGACGTGGTCGGGATCGTGAGCAGCACGCTCGGCATCCTTTTCGGCATCACGCTGGGTCTCGTCGCGGTTGGCACCTGGGACACGTTCAACTCGATGGATACGCTGGCCTAGCGGGAAGTCCTGACGGCCACCCACCTGCAGCGTACGCTGAACACGCTGCCGGAGCCGACGCGGTCCGACGCGCTGCGTAACCTCCGCGACTGGGCAGACATCGTGATCACGAAATCGTGGCCCGCCCAACAGGTCGGTCAACCACCCCAGGGTGAGGCGGAGAAACTCGAGGCCATCGAGGCACTGCTCAGCGCCCGTAAGCCGGGACGCCTGCTCGGGGGTGGAGGCGGCGGCATTCAGCGGCAGGCCCGGTCCGTCCAGCAACTGAATGCGCTCATGCTGGCCGGCGACGAGCGGGCCCGGAGCTACGATGCGCGACTGACCGCCCCCCTGTGGTGGATCGTCGTGATCGGAGCGCTGCGTACGATTGCGTCGAAGTGGTTTGTCGCCGCGAACTCGGAGACCGTGAAGCTCTTCGCCACGATCACCGTCTCCCTGATGCTCGGCCTGCTCATCTTCTTCCTCGTCGCCACCGACAACCCCTTCCGCGGTGACTTGAGCATCAGCTCCGACGGCTTCGCCGCGCTGCGCGACTTGATCGACGCCAAGCTGGCGGAGTAAGCCCTGCCCGCAGTGGGTGAAACGAGCCGAGAGCCTTGATCCGGCCGGCGGGCAGACCGCCGAGGTGGACAGCAGGCTGCGCAGCACACCCACGCCTGAGGCCGAAAAGGAGGCTTCGGGGCACGCTCGCCTCCATCCTCCCGTGCCCCTGCGGCGCAGGGCGGCGCTTGCACCGCCCGACCAGCCCTGACATCCTCGGTTTTCCTGCCGTGACGCTCGCCGACATCCAATCCGCCGCCCAACGCCTGAAGGGCCACATTCTTCCGACGCCCTGCCTGCCGTCGCAAACGCTCAGCCAGATCACGGGTGCGGAGGTATTCCTGAAGTTCGAGAACCTGCAGTTCACCGCCTCGTTCAAGGAGCGCGGAGCCTGCAACTGCCTCGCGCTTCTCGACGCGGCCGCCCGCAGTCGTGGGGTGATCGCCATGAGTGCCGGCAACCACGCCCAAGGGGTAGCCTACCACTGCCAGCGGCTGGGAATCCCGGCGGTGATCGTGATGCCGAAAAACACGTCGGCCGTGAAGGTCGAGCGCACCGAGGGCTTCGGTGCCACCGTCATCACGCACGGCGACACGCTCGAAGAGGCGCGGGAGAGGGCCTACGCGCTCGCCCGCGAACGGAATCTGACGTTCGTGCATCCCTACGACGACCCGGCGGTCATCGCCGGCCAGGGGACGATCGCCCTTGAGATGCTCGAAGAGGTGCCGGACCTCGACCTGCTCGTCATTTCGGTGGGAGGCGGCGGCTTGATCGCCGGCATGGCCACCGCCGCCAAGGCGCTCAAGCCATCGATCGAGGTCGTGGGCGTGCAGACGCGCCGCTTCCCGGCGATGTACAACCTTATCAAGGGAACGTCCCTGCCCCAGGGCGAGAGCACCATCGCCGATGGCATCGCGGTGGGGCTGCCCGGTACGCTGACGCGTCAGGTCGTCGCTGCATCGGTGAACGACCTCGTCTTGGTGGAGGAACCGGATCTCGAACAGGCCATCGTGATGCTGCTGGAGGTCGAGAAAACGCTCGTCGAGGGCGCCGGCGCGGCTGGTCTCGCCGCCCTGCTCGCGCATCGGGAGCGGTTCCGCGGCCGCAAGGTCGGCTTGGTGCTCTGCGGCGGCAACATCGATCCGTTGCTGCTTTCCGCCATCATCGGACACGGCTTGGTGCGCGCCGGCCGGCTTGTGCGACTGAAGGTGAGTGCGCGCGACGTGCCGGGTTCGCTGGCGAAGATCACCACCGCCGTGGGTCAGGCCGGCGCGAACATCGAGGAGGTTCACCACCAGCGGGCGTTCTCGTCGCTTTCCGCGCAGTACGTCGAGATCGAGCTGGTGCTGCAGACCCGCGGCCCGGCGCACGTGACCGAGGTGCTCGCGGCCTTGCGCGGCGCCGGCCTGCGCGCCGAAGCGGTGTAACCCGGCGGCCTGCCGTTGCTCCTGATGCAGCCCGAGGGGCAGTTTGCCTTTCTCAGGGGAATCCGCACTCTGCGGCCATGCTCGATTGGGGTGCCCGTTTCCTCCAAGCCTTCATCCCGCTGTTCGTCGCCATCGATCCGATCGGCCTCGCGGCGATCTTCCTCGGCATGGGCACAAATATCCGCTCAGACCAACGGCGTCGGCTCGCGGATCAGGCGATCTGGACGGGCGGTCTGGTCGCCCTCGGATTCCTGTTTCTCGGACAATCCGTCTTCACGGCGCTCGGCATTGCGGTCGCTGACTTCCAAATCGCCGGTGGACTGATCCTCTTCATCCTGGCGGCCAAGGATCTCCTTTCGACCTCGGCGGCGGAATCGGAAAAACTCCCGGAGGACTTCGGGATCGTGCCGCTGGGCATGCCGTTGATCGCGGGACCCGCCTCCATCACCACGCTCCTCGTCCTCGCCCAGAACAAGGCCATCGGACTCGCGGTCACGCTGGCCGCCCTGGCGGCGAACCTCGTCCTCGTAGTGCTGGCGTTGCACTACAGCGAGTGGCTGGGTCGCCGCATCGGCCCGGCGGGCCTGCGCGCCGTCTCGAAAATCGTTTCGATGCTCCTCGCGGCGATCGCCGTCTCGATGATTCGCAGCGGCCTGCGCAGCTAGGCGTGGCCATCCAACACGGTCCGCGCCCAGCGCACGCGTTCACGGCCTGCCCGCACCCCACGTTCGCCCTAAGTCGCCCTCCCTTTCCCATGCTCACCCCGCTCGCCCGCCGCCTCGCCGTCTCCCTGCTCGCGTTCCTCCTCGCCGCGGCGTTCGTCCGGCCGGTCACCGGAGCAGCGGCCACGCATCCTCACCCGGAGGGTGACGACGTCGATCTTTGGGTGGCCGCCGGTCAGTCGAACATGCAGGGCGTGGCGCTGCTGCCGCCGGCCACGACACCCAACCCCCTCGTCCGGGTCTTCGATCTCACCGGACAGTGGGTGGAGGCGACACCGCCCACCCACCGCGTCTATGCGGCGTCGGCGCCGGTCTTCAAGCGACTCATCTTCAAGATGAACCCCTCCCTCACCGAGGCGCAGTGGGCGAAGCTGCAGGAAGACGATCGGGCCGGTCGCGGCGGCGGGCTGGGACCCGACCTCGGATTCGCCGATCTTCTCGCGCGCGCCACGGGACGACGGATCGGTCTCATTCCCTGCGCCCTCGGCGGCACGAACCTCACCCAGTGGTCACCGTCGCTCCGCGACCAGGGAACTGAATCCCTCTACGGCAACATGCTGCACCGCATCCAGCAGGTGGGTGGTCGGATCAAGGGCGTGATCTGGTATCAGGGCGAGGGGCAGTCCGGTTCCCGCGAATCGGCGGACCGCTTCACGGCGGATTTCTTGAACCTGATCGATAGTCTACGGCGCGACACCGGCATCCCCGACCTCCCGTTCATCTACGTGCAGATTGGCCGGTTCGCCAACGAGGACCGCAGCACCGACCCGTTCTGGCAAATGATCCAGGAACACCAGCGCAAGGCCGCTGCGCTGCGTCAGAATCTCTGGGTCGTGCCTTCGGTCGATCTCGCGCTCGATGATCTGATTCACATCGGCACTGAGGGCCAGCAGCGCCTCGGTCGTCGTCTCGCCGAGACCGCCCTCACCCACGTCTACGGCAAGGTCGGCTACGCGACGCCGATCAACTACGTCTCGCACGAGATCCTGCCATCCACGCAGGCGCTGCATCACTGCCTCCGGGTACGTTTCTCCGGGGTCACCGGTCGCCTGCAGTCCGCCGGCCGACCGGCCGGATTCGAGCTGATCCCGGAAGATCCAAAGAAGCAGGGTCCGATGGTCTACAAGGTCGAGTTCGACCCCGCTGACCCCGCCAGCGTGCTGGTCTGGTACTCACGCGAGATCAAGGCTCCGGTGAAGTTGGTCTACGGGCTGGGCATGGACCGTTACACCAACATCACTGATGGGCGCGACATGGCGATCCCGGCCTTCGGGCCGGTGATCGTCACGCCGCAGCCCTGACGAATTCCGCGGTCGGTCGGCCTAGGGAACGAACCGCGCGACGAAATCCCGGATCGGCATCGCCTCCAGCCGAGCGCGATCCACGAAGAGATCCATGATCTCGCCCGCGCGCGCGGCCCCGAAGTGGGCCGCGAAGGCCGCCTGCGCCTTCTCCCGCAAAACCGGGATACCCTCGGCCCGACGGCGTCGGTGCCCGATCGGGTAATGGACCTCGACGCGCGACGTGCTCGTGCCGTCGCGGAAAAACACCTGCACCGCATTCGCGATCGAGCGCTTCTCGGGATCGAGATAGTCACGCGAGTACTGCCGATCCTCGGTGACGCGCATCTTCGCCCGCAGCGCGTCGATCCGCGGGTCCGCCGCCGCCGCATCTTCGTAGTGATCCGCGGTCAGGCGACCGTGGATCAGCCCGATGGCGGTCATGTACTGCAGGCAGTGGTCACGGTCCGCCGGGTTGTGCAGCGGCCCGCTCTTGTCGATGATCCGGATCGCCGACTCGTGCGTCGTCATCTCAACGCGCTCGATGTCGTCCAGCCGGTCTCGCACCGCCGCATGGAGCTGCATCGCGCATTCGACGGCCGTCTGCGCATGGAACTCGGCCGGGAAGGAAATCTTGAACAGGACGTGCTCCATCACGTAGCTGCCCAGCGGGCGGGCCAGGCGGACGGCGTTACCCTTGAAGGACACATCTTGAAAGCCCCACGTCCGGGCCGTGAGCACGGAGGGATAACCCATCTCACCGGTCATCGCCGTGAGCGCGAGGCGGACTGCGCGACTGGTGGCGTCACCGGCGGCCCAGGACTTGCGGGACCCGGTGTTCGGCGAGTGCCGATAAGTGCGGAGGGCGGAGCCGTCGAGCCACGCATGCGAGAGCGCGTTGATGACCTGCTCGCGGCTCCCACCCAGCAGGCCCGTGGTGACCGCGGTGGACGCGATGCGGACCAGGATCACGTGGTCGAGGCCGACGCGGTTGAAGGAATTCTCGAGGGCCAGCACGCCCTGGATCTCGTGCGCCTTGATCATCGCAGTCAGCACGTCCCGCATCGTCAACGGCCTACGGCGCGCCGGCAGGGCGCGCGTGAAGGAGGAAAGGCTGCTGGCGGTGGCTTCGTTGCGGCTCAGCCAGTCGGCCGTGGCGAGGATGGCGCCGAGATTATCGGACGGGTGTCCCCACTCCGCCGCCAGCCAGGTGTCGTTGAAATCCAGCCAACGGACGATGGCCCCGACGTTGAATGCGCCCTGCACGGGATCGAGTTCGTAGGCGGTACCCGGTACCCGAGCGCCGTTCGGCAAGGCCGCTCCCGGCACCACGGGGCCAAGTAGCTTGGTGCAGGCCGGGTAAGCGAGAGCCATGATGCCGCAAGCCAGCGTGTCGGCGAGGCACCACCGCGCGGTGTCGTACGCTTCATCGCTCTGCACGTCGGCGTGGAGCGTGTACTCGGCGAGATCGACAAGCAGCGAATCAGGATCGGGACGGACGTTGCTGATATGAGCGGACATGGGAGTGATGAAACGGTTGGGACAAAAGCAATCACGTCCGGGCGCTGAGCGCGGGGAACGGACGATTGTCCGGGCCGGTGTAGTTGGCTCCGGGGCGGATGATCTTGCCGTCGATGCGCTGCTCGACGATGTGCGCCGCCCAACCGGCGATCCGCGCCATCACAAAGAGCGGGGTGAACATGAGCATGGGCACACCGAGCCGGTGATACGCCACGGCGCTAAACCAATCGAGGTTCGGGAACATCCGTTTCTCGGTCCACATCAGGCTCTCGATCCGCTCGGCCACCGCGAAGAGGCGGTGATCTCCGGCCTCCTCCGAGAGCTGGCGCGCGATTTCCTTGATGATGCCGTTCCGCGGGTCCGCCACCGTGTAGACCGGATGTCCGAAGCCAATCACGATCTCCCGTCGCAGGAGCCGCGCCCGGATGTCCGCCTCCGCCTCGTCGGGCGTCGCATACCGCTGCTGGATGTCCAGCGCGACCTCGTTGGCGCCTCCGTGCTTCGGGCCGCGCAGGGCGCCGATCGCACCTGTGACGCACGAATGCACATCGGCACCGGTGCCCGCGATGACCCGCGCGGTGAAGGTGGAGGCGTTGAACTCGTGCTCCGCGTACAGGATCATCGAGCGATCCAACGCGGCGACATGGGTCGGCGCAGGGTTCTGTTGGTGCAGCAGGCGCAGAAAGTGCGCGGCGATCGTCTCATCCTCCGTCTCCACCGCGATGCGCTGACCGCTCGTCGCGAAGTGGTGCCAGTACAGCAGCATCGACGGAAAGCTCGCCAGCAACCGGTCGGCGATTTCCCGCGCCCCGGCAACGGTCGCCGCGGTGCCGCCCGCGGCCGGCAGGGACTCGGTCTCGAGGTTGCCGAGCACCGAGGTGCCCGTCCGCAGCACATCCATGGGGTGGGCTGACGCGGGGATCTGCTCCAGGACGGTTCGCAGGGCCTGCGGCAGGGAGCGGAGCGAGCGCAGTTTCGCGCGGTAGGCAGTCAACTCCTCAGCGCGCGGGAGTCGCTCGTGGATGAGGAGGTGCGCGACCTCCTCGTAGGCCGCGTGCGCCGCGACCTCGTTGATATCATACCCACGGTAGTGCAGGTCGTTGCCCGAATGACCGACCGTGCAGATCGCGGTGTTTCCGGCGACGACCCCGGAGAGCGCCACCGACTTTTTGGCCCGCGGAGCGGACGTTGCGGAAGCGACTGGGCCTGGAGAGGTATCGGAGGACATAGGGAGAGGGCCCGTCGAACGCGCGCGGCGCTCAGCGTGGCGGTTGGTAACCGAGGGTGGTGTAGAGATCGCTGCGGGTCTGCATCCGGCCGACGACCGCGGCCTGCGTGCCGTCCCGGCGAATCGCCGAGTATGCGTCCAGCGACGCAGCTGCCGCCGCGCGTGAGGCGCTGAGCGGATAGAGCACGAGCGCGACTCCGGCGTCGCGCAGAGCGTCGAGGCCGAAGAGCGGGGTCTTTCCAAATTCCGTGAGATTAGCGAGGACCGGCACCGGTAGAGCCCGCGTGAAGGCCCGGTATTCTTCGAGCGTCGTGAGCGCCTCAGCGAAGATCATGTCCGCTCCCGCGGCGACGTAGGCCTGCGCCCGCGCGATGGCACCGGGGAGGCCTTCATTCGCAGCCGCATCGGTGCGCGCCATGATCACGAAATCCGGATCGCGACGGCCCCGGACGGCCCCGCACACGCGGTCGACCATGACGTCCGTCGGGACCAGGTGCTTGCCCGGCAGATGGCCGCAAACCTTGGCCGGCACCTGATCCTCGATGTGCACGGCGGCCACGCCAGCCTCCTCCATTTCCCTCACGGTGCGTTCCGGGTCGTCCCAGCCCGTGTCGATGTCCACGAGGAGCGGCAGGTCCACGCACCGCGTGATCCGCCGCACGTCGATCAGCACGTCGGCCCGCTCCGTGATGCCCGTGTCCGGCACGCCGTAGGAGTGATTGGCCACTCCGGCACCCGAGAGATAGAGCGCCCGGAATCCGGCCCGACGGGCCAGCAAGGCAGCGTAGGCGTTGATCACCCCCGTGAGCTGCAGGGGCTTCTCCGCCGCGAGGGCGGCGCGGAAACGACTTCCTGGGGTCAACATGAGGGTAACGGTGACGCGATGGCGACGGGGAACAAGAATCAATCCTTTCTCGACTGAGCCTCAACCTCCTGCCGGATGGCTTCGAGGACGGAGGCGTCCTCCATCGTGCTGAGGTCCCCGGTCGCTCGGCCCTCCGCGATCGCGAGGATCGCCCGCCGCACGATCCTGCCGGCGCAGTACGCCCAGCTGCGGCCTCCGGGCGTGTGCTTTGTGCCGTTGGCCCGCCCCGTGCCGCGCTACCGTTACTTCGCGGCTTGGGCGGAGTCCCACGGACACCCGGCGCGCGGCCGCTTCATCGAGCTGGCGCGCGCGACGGTGGCGGCGGCGCGACCGGCCCGCGCGGGATGACCCACGCGGCAGCCGGCGCGCGCACCGAACGTTCCGTTAACGAAACTTGTACTCGACCGACAGCGTGAAGGCGCGACCGCGCGGGTCGGCGATACGCGGCTCCCAGCTGCTACCGGCACCCGTGTTGGTGTCGTAGGCGACCGAGAAGGGCGGGTCCTGGTTGAACAGGTTCTTGATGCCCGCAACGATGGTCACGTCCCGGCGCCAGCGGTAGGTCAGACTGGCGTTGTAGGTGATGTACTCGTCGACCTTCGGGTTCCAGTTCGGCGGAACGACCGTACCGTTGGCGACCCCCGGGAGCACGAAGTCCATGTAGCCGGCGCGATACAGCTGGCTCACGCGACCCGTCCACTTGCCCTTCCGGAACGAGGTGGAGGCGGTGTACTTCCACTTCAGGCCGATGTCGCTGGCGCGGGTAAAGCGACCGATCTCGCTCCGGCTCCAGGGAGCGGAGGCGAGGAGGCGGGACTTCTTCTCCAGCAGCTGCGAAATGTTCGTCTCGGCCGTCAGACGGCCGCCCAGCACGTCGAAGTCGCCGCGCGCTCCGTACTCCATACCCTTGGTCTGGGTCTCGCCGGCGTTGAGCCAGCGATTATCGATCGCGATGATCTGATTGCCCGCATTGCGGACGATCGCATCCGGGAAGAGCTGGTAGTTCTGGAGGATGACGGTCGGTCCGAGGATGAGGATCGTGCCGTCGCGCTGGACGGACCACCAGTCAGCCGTGAGGGTGATGTTCTTGATCGGCGAGTAGACCACGCCGGCGGACAGCATTTCCGCTTCCTCCGGGTTGAGCGACGTCTTGCCGCCGCTGCGGATGTTCATCGAGTTCGGCGGGATCGCGATGCCCGTTGCCGGATCGCGCAGGTCGGCGCCGGCGTAGATGCTCTCCGTGACCGGATCGAACTGCTGCTTGAACGTCGGGACGCGGAAGCCCGTGCTGTAGGAGCTACGGAAGAGCAGTTGCTCGGTCGGCGCGAAGCGCAGCGTGACCTTCGGATTCGTCGAGGCGCCAAAGCCCGTGTACTGGTCGCGGCGGGCGGCGACGTTGAGTTCGACCGTCTTGACTATCGGAATCTGCACCTCGGTGAAGACCGCCTTGATGTCGCGGCTGAGCGTGCCGGCCGTCGCCAGGGCGTTGTCGAACGGCACGTTGAAGATGAGCGAGTCGGCCGTGCCCACGTTCGAGCGACCGTCGCCGGCGAAGAAGTACTCCTCGCGACGGAAGTCCGCGCCGACGGCGGCGTTGACGGTGCCGGCCGGCAGCTGGAACAACGGACCGGAGGTCGTGAGATCGAAGGTCGTGTTGGTGAACTCGCCGCCGTACAGCTCGACGCCGGACGCGGACGCGGCCTTGAGGCCGTCGACCGCCGCCTGGGACTGCGTGTAGGAGAACGGACTGAGGATGCCATCGCTGACCAGCTTCACGAACGGTACGGTGTAGTAATAGCCGTCGTTGAGGCGCGACTTGCTCTTGCTCGAGGACTGCGAGAGACCGGCGCGGTATTCCCAGTCGGAGAAGAAATCCAAGGGCAGCGGCAGCGGACCCTCAAGGGAACCGAGGAAGCGGCGGGTGTCGCTGATCGTGCGCAGCTCACGGTTACCACCCGGCAGCGAGCGCCAGCGGAAGGCCATCGGGAGACCGCGGTTAGCCTCGAGGGCCGGGAAGTACGCCACGAGGGAGTTGAAGATCCGGTTGTAGTCGGCACCCTTGCTCGGGTAGACAAGATTGAAGAGCGGATTCGGAACCACCGTGCCATTGGCCGTGGTGGTGGTGGGTTGAGCGCCCGCAGCCGTCGAGGCGGCGGTCGACCACTGATTGGGGGAGAAGCTCTTGGTCGAGTCCGAGCGGCCGATCACGGCCTCGATGGTCGCGAGGTGGCGGCCGAGCTTGTAGGAACCGCGGCCGACGAAGTTCGTGTTCTTGACCGGCTGCTGCAGCACGGCGGCGCGGCCGGTGTCCCAGGCGGAGCCGTACTTCGACGCGGCGGTGGCCCAGAGACGCTCGTCGTAGGGTCCCATGCCATCAAGGCCGGTGTAGCCACCGGTGAAAGTCGGCAGGTCGACGACGTTGATGCCGTTCACGCGCAAGGTGGCGGTGGCGTCGGCCGGGTCGATCGGGCCGGTGCCGGCACCCGCCACAGTGGCGGCGCCGCTGCTCAGGACAGTGCGCTGGCCATTGATCGCGAACAGCGTGGCGAGCGGAGTGCCGCGGGTATCGGGCGAGAGACCGCGATTGGGCTGGAACGTGTTGACGAAGTCGCGCTGGTCACCGTCGAGACGCTGGTGATCGGCAACGGCCAGCGAGGCCATGATGTTCCAACCGTCCTTGTCGAGGCTGCCCCAGCCACCGACCAGCGAGTAGCGGAAGAGGTTACCGCCACCGTCCTCGGTGACGTCGGCCGAGGCATTCGCGACCACGCCCTGAAAATCGGTCTTGGTGATGAAGTTGATCACGCCGCCGATCGCGTCGGTGCCGTAGATCGCGGAAGCGCCGTCCTTCAGGACCTCGACGCGCTCGATCGCGGCGAAGGGGATCGAGTTGAGGTCGACCACGCCACCGTTCAGGCCGTGCGAAGCGACGCGGCGACCGTTGAGAAGGATCAGCGTGGCATTGGAACCCTGTCCGCGCAGGTTGGCGGAGCTCGCGCCGTTGTTGCCGCGCTGGGCACCGGCGACGACGTCGGCGTTCGACGCGAGGTTGTCGAGGCCGTTGCCGTTGATGTTGAGGTTCATGATCAGCTGCTCGGCGCTGGCGATGCCCTCCTGCTCGAGATCGAGCTTGGTGAACACCGCGACCGGCAGCGCACCCTCATCGGCCGGGCGCTTGATGGACGAGCCCGTGACCACGAACTTGTCGAGCTTCACGGTTTCCGACGACTTGGCGTCGGCCGCCGGGGTCGGCGTCGTGGCGACGGCCTGGGCGAAGGCAGCGGAGGCAGATCCAGCCAACGCGAACGCGAGAAGCCCTCGCGCGAGGGATGAGGTTATACGGGTTTGCATGGTGAAAAAGAGATGCAACCGCTGATGCGGAGGTCGGGTCAACGAGCTTTCAGTCTGTGCCTTAGCCCACGCGGGTCCAAGCAGATTCTCGGCCAAAGTCCGGCTCGGGAAGTCACCGACGCAGGAGGACCGGACCGGGCCAGGATCCCGCGCCCCTTCGCCGCAACGCGCTGGGCGACAGCCGCGTGTAGCGCTTCATGACCGTGGCGAAGTACTGTGACGACGAGAACCCGAGGTCGTGGGCGATGTGGGTGATGGGACGCTCGGTCTCGCGCAGGAGTTGCTCGGCGCGGACCACCCGGGCGCGCAAAACGTACTCGCCCGGAGGCATGCCGCACTCCTCCCGGAAGCGGACCTTGAAACGGGGCAGCGATAGACGTGCCTTGGCCGCCAGTTCGGAGAGCGGAAGCGGAGTGTCGAGATGACGCTCGATATGCTCCAGCACCGGCCGCAGCGAGACGCCGTGGCGTCCCGAGGGGTCGATGCAGGCCAAGGCAATCACGCGCAGCAGGAAACCGCTCACGTGATGCCAGATCGCCGCGGACCGCAGCGGCCCGTCCGGTCCGAGCTGGAGGCGCATGATCGCGTCGCAATGTTCCCGCAGGCTCGCGTCCCCGGGGAAATGCCGCAGCGGCAGGGCCCGCAAGGCATTCGCCAGAGCGGCCCCCTTCGGTCCCGGCAGCCCCCCACCCCGCCGCGGGAGACTGAGGATCAGCCAGTAAAGAACCCCCTTTTCCTGGGGCCGCGAGCCGGTGCTGTGCACTTCTCCGGGATGCGTGAGGAAGACGTCCCCACCCTTCAACTCGTAGGTCCGGCCATCGACTACGTACGTCTGGCGACCACGGACGAGGAGGCAAATCTCGATCGCACCGTCATGCTGGTGGTCATCGAGCGCTGCATGGGCGACCGTCTGGTTGTAGCGCCCCAACTGCAGCATCCCCGGCATCCCCGGCACATCCAGCGGCACGATCAACTTCGGGTGATGCATCCAATCGGCGCGCGGCATGTTCGATTTCGTATCGCGCACCCAAGCTGAAAGTCAAACATCGGGAACTGTGCTAAGCTGACGCCATGAGTTCCCCCGTGCCCGACGCCCCCGACCCGCGGCTGACCGCCGAGCCGCCGCTGCGCCAGTTCACCGAGGAAGCGCGCCGACCGAAGGGAATCGAGTGGTATCGGAGCCCGCTGCCGCCCGGCGCGATGAAGTCGCTGCACGTACGCAGCAACCTGCGGGGCGCGGCGCAGACCCTCGGTTATCTCGCCATCCTGGCCGCGCCGGCTGGCCTCGCGATCCGGGCCGGCCTCGCGCACGCGTGGGGCTGGGCCGCCCTCGGGGTCTTCCTTTACGGCGTGATCGCCGCCTTCCTGATCAACGGGGTCCACGAACTCGGCCACAACACCGTCTTCCGTTCCGCGTGGCTGAACCGCTGGTTCTGCCGCCTGCTCGCGTTCCTCGGCTGGATCAACCACGAGGTTTTTGAGACGAGCCACGTCCGGCACCACCGCTACACGCTGCATCCGCCGGACGACGACGAGAACCCGCTGCCGATCCGTTTCACGGCGCGCGACTTTTTCAAGGGCTGCGTGTTCCACTACGGCTTCTTCGTCTACGCGATCCGCAAGATGGTCCGCCTCGCCCGCGGCCGTTTCGAGGGCACGTGGGAGCAGACGCTCTTCCCCGCCGACCAGCCAGCCATCGCCCGTCCTGCCGTCCTGTGGGCACGCGTGGTTCTTGCCGGACATCTCGCAATCCTGATCGTTTCCGTGATCAAGGGCTGGTGGATCGTGCCGGTGCTGATCAGCGCGGGTCCATTCTTCGGCAACGGTCTGTTTCTGCTGTGCAACAATACACAGCACATCGCGCTGCCTGCGCACAACACCGACTTCCGGCTGTGCTGCCGGACGTTCACGCTGAATCCGTTCGTGCAGTTCCTCTACTGGCACATGAATTTCCACACCGAGCACCACATGTACGCCGCGGTGCCGTGCTATCGTCTCGGAAAGCTCCACCGCCTGATCCGCCACGACCTTCCGCCCACGCCTCACGGGATCGCTGCGGTCTGGCGCGACATCGCCGCGATCGTGCATCGCCAGCAAGCCGAGCCGGGCTGGGTCTTCCAGCCGGCGCTGCCGTCAGCCACCCGGTCCGCGCCGGTCTGAACAGCGGCGCCGGTCCTCGACACAGCCGGCGTGGCATCCGCAGTCCGCGGGTCACGCACCTATCCCACCCTCACCTTCGTCCGCACCGGGCCACGGGCGAAGTCCACCCCCCGTCGGTGCCCGGCGGGTCGGCGCAGGCGGCGCCGTCAGCCTCAATTTCTGCCGCGGCGCCAGCGCGCGAACGGAGCGGCACCCGGCGTCAGCGGGACGGACTCGGCGCGCCGGGCACCCAGACGTCCGCGTAGCCCGGCAGCGTGGGAATGCGCCGCGCGCACTCCACCACCCACAGGTCCCACGCTCCGTCGATGTAGTTGCGGTTCTTCGGCAAGGGGCAGGCCTGCACATACAGGTACCAGCGTCCATCAATGGGATAGAACGCCGGCGTCGCCACGTGGAACATCGCGTCGTCGCGGTAAAGGCCGTTCCACTGGGTCTGCAGGACCGTGTCCGGCGGCAACGCCTGCCAGCCGGAGCGGGGCGATTTGCTCACCGCGAGCGCCGGGCGCCAGCGCTGCCCCTTCTCGATCCCGAGTTCGATCGAGAGGACATAGGTGTCGTCCACCTTGAAGATCTGATGCCATTCGTAGTACGCGTTCGGAATCGAGGAGAAGATCTGGCCCATGCCCCGCGGGTCATCCGCATTGAAGTGGCGCGTCCAGGTCTTGCCGTCGAGGGAGGTCGCGAGACGCAGTCCGGGCAGGACGCCGTCCTTGCCGCGGTAAGAGTAGTACATTGTCCAGTCCCAGCGGTTCTCCTGCGGATTCCATTCCCGCAGCACCGCCGCCTGCGAAGCCATCTCCTCGTGGAACGGCGCGGCCGGCTCCGGCACGAGGACCGGGGCCGTTCCCCAGCGCCGGATCGTGGTCGGGCTGACCTCGCTGTATCCATCTTTTCCTGACGGACAGATCGCGAGCCCAATCTGGTCCTGCACCAGGGACCGGGTCCCCGAATAGTAGATGTAGTACGCATCCTCCTCCGGCACGTAGAGGACCGCGTCGAGGCGGATGCTGTTGCTGTCCCACGCGTCGCCGCCCGCCGGGAGGAAGACCGGGTTCGCCGGGTCCTGGTGCCACGTGAACGGATCCGACTTGAGCGCCCAGGCCTTGCCGATGAAGCAGGTGCGGCGGTTGGCCGCCGGCACGCCGGAGTAGAACATGATCAGCTTCTCCGGATCCTTGGGGTTCGGCAGCACGCAGGCCTCCTGCACCTGCTGCGACTGCCACGGGGCGCTGAGACGGTCGATGAAGACGCGACCGCGGACAGCCGGCGGTTCGCTTGCCGAAGCGGAAGAGGCCAGAGCGACGAAGGCGGAGACAATCAGGGCAAAGCGGCGGGGCAGCCGCAGCGGAGAGGGACGGCAGGACATACGAGTGGGGGGTAGGAGCTTCGTGCTGCCCCACTCCTCCGCCGGAAGCAACGCGAAACCCGGCTCACTCGCCGCCCCAGCGCCAGCGCGGCGGCTCCCCCTTCCACCAGCACACCCCAAGGATGAGGGCGACGTGGACGCCGAGTCCGACGCAGAAGGCCAC
>JBEIGD010000029.1:0-45000 GCA_040382075.1 Opitutaceae bacterium
ACGCCGGGCCGAAGCATGCGCGTGGTCTTGCCGGAGACGCTCCACGCGTCGACGGAAAGTTTCCCGGCGGCCGGGCGACCAGGCAGATCGGCGTCGGACTCCGCCGAGTGGGAAAAGGTGAGGTTGATCGACGAGGCCGGGCCACGCCCAGCGGGCTGCGCCCAAGCCGGGGAAGCGAAGGCGGCGGCAAGGCACGCGACAACGGAACCGCGACGGACCAGGGAGCGGAGTGAGGAACGGAAAACGGGAGACACCATGGTGGGAAGACGGTACGCAGGAGGGCGACGGACGCTAGAGCGATGAGCACGAATTTCGGGCAAGTGCAGTCGTGCAACGCCGTGCCGTTCGAAGCGAGCTCGGAAGGATGAGCGGTCGTTTTGCACGCACGAACGGTGGACGGAGTGGCCGGGCGCAGGCCGCTCCGAAGCCGCCGGGAGGCCCACGCAGTCCCCCGGGAACGCCCCGGACCCGCGGGGCGCACCGGACGGCCCCGAAAGGGCGGGATGCCCATCCCGTGGATTGCCTTTGTCGATCGGTGCCGCAGGTTTTCCGGATGCGTATCACGATTGGCTTTTCGCCCCCGTTCACGCCGCTTTCGGCCGGGGGCACGCCATGAGAATCAGCGGCGGCACCGCCCGGGGGATCCCGCTGTCGGTCCCAGCCGGCGACGCCGTGCGGCCGGCGACGGACGGTTTGCGGCAGGCGTTGTTTTCCAGCCTCGCGCCACGCCTCGCCGGGGCCCGATTCGTTGACCTCTTCGCCGGGAGCGGCGCCTACGGGCTTGAGGCCCTCAGCCGGGGCGCAGAGTCCGGCGTCTTCGTCGAGCGCCACGCCCGCACCGCGGGATTGATCCGGCAGAACCTCGCCGCCGTGGCCCGCAGCCTCCGCCGCGAGCCACGCGACCTCGGCGAGGTCGTCGCCGCCGATGCGGTGATGTGGACCCCGCGTCCGGGGTCGCCTCCCGCCGATCTGGTCTTCATCGACCCGCCCTACGAAGTGATCGCGGAACTCGCACCCCGCCTCTTCGCATCGGTGGCGGGCTGGCTCCCGCCCGGCGGGGATCCGCTCCTCGTGTTCGAGACGCCGGGAGAACTCGCGCTCACCGATCCCCGTTGGGTCGCCGTGAAACGCATCGGCGGCACCGGGGCGCGCCAGCCCGGCGTGACTCTCTACCGGCGCGCGCCAAGCTCAGGCGAAGCCTAAGTCCGCGCGCAGGATCGCGAGCGCCGCCACCACCGCCGTCTCGCTGCGCAGCACGCGCGGACCGAGATGAGCCAAAGCAAAACCCGCCGCGCGCAACCCGTCGCGGTCGCGCGGTCCCCACCCCCGCTCGGGTCCGATCGCGAGCACGCACGGCTCACCCGCTCCCAGACGCCACGCACCGAGCGGCGCGGTGGCTTCGTAGTTGTCGAGGGCCAGGCGGCGCGCTCCCGGCGACCCTGCCGCCAAATGAGTCGACAACTCGGTATCCCACGTCACGCGCGGCAATTGCGTGGTGAACGCCTGCGCGGCTCCCGCGCGGAGATGGTCGCGCCATTCCCCGGAGGACCACAGACTGCTCTGGGCGTACTGCGGCTCGGCGCGCTCGGTCCGGACGAAGTGCAACGCCGCCACGCCCAGCGTCGTGGCCTCCTGCAGGATCTTGCGCGCCGTCTGCGGCCGCGCGAGGCCGACGAGCAACGTCAGCGGCGGCAGCGGCGCGGGCGGTGGCCCCCACGTAAAGTCGAGTTGCAGACCCGCGGCATCGACCGCCCGCAACGTGGCTTTGCCCCGCGGCCCATCCACCACCCCGACATCGAAGGTGTCGCCCGGCACCCGCCGCAGCACCGTCAGCACATGCACCGCGCGCGGGTCATCGGCCGGCAACGGCTGCCGGAGTTCGTGGGATTCGAGGAGGACGAGATTCACGGAGACGCGCGCAGCGTTGACGATCCCCGCCCCGCTGTCGCGCCGGATCTGCGGACGACCAAGGCGCCGCCGAGGCTTGACCTTCCCGGGGTGCTGCAAACACTTTCGCCATTCTGCGGCTGTAGTTTAGTGGTAAAACTCCTCTCTTCCAAAGAGGTATCGTCGGTTCGATTCCGTCCAGCCGCTCCAGAATGATGAGAGTTGCTGGAGCGGAGACAGTTGCCCCCGATGCGCGCTGGCGGGCGGGGCCCCCTTGGGAACAAAACAGGCTCATTTTACTAACAAAAGGTCCCGTTTCCTGCCCTCAGGCTCGGGTTCAGCTGATTGACTACAGCCGTCCACCCCGCGTCTGCTCGCGGGCTGGCGTGCCGCAAGAGGAAGCTTTCGGACGCGGTCCTTTGCGGCAATAGCCGCAGTGACTTCCACACCCATGAACGTCTCTCGCCTCCGGGCGTTCGCGACCGCGCAGCTTCTTGGCGCCTCCCTTGTTTACGGTGGACTACCCTTGGCGGATTTTGTTCGACCGCCGGCCGTTCCCTTGATCGTGCTCGCACCGGATGGCCAAGGGGCGGCCTTTTTCCCATACAGTGATCAACTGCAGCAGCCTGACCCTCTTCGGCTCTGCCCCGCGTCGGAGCACCAAAGCACGCGCAACCAGCTCGGTCAGATCATGCCCGCTCCGGTCAAAGCCGTGCCGGTCTCCGAGATCTGGCTCTACGCCAACCCGTCAGCGCACGCCGCCATTAAGCGGGGTCGGGCCGACTGCTCCCTCGCACAAACCCGCCAGCGCGCTTCGTTCGCGGCCTACGCCAAGGAAGACTAGTCGGTGAAACGGGTGCTGCGCTTCACCCGTGGTGAGGCCTGCGGCGTCCGCCGCGGACGACGAACCCTCCCGGGGCCCCGACCGCCCCGTTCCGGCCGGAGGTTCGCTTGACGTCAGGGTAGCATGTGTCACGTTGTGTCACATGAAGGCGATTTCGATCCGGCAACTGCATGATGAGACGGGTCGCTGGGTACGCCGCGCAAAAGAGCTCGGCGAACTTGCCGTCACGGAACGCGGCCGGGTCGTCGCGAAGATCGTGCCGGCCAACGAACCGCCGCCGCAGCCGTATTTCGCCAGCCGAAGGCTGTTGCCGTCCTTCCGCGCAGCCAAGCTGACTGGCGGCACGGATGCGACGGTGGGAATCTCGCAGGAACGGGACGAACGGTGATCTACCTCGATACCAGCTATCTGGTCCGGCTCTATTGGGAGGAGCCGGGCTACGAGGCGGTCCGGGAATTGGCGGCTTCAGACCATGTCTGCTGCGCGCAGCACGGCGAGGCCGAGTTGGTGGCGGCCTTTCACCGCAAGCTTCGCGAGGGCGCCCTCCCGCTGCGGTCGTACCGCGCCGTCTTTGCGCAGTTTGAGAGCGACCGCGCCGCCAACGCTTTCCGCTGGCTGCCCACCGGTCCGACCGTACTGGAAAAGGTTCGGGAGGTTTATGCCGATCTGCCCCGCGCGGTGTTTCTCCGCGGGGCCGACGCGCTGCACCTCGCGACGGCCTCCGTCAATGGCCTCAAGTCAGTGTATTCCCATGACCGCCACTTCCTCGCCGCCGCCGGGCACTTCGGCCTGAGAGGCGTCAACGTCGTGAACGCCACGCCTAGTCCTTGAGTTCGATCTGGGGGAACCAGCCAGAGGCCTAGGCTTTGCACGTTCTCATCGCGAGCCAACTCTTCAACTTAACCCATTGATTGTCACACGGTCCCGCAGGAGAGCAAAGGACGAAGCCTGACCCTCTATTCGGCACCTTCCGCATCGGTTAAGGCCAACCACAACTCCGGCCTTCCGGATCGAACGACCGCGGATCTAAGTTGGTCTTTCTCGGCACGGCTCGGCGCAGCCGCTAACATGCTATTCGCAAGATTCAGAAACCAAGCATCCCGGTGCGTCGCCGCCAATGCTTCGCAGGCCGCGACACACTCACGCCAAAACTCGGCCCGATAGCTGGCCTGCATCTCTGCCTTCATCTCTGGAGGCAGCGATAGCTTCTTCATTGCGAATTTGGTTGAGACTCCTGTCGATGCAGCACGAACGCTGCGGCCGCGACGACCACGTTGAAGGCGAGGAAGGCGGAGCGTGGAACACCTGACAGTAATGATCCGAAGCACCGACATCCTTCAATCCCTCGGAACATAAAACCGACCTGAGAGAGCGCAAAGATGCTGAACAGCACCGCCGTGACACAAAAAGTGAAGCGCCGGTGGTGACCAGGGATGAGCATCAAGGCAGTCGCGAGCTCGACTGCCACGACGACACCCGCCGTAGTCGCCGCAGGGGCGAGCGGGATGGCAAGTAGCCCAGCGATATCAAGGCTGAACTGCTCAATCTCCCGCGACTTGGCGATCCCAGAGAACTGCAGCAACAACCCCAGAGCCACCCCCAGCACGCGGGTGTAAGTCAGCCTGTTCATTTGATGTCCGTGACTTTCATTCCGGTTGCCTGCCATTCGCCGAACCCGGCGCTATAGATGAAGACCGAAATCGGATGCTTCTCCAGGATTCGGCCCGCCACCGCCTGTGCCGACACGCACCCCGGACCCGAGCAGTAAACAACGATGTTGGAGTATCCGCCAGTCGTGATTCTTTCGTCGAGAGCGCCATCAGCAAGGACTGCACCGGGGATGTGCCCGCGCTCGAATTCCGCTTGGGGTCGAGCGTCTACGAACAATGTATCTGGCCTTTTCCCCAAGACTAGGCTCTCCGCAAGGCCAATTCGCTGGACGGTTGGCTGTCGTACCAACCCCGATCGATACTCTTTATTCGCGAGATACCGCTCTGCCCTTCTAGGCGCATCTGGCACGATTATCAGGCAGTACATTGCGACGAGGATCACCCACTCGAGACCTGCCCGCTGTTTGGCTGCGTCCATAGATTAACGCTCTTCTCTCTTCGGGAAAAAAAGGGGGGGGGTAAATCGGAGGCGATTTCCGGTCCTTCGACGGGGAGAGCTCGGGCAAGGAATCACGCAAAACTTGGATTTGCGGTTTGTCTGGCTCGCCGAGCCCTACACGCGAACTTCGAAACCCTTCACCGTCCCGGGTCAAGTCTCCGCTTCACCAATACACGTGTCACTACGCGTCAAAACGGAGGACACACTGTTCACACCCTGCGAGCGCGGCGGTGCCGGTGAAAGAGTGGAAATACCGGAGAAGATCGTGATTTCAGGCCCGAAGCATCCTCGCCGCCTGCGCGTGGTGCGGGGTCTCGGGTTTGGTCTCGAACGCGGAAACGTCGATGATCTCGCCCTCGGCGTCAGCCGCATCGGCTTCGGCATCCGCCCGCTTGAGGCGCTGGCCGCGCATCTTGTTGGAGTACCATCCGTGGTAGCGGACACGTTGGAAGCGTGGTGAAGGCAACGAACCAGTCGGGCGAACGATCGTTCCTTGCGATTGATGTTGGGCGTCGAACACCGGCGCTTCGGAGTGGGAACGCGAGCGGGAACATCGCTGAAAACAGCCGATGACGCTTTCATGTCCTATCGCGGCACTTATGAAATCACAGAGGGGCGGGATCGTAGCGTCGGTTCGATTCCGTCCAGCCGCTCCAAACTGATCCCCCGCGATCCCTGCCCTT
Source organism: Opitutaceae bacterium (assembly GCA_040382075.1). Lineage (GTDB taxonomy): Bacteria > Verrucomicrobiota > Verrucomicrobiia > Opitutales > Opitutaceae > UBA6669. The sequence goes on from JBEIGD010000029.1 coordinate 5,524, forward strand.
GAGCAGCCCGTATCCGGTCGGGGCCGCATTGGCGCCAGGGGGTCTTTGACCAGAATTTTACGGGTCTTTGCTCAAATCGGGTTAGTGGGGTGAATTACCGGGCCGTTTCCTACCATGCTATGGCCTTCATCACGTCCACGCCGACCGCTCCGACGGTGTCGCTGCGTCCCTCCCTGGGGTCGCGGTCACCGGGAGGTCGTGCAAACCTGAAGGCGGCCCAAACCCTCGCCAAGCTCAAGGCGCTGGAAAAGAAGTCGAAGATCTATCGTCTTCCGCAAGAGCAGCTGGCCATCTTCACCCAGCAGCTCGCCTCCCTCCTCATCGCCGGGCTACCGCTGATCCAGTGCTTGGAGGCACTGCAGGAACAGACGGAGGACGACACGTTCGGCATCATCGTACGCGACGTTCGGCTCGATGTGTCCTCGGGAACTCCCTTCTCCGCAGCCCTGCGGAAGTTTCCTCGCTCGTTCAATCAGCTCTTCGTGTCCATGGTCGAGGCAGGCGAGGCGTCCGGTGCCCTCGCGGAAATCCTCGGCAAGGTCGCCCAGTACCTCGAGTCCAGCGTCAAGCTCACCAAGAAGGTGAAATCGGCCCTCACCTATCCGATCGCGGTCATCGGCCTCGCGGTGGTGTTGGTGACGGTGTTGATCATGTTCGTGATCCCGGTCTTCGCGTCGATGTTCGCGGACTTCGGGGCGAAGCTGCCCGCGCCGACGCAGTTCCTGATCGACCTCAGCGACTTCATGGTCGGCTACTGGTGGCTGCTGATCGCCTTGGGGACGGGAGCATTCTTCTTCGTACGCGGCTACATCGCGACGCCGGTCGGCCGGGTGCACAAGGACCACCTCCTGCTGCGCGCGCCCATCTTCGGGCCCCTGATGCACAAGATCGTGCTTTCCCGTTTCTGCCGCACCTATGCCTCCCTCGTGCGGTCTGGGGTGCCGATCCTGCGTTCCTTGGAGATCGTCTCGTCCGCGAGCAACAAGGCCCAGATCGAGGCCGCGTGTGCGGAAATCTCCCGGCACGTCAGCCAGGGCGGTCAGATCTCCGATATCCTGGCGTCCAACTCGTTCTTCCCGCCCATGATGAAGCACATGGTCAAGGCCGGCGAGGCGACGGGCAACGTCGACGGGATGATGAACAAGATCGCCGACTTTTATGATGCTGAGTCAGAGGCGACGGTCGCGGCCCTGACCTCCCTGATCGAACCCCTGCTGATCGTGTTTCTCGGCGTGGTGGTGGGCGGCATCGTGATGGCGATGTTCCTGCCGATCTTCCAGCTCGGCGTCGTCGCCGGCGGTCTCCAGTAACGCGGTCCCTGTTCCCGGGCGCGCTCCCTCGGTTCCCTTACTGCATGGCCTCCATCCTCATCGTCGACGACCTGCTCTCGATTCACGAGATGCTGGATGCGGTCATCCAGCCGACTGGCTTTGCCACGGCCTTCGCGACGGATGGCGAGATGGCGCTCGCGCGCTACCGCTCGGAACCCTTTGACGTCGTGCTCGCAGACATCGACATGAAGCCGGTCGACGGCATCACGTTGCTCAAGCAGCTCAAGACCCACGATCCGAACTGCGCTGTCATCATCATGACGGCCTACGCGAGCACCGAGAGCGCGATTCTGGCGCTGAAGTACGGCGCCTTCGATTACCTGCAGAAGCCGTTTCGCGTCGACGAACTGATCGCGACCCTGAAGCGCGCCTTGGAATTCCGGCACCAGAGCATTGAGCGGGCGAGTCAGACCACCGCCCCGGCGGCGCGGGCTCAGGGTTTTGAGCAGCGTCTGGTGGGCCGGAGTGCGAAGGCCATGCGGCTGCTGCAGCAGGTGCGCAAGCTCGCGGCCGTCCGTACGCCGGTCTTGCTGCAGGGTGAGCCCGGCAGCGGACGAAGCACCGTGGCCGAGATCCTCCACGAGGCGAGCGTGGGCACGGATGCTCCCTTGGTTCGCATCGACTGCTCCCTGAGCTCCGAAGCGAACTTCCGGGCCGGTCTCCTCGGTGAGAACGGCCTAGGCGGCAACTGGGTCGCCTCGGCCCGCGGGGGCACCCTTCTGCTCAAGGATCTGCACGCCTTGCCGCTTTCCCTGCAGAAGGACCTGGTCGCCGTGCTGCGCAACACCGCACACGGTTTCCGCCTGATGTGCACCAGCGCCGTCGATTTGGAGAAGCGCGTCGACGAAGGCACGTTCCACGACGAACTGTTCTACCGGGTCGCGTCGCTGCCCATCGCGCTACCGGCGTTGCGCGAGCGACCGGAGGACATCCCCGACTTCGTCCGCCACTTCACCCAGGCGGCCACCAACTCCCAGTTTGACCCAGCGGCGATCGCGTTCAGCCAGGAGGCCATGGAGGTGCTGCAGGCCTACTCGTGGCCGGGTAATCTGACCGAGATGCAGCAGGTCATTACGGGCATCGCCACCACGACGGACACCCGGCTGATCACCGCCCAGCAATTGCCGCCGCGCCTGCGCGATGTCCCGCGCTGGGCCCCGCTCTCGACGTACCTGGCCCTGCAGGAAAAGCAGTACATCGAACGGGTGCTCCAAGCCCACGGCGGGGATCGCGCGGCAACCGCGCGCGCGCTGAACATCGACGCCTCCCGGGTCGGCTGAACACCGACTCCAAGGTCAGGGCCCCGGCACGAACCGTCAGGCTGACGACGCCACGCGGGCGCAGACCGCGCGCCACACGTCGACCAAGGCGGCAAAGTCCTCGTCGCGGCTGCGGCTCTCGATGCCGTAATCGAAGGACGCCGCCTCCGCCAACTCCCGCTGCGCGGTGCCAAGACGACGCTCGATCTCCGCCGCGCTATCCTGACCGCGATCAATCATCCGCTGCCGCAGCTCCGCCAGCGGCACATTGATGAACACCGTGGCCAGATGGCGCCGCAACAGCGGGTCAGCCGCCGCCGCGCGCCGGAAGTTGCCCACGCCCTGCACGTCGACGTTGATGATCAAGCTGCGGCCCGCCGCGAGGGGATCCATCACCGAGGAGGCGAGCGTACCGTAACGATTCTGCTGGTGGACCCACGCCCATTCCAGGAAAGCACCGGCCGCCACGCGCTCATCGAACTGCGCTGGACTCAGGAAATGGTAGTGCACCCCATCCACCTCGCCCGGCCGGGGCGGGCGCGTCGTGGTGGTCACGACCCGCGAGAATCCCGGCAACTCACGCACCGCCCGCTCGCAGAGCGTCGTCTTGCCCGAACCCGCCGGACCGGCGAGCACCAGCAGCACCGGAGCAGCCATCGCGGCGGACCCGGAAGCAGGCGTGGGAGTGGAAGGAGCGCGATTCATGAAACGGCGGCGCGAGCAGCCCTTCAGTACGTGAAAGCCACCACACCCAAGACAATGCCGTAGACGGCCAAGGCCGCGCCGATCACCCGCGGACGCTCCCCGGTCGCAAACAGCCACTGGATGAAGTCCCGCAGGCGGAACGGCACCGCGCCCAGATAGATCGCGAGCACGATCCCCGCGTACACCGCCGACACCATGAAGAGGCGCTGGGGATGGTGATACTCCATGAACGCCGCATCGAGCAACGGTGTCGCCGCGAGCAGCATCAGCCCGGCGAGCCCCCGCACCGCAAGAAAGTCCGGCACCTGCGAAAACGCCAGCACCGCTAGGAGGGCGAAAAAGATCAGCAGCGCCGTGCGATACTCGCCGAAGTCCGCCATCGAAAGGGTCCAGATGCGAGTGAGGAACCAGACCGCCGCCCCGCCAAAGAACACCACCGTGGCCGCACGGGAGCGCGGCATCGCCTTGCAGGCGGACACGACCAGCGAGCTGCGCGAGAAGAGCAGCGCTCCGACGAGGAACAGGAAGACTCCGGGCAGCAGCGTCGCGAGGGTGAGGCTCATGGAGGAAGGACAGCGAAGAGGCAGGAGGAGGCGACGGATTCGGGGAATTACGCCGGCACGCCGGCCAGCACCAACTCGCCATAGAGCGTGCTGACCGAGGCACGCTCGATCCGCAGCGGCACGAGCTCGCCGACCAGGCGCGGGTCCGCAGCGAAGATCGCGACCCGATTGCCGGCGGTGCGGCCCGTGAAAAGCTTGCCGGTCTTGTCCGGCCCCTCGACCAGGACCTCCTCGACCGTGCCGAGCAGGGCGGCATTCCGGCGGAGTGAGTTCTGCCGGAGGATTTCGAGGAGCTCCTGATTCCGTGCCTCCTTCACCTCGTCAGGCACCTGGTCGCCCATGTCCGCCGCCGGTGTCCCCGAGCGCACGGAGTACTTGAAGATGTACGCCATGTCGTAGTTGCAGTCCGCGAAGAGCTCGCGCGTCTGCGCGAAATCCTCCTCGGTCTCGCCAGGGAAGCCCACGATCACGTCGGTCGAGAAATACATGTCGGACCGCACCGCCCGCAGGGACGCCACGATCTCGCGGTAGCGCTCCCGCGTGTAGGGCCGGTTCATCGCCCGCAGGATCCGGTCGCTCCCGCTCTGCATCGGCAGATGGACATAGCCACAGAGCTTGGGCAGGCGCGCGTAGGCCTGCACCAAGTCATCCTTGAAGCCACGCGGGTGAGGCGACGTGAACCGGATCCGGGCAATGCCCTCGATCGCATGCACGCGCTCGAGCAACTGGACAAACGGCGTGATCCCGCCGGTGTGCGCATAGTCGCGGCGGCCGTAGCTGGTGACGATCTGCCCGAGGAGCGTGATCTCGCGCACGCCGCGCGCGGCCAGGTCAGCGCACTCCCGCACGATGTCGTCCATCGGCCGCGAGCGCTCGTCACCGCGCGTCTTCGGCACGATGCAGAAGGCGCAGTCCATGTTGCAGCCCTGCTGGATCGAGACGAAAGCGCTCACCTGCCGCGGAGCGGTGGAATCCTCCGGGACAAGGTGGTCCTTGATGGCATTCTGCGAGCCGGCCTCCTCGGCGATGTCGACGATCGTCTCCCCGACCGGCAGACCGGCCGAGCGGGCGGCGCGCAGATTGTTGAGATAACCCGGGACCTGATGGAACTTCTGCGTCCCGATGATCAAGTCCACATCCGGGAGCTGCTCCAAGAGCGAGGCGCCGCGGTTCTGGGCCATGCAACCGAGGATCCCGAGGACGAAATCGGGTTGGCGGCGCTTGCGGACGGACAGGTAGCCCGCCTTACCGATGGCCTTCTGCTCCGCGGCGTCGCGGACCGAGCACGTGTTCAGCAGCAAGATGTCGCACTCCTCCTCGGAAGGGACGATCCGATATCCCCGGGCGCGAAGCATCGCAGCGACGGCCTCGCTGTCGCGCTCGTTCATCTGGCACCCATAGGTCTTGATGTGCACCCGGTTCATCCGTCGGAGAGGTGCCACCCTAGGCGGCGCCTCCCCCCGGTCAACGCGGGAGTGGCCCGGGCCGGTCCCTCACGGCTCCTCGACGTAGCCGTGCTTGATCGCGTAGCGGACGAGCCCGGCGGGCTCGTACTCGCCCAGTTTGTCCCGCACGCGGGCGAGCGCATTGTGGACCGTCTTGGTGCTCACCCCGAGCCGAGCCGCGATCGCCTTGATGTTCTCGCCCCGCGCGAAGCTCCGCAACACCTCGCGCTCCCGGTCCGTCAGGTTCCCCGCCACCGCGTTTGCCTCGCTGCGCAGGCTCTCGACCAGAAGCCGGGAGCTGTCCGGGCAATAGTACGTTTGTCCGCGCGCCACCTCGATCAACGCCTGACGCAGGTTCGCGAGGTCCGACCGCTTGAGCACGAATCCGTGCACCCCGAGCGAAATGGCTTCACGCACGAGATGCTCCTGCTCGTTGCCCGAGACGCAGAGCCAGCGCGTCCGCGGCAGCTCCGGACCCACCCTGCGCACCAAGTCAAAGCCACGGCCATCCGGCAGCATCCAGTCCACGACCACCACATCCGGCTTCTCGCGCAGGCACGCAGCCACACCCTCACCGACCGTCCGGCAATCCGCGACGAGATTCAGGCGCAGGTCATCCCGGACCATCGCAGCCATCAGCTGCCGGACCAATGTGTGATCTTCCACGAGCACAATCCGAGCCGAGGAAGCGGAGGAGAAAGGGGTCGATACAGCCATGATCTGGGCGGGATTTTACCAGAATCGGCGCGGCGTAGGCCGGGACTATTGGAAAGCGGCAGGGAAATCTTCCCGCTGGCATGCCGCTTCGTCCCGGGACAGCGAAGGGTGGGATGCGCTAAGCTGGGGCTCACCGGAAGCGGTCCGCCCGTGTCCTGGCCGCATGGGTGGCGACGGCGCAACGCCCGGCGCGCCCGCGACTTCCCCTACCATGCCGACCATCCCCGATCCGCTTCACCGTCGTCCGCCGGTGCTCTCCCCGGGCTCCGGAGTATCCCTGCCCGGCCGCGTGTCCGGGCTGGCGGCGTGGATGCAGGCAAGGGAAGCCTCGGGCCTGGCGCCGGGGGAGGTGAGGCTGACGAGCGGGGTGGATGCGTGGATGGAGGTGCAGGAGGCGGATGGACGGATCCGGGAGGGATTGAACTTCACCTCGTGCGATCATCTGGGGCTGTGCAGCCACCGGGAGGTGCGGGAGGCCGCGGCGGGGGCGCTGCGTCGCTTCGGTCCGCACAGCGCCGGTCCGGCCGCGGCCGCGGGGCTTCATGTGCTGGCGGAACCGCTGTGCGCCGGGTTGGCGGAGTTGACGGGGCTGACGGAGGTCACCGCGATGCCGAGCGGCTGGGCCGCCGGCTACGGTGCGCTGCGCGCGCTGGTGGGTCGCGACGACGTGGTCCTGCTCGACGCCCACGCCGGTGGAGCGATGCGCGAGGGGGCGCGGGCCGCCGGAGCGGCGCTGCATCCGTTTCGGCACACTGACCTGAATCATCTGGTGCAGCGGCTGAGCCGACTGCGCGCGACGCGCCCGCGCGCGCTGATCGTCGTCGCCACCCCGGCGCTGTTTCCGCACGATGGGGCCACGCCCGACCTGCTCGCGCTGCGCCGACTGACTCGCGACTACGCGGCGACGCTCGTGGTGGATGTTGGCCAGGACCTCGGTTGCACCGGTCCAGGTGGCCGCGGCGAACTCGGACTGCAAGGCGTGGAGGATCTCCCGGATATCGTCGTGGGCAGCCTCGCGCGGACCTTTGCCAGCAATGGTGGCTTCGTCGCCACGGGCTCAGCGGAGCTCGCCCGCTACCTCCGCCATTACTCCCCGGCGCACGCGGGCAGCACCGCTCTCTCGCCGCCACAGCTGGCCGCGGCCACCGCCGCGGTGCGCATCGTGCGCTCCTCCGAAGGAGCGGCCCGCCGCGCGGCACTGCAGCGGGCCGCCATCACGCTGCGGACGGCCCTCGCCCGCCCATGGCTGCGGCCGGAGAGCCCCGGACCCATCCTCGCCCTCACGCTCCCCGACGAGGCCATCGCCCCGGTTGCCGCGTGGCTCTGCGGCGAGGAAGGCGTCCTCGTCACCCCGCTCGAGCCGCCGAACACCGTCCGCGGCACCTCGGCCCTTCGCCTGCACCTCATGGCGACGCACGAACCCGCCTTGCTCGCCGAGGTCGCGCGCGTGCTCACGCGCAGCCTCGAATCCGGAATCAAGCACGCGGATTCCCTCGCGCTCCGCCACGAGTAACCACCTCTTCGCGTTGCGCGCACCCGCGCGCAATCATCTCACACTGCGCTCGCGACATCTCGCGCGCGCCGAGAGTTTTCGCGTGCGTGAGAGAATTTCTGGAAGTGTGAAATTCCCCTCGCGTTTGCTTCACGTTCGTTTCTATTGTGTTGCCGGTATCAGATTTAACCGGCCGACACCTAAGTCGTCCGGCCACCCGAAAAAACCCGAACACACACATCCCCATGGCCAAGAAAGCCGCACCCAAAGCCAAGAAGCCCGCTGCCAAAAAGAAGGCTGCAAAAAAGAAGTAACCACTTCGCCGGGAGGGCGGCGGAGTGTTCTGCTCCGCCGCCCCTTCCCGGTCGGTTAGTTTGGCGCAAGGTTCGGTGAGGGAGCTCGACTCCCCGCGAAACCAGTCCCGCCCAGAGGTAGAATCGAGTCGATCACCTCACGCTTCCCAAAACGCGGAAGCCCCCGGTCTCCACCGAGACCAACCCCCAAAAAGAAAGTTCACCCGGCGCTGCTGCGTCCGCGCGTGCGGCCCCGCCAGCATCGCTCCGGCAGACTCTCCGCCGCCTTTGTCTTCCCGCGGCGATGGAATTGCTGACTTCGGTTTTGCCACGGGCGCGTCCTCCGCTTCCCTCAGCGCATGGGCTTCTTCGATCGCTTCCGCTCCCCCAAGGCGGAATCTTCCCCCGCCACTCCAGCGTCCCCGCCCGCGCCAACCGATGACGGCGCTGCCGCACCTTCGGTCGCTCCGGCCCGAGGCTCATCCGTCGCCGCCATCCTTCTCTCCGCCCGCGAACGCCTCGATGCCCGTGACCTGCCGGGCGCGCTCGCGCTCTACGAGCCCCTGCTCGAGTCCGCCGGAGACCGCGCCGATGTGCTCGTCACCATCTCCGGCGATCTCGGCTCCACCGGCCACGTCGCCACGATCGTCGAGCTCATCGCCCCACGCTACGACGCCGAGCGCCACGGTCCGGCCACGGGGCTGAATCTGCTCCAGGCCTATCTGGCCACGCGCAACACCACCGCCGCGCAGCATCTGCTGGATATCCTCTTCGGGCTGCAGCGCCCGGAGCTCGAGGAACGCTTGCATGGTTTCTCGAATGCGCTCGCTGACTTGATCGAGGCCGAAAACCAGGGCGCGATTCCGGCCGCCGTCCCCACCGACGCGGGAAGCGCCGCAGGAACGGCCACGCCCGCCGCACCGGCGGCCTCGCGCATCAATCTCGTCACGATCAGCCGTCCGATCTGGATCTACGGTCTCGAGCCCATCGGGGAGCAGCTCATTCCCGCCAAGAGCGATCGCGTCCGCCGCGTCGCCTTCGCGCAGCTCGCCCAACTCGGAGTCACCGACGTCCTCGAGCGCAGCCGCGCGCCGGAGGACGATCTCGGCCGGCTTTCCCGCGCACTGCCGCTGTGGCTGGCCGAGACGTTCAGCTTCTCCCCGCTGTACGCACCGATCGCCACCGTGGGCCTCGTGGACGAGGGCAAGCACTACGCCCTCTTCCCGGGAGAGTGGTCGACCGACCATCTGCGCCAGCTGGTCGAAACGCACAGTCAGCCGCTCGACTACATCTTCACCGGGGCCCTCCGCCGGATCGCCGGCGACACGGAAATCATCCTGCGCGTCTGGGAGGTGCGGAAGTTCCGCGAGCGGAAACAATTCACCGCCCGCTGGAATCCCGCCAATGCCGACGCGATCCTCGCCGGTCTGCAGGAGCAGGTCCGGCAATTCATGGAGTGGCGCCCCTTCCCGGAGGGTCAGGGAATCGCCTACACGCCACCCCATTCTCCGATTGCCTGGCTCGAGGTGCTGGCCGCCTCGCTGACGTGCTTCCTCGGCGAGAAGGGGCTGCTCCAGCCGGATCATGTTGCTCCGACCGCTTCCCTTTTTCCCGCGGCCGCGCAGACCGCGCTCGCCTCGGAATCCGCCTCCCTCGCCTGGCTCACCCTGCAGGATCGCGCCCGGCGGCTGAACCTCGGCCACTCCGACTCCGGCGACGCGCTGCTGGTCGATAGCCCGGTCGTGGGCGCCGCCCGCGCCCTCCTCGGCTAACACCGCTCAGGCTACCGCGCGGCGACCGCGCGGTTCGCCACCGCCAGCTGACCGCAGCCCGCCGCGATGTCGATGCCACGGCGTTGCCGCACCGTGCTCGGGAGTCCGTACACGTCGCCCAGCACGCGCTGAAAGGCCTCCGCCGCCTCGTTGCGACCCGGCTCCCCATCATAGCCGCGGGTGGGATTGAGCGGGATGAGATTTACCTGCGCCGGCAGCCGCTGCAGCAGTCGTCCGACCGCATGCGCATGGTCAGGCGAGTCGTTGCGGCCCGCAATCAGCGTCCACTCGTAGAAGATCCTGCGCCCGGTCAGCCGGCTGTACTCGGCACAGGCGTCCATCAGCTCGTCCAGGGGCCAGGCCTTCGCGGCCGGCACCAGCGCCGCACGCTCTTCCTGCGTCGCCGCATGGAGCGAGACGGCGAGGCTGACCGGCTGATTTTCCGCGGCCAGCCGGCGAATCCCGGGCACGACTCCCACGGTGCTCAGCGTGATCCGGTCCGCCCGCAGCGACAGTCCCGCCGAATCGCGGACGATCCCGATCGCCCGCAGGGAGGCGTCATAGTTGTGCAGGGGTTCGCCCATGCCCATCAGCACGATGTTGCGCAGGCGGGGCTCCCCCGCGCGACGCAGGGCCCGCGCGACGTGCACGACCTGCGCCACGATCTCGCCCGCCGTGAGGTGCCGCGTGAAGCCCATCTGCCCGGTCGCGCAAAAGACGCAGCCCATCGCGCACCCCGCCTGGGTGCTGATGCAGGCCGTCACCCGGCCCGTGAAGCGCATCAACACCGTCTCGATCGTGCGTGCGTCCGGCAGCGTGAGGAGAAACTTCCGCGTGAAGCCATCGCTCGAGTCCGTCGCCAGGGCCGTCGGGAGGACGCCCAGCTGCATCTCCGCCTCCAAGCGACGGCGCACCTTCATCGGGAGCTCCACCATCGCCCCGAGGTCGTCGGCCAGCTCCCAGTACAGGTAGTTCCAGAGGCGCGCCGCATGCACCGGCGAGAGGTCCCAGCCACGCAGGCGCCCCTGAAGCTCCTCGCGCGTCAGGCCATAAAGGTCCGGGGGTAACGCGGTCGCCGTCATCGGGAGGAAACCGGTTGCGCGGGGGCCACGGGCCGGAGCGAGGCGCGCGCGGCGGCGATCGGCACGATCTGTCGTTGGCGATCGAGGAAGAAGGAGATGTCCCGGAAACCCGCCGTTTCCAAGGTCCAGAGCGCCTCCTCAAAGCGGTCCGCCACCCGGTCCGGCCGATGCGCGTCGGCCCCGAGGACGACCGGAATGCCACGCTCGGCCATCAGGCGCAGCATGTCGCGGCCGGGGTTCATTTCCGGGAGCGCCTTGTTCAGTCCGCTGGTGTTCAGCTCCATCGCCACGCCGGTGCGGGCGATGCGATCAAGGGCCCGCTCCACGTCCGGACGGATCCGCGCGAAATCCCACTCGTGCGGAGCCTCGTTCTTCACGAGGTCCGGATGCGAGAGGGTGTCGAACAGGCCGCTCTCCGCCGCCTGCGCGAGGTGCTGAAAGTATGTCTTCTGGTAGTCCCACGCATCGCCACGGTAATACGCGGCACGGTACGGCGCGGTCTGGGTGTGCACCGAGCCGAGGACATGGTGCAGCGAGGTGCGGCCATGCAGGCGCTCCAGCCAGGGTTCGATCCCGGGAAAGTAGTCGCTCTCCAGCCCCAGCCTGACGTCGACCCGGCCGTGCAGGCGCTCCCGGGCGCCGGCGATCAGGGCGACGTAATCCTCGAATTGCTCCGGGTCCATCCGCCATTGCCGCGAGTGGCCGTCCGGCAGGGGGCAATGGCAGGTGAACACGATGCCCCGCAGCCCCCGGGCCTCCGCTCGGAGAGCGTAATCCTCCGGGGCACCGGTCGCATGCTTGCACAGCGGCGTGTGCGCATGGGACTCGTAAAGGAGGGGAGCAGGCTGGGACATCAACCCCTCAGCCTACGCCCTTTCCGCGCCGCCGCAATCCTGCGCTCCGCCCCCGACTGGAGGACCGCCAAGGCCGGGCGCGATCCATCTCGCACCGCCGCTGCACCGTCGCTGCGCCGAGCCCGGCGGCAACGCCACCCGGGCGACGCCCTCGGCCTGCCGAGGCGACAGCGCCAAGCCGGGCGGTGTCACCTTGGCAGGCCGGGCGATCCGGTCAGAAGAAGGTGAGGTAACGGCCCTCGGCGAGGCGGCGGATGAGCAGCGCGAGCTCCATCGTGTGGTAGTCGCCCCACATCGAGGACTCCCCGCACGGCACCTTGCGGCCCTTCGGGACGTAATCCCAGCCGTTCGGGCGGTGGTAGACGCTGTGCAGCAGGAGGCCTTGGTGACGCGGGTCGGCCGAGAGGTAAGGTTCGTCGAAGAGGGTGTTGGCCACCGTGAGGCCGGCCTGCAGGTAGCGCGCGCCGGCGGCCTTGCGGCCGTGGTTCTGCAGCCAGCGGCCGAGGCGGAGGAAGCCCTGCGCCGCGATCGCCGCGGCGGAGCTATCGACCGGCTCGTGGTCATTGAAGGGGTCCGCCGCCCGCGCCGTGAAGTCGCCGAGGCGGTGCGTGTGCAACGCACAGCTGTCCCAATAGGGCACGCCGTCGCGCGACGAATAACCATCGATGTAGTAGTCGCTCGTCGCGCAGGCCGTCTCACGGAAGAGTTCCGTGACCGCGGCGCGGCCACCCACGCCCTCGAGCGCGGAGTCCGGCACGGAATCGAGGAATTCCAGCTGCTCCGCGTAGCCGCAGATGATCCACGCCGCGCCGCGGGTCCACGTGGTGAACGGGGAATACCCCTGCTGCGAGCTCGGGCAGCGGAACTGGCCGTCGTTGCGGTTGAAGACGGACTCGTGCGCGACGCGGCCCCGGACGTCGTAGCTGTCGCGTCCCTGGCCGAAGAAGATGTTGAACCGCGCCGTCGTCGCCGCGTGTTCGATCGAACGGTGGAGAAGGTTGATCGGCTTGTCGCCCTCACCCATCAGCGCGTGGCCCAACTGGTGCGCCACGACCAGCGAGCGCATCGAGCGGATCGTGTCCGCGAAGAGCGACTGCGGCCCGTTGAATGAGTAGACGTAGCCGCCAGGCACCACGCCAGGCGCGCCGGCGACCGGGGACCACGGCGCCTTGACCGAGGTGGGCGCATACCGCGCGGCCTGCACGGCTCCGGAGACCTTCAGCGCGAGTTCGCAGAAGTTCATCTCGTCGACGTTCGCCGGGATGCGACCCTCGCGCTGCAGGCGGCGGAGGTTGCCGTAGGTGGAAACGTTGTTGAAGCCGTGGTCATGCACGCCGACGTGCGAGACGTGCGACGCCATCAGGGCGATGGTCTTGCGGCGGCCGAGATCGAGGAAGGCGGCCTCACCGGTCGCGTCGTACTGCAGGAACGCCATGCCGAACTGGAAACCCTGCGTCCACTCGGTCCAGCCACGCGACGTGTAGCGGCCCTTGACGGTGAAGACGGGCGTGCCCTTCGCGGGATCCCAGGCGGCGTCGATGGCGCGGATCTTGCGGCCGGCGAGGTCGAAGACGCGGGTGGTCTTCGACTGCAGTTTCTGGGGGGTCAGCTTGAGGTCGATTTTCATGGTGAAAAAAGTCGGGAGGAAAAACGGGGCGCGGGCAGGCGGAAACGCCACCAGCGTGCCTCTCCTCCCCGGTGAAACAAGGCCGAATCCGGCCGGGGTCGGTTTTGTGCTAGATTGGGTCGGGTTCGTCGCCCCGGTGCGCCGGGGGGCCGCCGGCCGCGGACATTTTCTCCGTGATTCGCCGCCCGAAGTGAGTACCTTCTCCCATCATGGCCCTCGCTGATCTTCGCCGCGACTATAGCCTCGCCGGTCTGCAGGAGAAGGATCTTGCCCGGGATCCGTTCCGGCAGTTCGAGACGTGGTTCCAGGAGGCGGAGGCGGCCAAAGTGCCGGAGCCGAACGCGATGGTGCTGAGCACCGCCACCCGCGAGGGCCGTCCGTCGGCGCGGACCGTTCTGCTGAAGGGCATGGACGGGCGCGGCTTTGTCTTCTTTTCCAATTACGAAAGCCGCAAGGGCCGGGAAATCGAAGCCAACCCGTTCGCCACGCTGGTGTTCCCGTGGATCACGCTGGAGCGCCAAGTGATCATCGAGGGCACGCTGACCCGCCTGGCCCGCGAGGAGAGCATGGCGTATTTTCATTCGCGACCCCGCGCGAGCCAGCTCGCGGCCTGGGTCTCGCGGCAGAGCAGCGTGGTGCCCGATCGCGCCGCCTTGGAGAGCGGCATGAAGGCCGTGGAGCAGAAGCACGCGGGCGCCGAGGTGCCGATGCCGCCGTTCTGGGGCGGGTACCTGGTGACGCCCGCATCCGTGGAGTTCTGGCAAGGCCGGCGGAGCCGACTGCACGACCGGCTGCGCTACCGCCGCGAGCAGGCCGGTGGACCGTGGATCATCGAGCGCCTCTCTCCCTAGGCGCGGAGACGCGTCACGGCGGAAGGATCGGTCGACCATGCTGTTTCTCGTTCGCCACGCCCACGCGGTGCCGGTCGAGGAGGACCCGGACCGGCCCCTGAGCCTGCAGGGAGTGACGGAGTGCTCGCAGTTGGTTCGTTTTTTCCGCGCCAACGGGGCGCTGCCCGGACTGCAATTCTGGCACAGTCCGCTCGCGCGCTCGCGGCAGACCGCGGACCGTCTGGCCGACGCGCTCGGGCCGGACGCCGTACGGCTCGAGACGCCTGGGCTCCTGCCCGAGGACGATCCGGAGCCCATGGCCCGCCGGCTCGACACCCTCGGCTCCGAAGCCGCGATCGTGATCGTGGGCCATGAGCCCCACCTCGCCCACCTCGCGACCCTGCTGCTCACGGATCGCGCCAAGCCCGCCGTCATCGACCTCCCCAAAGGCGGCGTGCTCGCGCTCCGCCGGAAGAAGCTTCCCCACCGCAAGTCCGCCCACCCCCGCTGGCAGCTCTGCTGGATGGTGGTGCCTTCCCTCCTCGCTGACGCACCGCCGACGGACGTCTAGAATCGCAGTCCTGCCACGCTCAGCCCGATCAAGCAGGCGGTCGGGTGCCCGGAAACGCGTCACGCGACGGTTTCGAAGACCGCCTTGGGTGGCGGAACGCGCCACGAGAGAGGAGTCGGGCGGGCGGTGACGAGACGCTTTGGGTTGCGTCGACCCGACGGGCTTCGCACAAGGCGGCCTGCCTTCGTCCCGCGCATCCGAAGCACCGCAGAGGGCAGGTGCCTTGAGCGGGACTAGCCGCGCTTCAGCCGCAGGAGGCGCTCGCCCGCGGCGTGCAGCGTGGTCGGGCGCTTGGCAAAGTTCAGGCGCACGAAGCGGTTCTCGGGCTCGGGAAAGAAACTCGAGCCGGGCACCGGGGCCACACCGATCTCCCGCGCCATCCAGTGCGAGAATTCGATGTCGCTCGCGCGCCCGAAGGGCGAAATGTCCAGCATTACGAAGTACGCGCCTTCCGGCCGGGTGTAAGCGAGGCCGGTCTGGTCCAGGTACCCGCAGAGGATGTCGCGCTGCGCCGCATACTCCGCCGCCAGTTGCACATAGTACTCGGGGCCATACCCGAGCGCCGTCACCACCGCGTGCTGCAGGGGCGCGGCCGCACCCACGGTCAGAAAATCATGCACTTTCCTCGCCTGCGCGATGATCTCCGCCGGCGCGTGCACATACCCGAGCCGCCAACCGGTGATCGAAAAGGTCTTCGAGAGCGAAGAACAGGTCAGGGTCCGCTTCGCCATCCCCGGCAGGGTCGCGAAGGTCACGTGTTTCCGGTCATCAAACACGATGTGCTCGTAGACTTCGTCCGTGATCACGAAGGTGTCGAATTCCTCCGCCAGCGCCGCGATCTGCCCGAGTTCCTCGCGGGTGAAGACCCGGCCGGTCGGGTTCGAGGGGTTGCAGAGGACGAAGGCCTTGAGGCCGCTCGCGAAGGCCGCCCGCAGTTGCGCGGGATCAAAACCGTACCCCGGCGGCTGCAAGGGCACGTGCACCGGGGTCGCCCCGGTGAGGATGGCATCCGCGTTGTAGTTCTCGTAGAACGGCGAGAAGAGACCGACCCGGTCGCCGGGGTCGCAGACGGTCATCATCGCCACCATCATGGCTTCGGTCGCGCCACAGGTGACGACCAACTCGCGCTGCGGATCCACCGGCAGGCCGCTGTAACGGGTCAGTTTCGCCGCCAGCGCCTCCCGCAACTCGGGGGCACCCCAGGTGATCGCGTACTGATGCCGACCGGCATCCATCGCCGCCTTCGCCGCCGCGACGAGGGAGGCCGGGGGATCGGTGTCAGGAAACCCTTGCGCGAGGTTGATCGCGCCGTGCTGCTGGGCCACCCGGGTCATTTCCCGGATCAGGGACTCAGTGAAAACGGAAGTGCGGCGCGAAGTCGCGGGCATGGCCGCGACGTTCGCACCAGAACCGCCCGCGGCGAGCAAAAAGCACCCGATCAGGTACGAAGGCCGGGGGGCGCTGGAATGCCCTTGTCACCCCGCGCGTGCCGGTCTGGAAGTGTTCAAGCCGGTGGAGCGCTCGGACGATGCGGTCCGTCCGGACGCCACCCTTCATCATCAACCCTCATGAAATCCCTTGTGTTCGGGCTCCTGACTTCGGTCGCGGCCAGTTGCGCCACAGAGCCCGCCGCGGACGTCCGCTTGGCGGATGCCCGCGCGACCCCCGAGACCCGTCGCCTCTATCACAACCTGCAGACTCTGCAGGGGAAGGCGCTTTTGTTCGGGCATCAGGACACCTTGAACTACGGTTACCGCTGGACGGAGGCCGAGCTGGCTCCGGGCGAACTCCGATCGGATGTGAAGGACGTGACGGGCTCGTTCCCGTCGGTGTATGGGTTCGCAGTGAATCTGGTGGCGGACCTGACCTGGTCGGACGCCCAGCGCGAAGCCGCGGTGGCGAAGCAATTGGAACGGGACCGGGGCATCCACCGCCGGGGCGGGTTGATCACGTACGAATGGCACATGTACCATCCGGCCAGCGGAAAGTCGTTCTACGACACCTCGGCCGTCGTGCACCGCATCATTCCCGGCGGCGACCTGCATCATGTCCTGAAAGCGAGCCTCGACCAAGCCGCCGACTACTTTAATCGACTGGCTCCGATACCGGTCATCTACCGTCCCTGGCACGAGCACAACGGCGATTGGTTCTGGTGGTGCAAGGGATCGACGAGCGAGCAGGACTTCATCGCACTGTGGCGGTTCACCGTCGATTACCTGAAGAACGAAAAGAAGGTCCACAACCTGATCTACGCCTATTCACCCGACCGCAGCCGCATCGACTTGGATGCGTTCGAAGCCGGCTATCTCTGGGGGTATCCGGGGGATGACTACGTTGACCTGATGGGATTGGACAACTACTGGGACCTCGGCCATCCGGGCAACAAAGCTTCACCCGAGCGTCAACTGGCCGACTTCCGGCGCAGCCTCGAATCCACGGTGCGTCTGGCGGACCGCCGCGGCAAGATCGCCGCCCTGACGGAAGCCGGACGGGAGGCAGTGCCCCACCCGAACTGGTGGACCGACGTGCTCTTGTCATCCATCCTGCATAACGAGACGACGAAGCGCCTGCTGTACGTGCTGGTGTGGCGCAATGCCAACCGGGAGCGGGAGGGACGCGACCACTATTTCGCCCCCTATCCGGGCCAGGTGAGTGCGGAGGACTTTGTCCGGTTCCGGAACCACCCGTTTGTCTGGTTTGAAGACGAACTGCCCGACCTGTACGGGCGCGACTAGCCTTCCGCCCGCCCCGCCAGCGGCGCCCCGACGAGGGCAGGGCACTTTCGGCGTTTGCTTTCGCCGGAGACGCGTCAGGCTGCAGGGCGCATGACGCTGCATGTGCTTCCCTTCCGACTGGCGGGCGCCGCCGAGAACATGGCGATCGATTTCCTGCTGCTCCAGCGGTACCCGGGGGACGACGCACCTCGCTTCCGCGCGTACGGTTGGCACCGGCCCGCGATGACCTTCGGCTACAGCCAGAAACTGGCGTTCATCGAGGCGCAGTTGAACCCCGACGAACCGGTCGAGCTCGTGCGCCGCTTCTCCGGCGGCGGCTTGGTGGACCACCGCGACGACTGGACCTACGCGCTGGTCATCCCGCGCGGCCATGACGTCGAGGCGCTCCGCGCCAGCGAAAGCTACCGCATCGTCCACGAGGCGCTCGCCGCGGCACTCGAAGAACTCGGCCAGCCCGTCCGGATCGTGCAGGAGTGTCCGCTGCCGGATCCCGAAAACCCCGATGCCTGCGGCCCGGCGGGGGTCTGCTTCACCCGGGCGGAGCGCTTCGACGTGGTTCACGCGGAGACGGGAGCGAAGATCGCCGGCGCGGCGCAGAAACGCAGCAAGCACGGTCTGATCATGCAGGGTTCCCTCTGGCGACCGGCGGCCCCGCAGGTGCGCGACTGGGAGGAACTGACGCCGACCTTCACCCGCACCCTCGGCGAACGACTCCGGGCCGAGCCGACCCCCACCCCGTGGCCGGAATTTCACGAGGACGAAGTGGAGCAACTCACCGAGCGGTATCGCTCGCCGGAGTGGATGGAGCAGCGATGACCCACCCCGGGGTTGCCGCCCCCTTGACGCATTTGCTACGGTAGCAGTCCGTCAGCCCACTCCACCGGTTTGACCACCCGCACCGCCGGCATTGATTTCAACCACACCACCACGCCATGAATCCGATCTCCCTTCTCCGTATCCTCCCCCTCGTCTTGGTCCCGCTCCTCGCCATCGGGTGCGGACGTTCCCATGACCATGCGCATGACAAGGCGGCACCGGACGATGCGCACGGCCCCAGCCATGGCCATGCCCACACCGCACCCCACGGTGGCCAACTCGTGGAGGTCGGCGATCATCAGTTCAACGTCGAGTTGGTGCTCGATCGGGAGACCGGCCGTCTGGCGGCCTACGTCCTCGACGGACACGCGGAGAACTTCGTGCGGATCGTCCAACCGGCGATCGAAGTGCGCCTGAAGGATCCAGCGCGCGGGCTCATGCTCACCGCAGTGGCCAATCCCGCGACGGGCGAGACCGTCGGCAACACGTCGCAGTTCGAAGCCACCGCGCCGGGGCTGAAGTCGGCCGGCGACGTCGCCGGTGAGATCGTCCGCCTCGAAATCCGCGGCGCGACGTTCTCCGCTCTGAGCTTCAGCCTCCAAGCAACCAAGCCGTGATTCCTTCTTCCTTCTCTCGCCTGAACTTCCCGCGCCTCGCCGGCGCGATCCTGCTGGCGGCCGCCGCCTTCGTGCCGCTCTCCCGTGCCGCGGAGCCCCTGCGGGTCGTCACGCTGCACACCGTGCTCACGGAAATCGCCCGCGAAGTGGGCGGCGACGCGGTCACCGTCGTGCCCCTGCTCCGTCCCGGGGTGGATCCCCATGTCTTCGAACCGGCCCCGGCCGACATCCGTCGCGTCCGCGAGGCCGACCTCGTCCTCGCGGCGGGTCTCGGCATGGAAACCTACCTCCCCCGACTCCGGCGCGATCTCCCGGCAGACCGCGTGGTCGAAGTGGGAAACCGCATCCCGGACCCCGTGCAAGTCTGCACGGCCGATCACGGCCACGAGGGCCATGGACACGCGCACGATCACGACCATGGCGAGGACGACCCGCACTGGTGGGTTGCAGTGGACCCGCTCCTGGCCGCCATTGACATCGTGACGACGGAACTCGCCGCGCGCCGGCCGGCCGCCGCGCCGGCGATCCAGACGCGCGCCGCCGCCTACCGCGCGCGCATCGCCGCCCTCAAGCCGTGGGCGCAGGCGGAAATCGCCCGCATCCCGCAGGCGCAACGACTCCTCGTCACTTCGCACGACGCCTTCCGCTACCTCGCGCGCGAGTACGGACTCGAGGTTCAGCCCCTGCTCGGCCTGAGCACGGCCGACGAGACCAGCGCGCGCCGGCTGGCGGACACCATTGAGCTGATCCGCCAGCGCGGCCTGCGCTCGGTCTTCGCGGAAGCGTCGACCAACGATCGCACCCTCGCCGCGATCGCCCGCGAAACCGGCGCGAAGCCCGGCCGTCCCCTCTGTGCGGACGGTCTCGGCGGCCAGCCAGGAACGGACACGATCGAGGGCATGATCCGCCACAACATCCTCGCCATCGCGGAGGGTCTACGCTGACGCGCGCCCGCATGGCTGGACACGACATCTTTCGCCTGCAGGACGTCACGGTGCACTACGGCCAGCGCACCGCGCTGGACGGCATCACCGCCCACATTCCCTGCGGCGCACTGGTGGCGCTGGTCGGGCCAAACGGCGCCGGCAAGAGCACGCTCATCCGGGCGCTGCTGGGCTGGCTGCCGCTGACCCGCGGGGAGATCCGCCTCGGAGACAAGCATCCCCGCCACCTCCATCCGCGGCTGGCCTACCTGCCCCAGCGACCTGAGGTGGACTGGGATTTCCCGATTTCCGTGCGTGAAGTCGTGGCGCAGGGGCGCTGGCCCTCGCTCGGCCTGTTCGGCCGCTTCACGGCGGCCGAGCGGGAACGCGTGGACCGGGCGCTGGAGGAACTCGACCTCACCGCCTTGGCCGGCGAACAGATTCGCCGGCTCTCGGGCGGGCAGCAGCAGCGCATGTTCCTTGCGCGCGCCGTGGCGCAGGGGGCGGACATCTTCCTCCTCGATGAACCCTTCGCCGGCCTCGACCTCGCGGCCTCGGCGGAGCTCGTCCACCTCCTCCAACGCTGGCTCGCGCAGGGACGCACCGTGATCGCCGCGGTCCACGACCTCGCGCTGGCGCGGACCCACTTCTCCCACGCGCTGCTGCTCGACACCCGTCTCGTGGCGGCGGGTCCGGCCGCGGAGACGCTGAGCGACGCGAACATCGACCTCGCGTACCGCCGCCGCATGCCCGTGCTGGGGGTTCGCCCATGAACGCGCTCTACGACCTGCTCCTCGCGCCGTTCGCGTACGACTTCATGCAGCGCGGGCTGCTCTCGGCCGTGCTGCTGAGCATCAGCGGCGCCCTGCTCGGCAGCGTCCTCGTGCTGCGGCGGCTGGCGTTGATGGGCGATGCGTTGACTCACTCGCTCCTGCCCGGCCTCGCGCTGTCGTGGCTGCTGCTCGGGCGCGGTCCGCTGGCGCTCCTCGCCGGCGCGCTGGTGGCTGGCTTGCTCTCGGTCATGGCGAGCGCCCTGCTCAGCCGGCTCACTCGGCTCAAGGAAGACGCGGCGTTCGGCGCCTTCTTCCTCGTCGCCTATGCCGCTGGCATCGCGCTGGTCAGCCAGCTCGGCACCCGCGTGGATCTGCTGCACTTCCTGTTCGGCCACATCCTCGGGGTCGGGCCCTCGGACCTTGCGCTGACGGCGGCGGCATCGGGGCTCACGCTGGCGGCCTTCGTGCTGGCCTACCGAGGCATCGTGCTAGAGGTGTTCGATCCCATCTTCGCGCGCGCGGCGGGCATGCGCGGAGGCTGGTTCTACGCCGGCTTCCTCGCGCTGGCGGTCCTCAACCTCGTGGCCGGCCTGCAGACCATGGGCGTCGTGCTCGCGCTGGGGCTGTTTCTCCTTCCCGCCGCGAGCGCGTACCTGTGGTGTGATCGCTTCGCGTGGATGCTCGGGGTTTCGGCTCTTCTCGGTATGATCGGTTCGACGGCGGGACTCGCGGTGAGCTTCCACACGGGCCTCTCGAGCGGTCCGGCGATCGTGCTCGCGCTCGGCGTGATCTTCCTCGGATCCGCCGCGCTGAGTCCGCGCTACGGCCTGCTCCACGCGCTCGCGCTGGCGCGGCGCGAGCGACGAGCAGTGCGGCACACGGTCGACTGACCGCCACGAGGTCGCACCGATGCGTCTCCCTCCCGCTCCCACCCCTGCCCAGCGCGCGGCGATGCGCGTGCGCCCGGCGAGGTCGGCTGTCATGCGACAGGCGTGGCGGCATCTGCTCTTCCTGCACTGGCGCTGGGATCCCGCGGAGATCCAATCCCGGCTGCCACCGGGGCTGCACGTCGACACCCACGACGGCGCGGCGTGGCTCGGGGTGGTGCCGTTCTGGATGGACGCAGTGCGACCCCGTTTTCTGCCCCCGCTGCCGGGGCTTTCGTGGTTCCTGGAGCTGAACCTGCGGACCTACGTCTACGCCAGCGACGGCACGCCGGGGGTGTGGTTTTTCTCACTCGATTGCCAGCAACCACTCGCGGTGCGGATCGCGCAGACGATCTTCTCGCTGCCCTACGTCGATGCCCGGCAGGCGGGCCGGCGGCCGACGCGGGAAGACCCGGTCGCCCGGTTCTCGTCCGCCCGGTCCGGCGGGGCGGCCACCGAGTTGGAGTACGAAGCGGCCGGGCCGGCGTTTCAGGCGCAGCCCGGCACGCTGGACTACTTCCTCATCGAGCGTTACGCGTTCTTCTCCCGCACGCGCGGCGGCGCGTTGCACGAGGGCCGCGTTTGGCATCCGCCGTACGTCGTAGCGCCCGCGCGC
The DNA here is from genome assembly GCA_040382075.1 of Opitutaceae bacterium. Classification (GTDB taxonomy): domain Bacteria; phylum Verrucomicrobiota; class Verrucomicrobiia; order Opitutales; family Opitutaceae; genus UBA6669. The sequence continues at coordinate 27,471 of JBEIGD010000029.1, forward strand.
GTGCACCGCGCGGAGATCGGGCTTATGGCTGACAACGGCTTCGAGACGCCCGAGCGACTCGCGGACCACGCGCTCGTCTCCTCAGGCGTCGCGATCCACGCCTATCCCCTGCGCGCGGTGGCGCCGACGCGCAGTCAGGCGATCGCCGACGCAGCGTCGTAGAGGATCAAGGCTCCAGTTCCCCCCGAGTTTCGCGGTGCAGCGAGGGGCCGTCAGACTCACCGACACGCGGCGCCGTCGGCGGCGCCCGTCGGCCGGGCGCGATCCAACCCGCGCCCGCGAAACCACTCCAAACCTGACCCGCCGACGCCTTTAGCGCGGCGCGCCGGCCGGGGCCTCGGTCGAGAGGCAGCGCACGGCCAGATCCCGCAGGACTTCCTCCTGCTCGTGAGGGCGCCGGATGATTTCCTCGAAGGCGACGATGAACTCCTGCTGGTTGTCGATCAGTCGACGCAGGGAGGGCATCCGCGACTCGGTCGCGAGCTTGCCCACGTACCAGGCATTCTGGGTGAAGAGATTGAAGGAGCTCTTCTCGGTCGCGCCGACGAACCGCGGCCCATGCGTCGCGGCCGCCTTCGGCAAGCCATCGAGCCCGCGCGGGCCGAGTCGGACCTCGCCGGCATCGACGAGCGCCCGCACCTGCAGCAGGATCCGGTTCCGGTTCTGGAGCGCCGCGAGAATCGGCCGCGCATCGCCTCCGGCGAAGAAGTGCCGGTGCAGCGCCGCGAGAGTCCAGGGCAGGTCCCCCTTGAAGAACGCCTCCGCCGCCTCGAAGAAATCGCCCTCGGCCACGTTCGGGGTCAGCTCCGCGACGTGCGCCTCCTCGATCCGCGCCGCACCACCGCCACTGCCACCGCCGGCCGCACCGTCACCGACGTAGGTGGCGAGCTTGCGCACCTCCTCGAGCAGGAGGCGCGCGTTGGCGCCCACCTTGGCCAGCAGCAACTCCAACGCTCCCGGCCCCATCGTGACGCCGAGCGAACGAGCCTCGGCGAGGACCACGCCCGCCAGCGCCTCGGCACCGGATTCGCCGTCACCGCCGACCAATTGGAACTCGGCCTGCTTCTCGCACCACTTCGGAAACGACCGCCGCCGGTCCACCGGCGCCGCCGTCATCAGCACCGCGACCTCCTCCGGATTCACCGCCGCGAGGATCGCCTGTAGGTCCGCCACTGCGGCCAGCGTGCTCTCGGCGCGACCGGTCACCGTGTCAGCGAGGAAGTTCACGTCCTTCAGCCACACGAGACGGCGACCGCCGAACATCGAGACCGTCTGCACGCTCTCGCGGAAACGGTTCACCGCCGCCTCCACTTCGCCCACGTTGTTGGCGAAACCGCTGATCACCTCGCGGGAGAATTCGTCCGGGATCTCCGCGACGAGTTTCCCATGGCGCTCACGCCCCACGCGTCCGACGAGGAAATCGTCGGCTCCGCAGATGAAGGTGAAGTTTTTGCCCGCCATGCAGCGATCTCCGGCTCTACCGGCCCGGGAGTCAAACTCCGGCTGCGCGAAGGTCACGCACCACCCCGATGGCGGGGCAACCGCCACCGCACTTGCCCGATCGGCGGCACACCGCCAGCGGCGTGCGGACCGCTCATCATCACCGGTGGACGCTCCGCTGCCTCGTCGGCTCCTTCCCAAGCCCGCGATGGGCCGGCACACCAAGCCCCCCCCGCGCGGACCGCGGCCGCAGCGCCGCCGAGCGGCGCGGGCGTGATCCCCGGTCGGCCTGATCACGGACTCAGGTCCCAGTGGGGAGAGCTGGCGGAGGTCGAACCTCATCGCCGCAACGCTTTCGTTGAGCTCACCCACCTGACGGAAATTCAATGGCAAGAACACGAAGGGGAAAAATCCCCGTGAATTAGAATGAACATTCAAGACCCCAAAGTTGTCCTTTAAGGGTTGCGGCATGAGGGTCCGGACCTGAACGCGCACGCCTCGCATGCCTGACTCGACCTCCTCCGCATCCCGTTCCGGGGACTCTCCGCAATCGTGGCTGGATCGACGGCTCAGCAGCCGTCACGGGCTGCTTTGGATCTTCCTGACGGTGTTCGCCGTGGTGAGCTTGGCCACGCGCGTGGTGTTGCTGGTCGTGTCGGCGAAGAGCGTCTCCTGGGACCTCAGTCTGCTCGGGGCCTTCTCGCTGGGGCTGGTGTTTGATGCCGCCACGGCGGTGTTGATCGCGGCGCCGCTCGCGATCTTCCTCGCGCTGCTGCCGGCCCGCGCGTTCGCGCGTCGCTGGGTGCGCGGGGGACTGCATCTCGCACTGCTGGGTACGTTCGCGTTGCTGCTCTTCGGTGCGGTGGCGGAGTTCCTGTTCTGGGACGAATTCAGCGTCCGCTTCAATTTCATCGCCGTCGATTACCTCGTCTACACGACCGAGGTCATGGCCAACATTCGCGAGTCGTACCCGCTGCCCGCGGTCTTTGCCGGGATCGCGGCGGGGGCGCTGGCAGGTTACGCGCTGCTCCTCCGCACCGGCTGGGTGAAGCGGTGGCTGGCGCACGCGCCGGAATCGATGGGGCGGCGCTGGCTGAACGCGGGCGCGTGGGCCGCGGGCGCGATCGCGCTCGGGGTGGGTCTCGATTCCAACCGGATCCCGGCCTTCGCCAACACGTTCAACCGCGAACTCGCCAAGAACGGCCTCTGGTCGCTCTTCGCCGCCTTCCGCAACAACGAGCTCGATTACCGCCAATTCTACGCCGTCATTCCGACCGACGAGGCGTTCGCCAAGCTCCGCAGTGAGCTGGCTGCGGACCGCTCCCTGCCGCTGCCCGGCACGCCGGCCCACGACACGCTCCGCTGGGTGCCCACGCCCCGGCCCGGCGACCCGGAGCTTCGCCCCAACGTGATCCAGATCACGGTGGAGAGCCTGAGCGCCGACTTCCTGTCGACGTTCAATCCGGCCTCGCGACTGACTCCGGAGTTGGAGGCGATCTCGCCGCAGAGCCTCGTCTTCACCCAGCTCTATGGCACCGGGACCCGCACGGACCGTGGCATGGAGGCGCTCACGCTTTCCCTGCCCCCGACCCCAGGCCGCTCGCTGATCAAGCGCCCGCGCAACGAGGACCTGTTCACGCTTGGCAGCGTGTTCCGTAGTCGCGGCTACGACACCGCCTTCATCTACGGCGGCTACGGCTACTTCGACAACATGAACGCGTTCTTCGAGGGCAACGGCTACCGCGTCGTCGACCGCGCGTCCGTCGCTGATTCCGACATCACGTTCGCGAACGCCTGGGGAGCCTGTGACGGCGACCTCTACCGCTGGACCCTGCGCGAGGCTGACGCCGCGGCGGCGAAGGGGCAGCCGTTCCACTTCTTCGTGATGACCACGTCGAACCACCGTCCCTTCACCTATCCGGACGGGAAGATCGACCTGCCGTCGAAGGTCTCAGGGCGCGACGGCGCGGTGAAGTACACCGACTACGCGATCGGCGAGTTTCTGCGCGCCGCCGCGACCAAGCCTTGGTACCGCAACACGGTCTTCGTCATCGTCGCCGACCACTGCGCCTCCGTCGCCGGCCAAGCCGCCCTGCCCGTCGAACACTACCACATTCCCCTCATCATCTTTTCACCCGGCGGCCAGATCGCACCGGGCAAGGTGAACGACCTGATGAGCCAGGTGGACTACGCTCCGACGCTGCTCGGACTCCTCAACTGGTCCTATGCCTCGCGCTTCTTCGGCTGGGATGTCCGGCACGCCTCCGGCGACCGCCGCGCGCTGATCGGAAACTACCAACGCGTCGGGTTGTATGAACCCGGCCTCCTCACGGTCCTCCGCCCACTCCGGGGCGTGGATCACTACGGCTACGATCCGCGCAGCTTCGCCCTCACGCCACGAACGCCGGACCAAGACCAGGTGCACAAAACCATTTCGTACTATCAGGTCGCGAGCCACCTCTACCAGGAAGGCCGTTATCGCTCCCTTTCCCCGGAGGACCAAGCTCGCCACCGTGCCACCGTGGAGGGACGTCGCACGGCTCAGGCCGACTCCCCCTCCCCTTTGTCACGCCGCGCCGGCCCGTGATGCCATGCCCATCCTCCCCCGCCCATTGCCCACCGCATTGCCTACTCCTCGACGCCGTCACGGCCAAGCTCTCCTCTTCGCACTGAGCCTCGGCCTGCTCGTCGGAGCGCTGGACGCGGCGCCGACGGGCGCCGCCTCCACCGATGGCTCTGCTCCGCGCTCCGACTCCGTCCTCAAGATGAGCGGCGTCTTCACCGCAAACTTGCCGAACACCGAGAGGCGCAACGCCCTCCGATTCACCTTCAATCCGAGGTTCGGCGATCTCAGCAAGTATGACCATCTCCGCTTCCCGGTCGGACTCCGCTACGGACTGACCGAACGCTGGGAGATCGTCGGGGACGTGACGGGCTACGTCTCCCACGGCCTAAGCGGCACTGCCGTGGGAACCGAACTCGGTCTCGCCGAAGTGCACGTCGGTACCAAGTACAACCTCGGAGAACGCATACTGGCGGGATGGGATACCGGAATCGGCATCGACTACTTTGGCGCCCTCGGCAATCCGCCCTCCGAACTCATCGACGGACTCGAGCACGTCATGCCGTTCATGACCTTCTCCCGCTCTCTCGCCGATCTCCCGGGCGTACGCGTCTTCTGGTCGGTCGGCGGCGACATCGTTTCGCTGTCCCACGCGGACGGCACCCTCAAGGAGAATCAACTGACCGACGACGCGTTCCTCGGCTCCGCCGGCTTGGTCTGGGACCTCGGTACCCTGCATGCGACCTTCCAGACGGATTTCGGGACGACCCGCGCCTTCGGCGGGGCCAGCAACGATTCAATCAGCTTCCGGCCAGGCCTGCTCTGGGAGTTGCCAACCCGGTGGACGCCGACCCAGGGCCGCTGGTTCATCGGCACCGGCCTGCGCACCACGCTTGGCCCGGACGGCACCTCGTCCTCCCTGTCGGTCAAGGTTCGAGTCGATTCCAACCTGAAGCACTGGTGGCGGCGTCACTTCGACGGCCGTTAGGACGGATGAGCGCCGTCAGCCCATCCGCCCCGTCCGGCAAGGACCCCCTGCGGAGCACGCTCTGGCCGGCCGTCGCCGCCCTCCTGGGCGTCCTCCTGCTCGCCGAGTTCACCCCTCTGGATCTCTGGGTGCAGGATGCCTGCTTTGACTTTGCCTCCGGGCATTGGCGGGTGGACGAGAATGCCAGCCTGCCGAAGGCCCTGTTCTACACTGGACCGAAGGCCGTGCTCATCGCCTTCGGCCTCGCGTGCATCGCGCTGCTCCTCGGGCCCGCAGGCTGGCGCCGCCGCCTTGGGCTCGCGCACCGGCGCCGCGAACTCGCCGCCGTGATCGTCTGCCTCGGGCTGGGCCCGTACCTCACCGGCGTGGCGAAGGCCAATACCAACATGTTCTGTCCGTACGAGCTCACCCGCTACGGCGGGGACGTGCCGTACGTAAAACTCTTCGAACGCTTCCCGGAGGATGCCCGTCCGGAGCGGCGCGGGGTGTGCTTTCCCGCCGGCCACGCCAGCGGCGGTTTCGCCCTGCTCGCCCTCTCCGGCCTCGCCGCGACTCGCCGCGGGCGCCTGCTCGGCATCGCCGTCGGTCTCGCCGTCGGATCATGGATGGGCATCTACCAGATGCTCAAGGGCGCCCACTACCTGAGCCACACGCTCATCACCCTCGTGCTGATGTGGCTGCTCTTCCTCGCCTGCCGCGCGGCTCTCGCGCGCGCGTGGCGCACCGCGCCGGACTCGCCCTAGATCCGGCCCGCAGGATGAACCAAAATTCATCTCTGCTTCACGTTGGGTTCATCCACGCCGTCCACAGTGGGCGGCGATGAAACGGTTTCTTCCCGGACTTCTCCTCCTGCTCAGTCTGGCGACCGCCTTGGTCGCCGCCCGCCCGACGCTGAGCGTCGAACCAACGGGCTCGTCGGTCTCGGTGGACGTTCGCGCCACCGGCGATGCGTTCACCGCCACGCTCACGGGCTTCACCGCCGCGATCGAACTCGACGATGCGAACACCGCTCCGGCCACCGCCACCGTCTCGTTCCGCGTCGCCGATCTCAAGACCGGCAACGACAAGCGCGATCGCAAGATGAACGCTTGGTTCGAGTCGGACCGTTTTCCCGAGGGCCGCTTTCAACTGCGCCAACTCACCCGCGAGGGCAGCTCCGACCGCTACCGGGCCGCCGGCGTGCTCACGCTGCACGGGCAGGAAAAAGCGGTCGAGTTTCCTGTGACGATCGTGCCGTCCGCCACCGCGTGGAGCCTCGACGGCGAGGCGGTGCTCGACACCCGCGACTTCGGGCTGCCGATCATCCGCATGTTCGGGCTGCTCACCGTCGACCCCCAAGTGAAGGTGCGCTTCCACCTCCAAGCCAAACCCTCCGCATCCTGAGCCATGCCCCATCGCACGCTCGGCGGCCTCGCCCGCCCTCGTTCAGACAGCCCAGAACGCCTGACCGAGCTGGTCGAGGCCCTGCAACGGAATGCCCCCACCGCCCCGGGCGTGGAGGCCCACCTGCATTCTGTCATCACCGACGCCGCCGCCCACCCGGGACGGCTCGTCCGCGCGCGCTTGGTTGACCTCGCGGCCCGGACCCACGGACTCGCCGCCGCCGACGCCGAGCACCTCGCCTGCGCCGTGGAATTTCTCCACCTGGCCTCGCTGCTCATCGACGACCTGCCGTGCATGGACGACGCCACCCATCGCCGCGGCCGGCCCTGCGCGCACCGCGTTCATGGCGAGGCGAGCACCATCCTGGCGGCCCTTGCCTTCATCAATCGCGCCTACGCCCTCGCCAACCTCAGTTTCGCGCGCCAGTCCGCCGAAATCCGCGTCGCGGCGATCGCCTGCCTCGACAGCTGCCTCGGCACCGCCGGGCTGGTGGGTGGGCAAGCCCTCGACCTTCGCTTCGCCGAGAGCCCGGGAACCGACCGCAACGTCAGCACCGTGGCGCTGCGCAAGACCGCCTCGCTCTTCTGGCTCGCCGTGCTCCTCCCAGCCCTGCCCGCCACGCCTTGCGCCCACGAACTGCGCTTGCTCAAGGCACTCTGCATCTACTGGGGCCTCGCCTACCAAGCCGCCGACGACCTCGCCGACCTGATCGGAGCGGCCGCCACGACGGGCAAGACGCCCGGACGGGATCGCGCCCTCTCCCGCCCGAACCTCGCGGTCGCACTCGGCGTCCCGGCGACGCGCCACCGCGTGGCCCGACTCAGCGCGCTCGCCACCAAGGCGATCAGCACCCTGATCGCCAGCCATCCGCGCTGGTCCTACCTGATCGCATTCCACGAGCACGTCGTGCCCAGCCCCGCCGGCGCACTCGTCAACGCCGCCTGAGCCCCGCGATGCGCTCACTCTCGCTTGTCTTCACCAACCTGCGGCGACACCGCCTGCGCGCCCTGATCGGCGTGGCCGGCATCGCATTCGGCGTCGCCGCGATGCTCACCATCCTCGGCATCGTCAACGGCGCGATCGGCATGTTCGAACGCATCCTCTCCAGCGACAGTCACTACCTGGTGTTCGAGCGCAACGTCTCGGACCTGTTCTTCAGTTCCGTCCCGGAAGCCGACGCTCAGGCCATCCGTGCGCTCCCCAACGTCGCCTCGGCTCATCCGCTTCTCTTTGGGGTGGTCTCGTCGCCGGGGTTCCCCGTCATCACGTGCTTCGGTCTCGAAGCCGACGATCCCCGGCTGACCCACGCGGAGTGGCGCGAGGGTTCTCGGGAGCGCTTCGGCGCACGCGACGACGAGATCTTCCTCGGCTCCCGGGCGGCGGACTTTCTCCAGACGCCCACGGGTGAGGATGTCACCATCGGCGCACAGCACTACCGCGTCGCCGGCGTCATTCGCACGGAAAACGGTTTCGAGGACGGCGGCGTGTTTCTGCCTCTCCGCTCCGCGCAGGCTTTCTTCCACCGTCCGGGGGTTTGCTCGGTCGTCGCCGTGACGCTGCGCAACACCGCTGAGGGGGCCGCCTTCAAGCGCGCCGTCGAGTCCGCGCATCCCCGCCTGATCGCACTGGAGAACCGGGAATTCAGTCAGAGCTACAATTCATTCCGCATCCTGAAGATGACTGCGTGGGCGGTGGGACTCTGCGCCTTCCTACTCGGTGGTCTGGGCGTCGCCAACACGATGTTGCTCTCCGTTTTCAGCCGGATCCGCGAAATCGCCGTCCTCCGGGTCTGCGGCTTCTCGCAACTGCAGGTCTCCGCCCTCGTGCTGGGCGAGGCGACGGCGATCGCCTGCGCCGGACTCGTGGTCGGCCTGCTCCTTGGCGGAGGGGTGCTCCTCGCACTTCCCCATGCGCCGCAATTCCAGGGCTACGTCCAGGCCAACGTGAATGGCTGGGTGCTGCTTGGGATCACGGCGACCGCCGTGGTCACCGCCGTCGCCGGCGCCATCTACCCCGCCCGGTTCGCCGGACGGATCCAACCTGCGGAGGCCTTGCGCTATGAGTGACCGTGGCAGCATCGTCGTGCGTGCACGACACGTGTGGAAGAGCTACGATCAGGGCCGCGTCAGCGTCCTGCAGGACGCCTCACTTGAGGTGCGCGCCGGTGAAGTCGTCGCGCTCTGGGGCTCCTCCGGTTCCGGCAAGAGCACGCTTCTCCATTTGCTCGGCGGACTTGATACGCCGGATCGCGGCGAACTCAGCGTCTGCGGACTCGATCCGACCCTTGAGAGCAACCGGCTCGAACTGCGCCGCCGTCACTTGGGCTTCGTCTTCCAGCTGCACAATCTCATCCCCGACCTCACCGTCGAGGAGAACATCCGGATCCCCGCCCTCGCCCTCGGCCGTCCGGTGGCGGAGACCGCCGCACGGGTGCGCGACCTCGCGACACGCGTCGGCCTGCAGCACCGTCTCTCCCACCGCATCCAGGATCTCTCCGGCGGCGAGCGCCAGCGCACCGCGATCTGCCGGGCGCTGCTCAACGCCCCGGCGGTGTTGCTCGCGGACGAACCCACCGGCTCGCTCGATGAGGCCACCGGGGACTCCGTTTTCGCGCTGCTGCGTTCGCTCGCCCAGCACGACCGCATCACGATCATCCTCGCCACGCACGAACGCCGGTTCGCCGAGGCCTGCGACCGGATCGTCCGGGTGCGTGATGGACGGTTGCTGGCCAATCTCTGATGCAGCTACTTGCCGAGTGGAGCGCGGCGCGCTCCGCCGTGCCAACGATGCCCACGCCCTCCTTCACCGTGCCGACCGCTGAGCACACGGCGCTCGCTACCGTCAGTCGGAGCACCTCGCAGCATGCCTTCGTCTGGCTCGCCCTCGCCAATGCCGTGGGCCTGCTGATGGCGCTACTGCTGGCGTGGCCGAGTCTGAATGATCTGCTGGCACCGCTCAGCTACGGGCGCTGGGTCAGCGTCCACCTCAACGGGCACTTGTACGGCTGGTGCACCGTGCCGCTGATCGGCGTGGCGCTGCGCGTCTTCTTGGATCCGCGTCATCCGCACGCCGCGCGTCACGGAAACATTGGCCTCGCGGCCTGGTCCCTCGCCCTCGCCGCAGGGAGCGTCTCGTGGCTGGCGGGGCACAGCAGCGGCAAACTCTTCATGGAATGGAGCGGCTGGATGCGACCCGCCCTGCCGGCGGCCATGCTGGTTCTCTGGACTGTCCTCGCGGCCCACACGTGGTGGCGCCGACCCTCGCGGGTATCGGATGTCCTCACCGGGCGCGCGCTCCTCGCCGCGTCCGTCCTCGCCGCCCTCCTCGTCGTTCCGGTAGTCTTCTTCTGGGCCGCGGGTGCCACGGTCTATCCGGCGGTGAATCCCGACTCTGGCGGAGCCACGGGAGCGGCGCTGCTCGGTTCCACGCTCGGCATCCTCACGCTCTACGGTGCGCTGCCGGTCGTGCTCGGTCGACCGCGCCACGCTGGCACTGGGTGGACCCGGGCGTACGGGCCGCGCCTGTACGTCGCCGCGCTCGTGGCTTCGTGGCTGCTTTACGCCGGACTGAATCATGGCGCGGTGTCGCACCACCGCCTCGCGCCGCAAGCGGCGCTCGGCACGCTGCTGGCGTGGGTTCCGCTGACGTGGCTGCACTTCCGCGCCTACGTCTGGCCTGCGGCGACACGGCGTTGGCTGCTCTCCGCATTCGCTTGCTGGGCTCTCCTGGTCGTCGATGGATGGCTGACGTTCCTGCCGGGGTTTTCCGAGACGCTGAAGTTCACCCATGGTCTGGTGGCCCATGCGCACCTCGCGATGGCCGGTTTCATCACGGCGGTGAACCACGTGATGCTCCAGTGCATAACTCCCTCGACCGACCCGGAAGACCCACCGATCGGGCCCTCCACAGCGGTGGCACCCTCGATGGCTACACCGGGCTTCGCGCTGTGGCACGTCGGACTCGTCCTCCACTTCGTCGCCCTGATCGGCCTCTTCACCGTGGAGCGGTCCGATGTCTCCGCGCTCTTCCTCGGCTCTGCCGCGGCCGAGCGCTGGTTGTGGCTGCGCGCCGCGGGCGGAGGAGTCCTGCTTGCGGCCTCCGTGATTTGGCTCCGCAATGCTTTTCGACCATGAAGACTTATTCTCCGGACTTCCTCGCCCGGGCGCTCTGCGGATTCGCGGGAGCAATGGATGCCGCCGCCGGCCTCGGCCTGATGCTCATCCCCACCGTGGTGCTGCCACTGATGTTCGTCGCGGTGCCTGGACCGGAAGCTCTGATCTTCCTGCGGTTCGTGGGCGCATTCGTGGCGGCCGTCGGCACCACTTATCTGTGGGCTCTGGCCGCGCCGGCGGAGCGACTGCGAGTCATTCTCGGAGCCACCATCATCTTTCGGATCGCGGCGGGCGGCTACAGCCTGAGTGCCATTCTGCTCGGCCACCTCAGCCCGATGTGGCTGAGCGTCCCCGCCACGGACTTTGGGCTCGCCGTCGCGCAATCCCTGCTCCTGCGCCGCGGCGTCGGGCGCTCTCGCCATGACTGACGCCCCTCAGGAAGAGTCACCGCGCCGGTCTGCGGTGGCATGTGCGGTCGTCGCGATCGCGGCGACGTACGTCTATTTTCTCCTCTTCGCGGAGTTCGCGCTGGTGGAGTTAGCGCTGCCGCTGGCCGAGGGACGGCTGCGCTGGCTCCTCGGCGCACTCGGCGTCGGTGGCGTGACTGGGAGCCTGTTGGCGGCTCGGAGTTTCCGCTTTGAGCGCTACCCCCGGTCCGTGGCGCAAGGCTTCAGGGCCTGCGGCGTGGCCGCCGTGCTCGCCCTCCTCGCGAAAACGTGGCTCTTGATGATGGTCGCCGCGTTGTCCGTGGGCCTGAGCCTGGGCTGGCTCACCGTGATTCTGGTCAGCGGGCTTCGGGGCGTGCTCGGAGGGCGGAGGCTCGGACTCTGGGCCGGGATCGGCACGGGCTCCGCCTACGCGTTCTGCAACCTGCCTTCGGTCTTCAATGCGAGTCCGGCGGACCAAACGGTCGTGGCGGCCGTGGCCGTGGTGATCGGCGCGTTGGCGGCCAACGGACTTTCCCTCACTGCCGCACCGCGGGCCGAACGCGCGGACTTCCAGCCGCCGATCCCTGCCTGCTGGGTGGTCGCGTTCCTCGCGCTCGTCTGGTTGGACTCCGCCGCCTTCTACATCATCCAGCACACGGAGCCCTTGCGCAACGCGACGTGGCAGGGCGCCTGGGTGCTCGGCGGCAACGCCCTCACTCATCTTGTGGCCGCCGTCATCGCCGGCATCGCGATTGACCGCGGATTCAACGCGCGCGTCTTGGGGCTGGCGTTCGCGCTCCTCACCGGCGCGGCGCTGTGGCTTGGCGACGGGGCAGCACGAACCACCGGCGTCGAGGTGCTCTACACCGCCGGTGTCTCGCTTTACTCCACCGCACTCGTCGCCTACCCTGCGCAGGGAGGACGCCCCCGACTCTCGGCGGCGCTCTTCGCCGTGGCAGGATGGGGCGGCTCCGCTCTCGGCATTGGGCTCGCGCAGGACCTGCATCACATCCCCGCCTGGTTCTGCGCCGCGGCCGGGCTGGCTTTCGCCTTCGCCCTCGGCTGGCGGCACCGCCACCTGCGACGCGTCGGCGCCGCCGCGCTCGCCGTGCTGCTCGGCGGCGCGTTGACCCACTCCGACATCCGGGCAAACGAAGAGGCCGTCATCGCCTTCGGTCGGCAAACCTACATCGCCGAGGGCTGCCTGCACTGTCACTCGCAATACCTGCGTCCCAGCGTGGCGGAAGACGCCACGCGCTGGGGACCCGTTCCCTCGCTTGCAGCACAACTGCAAGGCCGTCCGCCCTTGCTCGGCAACCGACGCCTCGGACCCGACCTGAGTCAGGTGGGTAACCGACGCTCAGCGGAATGGAACCGGCTGCACCTCATCGAGCCGCGCAGCGTGTCGCCCGGCTCGCGGATGCCGTCCTACGCGCACCTCTTCGCCGACGGCGATCCGCGGGGCGATGCGCTCGTCGCTTATCTTGCGAGCCTCGGTCGCGACTCCTTGGCCGCCCGCGTGGCAAGCGCGGCCGCATGGATGCCACACACTCCGGCTCAGCCACGCGCCGGAGATCAAACGGAGCTCACTCGCGGCCGCTCCCGGTTCGCTCAACTCTGCGCGCCATGCCATGGGGACGCGGGGCGCGGGAATGGTAAGCTGGCGGCGCGACTCGCGCAGAGCCCGCCGGATTTGGTGCAGAGGCCGTGGCGCCACCTGCCCGAGGGGCTCACCCCGCAAGAACGCGAATTGCACTTGGCAAGGTTGATTAAGTTCGGCGTGCCCGGCACCGCCATGGCCGGCCGGGAATACCTGCCCGACGAAGACGTCGTTTCGCTCGCCCGATTCGTCGCCGGCCTGCAAGCTGCCGGGACGCCGCGGTCATGAAGATTCTCATCGTCGAAGACGAACGCCGGGTCGGGCAGTTCATCGAACGAGCCCTGCAGGAGCAGAGCCATGCCACGCAGCTGGTTTCGACGTGCCGGGATGCGCGCGACGCCCTGGCGGCATCGGCGTGCGATGCAATCATCCTCGACCTGGGACTTCCCGACGGCGACGGGCTGGATCTGCTGCAGGAATGGCGACGCGCCGGCTTCAACGAGCCCGTGCTGATCCTGAGCGCGCGCGATGCGGTGGCGGATCGCATCCGCGGATTGAATCTGGGAGCGGACGACTACCTTCCGAAACCCTTCTCGATCGAGGAGCTCTTGGCGCGCATTCGCTCGCTCGTCCGTCGCCATGCCGGCACGAAACAGACGGTTCTCACGCACGGGACCGTGCGGCTGGATCTGCTCGCGCGCACCGCGACCTGCGGCGGCAAGCCGGTGGAACTCACCAGCCGAGAACTCGCCCTGCTGGAGCTCTTCCTGCAGAATCCCGGGCGTGTGCTCACCCGCACGCTGATTGCCGATAAAGTCTGGGAGGCGTCGTACGAGCTCGAGACGAATCTGATCGATGTCTACGTCCGCCGGCTGCGGCAGAAGTTCGACCACGAGGGAGGCGGGCTCGCCATCAAGACCGTTCGCGGCGTCGGCTACCAGCTCACATGAACCGTCACCCCTCCGACTCCTCCCGTCGTCAGTTCCTGTCGGGATCGTTCACCGGAGGGATCGCACTGCGCTTCGCAACGCTCGTGACGGCAACCACCGCGCTGGTGCTCGGGGCCGGGGCATGGCTGCTCGACCGGCAGATGCTGCGGAGTCTGGAGAGCCTGCACGACATCGAGTTCACGGAGGTGGTGGCGGCAATCGAGTCGCGCACCAACCTGACCCCGGAGGAGCTGGGGCAGCGTCTTTCCCCCATCACGGACGCGGGCGCGACGCTGTTCTTCGTGCAAGTAAGTCAGTCCGAGAGCCGAATCCTCTTTCACTCCCGGAACCTTGGCGGCGTGCGACTGCCAGTGCTGACCAATGAGGCCGTGCACCTCGAGCAATCCCTCGCCTCGCTGGGCAACGTCTATGTCTCGCAGTACTCGCTCGGGTCGTGGCGCGTCCAGATCGCCAGTGGATTGGACGCCACGCAGCGCCTGCTGCGCGATTATCTCCGGGTGAGTGTGTTCCTGCTGGTGTCGGTCACGCTGATCAGCATCGGCCTCGGGTTTGGCTTCGCCCGCTTGGTTCTCCAGCCCGTGCGGGCGATCCGGGAGACGGCTTCCCGAATCCGCGGAGACCAACTCGCTGAGCGCATTCCCGTGCCACCCGGCCGCGACGAGCTCGCTTCTCTCGTCCGCCTGCTGAACGAAATGTTCGATCGCATCGAGGTGTCGTTTCACCAGATGCGGCACTTCTCTGCCACCGCCTCTCACGAGCTGAAGACGCCGCTCTCGCTCATCCGTCTCAACGCCGAGCGTCTCCAGCGCCAGCTCGCCGACGATCCCGGCGCCCAGGCCGCGATCGGAGATCTGCTGGAGGAGGTCTCCCGTCTGAGTCGCCTCATCGAAAGCCTGCTCTTCCTCGCCAAGGCCGAGGGCCATGTCCTCGCCCTGGAGCGTCGACCTGTACACGTGCGGGAGTTCGTCTCGGAGTTCGCCGAGGATGCCCGTCTGTTGGCCGAGGATCGCCGGGTGCAGTTCGTGGTGGGGACGTCTGAGGAAGGCTGGGTGCGAGTCGATCCCAGCCTGATCCGGCAACTCCTGCTGAACCTCCTCGCCAACGCCCTGTCGGTTTCCCCGAGCGGTGGGACCGTGCGTCTGGACTCCTCGTGCTTCCGGGGAATATGGGAAGTCAGCATCACGGATGAGGGTCCGGGAGTACCCGAGGATCTGCGGACGCGGATCTTCCAGCCCTTCGTGCGCTTCGAGGTCCCGGGACGCACCGAGAATGCTCACTCGACGGGTCTCGGGCTGGCGATCAGCCGCAGCATCGCTGATCTGCACGGAGGCACGATCGAGGCGGAGAACGGGGCGGATCGCTCGGGGTTGTGCGTCCGCGTACGGCTGCCCCTGAGCGACGAACCGACCGCACGCTGATCCGGCGCGATCGCCCGCGAAGCAAAGCACTGCGCCGGCCCGATCAAGAGCAGCGCGGCCGAGGGAAGCGCGGCCCGTTGAGCGTCGGGCGTGCGCTGGACGACGTGCGCGCCGAAACGCGGGGAGCGCGCTGAACCTGCGCCGGAGCCAACCGCGCGTCGTCGCCCATCCCCCGCCCCCGCCGGTTGACTCACTCAGGTGCTGGCTTTCATCGCGTTCAACAGATCCGGCAAGTCGCGAAGCGAACGCAGCTGGAAAAACCGTCCCTCAGCCGTAGGGATACGGTCCACTCGCTCGGCGGCCCACGTCAGATGGTAGGGCACATGAGCGGCGACTCCGCCGAGCTCCAGCACGGGCAGGATGTCGGACTTCAGCGAATTGCCCACCATGAGGAAACGCTGGGGCGAAATGCCGTGCCGACGCAGGATGCGGTCGTACGTCGGGGCGTCCTTTTCGGAAACGATTTCGACGGCACCGAAGTGCCCCGCTAATCCGCTGAGCGACAACTTGCGCTCCTGATCGCGCAGATCGCCTTTGGTGATGAGGAGCAGGCGGTGCGCGTGCGCAAGGGGGCCGACCACATCGAGTACGCCGTCCAACAATTCCACCGGATGCGCCAGCATATCCTGGCCCAACGCGATGATGAGCCGGATCTCCTCGGCGCTGATCTGGCCATCGGACAGCTCGATGGCGGTCTCGATGGCGGAAAGCATGAACCCCTTCACCCCATAGCCGTAGCGCTCGAGGTTGCGCATCTCCGTCGCGAACAGCCGCTGATCGACCGTTGCCGCATCGTGGAACCGGCCCAACAACGCGCGATAGCGCAGGTGGACGTTCTCGAAGATCGTCTCGTTATGCCACAGCGTATCGTCGGCGTCGAAGCCGATGGTGAGGTCGTCTCCCCTCATGGGCGGAACTCGCATCGATCGCCGCATGGCTTGGAACCGCGCACGGCGCCGTGCCCGCGGACGCGAACGATCACGGAATGACCAGCGTAGTGCCGATGGCCAGACGATCCGGGTTCGGGATCACCGCCTTGTTTGCGGCGAGGATCTCATTCCAGCGGCGACCATTCCCGTAGTAGCGCTGTGCGATGCGGCTCAGCGTATCGCCGGGCTGCACGACATGCGAACGGGCGGAGGCGGAGGTCGTGCTGGCCGACGAGCTGGAGCCGGCGGCCGGCAGAGCTTCGGGGGCGGGAGCGGCGAGCGAAGTCGTATCCGCGGCGCCCGGGCGAGTCGGCGAGGACAGCGTGCTTGAGGGTGAAGGTGCGAGGATGGCTAGCCGGATGCGCAGCTGATTGAGCTCGAGAGCGCTGGCAGCGGCCTGCTGCTGCGTCTGACGCAGCTGGTCACGCAGGCGGTCGGCTTCGGCGGCGGCGGCGGACCTGTCGGCCAACTCGTTCCCGAGGGAAACCTTCGCGGCTTCAAGATCGGCGAGGCGCCCGGTCAACGCGGTGCTTTCACCCTCGGCGGAAGCGAGGGTGGTGCGAAGTTGGTCGAGCTCGGTGGACTGCACGGCGTAGCTGCGAAGTGCGGTGGCGAGATTGGCCTCGGCCTCCTCGGCGCGGCGGACGAGATCGGCGCTGGCTTGGGCATCGGCGTTGGTGCCGGCGGACAATTGCTTTTGCAGCAAGTCGCGTTCGGCTTCGAGTTCCTTGCGGGCCTGTTCGCTGCGGACGAGCTCGGCGCCCCACTTCTGCTCGGAGGCGAACTTCGCGCGAAGCGTATCGGCTTCGGCGCTGAGCGTGGCGTACTGCTGGGAAAGCGTCTCGCGGGCCGCATCGCTCGCGGCGAGCAACTGGGCCTTTGCGGCGAGCTGCTCCTGCAGTTCGCGCGAGGCCGGCTTGGACTTCGCGGCGGACAGCTCGGCCTCGAGAGCGGCGATGCGTTGATCGCGCGCGGAAATCTGCTGGTTGAGCTCGGCGATCTTGCCGAGCGCGGCCTCCTTGGCGGCGGCGCCGGAGCCGCTCACAGCAGGGGAGGCCGGGGTAGCGACCACGTCGGTGGCGGCGGCGACCACGGCCGACGCCCCGGTGGCGGCGGCGTTGACGGCGGTGCCGACGAAAGGCGAAGCCTCGCGGGCGCGCTGGGCCAGTTCGGAACGGCGCGAGTCAAGCAGACGCTTGCCCTCGGCCAGCTGGGAGGGCGAGAGGCGCTCGATCAGCGCCTGCAGCACCTCAAGATTGGCGCCCTGCTCGCCGGCGAGCGTCAGCCAGGCGTACGCCTCGGAAGCGTCGGACACCGGATCGGCGGCATCGGCATAGGCGACGCCGAGATTGTACTGCGCGATCGAATCGCCGGATTCGGCCTTGGACTTCAGGTCGGCCAGCACGTCGGCCGGGACGGCAGCCTCGGCGCGGTGGCCGGAGAACGGCAGCGCGAACAACAGCGCGGCCACGAGAAGACGGGCGCGAACGAGCGGGAAACGACGAAAGAGCCGGCGGTGCATCATGGGAATGGTGACACCCTGCGGCACGAGCGGACGTTTGAAAAGCGTGAAGCGGCCCGACGGGCAGGGTGGAACGGACGCGGCGGTCCGGATAAAAAAGAAGACCCGGACTGTGCGTTGGCACAATCCGGGTCATAAATCTGGCAACGACCTACTCTCGCGGGACCTAACGTCCTACTACCATTGGCTGCTCGGGG
>JBEIGD010000030.1:0-44231 GCA_040382075.1 Opitutaceae bacterium
CCTGGCAGTAGTTGGTGCGCCCGAATTCGCCGCCCCAGACCACGAGCGTGTCATCAAGCATGCCGCGGCGCTTGAGGTCGGAGACAAGCGCCGCCGACGCCTGGTCGGTCTGGAGGCTTTCCCGGCGGATGCCGCCGGGGAGGCTGCCGTGGTGGTCCCAGTCCTGGTGGTAGAGCTGGATGAAGCGCACGCCGCGTTCGGCGAGACGTCGGGCGAGGAGGCAGTTCGCCGCGTAGGTGCCGGGCGTGCGCGCGTCGGGGCCGTACTCCTGCACCACGCTGTCGGGCTCGCGGCTGAGGTCGGTGGCTTCGGGCACGCTGGCCTGCATCGAGAAGGCCATCTCGTAATTGGAGATGCGGGTGGTGATCTCGGCATCCGGCGTGCCCGCGAACTGGTGTTCGTGCAGTTCGCGGAGGCGATCAAGGGCGAGGCGTCGGTTCTCGGCCGAGACGCCGGCCGGGTTGTTCAGGTACAGCACCGGATCGGCGCCGGAGCGGAAGCGCACGCCTTGGTGGCGGGCGGGCAGGAAGCCGGAGCCCCAGAGGTGGGACATGAGCGGCTGGCCGGTCTTGCCCTTCGTGAGGAGGACGACGAAGGACGGGAGGTTCTCGTTTTCGCTGCCGAGGCCGTAGTCGAGCCACGACCCGAAGCTCGGCCGGCCCGGGATCTGCGAGCCCGTCTGCAGGAAGGTCACGCCCGGCCCGTGATTGATCGCCTCGGTGTACATCGACCGGATGACGCAGAGCTCGTCGGCGATCTTCGCGGTGTGAGGCATCAGGTCGCTCACCCACGCCCCGCTCTGGCCGTACTGCGCAAAGCGGAACGGCGACCCCGCGATCGGGATCGAGCTCTGGTTGCCCGACATGCCGGTCAGGCGCTGACCGCCGCGGACCGAATCCGGAAGCTGCTGGCCGTGCTGGCGGTTGAGCAGGGGCTTGTAGTCGTAGAGGTCGAGTTGCGAGGGACCGCCCGATTGGAAAAGGTAAATGATGCGCTTCGCCTTCGGGGCGAAGTGGGTCAGCGCCGCCGCCGTCGCGGCGCCGGGCGCGGCCGGGGGCGCATCCGCCGCCACGAGGCGGGAGCCGCGGCCGAGCAGTTCCGCGAGGGCGATGCCGCCGAGGCCGAGGGCGAAGCGGTTCAGGCATTCGCGCCGACTCATCTGCATCCAGGGAGCGTAGCCGGTGCAGAGAGGGGTCGGGGGGTTGGGCGGGTTCATGGGCGGACGGGGAAAGGGGGCTCAGCGTTTCACGACGAAGGTGTCGTGATTCATCAGGGCGTTCACCACGGTGGTGGCTGCGGCGAGGACGACGGGATCGGTCGCGGGGTTCCGCGGGGTGTCGCCGAGGGCGACGAGGGACGCCGCGTCGGCCGGGTGCTGGCGGTAATGCTGCTCCTGCTCGGCGTACATGCGGCCGAGGATTTCCTGCTCGCGGGCGTCCGCCGCCCGGCCGGAGAGGCGGGCGAAGGCGGTGCCGAGGAAGGCGCCACCGGGGCCGCCGCTGTCGTGCAGCAGCCGCTCGGCCAGCACGCGGGCGGCCTCGACGAACTGGACTCCGTTCAGCAGCACCAGCGCGTGCAGCGGGGTGTTGGTGGTGTCTCGGCGGGCCACGCAGACCACGCGGTTCGGCGTGTCGAACGCCTCCAGCACCGGCGCCGGGCCGTTGCGGCGCCAGAACGTGTAGAGGCTGCGCCGATACAGGTCCGCTCCCTTGCCGGCGGGCGCCGGCTTGAACGACTCGGGCAGATCATACGTCGGCACGGGTGACCCGCCGATGCGTTCGACGAGCAGGCCGCTCGCCGCGAGGGCGTGGTCGCGGATCATCTCCGCGGGCAGGCGGTGGCGGGGGCCGCGCGCAAGCCGGAGGTTCGCCGGGTCGTCCGCCATCAGCGTCGGGCTCGCGAAGCTGCGCTGCCGGTAGGTCTGCGAGAGGACGATTGTCCGCCAGAGAGCCTTCACGTCCCAGCCCGAGCGCACGAACTCGCCCGCGAGCCAGTCGAGCAGTTCCGGGTACTCCGCCCGGTCGCTCTGGTTGCCGAAATCGTCCGCCGTGGAAACAAGGCCGCGACCGAACAGCGACTGCCAGAAGCGGTTCACCGTCACGCGGGCGAGGAGGGGGTGGTCGGGCGCAGTCAGCCACTGCGCAAGGCCGAGGCGGTTCCGCGGCGCGTCGGCCGGGAACGGCGGCAGCGCCGCCGGGGTGTCCGCCGTCACGCGCTCGCCGCGCTGGTTGTACTCGCCGCGACGAAGCAGGTACGCGGGCTTCGGCTCCGGCAGCTCGCGCATCACCATGATTTCCCGCGCTTCGACCGCGATGCGGTTGGCGTGCGCGCGCGCGTCGTGGAGCGCCGCCAAGCGGGCGCGGTACGGCGCGTCGTGGAGCGCAAGATAGGTCTCGAACCACGCCTCGTCGGACGCGTTCGCTGACACGCCGGGCTGGTGGAGTTCGCGGATCTCGAGGTCGGTCAGCGCGCGGTTGAAGACGCGGAGGTCATCGACGGTGCCACCCTTGAAGCCGCGGTCGCGGAAGCGCTCGCCCACCGCGATCGAGTTGCCGCGGCCGCCGCGGATGTCCTTGGTCAGACCGTCCCGCACGATGTCCACCGCGACGGGCTCGCCGTCGACGGCGATGCTGAGGCCGGCCGCGCGGCTGGAGCCGTCGTTGCGGACCGTCACATGCACCCACCGGCCGGTCGGCAGCGGGGCGGTGGCGCGGACCGAGGCGGCGTTGCCGGGCCAGAAATGGATCAGCGACCACTTCAGGCGGCCGTCCTCGACGAGGAGTTCGTAGCCGCGGCTGCCGGCGTCCGTCCACGCGCGCGAGCGGTGCAGGATCACCGCGCGGTCCTTCGGGTCCGGGGTCTGGACCCAGAGGGAAATCGTGAAGGGATCATGCCGGCGGAAGTTGCCGACGCGGGTGTCGATCGGATGGTCGCCGGTGAGGCGGACGCCGAGGCCGGTCCGCCCCGGCACCGATTCGTTGTCCTTCGCGCTGGTCGCGTTCAGCGCGGGCGCGACCCGGTTGGCGAAGCTGACGGCGCCGGTGAGCCGGGAGGTAATGTCCGCGAGCGGCTCCTCATCGGGCTCCTCATCGCCGATGCGCGGCTCACCCAGGGGGCGCGGGGCATCTTTCGCGAGCACGGGTGCAGGAACGGCGGGTTCGCGGGCGTCGAAGTCGAAGCGGGCGATTTCCCCGGCGAGGAGGGTGCGATCCGCGCTCGGATCCTGGCGCCAGGCTGCAAAGGCCGCGCGTCGGCTCTCGCGTACGGCGGCGAGGGCCGACTCGGCTTGGGCGACCTCCGCCGTGGCCGCTTGGTAGCGGGCGCGGTGCGCGGGGTCCGGCAGCCACAGCGTCGGTGTCGGCACCGAGCGGGTGAAGAACGAGTAGAGCCCCGCCTCGTCGATGTTCTGGAAGAAGGCCCAGAGCGAGTAGTACTCGCGCTGCGAGATCGGGTCGTACCGGTGGTCATGGCAGCGCGCACAGTCGAGGGTCAGCCCGAGGAACGCCGTCCCGAAGGTGGCCACGCGGTCGTTGACGTAGTTGACCCGGTATTCCTCCTCGACCGAGCCGCCTTCCGCCTCCTGCGGGTGCAGCCGGTTGAAGGCCGTGGCGAGGATCTGCTCGTCGGTCGCTCCGGGCAGCAGGTCACCGGCGAGTTGCCAGGTGACGAATTGATTCCACGGGAGGTTGCGGTTGAAGGCCTGGATTACCCAGTCGCGCCACGGCCACATCTCGCGGTCGCGGTCGACTTGGAAGCCAAAGCTGTCGGCGTAGCGCGCGAGATCCAGCCAGTCGGTGGCCATTCTTTCCCCGAAACGCGGTGAGGCCAGCAGGCGGTCCACGGTGCGTTCGAGGGCGTCGGGCGCGGAATCGTTCCGGAACGCGGCCAGCTCGGCGGATGTCGGCGGCAGTCCGGTGAGGTCGAAGGTGATCCGGCGCAGCAGCGCATCACGATCGGCCTCGGGTTGCAGCGACAGGCCGCGGCGCGCGAGGCCGGCGACGACGAAGCGGTCGATCGGACTGGCCTCCGCGCGGCTCTCCGGCGTGGCAACCGGTGCGAGGGGTTGGAAGGCCCAGTGGGGCTGGTACGACGCGCCTTCGTCGATCCACTGCTTGAGGATCGCAATGTGTTCAGGGGTGAGGCGAGCGCGATTCGACTCCGGCGGGGGCATCGCTTCCTCCGGGTCCGTGCTGAGGACGCGGGCGATCAGCTCGCTGTCGAGGCTGTGCCCAGGCACGATCGCCGCGAGTCCGCCTTTGTCGCGAGTCGCGCCGTCAAAGGTGTCGAGCCGCAGCCGGGCCTTGCGGCCGGCCTCGTCCGGTCCGTGACAATGGAAGCAGGTGTCGGACAGGATGGGCCGGACCTGTCGGCTGAAGTCGATGGGTGCCGGGTTCGCGGCGGTGGCTGGCAGCGCGGCTGCCGAAAGTCCGAGCAGAGCGAGGGCGGTGGCGAACCAGACCCGGGACGGAGCCAGCGAAGCGGGGGGGACGGATCCGGGCAGGGGCACATTTTTAAGGAAGCGAAGCGGGGTCGCGTGTCCACCAAAACAGGTTCTTCCGGGATTGGATTGCCGCGCGGCGTTGAAGAGGGATAGGAGGATGCCCGTGATGAAATTTCTTACCCTGACCCCGTTGGCTTCCGCAGCGGCCCTTTGCCTGTCGCTTCCGTCCTTTGCCTCGTCGGTGGGGGCGCCTCTCGTCGGCACCCCGTTTTTTGGCGATCCGCCTGATGACACGCATCCTTGGGCGATCCACGACCGCAATCGCCCGCAGCCGGTGCGCGTGGCGCCGGGCACGGCCAGCACCGCGCAGCAGCCGGGGCAGCCGCCGGCGGACGCGATCGTCCTTTTCGACGGCACGCCGGCTTCACTGGAGCGCTGGGTCTCGAACCGCAAGGAAGGTGGCGAGGCGAAGTGGGTCATCCGCGACGGGGCTCTCGAGTGCGTCGCGAAGACCGGTGACATCCGGACGGTGGACGAGTTCGGCGACTGCCAGCTGCGCATCGAGTGGGCCGCCCCGGCCCGCATCGAGGGCAGCAGTCAGGGTCGCGGCAACAGCGGCATCTTCCTGCTCGGCCTCGTCGAGGTCCAGGTGCTCGATAACTACGACAACCCAACCTACGCCGACGGCTTTGCGGCGTCGGTCTACGGGGTCAACCCGCCGCTGGCGAACGCCCTGCGCCCGCCCGGCGAATTCCAGGTCATCGACATCGTCTTCCGCCGTCCGGTGTACGATGGCGATCGCGTGCTCGATCCGGGCTACGTCACGGTCTTCTGCAACGGCGTGCTCGTGCAGGATCATACGCCGCTCGAGGGTCCGACCGGACACATGAAGCGCACGAAGGCGGGTCCGCTGCCGGCCAAGGGGCCGTTGAAGCTGCAGGATCACGGAAACCCGGTCCGCTTCCGCAACATCTGGTATCGTCCGCTGCCGCCGCGCGCGGTCGAGGGCGGCACGGATGGGCAGTTGTCGCCGGCCGCGACGCAGGCGAAGCGCGAGCAGATCGCCGCGTTCATCCGCGCGGACGCCACCTCGATGGCTTCGGGCTCCCGCGAGCAGGCGTTCCGTCTCGGTGAGTCGCTGATTTACGCCCCCGACGCGGAGATCCGCGCGCGGCTTGAGCGCATGGCCTTCGATTACGTCGACGAGGTCGCCACGCTCCCGGCCACAGACCGCGAGGCCCGCAAGGCCGAGATCCTCGAGACGCTGCGCGTACTGCGCTACGCGACCAAGCACGGGCTGCTCGCCCGCGACTTCGCCCCGTGGTCCCGCCTCGAGCAGTTCATCAAGGATTTTGGCTGGGACGACGCGAAGAAGTAATCGGATCGCCGCGCCGCGCCCGCACCGCACCCGGTTCCGGGTGCGGGTGCGCCGCTCGCTCTAGGGCACGCGGTAAACCTCGACGAGGGTCTCGCCGGTGCCGCCGTCGACGTGGGCGGTGTAGCTGCCTGCTGGCAGCGTGAGCACGACGGCGGCGTCGGCGCTCCCTGGCGCAAAGGCGAACGCCCCGGTCGCGGCCACCGCGCCACGCACGTCCGCCGTGTCCGACCACCCGCTCACGCGCGTCATCAGCGAGCCGTCACTCCGATAAATCGAGAGCCGGGGCTGGGCCAGCGCGCCGGTCACGCCGAACGCGCTCAGCGCCGGGCCCGCCGCGCGCACGAGCACTTTACGGCTTTCGTTGCCGCCGACTACGAAGCCGGTGATGAGGGTCGGCGCCGCGGTCGAGAGCGGGAGGCGGCAGGAGAGGTTGATCACCTGCGTGCCCGCTTGGTCGGCCTCGTAGGCCTCGGCCAGCACGGATCCACCTTTGCCGTCACGGCTGGTCACGTGGAGGGAATAGCCGCCCGGTGGCAGCGTCACGGCGAGGGCGGCGTCGCGGCTCGACGCCGGCAGCGCGAACGCGCCGGACGCCGCGGTGGCGGTGGCGAGATCGAGGAACGCGGGGAGATCGCCTTGGTCGTTGTTCGCGAGGATCCGTCGCCCGGCGGAGTCGTACACCGCAAGTTCCGGATCGGCGAGGGCGTCGGTGACGCCGAAGGCGGCGAGGGTGGGGCCGATGGCGCGCAGGAGGACGCGCTTCGGTTCGTTGCCGGTGATCGTGAGTCCCGCAATCAGACGCTGCCCTGGCGCGAGCACGGAGCGGGTCGAAAGGTTGATCAGGCTCGGCGGATCAAGGGAGAGCGTGACGCGTTGGCTGGAAATCGCTCCCGCCGCGTTGGAGACGACGAGGCGGTAGTCGCCGGCGTGCGCCCACGTGAGGTTGGTCAGGCTGAGCGTGGGCGTTTCGGCGAAGCAGAACTCGGAATCGCCCTTGTACCACTGGTACGTGGGCGCGGGATCCGCGGCGACCTCGGAGGCGAAGACGACGCTGCCGCCGAGCGCACCGCGGAGGCTCTGCGGCTGGCGGAGGAAGATCGGCGCAGTGGGCTTGGGCAGGATGGCGAGGTCGAGGGGTGTCATCGCGGCGCCTACGGGATTTTCCGCGACGAGCTGGAGCCGCACGCGCCCAGCGTCGGTCGGGGTTCCGGAGAGCACGCCGGTGGTTGGGTCGATGCTCAAGCCGGCGGGCAGCTGATCCACTCGGTACTTCACCCCGTTGCCGCCTTCGGCCGTGAACCGTGCGCGCAGCGGAAGTCCCGCATGGCCGCTGACGAACTGCGCCCCGCTCCAGATCGGCGGCACGTCATTGGCGGCGGGCGCGTCGGTGAGGCCGATGTACCCGATGAACATTTCGTCGTCGGTCTGCTCACCGAAGCGCACCGTGGCCTTCGGGTTGGGGTTGGAGAGGTTTTCCGCCGAATTATCCCACGCGCCGCGCAGTCGAATCACCGTCCCCGCCGGCAGGCGCTTCGGGATCGCAAAGCGGTACTCCCGCTGCCAGTCGAAGTCGTAGGTCGGGACGTTGAGTAGCACTTCGGAGCGGCCATCCGGATACACCGCATCATAGGCGATTTTCTTCCCGCGGTAATGCATGTGCGGGTTCAGCTCGTGCAGCAGCGAATCGTTCGCCACCCGGTACGTGCTCTCCGCCGGCACTTCGGCTGCTCCGGGCGGGATGGTGAAGGCCGACAGGCCCGCCGCCGTGGTCTTGAGCTCCCGCTTCGGCGTCTCACCCGTCGGGAAATAATACAAGCCCACCTGCGTGCGATCCGTCTCCGGTTTGCCGGTGGTCGTGTAGTGCATCTGCAGCACGAAGAGGTCGCCGGCGACGACGCGCTTGCCGGTTTCCGCGGGGAGGAAGCGGGGGTCGAGCCCCGGGACGTACCCCGCAAAGTGGCCTCCGAGGCCGCCGCCGGACGCGAGCAATCCATCGAGGCCGTTGAAGAGGAGCGCGTGGTGGACGACACTCCGGTTGCCGGGGCGGATCACGATGCCGCGCAGCCAGCGGGTCTGTGGGATCACGACCGGGATGTAGCGATAATCGATCTGCCCGGTCGCCTGAATCGCCTGCGTCGGGATGGTGAGGATCGCATCGGGCTGACCCAAGGGCCAGCCGGGCACGGCGGGCGGCGGGCTGCTGGCGATGGGATCGGGGCCGGTGCCGCGCGGCGCGCCGGCGCGCACCCACGCGAGGAGGCGCGCGGCCTCGCCCGGAGCAAGGCCGGCGTTCGGCGAAAAGCTGTCATGCCGCGCATCCGCATCCCATGGCGGCATTTTCTGCTCGAGCAGGACTTGGCGAAGATTGCCGGGGCGGCTCGACACATCGGCGTAGCTCGTGAAGGCGCGGGGCGCGATGCCGCCGGGGGCATGGCACTCGACGCAGCGCTTCTGGATGATGGGCGCGATCTGGGTCGCGTAATCGATGCCGGGGGCGGCGGGCAGATCAAGCGGCCACGCTCCGGCGCGGTCGGCGACGCGCGGGGTTGCGACTGGGGTGCGCGCGAGGCGCGCGGTCACCGCCTCCTCGGCGTAGGCGCGGCGCGATTGGTCGAGTGCGTTTGCCGGGTCGGCGTCCGTGATGGGACCCCGGTAGGCGAGCGTCCACGCGCCGGCGTCCAAGACGAAGGTCTCGCCGGAGGTGGCGGCGCCGAGTTCCATCGCGACGAGTTGCGCGCCGTCATGCAGCGCGGGCACATCATCGACCGCGTAGGTGGCTTGTGCGGCGGCGAGGAGCGTGCGGTCGACCCGCTGCCCGGGTGAGAGTTGCCACACGGCGACGTCGGCGGTGGGAAACGCATCGCGCAAGCGCCGCACCGCCCGGGCGGTCCGCAGCGCCGAGGGGTCGCCGGGCTCGGTGAAGACGAGCACGATCACCTTGCGCTTCACTTCGTAGTAGAGCTCGTGGGCGCGGCCGCTGTGGTCGACGAGACGGAAGTTGGGCACGGTGTCGCCCGGGACGAGGCCGCCCGACGTCACGGCTTGGCTGCGCACCTCCGGCGGCAAGGCACCGTGCGGCATCGTGCCGGCGCCGAGCGGCGACCCGCCGAGCGCGGAGGCCGCGAGCAGGAGGCTGATCCAGGCCCGTCGGCGCGGCGCGAAACGACCGGAGACGCGGGCAGGGCGGAGACGCGACGGCGTCGAACAGGGCGTGAACATGCGCGGGCGGGGTGGGGGGCCGGACGAAGTCGAGGCCGTGCGAGACCTAGCGTATTCCTCGGCTGCGCACAAGACCCTGACGACCTCGAGCGCTTTGGTGGTAAACGCTTGACCCCGCCCCCCGATCGCCCGTCGCCTTGGCAGGTCCCGCGTTTGACCCGCCGCGCCCTCCGGCTCGGTCCCCCTCTCCAACCCCTTTACCCGCGCATGCAACCCGTCTCCCGCCGCGACTTCGTCACGCTCTCCACCACCGCCCTCGCGCTCCTCGGCCTGACCGGCTGCGCGAGTCTGGTCCGGTCCCCGCGCAAGCCGCGGCCGATCGCCCCCGGCACCAAGATCCGCATCGCCCAAATCGGTTGCGGCGGCAAGGGGTTCAGCGACATCGCCGTGCACGCCGATGAGGACGTCGTCGCCCTCTGCGACATCGAATGGGAATTGCCCAAGGTCCAGGAGCTCTTCGCGAAGTTCCCGAACGCCAAGCGTTACCGGGATTTCCGGAAGATGCTGACCGAGATGGACGACCAGATCGACGCGGTCTGCATCAGCACGCCGGACCACATGCACTTCCTGCCGACGTACATGGCGATCCTGCTCGGCAAGCACGTCTTCGTGCAGAAGCCCCTCACCCAGACGGTGGGCGAGGCGCGCGAGCTCCTCCGGCTGGCGCGGATGAATGGCGTGGTCACCCAGATGGGCAACCAGGGCCATGCGGGCGAAGGCTGCCGTTTGGTCAAAGAGTGGATCGACGCCGGGATCCTCGGGCAGGTACGCGAGGCGCACATCTGGACCAACCGCCCGGTCTGGCCGCAGGGCATGGCGGAGTGGCCCGCGGAGGAGCCGGTGCCGGCGGGGGTCGATTGGGAAGGCTTCCTTGGCCGTGCGCCGAAGCGGCCGTTCAGCCGGGCGATCCATCCGTTCAAGTGGCGCGGATTCCACGACTACGGATGCGGTGCGCTGGGTGACATGGCGTGCCACATCATGGATGCGGCCTTCTGGGGCCTGCGGCTCGGCGCGCCGGAGCGCGTCGAACTCACGTCAATTGAAGGCGCTTCGCCGGTCGCGTTCCCGAAGTCGGCCGTGGTGACGTATTACTTCCCGGCCCGCGGTGCGATGGCCCCGCTCAAACTCGTCTGGTACGAAGGCGGGAAACGCCCGCCGGCGCTGCCGCAGATGGCGGGCCGCGAACTCGCCAAGGGCGGCCAGCTCCTCGTCGGTGATTCCGCGACGGTTTACGACGGCAATGATTACTGCAACAGCCCGCGCATCGTGCCGGAGACGCGTTGGCAGGAACTGCGGCCCTCGCTCCCGCCGCGCACGATCCCGCGCGTGCCGGGGGGTGACCCGCACAAGGAATGGACCGCCGCGATCCGCGCGAACAACCCGCAGGGTGCCGGCTCCAATTTCGAGTACTCCGTGCCCTTCACGGAGACCGTCTGCCTCGGCACCCTCGCGATCCTCGTCGGCAAGTCCTTCACCTGGGACGCGAAGGCGATGAAGACCAACCTCCCCGAGGCCAACGAGCTCCTCTTCCCGACCTACCGCAAAGGCTGGCGCCCGCAGGACCTCGCCTGAGCGGGCGGGCCGGCCCGCCCGCGGCGGTTCACAGGCTTTCAAAGAGCCTGTTCCTCCGCTGGTCGGAAAGCCACCGCTCGGTGTAATTGTTGGGTAGGCCGGCTGCGCTGTGACCGCACGCCGTCGCCAAGGCTTCGAGGGAGACCATTCGGTCCAGGAGCTTCAGGTGATGCAGCGCGTTCACCGTGCCGCCGTCCGGCCCGCACAGCCACCAGGCCTTTCCGGATAAAGTGCGCGCGTAGGCCAGAAGCTCAGCTTCGCCCGCATCCACGTCGTTCCGGTTACCGATCGTCAAAGCGAGGTCGGCTCTGGCGAGGTCATCCACTCGGCCAAGGACCAACTCCTGGACGAGATCCTCCCACGGTCGTTCGACCAGTCGGCGTCCCTTCTTGTTGGGTCGTGTGACCTCCTCCACACAGAGTCGCACGCTGTGCAGTGCGTAGTTCCTCCGCAGAGCGTTCCAGCAGCCGAGTTGGTGCGCTGCCTTCATCGCGTTCGCGTCCACCAGCACGACGCTCTGTCGAGGAGGAGCGAACACGGATCAAAGGTCGAAGGGCGGCTTCATCTGGTAGGACGTGAAGACGCCCTTCAGCTCGTCCTCATCCAGATCGAGCAAGGTCAACACACGACGGACCGTCACGAGTCCCTCGGTGATCAGGGTGTGCAGGTCGCGCACAAAGTCCGCGCTGTAGAGCGCGGGACGTGACTCCACCGCGTCGCTGCGGAGGCGGTCCACGCGGCGCAGCAGGTCGGCGTCCGATTTGATCAATCGGAGATTCACGAGGCGCCAATAGAGAGCGAGGTGGGAAACGCCGAGGTCGCGGGCATTGGCACTCAACCACTCCGCGAGCGCTTGATCCCCGCGCTGAGCCCAACGGTTTTGCACCGTCGCGCTCGGCATCAGTAGGCCCGCCGTGAAGGCATCCGCCAGTTTCTCGACTTTCGGACGCTTTTCTCCCGGCTGCCCTTCTTCGGAGATCTGATCCACCCGCGGAGGCGGCATCTTGTCCCAAGTCAGAATGTGGAACAGTTCGTGGCCGAGATCGAAGTTCCGCCGCGCCTCCGGTTCGGCGCGGTTGATCAGCACATAGGCGCCATCCGCCAAGCGGCAGGCGGCACCGGAAATCGTCCGCGGGGCATCCACGTGGAGAACGACCACCCCAAGGTTCTTCGCCGCCGCCTCGCGCAGGCGCAGCGCCGGAGCATCCCCCAAGTGCCATGCGGCCGCGCAGCGTTCGCCCTGAAGCGCGGCAAAGTCCAGCGAGGCCTGCGGCGTGAGCATCGCAATTTGGGGCTGCGCCGGGCTCGGAGGCCGCGACAACAACTCCTGAAACCGTCTCTGGGCGGCGATCAGGCTCCCCGCCTTCACCTCGAAGGCGCGCAATTCGGCGGCGGTCGTCCGTTTCGCCCGATAGGAGAAGGCGTCCGCGCCCGCCACACGGTAGGGATCGGTAAAGTAATCCACGGACTGACCCAGCGCCTTCGCAAAGCAGACCAATTCCTCGGCACTGACCCGACGCTGCCCCAGCTCGATCGTGGAGAGGGTCTGCCGGTCGTTGAAACCCAGGGCTTGGGTCAGCTTCTCCTGCGAAAGACCAGCGCCTTCCCGGGCGAGCCGGATCCGTTCACCAACGAGTTGGGTAAAGGTGTCCATGGAGCTTTACCAAGAGAAGAGGCCGCCCAATCTTGCGAAAGTCAATTTCGCAAGAAAGATACGGGCCGCCTCGCCCCAACCCAAGGCGGTTGTTTGCCCGACTCAGGGCAGGGAGTTGGATTCGAGGAGGGCGAGGCGCGGAGTGATGGCCGCGGGCTTGGCCGCGCCGGGCCATCGCCGGTGTCTTGCCTCGGCTTCAGGGTTAGTCGACTCTCTCCGGCTCGGTCGTCCTTCTTCCCTTTCCTCATGTCCACGCCTTCCGCCCAACCTCCTCTTGAGTCTGTCGCGCCGACGCTGGGTCAGCCGTCCGCCGCTGCCGCCGGGCTTGCCGGGGTGCTGCAGACCGGGCGCTTCGCGCTGGGGTCGCCCGGGGTCTTCGCCGGCGCGGCCGCGCTGCTCAAGGTCAACCAGCTCGATGGCTTCGATTGCCAGTCCTGCGCTTGGCCGAGTCCGGATTCCGACCGCCATCTTTTCGAATTCTGCGAGAACGGCGCCAAGGCCGTCGCCGACGAGGCCACGCGTCGACGCGTCGACCGCGCATTCTTCGCCCAGCACTCCGTCGCCGATCTGCTCCAGCGCAGCGATCACTGGCTCAACCAGCAGGGCCGGCTCGTCGAGCCGATGGTCCTGCGCCCCGGCGCCTCCCATTACGCGCCGATCAGCTGGGACGAGGCCTTCGCCCTCGTGGCCGAGCACCTGCGGGCGCTGCCGACCCCCGACGCCGCCGCGTTCTATACGTCTGGCCGCACCAGCAACGAGGCCGCCTTCCTCTACCAGCTTTTCGTCCGGCAGTTCGGGACCAACAATCTCCCGGACTGCTCGAACATGTGCCACGAGAGCAGCGGCGCGGCGCTCAACGCCAGCGTCGGCATCGGCAAGGGCACGGTCACGCTCGAGGACTTCGCCCACGCCGACCTCATCCTCGTGGTCGGCCAGAACCCGGGCACCAATCACCCGCGCATGCTTTCGACGCTGAGCGAGGCGAAGAAGCGCGGGGCCACGATCGTCTCGATCAACCCGCTGCCCGAGGTCGGCATCGATCGTTTCAAGAATCCCCAGGATTTCATGAACCCGCTGAAGGCGCTCCCGACGCTCCTCGGCGAGGGCGTGCGGCTGGCGGACGTCTGGCTGCAGCCGCGCATCGCCGGCGATCTCGCGCTGTTCAAGGGTCTGATGAAGGCAATGTTCGCGCTCGAGGACGCTGCTCCCGGCACCGTGCTCGATCACGCGTTCCTGCGCGACCACACGCACGGCTTCGCAGACCTCCAGGCAGATCTCCACGCCACGTCCTGGGACGACATCGTCCACGTCAGCGGCGTCACCCGCGGCGAACTGGAAGCCCTCGCCGCCCGCCTCGCCCGCTCGCGGGCCACGATCTGCTGCTGGGCGATGGGTCTCACGCAGCAACCGCAGGCCGTCGCGACCATCCAGCAGGTCGCCAACCTTCTCCTCCTGCGCGGCAATATCGGCCGCCCGGGCGCCGGCCTCTGCCCGGTGCGCGGCCACTCCAACGTCCAGGGCGACCGCACCATGGGCATCTACGAGCGCATGCCGGATGCGTGGCTGGACCGGCTCGATGCGGAGTTCGGCTTCAAGTCGCCGCGGCGGCACGGTCACGACACCGTGGATACGATCCAGGCGATGCACCGCGGCGACGTCCGCGTCTTCTTCGCCGTCGGCGGCAACTTCCTCTCGGCGACCCCCGACACGGAATTCACGGGGGCCGCTCTGCGCCGCTGCCACCTCACCGCGCAAGTCTCGACCAAGCTGAACCGCGCGCACCTCGTCACCGGCCGCACCGCCCTGATCCTGCCCTGCCTTGGCCGCTCCGAACGCGATCGCCAGGCAGCCGGGGAGCAGTTCGTGACCGTCGAGGACTCGATGGGCATCATCAACCCGTCGCGCGGCCACGCCGAGCCCGCCTCCGACCAGCTCCTCAGCGAGCCCATGATCGTGGCGCGCCTCGCCCACGCCGTCCTCGGCGCGAAGACCACCGTGCCCTGGTTGGAACTGGCGTCGGACTACGACCGCATCCGCGACCGCATCGAGCGCGTGGTGCCGGGCTTCACCGACTTCAACACCCGCATCCGTAAAGGCATCTTCTACCTGCCCAACGCCCCGCGGGATCGCCGCGAATGGCGGACGGCGACGGGCCGGGCGACCTTCTTCACCGCGCCGATCGTGCGCTCCGCGCTGCGCGACGGTGAATACGTGATGATGACCATCCGCACGCACGACCAGTTCAACACGACGGTGTACGGTCTCGACGACCGCTACCGCGGCGTTTTCGGCGGCCGCCGCGTGGTCTTCATGAACGAGCACGACCTTGCCGCCGCTGGCTTGATGGGCGGCCAGTGGGTCGACCTCCGCAACGACCACGGCGGTCGGGAGCGCTGGGCCCGCGCCTTCATGGTCGCGCCCTACCGCATCCCCCGCGGCTGCATCGCGACCTACTTCCCCGAAGCCAACGTCCTCGTCCCGATCGACACCACGGCGGCGGTGAGCAACACCCCGACCAGCAAGTACGTCGTCGTCACGGTGCACGCAAGTCGCTGGCCTGAAGCGAGTCCAGCCGCGCCCGCCGGGGCGGCGTCTGAATCGTGAAACCTTTCCCGAGGCCGGGCGTCTCACTCCTCATTACCATGAAAACCATCCCCACGCTTCTTGTATCCGTTGGACTGCTTGTTTCCGCAGCGGCGATGCACGCGGCGGAGAAGAGCGACGCCAAGCCGTCGCCCGTGTCGGTGAACTTCTTCCAGCCGGAGAAGTTCATGGATGTGCGTGACAGCATGATGGGCAGCGACAAAGGCCGGGACGCGATCCTCGAGGAGCTTCGCCGCTTCATCACGACGCGGGCCGAGCCGCTGCTCCCGCCCGGCCACACGCTTTCCCTCACCTTCCTCGATGTGGACTTGGCCGGAGACTATGAATTCTGGCGCGGCCCGAACATGCAGGACGTGCGCATCGTGAAGGACATCTATCCCCCGCGATTCCTGTTCCGCTTTGTGATCAAGGACGACGCCGGCGAGGTGCTCAAGGAAGGCGAACGCCGCCTGACCGACCTCGGCTTCATGCAGCGCCTGACGATCGACCGTCAGGATCCTCTCCGCTACGAGAAG
Source organism: Opitutaceae bacterium (assembly GCA_040382075.1). Classification (GTDB taxonomy): domain Bacteria; phylum Verrucomicrobiota; class Verrucomicrobiia; order Opitutales; family Opitutaceae; genus UBA6669. The sequence goes on from JBEIGD010000030.1 coordinate 15,384, forward strand.
GACCTCCTCGGCGACTGGCTCCGCTCGGAACTGCGCCGCAAGCGCTGAACCGGCACGTCGGACTTGCCTCACCCGAACCGCGGCTCTTGCCTCGCCGGGTGCCCGCCGCCTCGGAAGATTCCGCCGCCCGCCTCGACAAGTGGCTCTGGGCGGTGCGTCTTTTTCGGACCCGTTCGCTGGCCACGGCAGCCTGCCGCGCTGGCGAAGTCACAATCGACGACCGCCCCCTGAAGCCCGCGCGGGACGTCCGCCCGGGTGAGACAATCCACGTCCGCCAAGGCGTGATGCGGCGCACGGTCGTGGTCCTCGGCGTACCCCCCTCGCGCGTCGGCGCGGCACGGGTCCCGGAGTTTCTGGAAGACCGCACCCCGCCGGAGGAGAGGCAGAAGGTGAAGGAGCAGGCCATTCAGCACCTCCTTGCCCGCGAGCGCGGGACGGGCCGCCCGACCAAGCGCGACCGCCGCGACCTCGAAGCCTGGCTCGGCCTGCCGGCGACGGAAGACTGAGACGACCCCTTTCCTTCCAGCCCTGAACAGGGTCATCGCGGCCGACGCGTACCGCTTGACGAAGCGCGTGATCGAGGCCCGAGTGTTGGCGATGGCTGCGACGCCCAGAGCTTCCGCTTCTCCGCCCGAGCAACGTGGCGGTTCCCAGCGACCCCGGGCCGCTGCGAAGAAGAAGCCCCTTGAGGTGCCTTCAACGCGCCGTGGGGCCAAGATCCGGAACGGTTCCGACCTCATGGCGTGGGCCGACCGGCACGCCGGCGATCCGAGGCTGCGTCTGGCGATTCGTCCGTGAGGCGGGTGCTCCTCGATTCGTCGTTCGTGATCGACCTCCTTGGGTGAAGTCGCCGCAAGGACCGCGCGCCGCATGGGGTCGGTGGTGTGCTTTGCCGTCTGACTGCACGCGGCGAAGGACCAAGCTTCGCGCATTGGGACGCCACGAAAATCGTTGGCCGGATCGCACGCCTTGTCTGCCGCTTGCCGTCTGACTGCGCACCCACGCCCGAGGGACCGTTTCGGGAGCGAACCGCTGTCGCTCGGGGCTGCCGCCCCCCTACGGCGTCAGCACGGTGTCATCCGCGGTGTAGAAGACGCGGTCGGGGCCGGCGGAGCGGAGTTCCATCGCGGTGCCGCTGAGTTGATGGAATTGCACGGGCGTGCCCCAGCGGTCGAGGAGTTCGCCGTCGGCGCTGATCGCCGGATGGCCCGGCGGGATCAGGGCCACCCGCTGTGGGTTCCGGCCGGAGAGCGCGGCGGTGATGTCACGGTTGTCTCCCCAAGGATTGCCGTCCTGCGGGAAGAGGGTCTGCCATGACGCGAAGACGTTGCTGAGCAGGATCAGGTCATCGCGGATCGAGGTCGCCGGGCTGTTCAACTGCTCGATGTCCGGGAAGGCATCCGGTGACTTGGCCGCTTCGGTGGCGGGTGCGGCTATGGGCTCGGCCGCGTCGGGCGACCGAGCGGCGGTGGCGGAGTCGGCCGGTGCCACGGTCGGGCTTTGCGTCGCGGGCGTTGCCGGCGTGGCGGGCCGCGGCGGCCGCGGTGCCGGTCGCATCACGAGGAAGATCAGCACCGAAAAACCGGCGGCGGCGAAGGCGATCGCGCTCGCGAGCGCCTGACGGCGGGGATCGCGGCGCGGCGGGCCGCGGCGGACGCCCGCCGCCGATCCAGCTGCTGCCGGCGCTGAGGATGCCGCGGCCGTCGCAGCGTTCGCCGTCGCGCCGCGCGTCGTGGCATCCGCCACGCGCGGTGGCGAGTGCGACGCGGAGGGTGCGGCCGCTCGGGGTGATGGCTGCGCCACCGGGCGTTTCGCCGGGCCATGATCCGGGGATGGCTCGGAGGCGGAAGCGGGGTCGGGGTCAGTCGGCATGCGAATCCGTGAGACCACCTTGGGGCGCCTTCGCGAGAGCGGGAAGGATGATTTCGGGGGGCGCGGTGGAATGCGGGGGCGGCGATGGACGCTCGATTCGGCGGCCCGGACTCCGGGTTTGCCAAGGGTGCGGGAATCGCCCCTTGTGGCGGCTCGATGACTTCCCCTGCTCGTCTGATTTGGTTGGTGGGTGCACTGCTGTGCTTGGGTTCGTGGGTGGTGCGTGGCTCAGAGCCGGCGCCGCGGCTGGTCGAGGGCGAGGCGGTGCTCGCACAGCTCGCCGATTTCCGACCCGTTGCCGGAAACTGGACGGAGGCTCGGGGCCTGGTGGGCGATCCGCGCCGGGACACCGTGCTCCAGCCGGTCGCGGGTGGGGGAATATTGGTCAACCGGCCCAGCCCGGCCCAGCGCGGGCATCTCTTCAGTACTTGGGAACACGGTGACGTGGAACTCGAACTGGAATTCCTCCTCGCGCCGGGCTCCAACTCCGGTGTGTATTTGATGGGTCGCTACGAAGTGCAGCTCCGGGATAGCTGGCGGATCGCCGTCCCGGGGGTGGGCGAGTCGGGAGCCGTCTACAGTCGCTGGGACGGAGCCCGGGGCGTCGGCAACGAATCCTTCGAGGGCTCGGCCCCGCGGGTGAATGCGTCGCGGGCCCCCGGGCTATGGCAGACGCTGCGGATCGACTTTCGCGCTCCGCGGTTCGGGCCGGACGGCGCCAAGCGGGAGCCGGCGCGCTTCGTGCGCGTGTGGCTCAACGGAACGTTGGTGCAGGAAAACGTGACGATCGGCGGGCCGACGCGGTCCGCGGCCTTTGCGGATGAGGCGGCGTGGGGGCCGCTGATGATCCAGGGCGACCACGGTTCGCTGGCGATCCGCGGGCTGCGGGCGCGCTTTCCGGTGCCACCGCCTCCGCCGGATCCGGCGGTGCGGGTGCGGCCCGTGCCGAAGCCGATCGTGGTGGAGGCCCCGGCCGACCGGACGATCCTGCAGCGTGGCTTCATCGCGTTTCCCCCGGTGAAGCGCCTGTATGCCGCGGCGGTGGGCACCCCGGCGGGCGTGCACTTCGCGTATGATCTGGAACGCGGAGCCCTGCTCCGCGCGTGGCGCGGCGGCTTCGTCGACGCCGCGGAAATGTGGTACGAGCGCGGCGAGTCCCAACTCGCCAAGCCGCTCGGTGCGACGATCGATTTCACGGGCAAGGCGGGCGTTGCGGTGCTCGAGACCCCCGCCGCCGACGGCTGGCCGGAGACCCCAGGAGCGCTGTACGCGTCGGAGGGCTATCGCCTCGAGCGCGACGGCACGCCGGTCTTCCTCGCGACCCTCGCCTCGCTCCGCTTTAGCGAAGTGTTCGCGCCGGCGGCGGAAGGCGTGGGCCTGACCCGCACCCTGACGGTTGAAGGCACGGCGGCGAGCTGGGCGGCGTTCGTGCTGCTGGCGGAGGCCGATGTGATCACACCCGCCCCCGGAGGGTGGGTGATCGGGGATCGGCAGCATTACATTGATTGGCCCGAGGCGTCCCCGCATCGGCCGGTCGTCGTTGCCGCGCAGGGGCGGCAGCGCTTGGTGGTGCCGGTGGGTGGAAAGAATCCCACGGCGCCGGTGTCGTACACTCTGGTTTGGTAAGGCTCACGATGACCTCCCTTTCTTCTCTTTCGTCGGTGTGTCGGTCGGTCCGTCCTCTCGCCCTGAAGTGCGCGCTGGCGCGGGGTGCTTGGCCGCTCGCAGGGTTTTTGGCGGCCCTCGGCGCGATCAGTCCGGTGGCGGCGCAGAACCCCAGTGCGATCGAACGCTTCGTCGCGCCCGTGGCGGAGCGGGTGGAGCGGGAGTCGCGCTCGTGGCGGCGCACGCCCCTGCCGGTGCCGGAGGGCATCATCCTCGAAGTGAGTGGCATCCTGCCCGTGACCGGCGAGCGCCTGCTTGTTTGCACGCGCCGCGGGGACATCTGGTGGGTCGATGGCGCCTATGAGCCGGAGCCGCGCCCACGGTTCAGCCGCTTCGCGGAGGGGCTGCACGAACCGCTCGGGATCGCGGCGGCGCCCGGCGGTGGGGTCTACGTCGCGCAGCGGCAGGAAGTGACGCTGATCGAGGACAAAGATGGCGACGGCCGGGCGGATTCGTATCGGACGGTTTTCACCTTTCCGATTTCGGGCAGTTACCACGAGTATGCCTTCGGCCCGGTGGTGGCGCCGGATGGCACGATGCGCGTCACCCTGAATGTCGCCTTCGGTGGCGTGACGCAGAGTCCGGTGCCGTGGCGCGGCTGGATGTTGGAGATCACTCCGGACGGGCGGATGACCCCGATCGCGGCGGGCCTGCGCTCGCCGGCGGACCTCTTCCGGACCTCGAAGGGATTGTGGCTGTTTTCGGATAATCAAGGCGAGTGGGTCGGCTCCGGGCGGGTTACGGAAGTGCAGCCCGGGGACTTCGTCGGCCACCCGGCCGGCCTCGCCTGGGCGCATCTCCCGGGCTCGCCGGTGAAGCTCCGCCCCCAGGACGTCGTGGCGGCGGGCGAGCCCATGCACACCCTCGTGGAGAAAATGCCGGGGCTGAAGCCGCCGACCGTGTGGCTCCCGCACACCGTGCTCGGGATTTCCAATGCGGGCATCTTTGAGGACCTCAGCGGCGGGGCGTTCGGTCCGTATGCGGGCCACCTCTTCGTGAGCGACCAAGGGCAGAGCAAGATCCTGCGCATGACCCTGGAGCAAGTCCGTGGGGTGTGGCAGGGCGCGGCGTATTCGTTTCGCGAAGGCTTTGAGTCGGGCATCCTCCGCGTCCAGCAAGGCGAGCGGGGAGTCGTTTTTGCGGGTGAGACGGCGCGTGGCTGGGGATCGGTTGGACCCAAGCAGTATGGCTTGGAGCGCCTCGAGTGGACCGGACACCTGCCCTTTGACGTGCAGGAAGTGACGGCGCAGCCGGATGGATTCCGGATCCAGTTCACCCAACCGGTGGACCGCGAGACGGCGGCGCAGGCGTCGAGCTACGTCTTGGCCGGCTTCACCTACAAGTACAACGGCGCGTATGGCAGCCCGCCGATCGACCGCATGGCGTGCCCGATTCAGCGGGTGGAGGTGGCGGCGGATGGCCTCTCCGTGCGGATTGCGGCGCACTGCCTCCGCGAAGGGTACATTCATGAACTCAAGCTCCCGGGCATCCGGGCGGTGGGCGGGGGTGACGCCCTTCTGCATCCCACGGTTTACTACACCCTGAACCGCATCCCGGAAGGACCGCGCATCATCCCGCCGGAGCCGAAGCAGGCGGAGTGGTGCGTGGCGGCGGTGCCGGCCACCGCGAATGCCCCGAGCCCGAAGCGCCCAACCCGGCCGGGTCCGGGGTGGAAAGTGTGGGAAGGTGAGCGCCAGATCCTCCTCAGCACCCGGCCCGGGTTGAAGTTCGACCAGGAACGACTCACGGCGAAGGCCGGCGAGAAGGTGCTCCTCGTGTTCCGCAACGACGACGACATGCTGCACAACTTCGTGCTCTGCGCGCCCGGCCGCGGCAATGCGGTCGGTGAGGCGGCCCTCAAGCTCGGCGTCGAAGCCGCGGAACGCAGCTACGTCCCGGCTTCGGATGACGTCATCGTGCACACGGCGGTCCTGGAGCCCGGGGCGACGGATCGGATCTTCTTCGAGGCGCCGATGCAGCCAGGGGACTATGAGTACATCTGCAGCTTCCCGGGCCATTCCACGCTGATGCGTGGCATCCTGCGCGTGGTACCGAAGGAGTGACCGCGCGCGGCGAACGGCCGCGCCGCTTTGCTCCACTTGCCTGCCCCGCGCTAGAGCGGGGCGGGTCCGCTGGAGGAGCCGACGACCAATTCCGCCGGGACGAGGACGTCGACGTACTCCGATCGATCCGTTGCGACCGGGGCCCCTTTGATGTGTCCACTGCCGGAGACCAGATCGTCCTTGAGCCGCCCTTGCCCGTTCGCGGATGGGCCGGGTTCTGGCTTCCGCAGGGGGTTGACGAGCAGCTGGGCGGCGGTGGCTCCGACCCGCAGGGGGTCTGGTCCGGCGCCGGTGAGGTGGCTCGCGCCGTTGCCGTTGGATCCCGGGTGGTCGGCGCCGACGACGGAGACGTCGGCTGGGACGGACCAGCGTTCGCGCTTCAAGGCGGTCACGGCTCCGGAGGCCATGAGACCGTTGCGGCAGAGGAAGGCGGTCGGAAAATCGCGCCGACGCTGATGGTCGACCAGCGCGAAGACGGCCTCCGCGCCGGCCGCGCGGTCGTCGTGCGGCTGAATTGCCACGTAGCGTGAATCGAGGGCGAGCCCATTCGCGTGCAGTTCCGCGCGCAGCGGTTCCAGCAGCGCATCGTCGTGCTCGCCGTTGCGGTGGTGCCCAAGGGCGTGGAGCCGCAGCGAGTGGCCGAGCACGACCGCGACCTGCCGAGCGAGCAGGGAGGGAGTCTTGGAATCCACCCGCATTCCCTTAGGGTGATAACCCCGCCGAAGAGCGTGATCCCAAACGCGGTCGTAGGTGGCCGGATTGGTGCCGTGACGGCGACCGTTCAAGATCAGCGAGACCAAGGCCTGGGATATCCCTAGTTCCTGATCCAGTTGAGTTTGTGAAACGGTTTTTGAACCTCGGGCCACGTCGGGGGAGAAAGCTGAGTGCACTTAAATCACCGGGCGGAGGGCGGCGAACGATTGTTTATGAAATGCTCTTGCGAAAGCAGGCAGTATTTGATAATTGTGAATAAGAGTGGGTTAAGTTTGTTTTTTTCACCCTCGCGTGAGGGTTTTCTGAGGGGTTTCGGGTAATCACTCCCGGGTCTTTGCCTCAGGCGAGCGCGGTGCGTGCAACTTTTGGCCCGGGCGCGGGTTAAGGAGGCATGCGCAACTCTACGCCCTTGCTGAAATTTGATTGCGTGAGCGGAGTGCCGATAGCGAAGTAATCGGGTAGGGTGTTTGCCCATCGTTGCCTTTGGCTACCGTCAGAACACGTTCTCCTTTTTTCGACTCCGTTCCTCGTTCCCGCTTTTCTTCCTCATGGCCTCCTCTTCCTCCTCGTCTGCCGCGCCACGACCGGCTTCCTCGGGTTCGCGTCGGCGGACGCTCTGGATCATCCTCGGATCCGTCCTCGTCCTCGGCGGATTGGGTTCCGCCGCGGCGGTCAAGCGCTCGTCCCAGCAGAAGGTCATCGCCGTGACCACGGATAAGGCGATCGTGAAGACGATCACGCAGGTCGTGTCGGCCACGGGCAAGATCCAGCCCGAGGTTGAGGTGAAGATTTCCCCGGAAGTCGCCGGCGAAATCGTTGAGCTGCCGTTCCGCGAGGGGGCCACGGTCCGCCGCGGAGAGTTGCTGATGAAGATCAAGCCGGACGCCTACCAGGCGCAGGTCGAGCAGCGTGAGGCGGACCTCGCGGCCTCGCGGGCGGTCGAGGTGCAGAGCCGCGCCCAGTTGCTGAAGGCGCGCGAGGACTTCGCGCGCATGAACGATCTTTACCAGAAGAAGCTGGCTTCGGATTCCGATTTCACCGCGTCCAAGACGTCTTCGGAGGTCGCCCAAGCGAACCATGAAAGCTCATTGGCCCAGATTCGCCGGGCCGAGGGGCAGCTCAAGCAGGCGCGCGATCAGCTGGAAAAGACCGTGATCTACGCCCCGATCGATGGCTCGATCAGTTCCCTCGCGAGCGAGAAGGGCGAACGCGTCGTCGCCACCGGCCAGTTCGCCGGCACCGAGGTCATGCGCGTCGCCGACCTCAGCAGCATGGAGGTCCGCGTGAACGTGAACGAAAACGACGTCGTGAACGTCAAGGTGGGCGATCGCGCCCGCATCTCGATCGACGCCTACCCGAGCCGGCGCTTCACCGGCGAGGTCAAGGAAATCGCCTCGTCGGCCAGGACGCTGGCCGCCAACTCCCAGGAGGAGGTGACCAACTTCCTCGTGAAGATCCGCGTCACCGACCGCGATGTCCCGCTGCGGCCGGGCATGAGCGCCAACGCCGATATCGAGACCAAGACGGTCGCCAACGTGATCGCCGTCCCGATCCAGTCGGTCACGGTCCGCTCCCGCGAGGGCTCCAAGACGATGGAGCAATTGTCCGAGGAGCGCGATCGCAAGGCCAGCCAGACCAAGGGCGAAGGTGCCGCCACGGCCGTCAACGAGCGCGAGCAGCGCGAGCGCGAGCGGGCCGACCGCGAGGCGCTGCAGCGCGTTGTCTTCGTGCGCGAGGGCGACAAGGTCCGCCAGGTCAGCGTCGAGACCGGCCTCGCCGACACCTCGCACATGGAGGTGACCCGCGGCATCAAGGAGGGCGACGAGGTGGTCAGCGGCAGTTTCAGCGTGATCACGCGCACCCTCAAGGACGGCAGCGCGATCCGCATCGAGGTCCCGAAGAAAGAGGAGGCACGGTAAGTGCGCTCCCGCCGGACACCGGGCCCGCTGGTCATCGCGATCGAGGGGGTCACCAAGCTGTACCACATGGGCGAGGAGACGATCCACGCCCTGCGGGGCGTCGCGCTCTCCATTCGTCGCAACGAGTACCTGGCCATCATGGGCCCTTCGGGCAGCGGCAAGTCCACGCTGATGAACATGCTGGGCTGCCTCGATACGCCGACGGCGGGGCGCTACGAATTTACGGGAAAGAATGTCGCGTCGATGACCGACGATGAGCTCGCGGAGATCCGCAACCGCGAGATCGGGTTCGTCTTCCAGACGTTCAACCTGCTGCCGCGCTCGGACGCGCTCCGCAACGTCGAGCTGCCGCTGATCTATGCGGGCCTCGGCCGCCGCGAGCGGCTTGATCGGGCGCGCCAGGCGCTGGAGGCGGTCGGCCTCGGCGAGCGCATGTACCACAAGCCGAATGAACTTTCGGGCGGTCAGCGGCAACGCGTGGCCATCGCCCGCGCCCTCGTCACGCGGCCGTCCATCATTCTGGCCGACGAGCCGACGGGGAATCTCGATTCCCGCACGGGCGTGGAAATCATGGCGCTGTTCGAGCAGTTGTACGAGCAGGGCAACACCATCATCGTCGTGACGCACGAGGAGGACATCGCCCGGCATGCCCGCCGGATCGTGCGCCTGCGCGACGGCCTGATCGAGAGCGACGCCGAGGCATGAGCCGCCTGCTGCTCGAGATCACCGAGTCGTTTCGGATCGCGTTCGCGCAGATCCGGGCGAACAAGCTGCGCTCGGCGCTCACCGCGCTGGGCGTGATCATCGGCATCGTCGCGGTCTCGCTGATGGGCACCGCGATCAAGGGCATCGATGCGGGCGTCGACCGCAGCCTCTCGGGTTTCGGCGATGACCTGCTCTACGTGACCAAGTGGCCCTGGAGCGATCGGCAGGACTGGTGGCGCTACCGCAACCGCAAGCCGATCAAGGTCGAGTACGCCCAGAAGATCAACGAATGGGTCGCGGAGCATCCGGGCGGCGCGATCAAGCGGGCGATCCCCGCCGCCGAGCGGATGAGCTCCGTCGTCCGCGGCGAGTACCGCGTGAACATGATCTACACCCTCGGCACGACCGAGGACTACGCCCGGGTGATTCGCTCGGACATGACGGCGGGGCGTTTCTTCAGCGACCTCGAGGCCGAGGCCGGCCGCAATGTGTGCGTGATCGGTTACGACATCGCGGACGCACTTTTTCCGAACGAGCAGGCGGTTGGACGCACCATCCGCATTCGCGGCCAGAATCTGGAGGTGGTCGGCGTGGCCGCCCGGCAGGGCAGTTTCTTGGGCCTTTGGAGCTGGGACTCGATGGTCGTGCTGCCGTTGAACACGTTTCGCCGCTATTTTTCCGCCGGAGACGGGGGGCAGCTGCGGGTCCAGGTGGAACCGGGCCGGATGGAGGCGGCGCGCGATGAACTGCGCGGGCTGATGCGCCGGCTGCGGCAGCTGGGACCGGAGGAGCTGGACGACTTTGAGATCAATGAGCAGGGCGCAATCCGCGAGCAGCTCGATCCGATCAAGAACGGCATCGCGCTCGCGGGTTTCTTCATCACCGGGCTCGCGCTGTTCGTCGGCGCGATCGGCATCATGAACATCACCTACGTGAGCGTGAAGGAGCGCACGCGCGAGATCGGTACCCGCAAGGCGCTGGGCGCGCGCCGCCGCACCATCCTGCTGCAGTTCCTGATCGAGGCGGTCTGCATCTGCCTCGTCGGCGGTGTGGCCGGTCTCGCCCTCGCGGGCGGCCTCGCTGCGCTGGTCGCGGCGGTGGCGCCGGCCTTCCCACTCGTCTTCTCCACCGGCCTGATCGTGGTGGGGCTCATCATCTCCGTGCTCACCGGGGTGTTCAGTGGCTTCGCGCCCGCGTGGCAGGCCAGCAAACTCGATCCGGTCGTCGCCCTGCGCTACGAGTAACCGGCCCCACCGCGCCATGCATCTTTCCGAGATCCTCAAACTGGCCGCCGGCGCGCTTTCGGCGAACAAGCTGCGCTCCGGCCTGACCATGCTCGGCATCGCCGTCGGCGTGTTCTCCGTGATCGGCGTGATGACCGTGATCAGCGGCCTGCGCTCCAACATCGAGCAGGGCCTCAATGTCCTCGGGGCGAATTCGTTCCAGCTCACCCGCACCCCGCCGATCAATTTCAGCGATCCGCGTCAGCGTTTCGCCAACCGCCGCGACATCGACTACGCGATGGCGACCCGGCTGCGCGATTTGCTGGGTTCGTCGGCAACGGTGAGCCTCCAGATTCGACGCCAGGGCCGGGTCGTGACCTACCTCGATCAGCGCACCAACCCCAACGTGCTGCTCGGCGGAGGTGACGATCACTTCGTCACCAGCCGGAACTTTGAGGTCGCCGCCGGCCGCAATCTTGGCCCGGACGATGTTGAATTCGGCCGTCCGGTCGTGGTGCTGGGCGCCGACGTTGCGGAGAAAATCTTCGTCAACGAGGAGCCGGTCGGGAGACTCGTGCGCATCGACGGCCAGAACTACACGGTCGTCGGGGTCCTCGCCGAGAAGGGATCCTCCTTCGGCCAGAGCCAGGACAACGTCGCGCTGATCCCGATCACGCGCTTCCTCCAGATTTACGGCAGTGCGGGGCGTTCGATCTCGATCAACGTGCAGGCGCCGAGCCAGCAGGAGCTGGCCGCGGTGCAGGACCGCGCGATCGGCACGATGCGGTTGGTGCGCGGGCTCGACCCCGAGGATCCGAATGACTTCGAGGTCTTCTCGAACGATTCCTTGATCGAGGCGTTCAACAGCATCGCGGGCGTCGTCGCGGTGGGGGCGTTCGTGATCAGCGCGATCGCGCTCCTCGCCTCCGGCGTGGGCGTGATGAATATCATGCTGGTGAGTGTGACGGAGCGGACGAAGGAGATCGGCATCCGCAAGAGCATCGGGGCGAAGAAGCGCAACATCCTGTCGCAGTTCCTGATCGAGGCCGTGGCGCTTTCGCTGGCCGGTGGGCTGGCCGGCGTGGGCTTCGGAATCGTCGCGGGCAACGGCGTGGCGCTGGCGCTGAACTCCGCGTTGATCTTCCCGTGGGGCTGGGCGCTCGCCGGCGTGCTGGTCTGCAGCGGGATCGGCGTCACGTTCGGCCTCTACCCGGCGTGGAAGGCCGCGAACCTCGATCCGATCGAGGCACTGCGCTACGAGTGATGCCCGGGTGACCGCGCCCCAGGCTAACCGCGGCGGATCTCCGAGCCTTGGAACCGGATCTGGACCCGGTAGACCTTCTTGATGCGGCAGGTGATCGCGCCGGTGGAGAGATCGATGCGCTCCGGGACTTCGATGCGGTGCAGGTCCACCACGGCGTGGTAGCCGCGCTCGCTGAAGACGTCGATGAGCATGGCCAGCGCGAGGGGATCATCGAAGACGTGATCCTCCGAATTGACGGAGGCGACGCCGGAGATCGCGTGGCGGAGCACGATCGGCATGATCTTCCGCTCGATGTACTGGATGACCCGCTCGAAGAGCGCCGGATGTTCCAGCGCATAGCCATCGAGCCGCTTCACCAGCTCCTGCCGCGCGTGGACGATGATCTGGCTGGCCAGGGGCAGGAAGCGGAGGTGCTCGTGCGTCCCGGGGTCGAGTTCCAGCGAGCTCTGGTATTGAAGTTCCTTGAGGATGTTCTGCTCCACTTCGTCAACCGCGCCCTGCGCGTGGATGAAGTGGTAGTGGTAGACTTCCTTGAGCGACTGCAGGGCCTCCCACGTCTGCTCCTTGAAGACGCGGTAGCGGCGGCGGGCGAGCCCTTCGTCGTAGTCGGTGCTGCGCTCTTCCATCAGGTCACCGACGCCGGTGCGGCGCACTTCGTCGGTGTACGCCTTCACTTCGCGGCCGCGGTGGAGCTGACGCTCGACCGAGGTCTTCTCGTCGACGAACAGCACCATGATGTGGATCGTGGGCTGCCGGAAGTGAATCGCGTGCGGCGTGCCGTGGAATTCGCGGCGCAGGGCTTGGATCCGCTGCACGAGGAGCTTCAGGCACTCCACCTGCACCTTGGTGCGGGGGAACCCATCAAGGATCACGCCGTCGCGGTACTCCTCCTCCAGCAGGCGGCGCAGGAGCAGCCGGACCACTTCGCGGTCGCCCACCATGCCACCGGCATCCTTGATGCGCTTGGCCTCGGGCGAGTCGAGCAGGGCGCTGATCACCACCGGCTGGCAGGTCAGGCCCCGGGCCTTGAGGATGAATTCAGTGTTGGTCCCCTTGCCCGCGCCGGGGGCGCCGCCGAGCAGGATGAACTCCTTCGGAAAGCGCAGGAACTCACGGCCCACTTCCGCCTCAAGATCGGACCACGCCGCGTTGAAGATCAGCTGGGCATCCTTGATCTCAAGGTCCTGAAGCTTCTGCGGAGCGCCCGTCGCAGGTTGCACAGGCGTCTTGGCGGGGGGTGAGTCCATGGGGGAGAGGGCTGTGATCAGGGACGACTTCGTCGTCGGAGGCGACACCAGAGTGTAACGAGCGTTGGGCGGACTTGGGCGCGCGGGGCAGGAGATCGGGCCTGCCGCGTCCCGACCGCCGGAGCGCGCGTCGCGGATTCGACTCGTCAGGGAGGATGCGGGTGTCGGAGCGGGTGAAGGTGCGGGACGCGCCGGGGGCGATGAGAGCGAGGGGCGACGCGCGAGGTCGGGACGCGCCGCCAGTCGGGGTCAGGTTTTACGGCGGATGAGCTGGGGCGCGGCCTCCAGCTGCCCGCGGGTGACGCCAAGCTGGTTGATCAAGCGCAACTCGCGCCAGAGATCCGCGCCGGAGATCTCCCCGCGGAGCAACTGCTGGTACCGCGCGAGGGTCTGACGAACTTCGTCGGGCGACTCGTGCAGGAATTCCACGCGGAAGGAGCGCGCGCCGAGGGCGACGAAGCGGGACGCGAACTCCGCGCCGGTCTGGGCCCGGTTGTTGTAGACGGTGTTGCGGCAGCCCGCGTCGGCGCGCAGGGGCAGCTCCGCCCCGACGCGGTCCTTCAGCACGACGCGGTGCGTGTCGCACGGGCGCCCGCAGTCGCGGTAATCCTTCCCGGTGGAGAGGAAGGCGCAGAACACGCAGTGCTCCATGTGGAAGAGCGGCATGTGCTGGTGGAGCGTAAGGTCAAACCACGCCGGCGGCGCCGCTTGCAGGAGCGCCTCCAGCTGCGCCACGTTGAGGTCGTAGCTGGCCGTGACGCGCTCCAGCCCGTGGTCCTGGATCCAAAGTTCCGCGCTGAGCGGATTGGCGATGTTGAGCGAGAAGTCGCCGCGCCGCCGGTCGCCCGCGAAGAACGCCGCGTGATCGTAGTTGCGGACCAGATACCCGTCAGCCTCGCAGGAGCGGACTTGGCGGAGGATCCACTCCTCGCCCGGCTTGAACACGCGGGGCGGGGCGACCCAGAGGCTGCTGCCCGGCGTGCCGCCGACTCCCTGGAGCGCGCGGAAGCGGGTCACGGCCTCGCGGTAGTGCTTCGGGTTTTCGAATTCGCAGTACACCGTGCGCGCGCCGGCCGCCCACGCGGGCTCGATCTGGCCGAGGTCGCGGACGGTCGCGATCAGCTCCGGCTCAGCCGGTGTCGGCGCAGCGGCACCGGGGGACGGGACGTCTCCCGGGCTGCGAGCGGAGGCCGTGACGCCCTCGGGCGCGAGGCGCGGGGGCTCGGGACGCAGCGTCCAGCGCCGCGGGGCGGCCCGCTGGTGTTCGAGCACGGCGACGGCGTCGCGTCGGAGGCGGTTCAGTTCGCTCACCGGCAGGATCACCGCCCCCTCGAGGTGGTTGACGAGGTCGCTGAGGTGGAAGGGGGTGCCGCCGAGGCGGCCGACTTGGGCGCGGAGGCGTTCGGTATCCAGTGGCTGCTGCTCAGCGGCGGCGAGGGGAACGGCCGAGTCGACCCGCACCACGTGGCCGTGGCCGTCGTCGAGCAGCAGTGTGAGCGGACTCCCGGCGTGGCCGTGGACCTCCGCGCGGATGGCTCGGGTGTGTCGGACCTTTTCGCCTTCGAAGGTGGTGCGGACTTCGCGTTCGAGCGCGGGGTCGCTGGTCTTCCAGACCTTGTTCCCCGGGTGCACGCGACGGAAGTCGACGTTGCCCTGGCCGAAGCGAAGGACGGTGTCGGCGCCGCGGGAAATGACGTGGTAGACGCGGCCGCCTTCCTCGCGCTGCTCCGGGTTGCCGGCGTCGAAGACCACGCCGTCGCCGGGCTTGAGCGGCGCTTCGAGGCGGAGCACGACTTCGTCACCGGCCACGCGAACGACGTCGCCGAGGTAGACGCCGCGCTTCGTGCCGAAGCGCCCATGGGCGAGGTGCTGGTTGTCGATCCCGCGAAACCAACCGGTGTAGAGACCGCGGGAGAACGACATCTCCAGCTCGTAGCGTTCCGCCGCCGGGGTCGTCGGGACCTTAGCGGGCGCGGGCGTCGCGGTGGGGTCACCCGCGGTGAACGCGGCCATCGTGCGGTCGAGCGCCTGCCGGTACACGCGGGTGATGCTGGCGACGTACTCGGGGCTCTTGAGGCGGCCCTCGATCTTCAGCGAGGCCACGCCGGCGCGCACGAGGTCGGGGAGCACCTCGAGTCCGGCCAGGTCCTGCGGACTCAGCAAGTAGCGGCGATCACCGAGGTCCACCTTCTGCCCGTCCGCGTAGAGATCGTAGGGGAGGCGGCAGGCCTGCGCGCATTCGCCGCGATTCGCGGAGCGGCCGCCGAGCGCCTCGCTGGTGAGACATTGGCCGGAGTAGGCGACGCAGAGCGCGCCGTGCACGAAGACCTCCAATGGCAGCGGGGAGCCGCCGGCCTCGGCCTGGGCCTGCTGGATGCGTTCGATTTCGGCGATTGAGTTTTCCCGGGCCAGTACGACCAACTCGGCGCCGATGGAGCGCGCGAAGCGCACGCCGGCGGCGCTGGTCACGGTCATCTGCGTGGACCCGTGGATCGGGAAGTCGGGCGAGAGCTGACGGATCAGGCGGCAGATCCCGGTGTCCTGCACGATCGCGGCGTCGACGCCGGCGCGGATGATGCCGCGCAGGTAGTCGGCGGCATCGGGCAACTCCGGGGTGAAGACGAGCGTGTTGAATGTGACGTAGCCGCGGACCCCGCGCCGGTGGAGGAATTCCATCAGGGCCGGCAGATCGGCCTGGGTGAAGTTCTTCGCGCGCATGCGCGCGTTGAAGCGCTCGAGGCCGAAGTAGATCGCATCGGCTCCGTTCTCCACGGCGGCCCGGGCGCATTCCCAGTCGCCCGCAGGCGCGAGCAGCTCCGGGCGCGTCACCCGGCGGGGGGCAACGGCGGCGGCAACGGGCAGCGGAGCGGAAGAGACGGCGGACATCAGTCGGAAAGGGAAACAGGACAGGTACGCGGTGTCGCGGATCGAGCAACCGGAAAGCGCCGGCGGGGTCGGATCCCCCGTGGCCCGCGCCAGGCGTCAGCGGTGGCGCCCGTGGCGGAAGATGTCCCAGACCACGTAGAGACCCAGCACGGCCGACAGCAGGTAGCCGATCATGCCGAGGGCCGAGTACCCGAAGAGGTAGGGCGGGTTGCGCGTGGTGATGATCAGGGACGAACCGACGATGAGCGCGGCGATGATCACGCCGAGGGCGATGCGGTTGGCGGCGGCCTTGAGGGCGTCGTCGAGGCCCTCGAGACCCTGATGCTGAAAACGGATCGTCAGGTCGTCGCGCTCGAGGCGACGCGCGATGCGGCGCAGTTCGCCGGGAAGTTCCTTGAGGCCGGTGAAGCTGGAGCGCAGCACGTCGCGCACGTCGCGCCAGAGCACGCCCGGGCGGACGCGGCTGCGCTGCACCTCCCGGAGGACCGGGCGGGCGTGGGCGCGGAGATCGAACGTCGGGTCGAGCCGGCGACCGACCTCCTCGATGCACAGGATGGCCTTCGCCATGAGCGAGTAGTCCTGGGAAATGTTGATGCCGTTGCGCCCGAAGATGTGCAGCAGCTTGAGCAGGGCGCGGCCGCTGTGCTCGCGGCCGAGCGGGACGTTGAAGTCCTCGCGGAGGGCGAGCGTGACGTCGCGTTCCATTCCGCGGAGGTCCACGCCGCCGCCGGGGGCGCCGAGTTCGGCGGCGATTTCGACGATGCGTTCGGCGTCCTGCTCGACCGCGGCGAGGAGCAACTCGGCGAGCGCGAGGCGGAGGCGGCGGGTGAGGTTGCCGGCGAGTCCCCAGTCGAGCAGGCAGAGCCGCCCGTCGGGCATGATCAGCACGTTGCCGCCGTGCGGGTCCGCGTGGAAGAAGCCGGCGATCAGGACCTGGTGCAGAAGGGACGCGGCGCCGTGGGCGGCGATCCGGCGATTGAACTCGGGATCGGAGGGGAGATCATCGAGCGATCGGCCGTTGATCCGCTCGGAGACCAGCACCCGTTCCGAGCTGAAATCGTCGAAGACCACCGGGGAGAACACGCGGTCCGGGTGCGGATTGATCGTGTTGAAGTACTGCTGATTCCGGGCCTCGTTTTGGAAATCGAGCTCGCGGAGGATCCCGGCGCGCAGCTCGGCGACCACGCCGGGGAGATTGAAAGGAGTGAGCCGCGCGATGCGCTGGTGGATCTGCGCCGCGAGCCAGGCGATGAGCTCGAAGTCGGCGAGTACCGTCTTCTCCAAGCCGGGCTTCTGAATCTTGACCGCGACCTCGCGACCATCATGCAGGCGGGCGAAGTAGACCTGGGCGAGCGAGGCCGTCGCCGCGGGGATCTCGTTGAAGGAGGAGAAGACCTCGTCTGGCTCGCGGCCCAGCGCCTCGACGAGGACCGGACGGACTTCGGAGAACGGCAGGGGCTGGACGGAGTTCTGCAGCTTGCGCAGCTCGAGGATGAGCGGTGCCGGCAGCAGGTCCGGACGCATGCTCAGGAGCTGCCCCGCCTTGACGAATGTGGGTCCGAGTTGCTCGGCGGCGAGACGCACCCGCTCATGGATCGTCCGCGCCGGGGCGTGCTGGGGCACGAACCGCGACCAGATCGCCGCGGGAAGCTCGATCTGGTTGAGCAGATCGGCGAAGCCGTGGCGCGCGAGGACGGTGAAGATTTCCTTGGCGCGGACGGCGTTGCCCAGCAGGTCGAACGGCTTCACGGCTCGCTCGACCGCGAGGGCGGCGGGGTCGCGTTCATCTCCAGCACCCGCACGCGTTCCTCCAGCGCGGTGAGGCGGGCCTTCGTCTCCGCATCGGAGCGATCCAGCATCGCGCGCACCTTGGCGCCGAGATCCTGACTCATCTCCTCAAACTCACGCCGCCCCTGCTCCGCGATCTTCTCGGCGATGATCCGCGCGTCCGCCGCCGACAGTTTCCCCTGCCGCACCATCTCCTGCAGGGCGGCCTCGGCTTTTTCCGTGGTGGTGAGCGCGGCACCGACGCCGGCGAGAATGGTCTTCTTGATGACGTCGATCATGGAACGAAGGATGGCGAGTGGCCGGCGCGCCGGCAACGGGAAAGCCCCACAATCTCCTGAAGGGGGTCAGGCTTTGTCCTTTGTCGTGACTACAAGGCTCGCTGGCACCGTAGCGGCCGGGACGTGGCGGCGTCCTCGGCTGCGACAAAGGGCAAAGCCGGACCCCTTGTTCCGGAAGTCCGCGGTCAGAGTCTCCATCAGTTCGTGGCCCAGGCGATCGCTGATGGCTGAAGGCCGGGTGCCGGCTAGGCTGCGGTCGTCGGCAAGGGATCGGGAGTCGATCGCGCGGCGTGCGGGGCGGCGGCGCGGAGGCGGGCGGCGAGGAAGATGGTGAGGCCGAGGCAGGCGATCGAGAGCAGGCCGACGCGCGAGTAGCCTTGGAGCTGGCCAGAGGGCGCTCGCGTGATGAAGAAGCCCGCGACGATGTTCGCGAGGCCGCCGGCCGCCTGCTGCACCGCGGAATTCACGCTCATGAACCCGCCGCGGTAGCGCGCGTCCACGGCGTTGGTCAGCATCGCCATGGCAGGGGAGAAGCGACCCGACATCGTGATCATGAAGAACGCTGTCATGAGCATCGCGACGACGATCGAGGTCGAAGTCAGGCGAGTCATCACCCAGACCACGATGGCGCCGGTGACGGAGATGGCGCTGAGCACGTGCAGCTTGTCGAAGCGGTCGGTGAGCCGCCCGAGCACGGGCGTGCTGACCAGCGTGGCGAGGCCGCCGGCGAGGTAGATCAGCGGGAGTTGAGCCTCGGTGAGCCCGACGTTGGCGACCATTGAGGGGGCCATGAACGGGATCACGCAGCTGCCGGAGAACACCAGCACCGCGCTCATCAGGAAGCCGCGCTGATGCAGGTCGTGGGACAGGATCGCGCGCATCTGTTGGAACGGATGCGCGACCGGATGCTCCGCGCGCAGCGACGGCACGGTGCGATGGGCGACGGTGAACACGACGAGCGCGACGCCCGCGATGAGGAAGAACGGCGCCGGCCAATCGAAGTGCGCCGCCAGGCTCAGTCCCGCGGGCACGCCGAGGATCGACGCGAGCGGGAAGGCCGACATCACGACCGCCATCGCCCGACCCCGCCGGCCCGGCTCGATGACGTCGCCGACCATCGAACCGACCACCGAGCCCGCCACCCCGCCAAAGGCTCCGGCGGCGAACCGGGCCCCGAGCAGCGCCCCGTAGGTCGGCGCCAGCGCACAGGCGAGCGTCGACAGGCCGAAGCCGGCGTACAGCACCAGCAACGCAGTCCGCCGGTCGAAGCGGTCCATCACGAATCCCGCGAAAAACCCCGCGAGCGCCGCCGCCACGCCGTACGCGGCCACCAGCCAGCTGAACTGCGCCGGCGAGATGCCGAACACCCGCATCAGGTGAGGCCCGAGGGGCATCACGATCATGAAGTCGAAGACGTGCGTGAACTGCACGGCCGCCAGCACCCAGAGCAGCAGCTTGGGTCTGGGTACGGATCGGGCGGCCGGGCGGTGAGTCATGGGGTAAGCTCTCAGTCTTTCGGATTCGCCGCAACCCGGGCGTTCTCCCGCGGCTCGGGTTCATCGCGGTCCCGCTCCGCCAACCAAGTCCGCAGCGTGCGCAAGAACTGCTCCGCGCCACGGCTCTGATAGCGCTGGATGTGTCGCAAGACCGCGACTTCCCGCTCCGGCTGCCGACCGCTGAGGCGGCGGTAAACCAATGCGGCATCGTCATCTTTCGAGCGGCACCCTTGCGGGAGAATCGAGATGCCTAGACCTAGTCCGACCAAGGCTTTCACCGTCGCAATCTGCGCACAGCGATACCCGATGTGCGGTTCAAAGTCGTGATCGCCGCAGAAACGCTGGATCTGGTGCGTGAGACTGCTGGAGTTGCCCAGGAGCGCAAAGGTGTGGTCCGCTAGCTGTTTCGCCGTAACCTGCGGGGTCCGCGCCAGCGGATGCTGCCGCCCGACCACCAGCAGGAGCGGCTCCTTCAGAATCGGCTCCACCGAGAGCTGCGGCTCCTTCACCGGCAGCGAGGTAAGCGCCAGATCCAACTCGCCATCCAAGATGCCGCGAATCAGGTCCGAACGAAAGTCCTCCCGCACCTCGATCGTGAGCTGCGGGAACTCCTCCCGACACCGCTGGATCAGGGGTGGAAGGAGATACGGCGCGACCGTCGGAATCGCCCCCACCTGAATGCGCCGCTCCAAGACCTGACTGTCACTCAACTCCCGCGTCGCATCATCCACCCCCGCCAAAATCTGCCGCGCCCGCTGCAGAAACGTCGCCCCCGCCTCCGTCAAGACTGCCTTGCGCCCCAGCCGATGGAAAAACTTGTGCCCCAGCTCTTTCTCTAGATTGATAATTTGCTGACTAAGAGAGGGTTGAGTGACACTACAGCGCTCGGCGGCACGGGTGAAGTTCTGGATCTCCGCGACCGCGACAAAGTACCGGATTTGCTGCAGTTCCATAGGCTAAAACGATTGAAAGGATAGCTAACGATTATTTCCCCTATTGCGAGAGTGGACGTATTCTAGGCGTAGGTCGCCCATGCTGGGTGGCCTGAACGAAAGAATGCTATGATGACTACGAAATCCTCCCTCGGCTCCTGGGCACTGATCGCGATCCTTTGCGGTTCGCTGGTCTGGGCAGCCAACGCAATCGAACTGCAGGCTGGCAGTGTTGCCGCCCTGTTCGGCTACGGCACGGTGGCCGCGCTCCTGACGATGGTGAGCAGCGAGTATCGCCTGACGGCTCGGCGGTTGGACAAGCCGACGAAGTAAGTCCGTGCACCCCGTAAGGCTTCTTCTCCCCGAGAAGGAGCGCGAGGGGGCTCCGATCGCCTAGGCGCGGTCACGCCAGCCACTCCGAAGGCCCGGATTTTTCCGGGCCTTTTTCATGTCCGGGTGGCAGCCGCTATTCCAGTCCGCGCGCCGCGACTTCATCCTCGTCCCAACCGAGGTAGTGACCGAGCTCGTGCAGGTAGGTGAGGCGAACTTCCTCGCGGAAGGTGCGAGGGTCGCCTTCGGCGTAGTCCCAGATGTTTTCCAAGAAGAGCAGGATGTGGGGCGCGATCTCGGGCGTCTCTCCAGTAGGAGCATCGAAGGGTGGCCCGACGAACATGCCGAGGATGTCGGGCTCGAACTCGTCGCCGAGAATCTCCTCGCTCGGCCAATCATGGTGGACGACAGGTACGCGCGCCGCGATGTTGCGCACGGCGGGCGGGAGTCGGCGCAGCGTGGCCGCGACGGTCTCGTCGGCGAGTTGGGCGCGTTGCGCGGGAGTCATGGCGGGTGAAGCGGGTAGGGCGAGTGCGGTGAGAAACTGTAACCACGCGCGGTTTGCAGCGTCTAGGGTACAGTCGACGGTCCCCGTCGCGCAAACCTCTAAGCTCCGTTCACGTTCTCAACCTGTCCCCGTCTTCATCACGTCTGTCTCAACCATGAAAGCATCCAAGTTCATCCTCGTTGCCCTGACCCTGCTGGCCCCGTTGTCCCTGACGGCGCTTCGCGCCGATGAGCCGGCCAAGCCGGCCGCGCGCGAGGGGCGTCCCGCCAAGAGCGAAAAAGGTCCGAAGGGGGGCGACCGTCTCGCGAATCTCACCGAGCAGCTCAGCCTCACGACGGCGCAGGTCGAGCAGATCAAGCCGATCCTCAACAGCGAGCGCGACGCGATGCGGGAGCTGATTCAGGACACCTCGCTCGACCGCGAGGCGAAGCGTCCGAAGATGCGCGAGATCCGCGAAGCGCACAACGCCAAGGTCCGCGCCCTCCTCACGTCGGAGCAGCAGGCCAAGATGGACGCGATGCGGCCGGCCGGCGGCAAGAAGCAGCGCAATAACTGATCCGTCAGCGACCGCGCGCCGCGATCCCGCGGCGCCGACCAGCACGGCCGCCAGGCATCGCGCCTGGCGGCCGTGTCGTTTGCGGAGCCCGCGCACGCTGCCGAGCGTTCGGCTTGGTTTCTTGACGTTATAATTTCTGTGGGTACGGTCGTCGCGTGGTCCTCGAACTCAAGCTTCGCAAAATCGGGAATTCGGTGGGCCTCGTTTTACCGAAAGAGGCCTTGGCGCACCTCAACGCGAGTGAAGGCGATTCGGTCACCGTGACAGAGGGACCGGAGGGCACGCTGCGTCTGAGTCCGCACAGCGCGGAAGTCGCGCGCCAGATGGATGTCGTGCAGGATGTGATGAAGCGCTACCGGCACGCCTTGCGGGAATTGGCCAAGTGAAAGAGCCGGTGTGGGTGCTCCCCGAGGTGGTCACCTTGGTGCATGAGCAGTCGTTGATGCAGTTCGGTGGGTCGGCGGGTATCCGCGATGCCGGGCTCCTGGCTTCGGCACTCGGAAAGCCGCGCATTCTTTTCGCGTACGGCAAGCCGAGTCTCTTCGACCTCGCCGCGAGCTATTGCTTCGGCATTGTCAAGAACCTCCCGTTCGTGGATGGCAACAAACGTGCCGGTCTGGTGGTCGCGCTGACGTTTCTCCAGATCAATGGCTGGCGTGTCGAGACCACCGAAGCGGACGCCACCGTCCGCACCCTCGCGCTGGCGGCGGGAGAAATGTCCGAGACCGCCTACGCGGGCTGGTTGAAGGCCCACTCGGTGCGTGTGGCGTAGGCGGATGGCTTCGCCTGACCCCTTGGTTCGACATCGGGCCGGGCTGGGTTCACGGTGGTGGGAATGAGCAAGCACAGCGTTCTGGTGATCGGCGGGGGGGCGGCGGGGTATTTCGCCGCCATCGCCGCAGCAGAACGCCTGGGCGCGGCGGGCACGGTCGTCCTTTGCGAAGCCACGGCGCATCCGCTGGCCAAGGTCCGCATCTCCGGCGGCGGTCGCTGCAACGTCACCCACGACTGCATGGACCCGCGTGAGCTCGTGAAGCGGTACCCGCGCGGTGGCCGCGAACTGCTCGGGGCCTTTCATCGCTTCGGCCCGCGCGACACGATCGCGTGGTTCGCCGAGCGGGGCGTCACGCTCAAGACCGAGGCGGATGGACGCCTGTTTCCGGTCACCGACGACTCCGCCACCATCGTCGAGTGCCTCCAACGCGAGGCGGCGCGCGTCGGCGTGGAGGTGCGCACGCGCTGGCCGGTCCGCTCGCTGCGGCGTTCGTCTTCGGGTGGTTTTCTCGCCGGGAGCGCCGCTGGCGCGCCAGTCCCTCCGGCGGCGCAGGTGGATGAGGGGAGCGCGGTGGGGCGTCTGGACGCGGGCGAGGTCCTTCAGGCCGCCTGCGTCATCCTGGCGACGGGCGGGGCCAAGTCGGTGGGCGGCGGCACGCTGGCGGAGTCGCTCGGTCACACGATCGAGCCACCGGTGCCGTCGCTCTTCACGTTTCACTGCCGCGATGCGCGGCTCGAGGGTCTGGCCGGGCTGGCGGTGGCGGATGCTGAAGTCTCCGTGCCGGGCACCGACCTGCGGCGCCGCGGGCCGGTCCTCATCACGCATGGTGGCCTGAGCGGGCCGGCCGTCCTCACGCTGTCCGCGTGGGGCGCCCGCGTGCTGGCCGGGCTTGGCTATCGCTTCACCCTCGCGCTGAACCTCGTCCCGGGACGAACGCGCGAGCAGGTCCGGTCCGAGTTGCGGGCGCAGCGCACGGAGCACCCCCGCCGTCGCGTGTCCTCCGGCGGGCCGTTCGCCGTACCGTTGCGGCTCTGGGAGCGGCTCACCGCGGCGGCCGGCATGGGTCCGGAGGTCACGTGGTCGCACGTGTCGTCGGAGGCCCTGGAGGCGTTGGTCGCGGCGTGCGTGGAGACCCGGCTCGCCATTGAGGGCAAGAGCCTGAACAAGGAGGAATTCGTGACCTGCGGCGGGGTGCGCCGGGAGGAGATCGACTTCCGGACGCTCGCGAGCCGGCGCTGCCCGGGACTCTACGTCGTGGGAGAGGCCTTGGACGTGGATGGCGTGACGGGTGGGTTCAATTTCCAGGCGGCCTGGACGACTGGCTGGCTCGCGGGCAACGCGGCGGCGGCGGCGATGGCGGGCGGGGACGGACGGGTCTCCGGGACGTGAGCCACTCCCGGCTGAGCCTGCCGGACCGGTCGCCGGGGGAACTCGGTGGCGGCTCGATCGACCGTTCCGCCGCCGGAAACAACGGTGTGCGGGGAGGGCGCCGGGCGGCGTGGGCAGCGGGGCGTGGTTGGACGGACGTTGACGCCGAGCTCGCCCTCTGACCTCGTAGGGCGCGGTTTGCCATGGACTTCCTTGCCGACCCCCAGATTTGGGTATCCCTCCTCACACTGACGGCGCTCGAGATCGTCCTCGGCATCGACAACGTCATCTTCATCTCGATCCTCGCGGGGAAGCTCCCGGCGGAGGAGCAGGCCAAGGCGCGGCAGATTGGCTTGGCCCTCGCGCTGGTCACGCGGCTGCTCCTGCTCGCCGGCATCGCGTGGATCGCCAAGTTGACGACTCCGCTGTTCGCCGTCCTTGGCTTCGCGGTGTCGGGGCGCGACCTGATCCTGATCATCGGGGGCCTCTTCCTCATCGCGAAGAGCACCTACGAGATTCACGACAAGCTGGAGGGGGCGGAGCACGCGGCGACGGCGAAGGGGCGGGTTTCGTTCACGGCGGTGGTGGTGCAGATCCTCATCATCGACGTCGTCTTCTCGCTCGACTCGGTGATCACGGCCGTGGGAATGGCGAACCAGATTTGGGTCATGGTGACGGCGGTCATGATTTCCCTTGGCGTGATGCTCGCGTTCGCGGGGGCGATCAGCGACTTCGTCCACCGGCACCCGACCCTGAAGATGCTGGCGCTGAGCTTCCTGATCCTGATCGGCGTCTCGCTGCTCGCGGAAGGCCTGCACCAGAAGATCCCGAAGGGCTACATCTACTTCGCGATGGCGTTCTCGTGCGCGGTGGAGTTCATGAACCTGAAGTTGCGCTCCCGCGGAGCGGCGCCGGTGGAGCTGCGGGAGAAGATCCGCTAGCGAGCGGGGGGGCGACGCGTCAGCCCCGGGCGGCGTCGGCAACCTGACGCCGCACCGCGGCGACGGCGGCATTGACTCCGGCCGGCATGCCGACGGTCCAGTTGCACTCGATCGTGAGGTGCTTGCAGCGCGTGGCCCGGCGGAGCTGGCGGAGGAACGGCCGGAAGTCGTCGCCGTGGAAGCCAGGCTCGGTGCGGCCCTCGTTTTCGGCGAGGTGCGCGTGGGTCACGAGCGCGGCGTGCCGACCGATCGGATCCGGCGATTCGCCGTTGCGCAGCATGTGGAAGACATCGACGAGCAGCTGCACCGACGGGTGGCCGCAGCGCCGCACGGCCTCGGCGCCCTCATCGAGCGTGTTGACGAGATTGCACTCGCCGCGGTTGAGGGCTTCGACGACCACGGTCACGCCGTGCCGTTGGGCGATCGGGGCGACGACCGTGAGGGCCTCGACGTACTGCTCGAACCCGCGCGCGCCGGACCAGCCCTCGGGCACCATCCGGGCCATGGCGGAGCCGAAAACGATCGTGCGCAGACCGATCGACGCCGCGCGGCGGAAGGCCGTCTCCGTGTAGCGCGCGAGGCGCGCGTGGTCGACGGCGGGACCCGTGACCTTGAGGTCGGCGGGCAGGAAGCAGTTGGCGGCGGGCGTGGGCCGGTGGCAGTCGAGCGTCGCGGCGGCGTGGGGTGCGAACGCGGCGTCGGGCTGCTCGGGCAGCAGGAGGTGCTGCACGTGGGCCTCAATGAAATCAAACGGCGGGTCGGGCAGTCCGGCGATTTCAGCGGGGGTGGCGCAGATGCCGACGAGCATGGGCATGGGGAAGGCGGGTCAGAGCTTGCCGGCCTGCAGGCCGAAGTAGCCCGCCGCGTTGTCGTAGCAGATGTCGCGCACGAGCTTGGCGACCGCGGCCTCGTCGGCCGGGATGAGCCCGGCTTGCACGTCCGTGCCGATCATGCCGCAGAGCAGCCGTCGGAAATACTCGTGGCGCACGTAGCTGAGGAAGCTGCGGGAATCGGTGAGCATGCCGACGAAGCGGGAGAGCAGGCCGAGCTGGGAGAGCGCGTTGATCTGCCATTCCATCGCCTCCTTTTGGTCGAGGAACCACCATCCCGAGCCGAACTGCAGCTTCCCCGGCACCGTACCGTCCTGGAAGTTGCCCGCCATCGTGGCGAACGTGTAGTTGTCCGCTGGATTCAGATTGTAGAGAATGATCTTCGGCAGGCGGTCGTCGCGGTCGAGCGTGTCGAGGTAGCGGGCGAGGGCGCGGGTCTGCGGGAAGTCGCCGATCGAATCCACGCCGGCGTCGGCGCCGAGGCGGCGGAGGAGGCGAGTGTTGGTGTTGCGCAGGGCCCCGAGGTGGAGCTGCTTGGTCCAGCCGCGAGCGGCGTCGAGGCGGCCGAGGTGGACGAGGAGGAACCAGACGAACTTCGCGGTCTGGTCCGGGGTAGCGGCGACGCCGGCGCGAGCTTGGTCGAAGATCACGGACGCCTCGCGCGCGGTGCATTCGACGTCGGGCAGGGACTCGAGGCCGTGGTCGGAAAGGCGTCCGCCGAGGGAGTGGAAGAACGCGTGCCGCCGGTCGAGCGCCTCGAGGAGCGTCGGCAGGTTGCGCACCTCGACGCCGCTGCGTTCGGAGAGGAGATCGCACCACGGGTTGAAGACGGCGGGGGCGTTGACCGCGAGCGCCTTGTCGGGACGGAACGTCGGATAAACGCGCGTCGCGAGGGAGCTGCGGGCGATCGCCTGGTGGTGTTCCAGGGTGTCGGCCGGGTCGTCGGTGGTGCAGACGACGGTGACGCGGTTGGAGGTGAGGATCCCGTGGGTGGACAGGGCCGGGGTGGCGAGGCGGGCGTTGGCTTGGTCCCAGATGCGCGGCGCGTTGGCCTCGTTGATCAGCAGGTCGATGCCGAAGTACCGGCGCAGCTCGAGGTGCGACCAGTGGTGGAGCGGATTGCGGACCAGCGAGGGGACGGTGCGCGCGAAGGCGAGGAACTTGTCGTAGTCGCTGGTGGTGTTGCCGGTGATGAGGTCCTCCGGGATGCCGGCGGCGCGCAGGGCGCGCCACTTGTAGTGGTCGCCGCCGAGCCAGATCTGCGTGAGGTTGGAGAACTGCCGGTTGGCCGCGATCTGGTCGGGCGGGAGGTGGCAGTGGTAATCGAAGATCGGCTGCTTCGCCGCGTGCTCAATGTAGAGACGCCGGGCCCACGGATTGGGCAGGAGGAAGTCGTCGGGCAGGAACGGCTGGGAGAGTGACATGGCGGGCGAGGGTTCCGATGCGAGGGAAGAGCGGCGCGCGCCTCGGCGCAAGACGGGGCGTGGGTCGCGGCGCGCCTAATCTGGCGGGACTCTCCCAGCAGTCCACCGACCGCCGGGCCCCGCGCAAGCGGAGGCCCGATGAATGTTAACCCGCAGGCCGAGCGGTCCCCTCGGCGGCCGACTGACTCGCCGCGACTAGGTTGCTCCGGCAGGAGCGGAGCGCGGTCGGCGGCGGCTGCGGCGGCTCAGCGGCGGGCGCCGCGGGTGAGGCGGCTGACGGGCTTCGGGGCGGCGCTGAGCGCCGGGTTGTTCTCGTCGAACAAGGCCGAATAGATGTACGGGAAGTCCGGGAACTTCTTCCGCTCGACGGTCTGATTGATGAAGCGCTCGATGGAGCGGGCATCACGGACGTCGTCCTCGGTCACCAGGGTGAAGGCCTCGCCGGTGTTCTGGGCGCGGCCGGTGCGGCCGATGCGGTGGACGTAGTCCTCGGCATTCTCCGGCACGTCGTAGTTGATCACGTGCGAGACGCCGCGGATGTCGAGGCCGCGGGCCGCGATGTCGGTGGCGACCAGCACCTCGAAACGACCGCTCTTGAAGCCCTCGAGGGCCTCGACGCGTTCGCGCTGGCTGCGGTCGGAGTGGATCACGCCCACGGTGTGCTTGGCGGCGATCAGGCGGTGGGCGATGCGGTCAGCACCCATGCGGGTGCGGCAGAAGATGATCACGCTCTTGAACTGCGTGGCCTCCATCAGCTGCAGCAACAGGTCGAACTTCTGCGACGCAACCACCGGGTAGAAGGCGTGCGCCACGGTTTCGGCGGCGGTCTGCTTGCGGTCGATCTTCACTTCGACCGGCTCGTTCAGCGCCCACGTGGCGAGCGAGGCGATCTCGGGCGGCAGCGTGGCGGTGAAGAACAGGGTCTGACGCGACTTCGGCGTGCGGGACACGATGCGCTTCACGTCCGGGAGGAAGCCCATGTCGAGCATGCGGTCGACCTCGTCGAGCACGAGGATGTCGATCCCGGCGAGGCTGATGGCGCCCTGCTCCATGTGATCGAGCAAGCGGCCGGGCGTGGCGACGATCACGTCCACGCCATTTTCGAGGTCCTCGCGCTGCTTGCCGTACCCGACGCCGCCGTAGATCACGGTGATGTCGAGGTTGGTGTACTTGCTGTAGAGGCGGAAGGCTTCCTCGACCTGAAGGGCGAGTTCGCGGGTGGGCTCAAGCACGAGGCAGCGCGGATGCGGACCTTTGGTGCCGAGGCGGTGCAGGATCGGGAGCGCGAAGGCGGCCGTCTTGCCCGTACCCGTCTGGGCCGAGCCGATGACGTCCTTGCCGGCGAGCACGATGGGGATCGCCTGGGCCTGGATCGGCGTGGGCTCCGCGTAGCCTTTCTCGAGGACGGCAAGGGCGACCCGATCGGCGAGGCCGAGCTGGGTGAAAGCGGAATTGACCGGGGCCACCTCGGGCACCGGGCGGGGCGTGCGGGAGCGACGCGGCGTGGTCGGCGCGGGAGCCTCGTCGTCGCGCTCGCGTTCCGGTCGCTGGGAGCGCGGGCGATCTGAATGACCGCCCCGTCCGCGGCCGCCGCCGGATCGGGCCCCGTGGCCTTCGCCGCGACCGCCGCGGCGGCCACCGTGGGCATCGCTGCCACCGCCCGCGCCTCCGCCATGACCCTGCGAGCCGTGGCCCCCGCGATCGGATCGACCGCCGGGGCCTTCGCCGGGGCTGGACGAACCGGAACCGCCGCCGCTGCGGCTGCGTCCACCTTCGGGGCGGCGCTGGCTATCGGCGTGGACCTTGCGGGTGGGGTGTTGGGAGGGAGGAGGGGCGGACGCCGCCGCCTCTTTGGCGGGCTTGTCCTGGGGCGAAGGGGCAAGGGTCTTGCGCAACTTCGCGATCAGCTTCTTCAACATAGTCTTTGTGGCGAAAGACTCACTCTCCCGGTTTCGCCAGCCTTTGCAACCTCCGATCCCAGAGGGTCAGGCTTTGTGCTTTGGTCAGGCCCCTGGTTAGCCGGGTCCCGAGCGGGGGTTGGCCGGGCGAGCGGACAAAGGACAA
>JBEIGD010000031.1:0-43893 GCA_040382075.1 Opitutaceae bacterium
CTCCACCGGCGGTGCTCGGCCCACCCCTGCGCCGCTTCCGTCCGCCCCGCGCCGCCTGGGTGGAACTCTCCGCACAACGCCCTTCCTTCGTGCGCAGCACAGAGGTAGCCGGGGAGGTCACCGCCTGCGTCGGTCCATGGCTCGCCAGCGGTGAATGGTGGCGCGCTGACCTCGCCTGGCAGCGCGAGGAATGGGACGTACGCCTCGACTCCGGCGGACTCTACCGACTCTTGCACCGGCCGGACGGCTGGCAACTGGAGGGCGAGTATGACTGACCCCGCGGGCTATGTCGAACTGCACGCCCGGAGCGCGTTCAGCTTTCTCCGCGGTGGCAGCCTGCCGGAGCACCTCGCCGCCGAGGCCGCCGCCCTCGGCCTGCCCGCACTCGCGCTCTGCGACCGCGACGGCGTGTACGGCGCGCCGCGCCTGTACCACGCTGGTCGCGACCACGGCATCCGCGCCCTCGTCGGCTGCGAACTCACCCTCGCCGACGGTGCGGCCCTCCCGCTGCTCGTCGCCGACCGTACCGGGTACCGCAACCTCTGCCGCCTCCTCACCACCGCCCGGCTGGTCGAACGCTCCGCCGACCTGCCCTTCCCCGACGCCCGGGAGCGCAAGCGCCCCTGCTACGCCACTTGGGAGGAACTAGCCGCCCACGCCGACGGGCTCATCGCCCTCACCGGGGACGCCGACGGCCCCGTGCTGCGCGCCGGGGCCACCGGCGGCCCCGAGGCCGCCGCCGCAGCGCTGCTGCCGCTGATCCGGATTTTCGGCCCGCGGCGCCTCTTCATCGAGGTCCAGCGGCACCGCGTGCGCGGGGAACCCCGGACCGAGGCCATGCTCGACACACTGGCCCGCCGCTTCGGGCTCGCACAACTCGCCACCGGCGGCGTCGCCTACGCGCGGCCGGAGGACCGGGAGATCGCTGATGTCTTCACTTGCCTGCGACATCACACCACGCTCGACGGCGCCGGCCGCCTGCTCGCCCCGAACAGCGCCCGCCACCTGCGCGGTCCCGTCGCGATGCAGCATCTCTTCGCCGACCGACCGGCGCTGCTGGCCCAGGCTGGCGCGGTTGCTGACGAGCTCGCGTTCACCCTCCGCGATCTCGGCTACCAATTTCCGACCTTCCCCACGCCGCCCGGCGAATCTGCGGATTCATGGCTGCGACACCAGACCCTCGCCGCCGCACCCGCGCGCTTTCCCGCGCTCACCGCACGCCACCGTGCGCAGCTGGACCGCGAGCTCACGGTCATCGCCAAGCTCGGGTTCGCCGGGTACTTCCTGTGCGTGTGGGACATCTGCCGCTGGGCCCGCGAGCGCGGAATCCTCGTGCAGGGCCGCGGCAGCGCCGCCAACAGCGCAGTCTGCTTCGCCCTCGGCATCACCGCCGTCGATCCCATCGCCCGCGGACTGCTTTTCGAGCGCTTCCTCAGCGAAGGACGCGTCGGCGCCGACGGCCATCCGTCGTGGCCCGACATCGATCTCGACCTCCCCAGCGGCGAACTGCGCGAGTCCGTGCTGCAGGAGGTCTTCCGGCGCCAGGGCCCGCGCGGTGCCGCGATGACGGCGAACGTCATCACGTACCGCGGCCGGAGCACAGCACGCGAACTGGGCAAGGTACTCGGCCTGCCGGAGGACCTGCTCGACCGTTTCTCGCGATTGTTCGCCTCCGGCGATTACCCGCACACCGTCGACCTCGCACGGCAGCTCGCCCTCGCCGGCCTGCCGGCGTCGCACCCACGCTTCGCCGCGCTTACGCGTCTCTACGCGCGGCTACGCGGACTTCCCCGGCATCTGGGTCAGCACTCCGGTGGCATGGTCCTCGGCGCCGGATCGCTCGACACCATCGTGCCGCTGGAACCCGCCTCGATGCCGGGGCGCGTGGTGGTGCAGTGGGACAAGGACGACTGCGAGGAACTGGGAATCGTGAAGGTCGACTTCCTCGGTCTCGGCATGATGGCGGTGCTGCAGGAATGCCTCCACCGCTGCGCGCAACGCGGAGGCCCGGTGGAACTGTCGGCGATCCCGCAGGACGATCCAGCCACGTACGAGGCGATGTGCCGTGCGGACACGCTGGGCACGTTTCAGATCGAGAGCCGCGCGCAGATGGCGACACTGCCGCGCCTGCGGCCACGTGCGTTCTACGATGTCGCGATGCAAGTGGCAGTCGTCCGCCCCGGGCCGGTCGTCGGTCAACTCGTCCATCCCCTGCTCCGCCGCCGCGCCGGCGAGGAGCCCGAGACCTGCATCGACGAGAGCCTCAACGAGGTTCTTCACCCCATCCTCGGCCGCACGCATGGCGTGGTGCTCTTCCAAGAGCAGATGCTTGCCGTGGCGATGACGCTGGCGGGGTTCTCCGGCTCCGAGGCGGAGGAGCTGCGGCGTTCGCTCGGATTCAAGCGCTCCGGCGAGCGGCTGCAGCGCGTACTCACGCACCTGCGGCGCTCGCTCATCGCACGGGGAATCACGGAGGCCGTGGCCGAAAAGATCGTCGCGACGGCGAGTTCGTTCGCGCTCTACGGTTTCCCGGAATCGCACGCCCTGAGCTTCGCGCTGCTCGCCTACGCCAGCACGTGGCTGAAGGTGCACCGCCCTGCGGAATTCTGCGCGAGCCTGCTCAACCATCAGCCCATGGGTTTCTACTCCCCGGCGACGATCGTGCAGGACGCCCGGCGTCACGGGGTGCGGGTCCTGCCGGTCTGCGTGCAGGCCTCGGCACAATCCTGCGAGGCCGAGGACGAGGGTCCGCACGGTGCGGCGCGCGCGGTGCGCCTCGGGCTCGGCAGCGTCCAAGGCCTGCGACGGAGCACGATCGCGGCGCTGCTCACGGCCCGCGCCGAGCGGCCCTTTCGCTCACTCGCCGATTTCCTCGCCCGCACGCCCGCCAGTCCCGCCGAGCGCCGCCTCCTCGCCGGGATCGGCGCGCTGAACGCCCTCGCCGACCACCGCCGCGCCGCACTCTGGCAGGTGGAGTCCGCCTGGACCCTCGCGGAACCGCTGCTGCTCCAGCACGACGAGCCCAGCTCCGTCTTGGAACCCAATTTCCCCGGGAAATCCGCATCGCCCTTGGCGGGCGCTCCCTCCTCGGAACCCGCATCCCTCTGGGATGGCGCCGATCCGACCGACCACGCCGCATCCGCCGGGGAGGCACCCCGCGATGCAACATCGGGAACATCTCGCACCCTCGCCGCAACGACGGCCTGCCCGCTTCCGCCGATGTCCGTCGCGGAGCGCCAGAGCGCCGACCTGGCGAGCCTCGGCCTGACCACTGGGCCGCACCCCCTGGCCCGCCTGCGACCCCAGCTGAACGACGCCTGGTGCGCCGCCGATCTCCCCCTCGGGGCCGATGGCACCCGGCTGACCATCGCCGGCTGCGTGATCTGCCGCCAGCGCCCCGGCACCGCCAAAGGTACGGTCTTCGTCAGCCTCGAGGACGAGACCGGCATCGCCAACGCCATCGTCCGCCCCGCCCTCTTTGAGCGCTTCCGGCGGGTCATCAGCGAGGAACCCGCGCTGCGGATCACGGGGCGCCTGCAGCACCGCGCCGGCGTGATCCACGTGCTGGCGGAGGAATTTGCGCCCCTGCCTCTCGGCGACCTCCTCGCCCCCGCTTCCCACGACTTTCACTAAGCGCCCGGAACGGCGGGCCGCCAGACGGGCCGCCCCGGTCATCGCTGCCTTCCGCCGCCGCACCCAGTCGCCACAAGGCAGGAACTCGACCGGTCCGCACCGCGCCCCAGATCGGCCGCTTCGCTCACGGCAAGGCCACGGTTCCGCGGGAAACTCCGCCGTTGCCTTGCCCCGCCGCAACCTGCTTGAGTTTTCCTCCCATGTCCGTGGACCCGAGCACCTCCGCAACTCCGAGCGACTTCATTCGCGACATCGTCGCGGCCGACCTCGCGGCCGGACGGCACACGTCCATCGTCACCCGCTTTCCCCCGGAACCCAACGGCTACCTCCACATCGGCCACGCGAAGTCGATCTGCATCAACTTCGGCATCGCGCGCGAGCAGAACGGCCGCTGCAACCTCCGCTTCGACGATACCAACCCGGTCAAGGAGGACGTCGAGTACGTCGACTCCATCACCGCCGACGTCCGCTGGCTGATCCAGGGCTGGGCCGACCACTGCCTCGGCGTCAAGCCGCGCGGTGCCAAGCCGGAGACGCGCACGGTGGCGGACGGCCGCACCGACCGCCTGATCGGCCCGGCGCCGGCTGGCACGAAGGACGCGGACTGCGAAGCCTTTTTTGCCAGCGACTACTTTGATGCGCTCTACGAGTACGCGCTCACGCTGATCCGCAACGGCGACGCGTACGTGTGCGATCTCTCGCCCAAGGAAACTGACGAGTACCGCGGCGCCCCGGACCGCCCTGGCCGGGAGTCTCCGTTCCGCAACCGCTCGGTCGCCGAGAACCTCGATCTCTTCCAGCGCATGCGCGCGGGAGAGTTCCCCGACGGCGCACGCTCGCTGCGCGCCCGCATCGACATGGCCTCGCCGAACGTCTGGCTGCGTGATCCCCTGCTCTACCGCATCCGGCACGTCGCTCACCACCACGCCGGCGACGGTTGGTGCATCTACCCTCTTTACGACTACGCGCACTGCCTGAGCGATTACCTTGAGGGCATCACGCACAGCATCTGCACACTGGAGTTCGTCGATCACCGCCCGCTCTACGACTGGATCCTCGGTCGCCTCAATCTCCCGCGCCCGCTACCGCACCAGTACGAATTCGCGAAGCTGGTCCCGAGCTACACGCTCATCTCCAAGCGCCGCCTTCTCAAGCTGGTCGAGGAAGGCGTCGTCTCCGGCTGGGACGACCCCCGCCTCGCCACGCTTTCGGGCCTGCGCCGCCGGGGCGTCCCGGCCGCCGCGCTGCGCCGGTTCGTGACGAGCGTCGGCGTGACCAAGTACGACAGCGTCACCGATATCGCTCTGTTCGAACACACGGTGCGCGATGAACTCAACGCGGCCTCGCCCCGCCGCCTCGCGGTCCTCAAGCCGATCCGCGTCGTCCTCACGAATCTCGCCCCCGGCGAGAGCGTGGAATGCCGCGCGACGAACAACCCGCAGGCCGAGAATCCTACGACCCGTCCGGTGCCGCTCACGCGCGAGGTCTACATTGAATCGGACGACTTCGCCGAGGTGCCGCCGCCGAAATACTTCCGCCTGAAACCCGGCGGCGAAGTGCGCCTGAAGTACGCCTGCATCATCCGCCTCGACGAGATCATCAAGGACGCGGACGGCCGCCTCGTGGAATTGCGCTGCACGGCCGATCTCACGACCCGCGCCGGCCAGCCGAACGCCGATCGCAAGGTGAAAGGCACGATCCACTGGGTCAGCGCCAGCCACTGCGTGGACGCGGAGGTCCGACTGTACGATCGCCTCTTCACGGTCCCGGAACCCGCGGCGGAGGAGGACTTCCTGAAAGTGCTCAATCCCCGCTCCCTTGAGACGGTTTCCGCGAAGCTCGAGACCGCCCTTGCCTCGGCCCGGCCCAGCGAGTGCGTCCAGTTCGAGCGCTTGGGTTATTTCACGGCGGACTCGGTGGAAAGCCGGCCGGATCGGCTGGTGTTCAACCGCACCATCACCCTGAAGGACACCTGGGGCGCGACCGGGGCCTGAGCCCAGAGCCTCGGCCCCGTCCTTCCACGGGTTTACAAAGGCCGAACCCCGGTTTTTCGGGACCCTCAAAACGACGCTTGACTCACTTTGCCGCGAACCTAGCGTCCGCAGTCTTTTCCCACTCCGGGGTGGTAGCTCAGCTGGTTAGAGCGTCTGCCTGTCACGCAGAAGGTCGCGGGTTCGAGTCCCGTCCATCCCGCCAGTTTGGAAGATGCTGGCGAAAATGCCCTTACAAAAGGCGCGCGGCCGAAAAACGGCCCACTTACAGCACAGCTTACAGCAAGGTTTTCTCCGTGCTAGGAAATGCGCCTTTGCCTCGCGCTAGGTGGGGCCGGTGGTGGTGGTGATCTTCCCACCCGACCCCATGTCACCAGCGGAGCCGAGGACTACGGTTTTCGTGGTGGCGGCGGTCTTCCCAGCGCCCCGCGACCGCCCCCCGCAAGACCATGGCCACGGCGTATCGGCCCCCGGCCAATAGACCGCCTTAACGGGGCGTATCGGCCCCGGCCATGCCAGTCCCTAGGTCGCTGACCAGCCGCCCCGTAAACGCGACGCAATCGCCCCAGGGTCAATCGGCGGCGGTGTCGGGTCGGTCCACGAAGTCCCGGCGCATCTGGTCAATCTCGCGCTCGACCATCTCCATGATCTCGGCGTACATCAGCCGACCTTCCTCGTGGATCTCTGCGATGCTCTTACCGGCGCAGCGGGAGCCAAGTTCGACTTCAAGCTTTTGCCGCAACGTCATGGCTAGCCTGGTACCGAACTGCTGCAGCCTAGCTTGAACGCGGTGACGGGGAATCAGGTCCCCCCGCAGCTGCGCCAGCTTGAATTTCTTGTGCTCGATCTGCGCCCGAAGCAGCTGCTTTTGAAGTTCCGCCAGGATCCCGCCCTTGTCGCGGATGTAAATCCGGTTCAGCCCGCGAGCCTCAGCCCACTCCCGCAGTTTGTCGGAGTCGGCACCGTGCGGGAAGTCGCGGTGGTTGGCCTTCCAAAGCCGGATCGTTCGGTCGCTGATGCCGAGATCCCGCGCGCGCTGCACGTCGGTGAGTCGTTTTCTCGGCGTCCGCATCTACTAAATGCGGAACATTGCAAAAGGCACCAGAACTGCCGACGCCCTCTAGGTGGCCCTGACCCACGGCCCCTCTTGCTGCCGGTAGCCTTCAAAAGCCCCACCCCCCTTTGCCTCAGCGCGCTCCGCCGCCCCCGGCGGCGCAAGAAAGGGTTTCTATCAGATGGTTTCGATTCAAGGTTTTGATTAAAGAGTTTCTATTCAAGCGGGGAGTGTTGCGGGGACCGAAGCGGGGACCGAAGCGGGGAGCGGGCGGGGAGTGTCTGAGGGCGTGTTCACGCTGGGAGACAAAGACTCCCCACTTACTCCCCACTATTATAGGGCGTTCACGGCCTCACGCTGGACCGGTCGGCTGATCTTCGCCGCCACATTTCGGGAGTGCGCTCTATCCTGCCGCCGCCATTCTTCCACGCCGGTGCGTGATAACTTGAGCTTCTCCACCTCGTCCTTCAGTCGCTCCCGCCCGAAGCTCGCCGCTGCAAAGTACACGTGGCGGTTTTGGTAGCAGTAACGCACGAACAGATTGCGCTTTTCCAAGGCACGCAGCGTCCATTTTATCTGCTCCTCGGTGAATGGCTGAAGTTTCCCCTCCCAGCTATTGAACACGGCCTTCGACTTGCAGCCGCAGGAGCCTCGGATGATCTCGTCGCGCGTGATCAGGCGGAAGTCTTTTGCGCCGAGCGCTGAGAAGATTCCAGCCAGGATTCGAACGTCGCGGATCCGGCGCTCCCGGTCGGCGGGGTCTTCCTCGGCGATGCATTCCCACACCAAGCCCGCCGCAAGGCGCACCTTCCGGTCCGGACCAAATCGCTGCTCGTGGTGCTGGACGAAGTCGCGCACCCGCTTGACCGCTGCGAAGTAGTGCGAGGGAGTACCCCTGAAGCTAACACGGTGAATCTTCGCCGCCAGCATGGTCCTTACGTGTTCCTCGTTGCTCTCGTCCCAGCCACGCCCCCCCGCGTCACCCCAGTCGATTGAGTTTTCTCGACCCGGATCCATGTTCCCGGCGAGACCTGTGCTCTCGGCCAGGTTTGCGATGCTATAGTCGACCAGCGCATTCAGCGATTCCGCGAAGTTCGTGCTGTAGGCGAGCAGACACAGCGGCCCTTGGAAGTACGCGCCTGAACTCATCGAGGGGCAAGGTCCGGCCGTGTCGC
Source organism: Opitutaceae bacterium (assembly GCA_040382075.1). GTDB lineage: Bacteria > Verrucomicrobiota > Verrucomicrobiia > Opitutales > Opitutaceae > UBA6669. The sequence continues at coordinate 7,854 of JBEIGD010000031.1, forward strand.
AGCCCTCACCCGTTAGCCTGTGCCGCGTCCGTCGTCAGCGTGCGGATAAGCTGAACGGCCTTGTCGGACGGAACGAGGACGCGCGACGCGCGCAGCTGCCCGCGCTTCCTCAGTCGCAGCAGCTGAATCTTCCCGGCGCGCTCCTGCTGGAGCCACCAGCTACGCGACATCGAGCAGACGGGGTCCGGTCCCCGACCGGGGAGGTTGAAGAATTCGGGGCGGGCGGTGGCGGCGGTGGTGCCGGTGGCGGCGGTGGTGGGTGGGTTGGTCGTCATGGATATACTACTTCCATGTACGTCAAAAATGAATCGTCCACCGATAATTAAGACTGTGGATAAAAACTCACCGCGTCGATTTGTGCAGCGCCGAAGTCGATGCGCTCACCCGCAAGAAACCATCCGCCACCGTGGCACTAGCCACCGGTCGGAGGCACAGCGAGAGATGGTTCGCGTCGCCCCCGCTGCGACCTACGCCTGACCCTGCCCGCCCGACTCCCGCCACGCGCGGGGTTCAGCCTTCAGGTACGGCAGCGCGGCAATGGCGCGCCTTTTCACCTCGTCGTCAACGTGAGTGTAGTTCGCGGAGACCGCCGCGCTCGCGTGCCCGATGATGTCCCGCACCACCAGTTCAGGCGTTCCCCCATTCTTGTGGGCGCTCGTCGCGGAGTGTCGGAAGCTGTGAAAGGAAATCGGACTGCGCTCGCGCGGGCCGGTCCGGCCGACTCCCGTGCTCATGGACTTCGGCGCACGCTTCATCACAAGTCCGGCATCGACCAAGAGTTCGTGGAACAGCTGCGACAGGCGCGCAGCCCCGTTCACCGTTGCCGCGTGCGGCGCTAGACTCGGAAAGAGGGGCGCGCGGGGATCATCTGAAGCCGGAAGCCTTTCAATGTACCGCGTTAGCTTCGGGTGCAGAGGGATGTCCTGCGCCCGCTGGGTCTTGGCCGTGACCAGCAGAATGCGTTGACCCACCAAGTCGAGGTTAGCCCACGTCAGACCGGCGAGGTCGCGCAATCGCTGTCCTGAGTAGAAACCAAAAAGGCACATCCCGAACCACTCGACGCTGGCGACATCGAGAATCCGTTCAAACTCTTCGAGCGTGATCGGGCGGCGGGTACTGTTGGCGGACTTGAGCACCTTCAGCTTGGCGGCGACGTTCTCCGCCACAAGACCGTCCCGAAAGGCATCCTCCAGCAGCAGCCGGACGATCTTCAGCTTGTTGTTCGCGGTGCGGGAGGTCGCCTTGGCAGCTGCGGCGTCGCGCCACGCGGCCACATCGTCGCGGGAAAGATTGCGGATGGGTTGTTGCGCCCTGCCCCCCACGAACGCCAGCAGACTACCCACAGCACCTTGGTACGCTTTGATGGTCGTCTCTGCTACCTCGCGGCTCTTCCGTCCAAGCCAACGCTGGGAAAACTCTGCGAGAGTCGCCCCCTGAAGCGCCTTCCCGTGCGCCATCTCGACGATCCTGGAAACGACCCTGTGCGCTTGAGCCTCTGTGATCTTCTGCCGCCACGCTTCCTCCCACTCGGACGCAATCTTGGCGGCGATTGCCTTGTTGGTCTGCTTGGTTGACCGCTGCACGCGCCTGCCGTCTGCCGAGGTGAATCCGGCGATCCAATACTTGCTGTTGGGGAGTCTGCGAACGAACGCCATGAACGACCCATACGTTACAGCGTAGCTTACAGCAAGCGTCATTGTTTCCCGCTGTTTCTTGCTGTGCTTTACCTCTGAAGCGCGAACACCTCCGAGGGGAAAACGAATCGCGGGTTCGAGTCCCGTCCATCCCGCCAGTTTGGAAAGCGTAAACGAGGGTTCGTTTCCTCGCCGCCGGAATTCCCGGCAATCAGCGGAGGAGCACGGTGGCGAAGTGGTCCCACGCTTGGGTCTTGGCCAACAAGGAACTCGCCACGCAAGTGACCGCCAGCACGGCCAGTCCGGCGGCGAACCAGCGGTCAAACCGCTTCTCCAATGCGCACTTCGTCGCCAGCAGCACCGCTCCCAAGACCAAGATGCTCAGGAACGCGGTCGAGGCCGCGCACCGCATGCCCCCGCTGGCGCAACTCCGCCACCGCTGCGCGGCCCACGCGTCCCGATGATCCTAGGAGGCCCCTGGTGGGGTGTGCAATCGAATGAGACGAACAACTCCCCCGCGGCGGCGCGGCGCCGCATGCACGGGCAACGGCGGCCGAACCAGCGCAAAGCTCCATTGCCGACCACGGACGGGACCCGGGGCCAGCGCGGCGAAACGAAAGCTGCGACGGTCACGCTCGGCAAACCCGCCAAGCGCCGACACGCCGCCTTACTTCGTCGCGATCTTCGAGGCGGTGACGATCTGCTTTCCGCCTTCCGACTTCACGGTGCCGGTGACCGAAACCCCGTCGAGGACCGTCATGCACACCTTGCTGTGAAAGTCCTTGCTGACCTTGTTGTCGGCGAGGAGGTAGGTCGTGACCTTGCCATCCTTATCGGCAACTTGGAGGGCATTGGTGCACTTGTCGGCCTCACTGAGCTCGCACTTGGCGCACATGGCCTTGCCGGTGAGGGTCTGCTCCTTGGCATCGGAGGCGAAACCGGTTCCGACCGCGAACAGGGAGGTGGCAATGAGGGCAATGAACTTCTTCATGACGTTTAAGTAGGCTGACGATTGAGAGGATAACGGAGCAGTAATCGAACGACATGGATCCTACCGCTGTGCGCCGGAGACGCAACCGCCAAGCCAATGCGTCTTGCAAGTGATCGCTTTAGAGAGTGTTACAACGGTGCCAACGTGCTCCGACGCGAAGGTGGCGAGCCGCGCTGGCGAGACGAGGCGCGGCGGGGCCGGGCGCTGGTCAGGCGATCAGTCCAGTGAACCCGGCTTGAGTTGCACGCACCGGCGGGCACGCCAGCATCGTACTCCGGTGCCCTGCTGGAACCTTCGGGCCGGCACCCAACGGGAGACGCTCATCACGAGGCCGTTCGTCGTGACCGGCGACACGCTGCAACTCAACGTCGACGCGAGCCGCGGCCGGCTTGCCATCGTCGTGGGTACCTCACCCGCTGAAGCCAGCCATCCACGGAATCCGCCACCGGCTTCCGCCGACACCCGGGGCCTGCCCCCCACCCGCGGAGGTCTTCAAACCCACACGACCACCATACCGCCGCGCTCCGCGGCCTCGTAGGCCTCCGCGCGGTCGAGCTCCGTCGGCCCCGCTACGCCCGCCGGGTAGCACTTCGTCCGGATGGTCTCCGGGTAGCACACGGACCGCCCCGTCGTGAGGTCGAATTCCCAGCTGTGCCACGGGCAGCGGAGAATCTCCCCGAACCGTTCGTTCTCCCAGACGTACGGCGCCTTCGCGGTGACGAGATCGACCACCTGCCCCTCGCAGAGCGGCGCGCCGCGGTGTGGACAGCGGTTGCGCAGCGCGAAGAAACGCCCTCCGACATTGAAGACGCCGATCGACTTCCCGTCGATCGTCACGATCCGCCGCGTCCCCGGGGGTAACTCGGCCGGCGGGCACACCGGGTGGGGCGTGCGACCGCCGCCGCTGGCCGCGCCGACGCTCATCGGGACAGCTTCGGGTAGGTCTCCAGCGCCGTCTCCACCAGCACCCGCTGGCGCAACGACTCCGGGAGCCGCCGGACGATCGCATCCGGCGGATCGAAGTCCCAGTGCGGGAAGTCACTCGAAAACATCAGCGTCTCCGCCGCATCCATTCCGTCCAGCACCGCCGCCAGCGCCCCCGCCGGCTCGGGATCCTCGAAGGGCTGCGTCGCGAAGCGAATGTGCTCCCGGATGTACTCGCTCGGCGGTCGTTTCACCCACGGCGTCTGCGAGCGCAGGGACTTCCACGAGGCATCCGCCCGCCAGCGGAATGCCGGGACCCAGCCAAAACCCGACTCAAGGAAAGCCACCTTCAACTGCGGAAACTTTTCGAAGGTTCCCTCGAAGAGAAAGCTGGAGAGGTGAGCCTGATAGAACTGCGGCCGCACGAGGTACTGCTCCGCGTAGTACGAAGGATGACCGCCCGCCGTCGGCGCCGGATTCATCCCGATGCCTTCGTTGCTGAAGTGCAGCGCGAGCGTCAGGCCATGCTTCACGCACGCTGCGTAGACCGGATCGTAGTGGCGCTGTCCATACAGGCGCGGGGAACCACACACGGCGTAGACCGCCACCACCGCGGGGTGGTCGCCGAGGCGCTCGATCTCCCGCACCGCCAGCACCGGGTCCTGGATCGGGACCGTCAGCGCGAGCCGGAACCGCGGGTCCCGGCCGACCCACTCCGCCAGCGTCCAGTCGTTCGTCGCGCGGCAGAGCGCCGCCGAGAAGTCGAGGTCGGCCAGGGCCAGCACCGCCGGGGCGTACTCGCCCTGCAAAATCGCGAGGTCGACGCCGCAGCCGTCGAGCAGCTTTTCCTGAAAGAGCTCGATCCGCGAACGGGGATCCACGTCGTTGCCCGCACCAAAGCAATCCGCGCGCGCCCCGCGAAAGCCACCGCTCGCCTGGTAAAGGTTGCTGTTGCGCGGCATCCCGAATTCCTCGAGTCGCTGCCAGTCGTGCCGCGAGAGGTAGGGCTTGAGGTCCGCGATGCCGCGGAGCTGGTGGTGCGCATCCGTGTCGATCGCCCGCACGCGAGTGGCCGCGGCGGTCGACCCGGAGGACGAGGGGGCGGGAATCACCCCGGGAACCTAGCCGGGACCGAGGCGCGGGGTCAAGGGTGCCCCCGCCCGCCCGGCGGAAACACCGTTCCTGCGGCGAGGCGGCCCGTCGCCAGCGGCGGGCCGGACTCCGACCGCGACGGGACGGCACCCGGGAGGCCGTCCCCATCCACCAGCCGCGTTCCCGGACGCGTCCGCACCCTCGCGGCGACGCCGCGGGACCGAACAGGAGAGGTGACCAGTGCGCCGGACTCGACCGCCCGTCGGGCTTTCGCCAGGGTGACGGGACTCCCCCGCGCCGGTTCGGATTCGCACCCATGAAGATCACCTCCGTCGAAACCTTCCTCCTGCAGCACAAGCTCTCGCATCCGGTCGGGCCGGCGTCCTCGTTCAACGAGTTCCGCCGCAACCTGCTCGTGCGCCTCACCACCGACACCGGGCTGACCGGCTGGGGTGAGACGGTGCCGATGGCCGGCACGCGTGAGACCATCGACGCCGTCTACGCGCCGGCGCTCATCGGTCGCGACCCGCGCGACATCGGGAATTCGTGGCGCACCCGCTGGCTCGCACCCTTTGAGAACCGCCTCGCAATCGGCGCGATCGACCTCGCGCTGCACGATCTCGTCGGTCAGGCGCTCGGCGTACCCGTCCACCAGCTTTACGGCGGCGCGCGTCGCCGCCGCGTGCCCGTCTACGCCTCCGGAGCCTATCGCAAGGACGTCCATCCAGCCGACGCCTGGCCCGTCGAGACGAAGGAGTTCGTTGCACGGGGCTTCCGCGCGATCAAGTTGAAGATCGGCCGCCACGATCCGCGGGAGGAACTGCCGGTCCTCGCCGCGGTCCGCGCCGCCCTCCCCTCTGACGTCAAGCTGATGGTCGACGGCTGGGGGTCCTACACGCTGTCAACGGCGCTGATGGTCGGGCGCGAACTCGAGAAGATCGGGATCACCTTCTTCGAGGAGCCGATGCCGCAGTTCGGCTACCGCGGTTACCCGGAACTGACCGCGCAGCTCGACCTCCCGGTCGCCGGCGGCGAGATGCTCCTCCACCGACAGGCATTCAAGGAACTCCTGGACCGGCGCGCCGTGGACATCATCCAACCCGACGCCAGCCTGTGCGGCGGCATCCGCGAACTGCTCTTCATCGCCGAACTCGCCGAGCTCTACGGCGTCCAGTGCATCCCCCACTCATGGAACGGTGCCATCCTCAACGCCGCCACCATCCACCTCGCCGCCCTCCTGCCCGAGCCGACCCTCATGCCCGGGGTCGGCACGCCAATGGTGGAGTTCGATGTCACCGAGAATCCCTTCATGTCGGGCCTGCTGCGCGCGCCGCTGCCCCTCGTCGACGGCTGCTTCGAAGTCTCCGACGCACCGGGTCTGGGTCTCGACCTCGACCTCGACGCCATTCGCGCCCTCGAGGTCCCGCGACCACGTTAGTCGACCGACCGTGAACGCCGGCGGGACGCACGAGTCGGCCGCCTCAGTCGCGCGCCTTCGGCGGCGCGCGACGCCATGAAGTCATCCGGGGAAACCGCCGCTCAGAGCACTGGTTCCCAACCCTTGCGATACGGCCGCTTCCAGAGTTTCTCCCCGGCCGGATGGTTGATCATCCGACCGGTGTCGGGATCGCATTGGACGGTGGCATTTGTGCGGTACGCGATGTTGCCCAAGTGGCACAGCATCGCGCTGATCTGGCCCTCCTGGATCGGGCTGTTCAGCGTCGCGTTGCCGCGGATCGCCTCAAGGAAGTTACCGATGTGGGAAGCATCGCCGGCGTTCGGACCCTTGCCTTCGCTCACCTTCACGCCCTTCGGGTCGTAGACTGTCCAACCCGTCGTGGTGCCCCCCGTGATCGCGAACGTACCGTTGTCCCCGTAGAAGATGCACTCCGCCGTCGGCTTCTCCGCCGCGCGCGGGACGCAGCTGCTCTGGACCCACTCCATGCCGCAGTGCCCGTAGTCGAAGACCGCAGTGCCCGTGTCGGGCGTCTCTTGGGGATCGCGGTGCCAGTACCGCCCCCCGGTGTACGTGATCTTCCGTGGGTAGCCCACCCGCAAACCCCACCGCAGGATGTCGAGGGTGTGGACGCCGTTGTTGCCCAACTCGCCGTTGCCCCAGTGCCAGAGCCAGTGCCAGTTGTAGTGAACGAACTTCCCGATCTCACGCCCGGGCTCATCCGCAACCGGGCCCTGCCAGAGGCTCAGGTCCAGATCCGGCGAGGCGGGTCGGGACGGCGTCGCAATCGACGCGCGGGAGGCATAGTAGAACGAACGCGCGAATCGAACCTCACCCACGGCACCGGCGTGCAACGCCGCAATCGCCTCGCGCATCCACGTGCGCCGCTGATTGCCCATCTGCACCACCTTGCCGTACTTGCGGGTCGCCGCGACGATCAGTTCGGCCTCGTACGGATTGTGGCTGCCGGGCTTCTCGACGTAGACGTGCTTCCCCGCCTGCATCGCAAGCAGCGCCGCCGGCGTGTGCCAGAAGTTCGTCGCCGCAATGAACAGCGCGTCGAGCGTCGGATCTTCCAAGCAAGACCGGAAGTCGACAACCCCCCGGCATGGGGTCTTCTGCGTCTCGCTCACCAATTTCAGCCCGGCGGCGAGCCGCACGGGGTCAACCTCCGCGAGGTACGCAATCTCGACGTCAGGCAGCACCAGCAGCGCCCGGATATGCGCCATGCCGCGGCCGAGGGCCATCACCGCGACGCGCAGCTTGCGGCCGGCCGCGTTGGCGGCACGGAGGCTGACCGGACTGAGCGCACCGGAAATCCCCGTGCCGAGCCCGACGAGCGCAGCGCGGTGGAGAATTTGGCGGCGGGTGAGAAGCGAAGCGGCGGACGGGGGAAGAGAAGTCATGGGAACGCGGGGAACTGGCTAATGAGGAGGACGCGAGGAAAGGGTGGCGGGCGCTTAGGGGACCGCCTGCGTGCGGCCCGACTCAGCCGCGCGATAGGCGGTGAACAGGGTCTTGAGCACGCGCTCGGACTCCGCGGTGGTGATCGGGGGCGGCTCCAGACCGAGAGCGGCGCGGACGCCCGCGGCGACGAAGGGTGCATACCCGCCGTCGGGCTGGTCGTTCACGAAGCTCCGCACGGTGGGATTCGGCTCGGTCGTCGTGTAGTAGCGTACCGGGGTCTCACCGCCGTGCAGATTGATCTCCAACCAACCCTGCGATCCCCAGACTTTCAGATGCGAGTGATACCCTTTGTCGAGGTAGTAGCCCGACGTGAGCGTGCCCAGCGAACCGTTGGCGAAGCGGAGGCTGAGGGTCGCGGAATCCTCCACGTCAAAAGGCTTCCCTCCCACGTTGGCGATGAAGCCGGCGACGTGGGTGATGTCGGATCCGGTCACGAGCATCGCGAGGTCGACCCAGTGAATCCCGAGCCAGATGAGGTGCCCGCCCCCAGCCCGCGCTTTCTGGGCGTACCAGTTGTCACCGTAACCGGGGCGCCCAAGGCGGGTCTGATCAGCGACCATGTGGACCTCCACTCCGTAGATTTTTCCCAGCCCTCCCTGCGCGATCCACTCGCGCGCAAAGCGAATCTCCGGACGTGATCGATTGGCGAGTGCCAGCATGAGGTGCCGCCCCTTGGCCTCCGCCTTGCGCGCCAGCGCGTGGAAACGCTCCGCGCTCAGGACCGACGGTTTCTCAGCAAGAATATGACACCCCGCCTCAAGGGCCCGATCGATCGCCGCCGGCGCGAGACCCGGCTCGAGCGACACGAGCGCGAGGTCGGGCGCGTGCTCCGCGAGGAGTGCATCGAAGGAGTCGTAGGCCGCGACGAACTTTGCCCCCAGCGTCTTCTTCGCCGCGGCCGCCGACCGGCCCGACGGATCGGCCACGACGACTCCGGCTACGTCGCCTGATCCAGCCAGCGCCGCAAGATAAGCCGAGACATGGGCCCCGTCAGCGTTGGTGATGAGCGCTACCATCGCCCCCGGGCGAACCGCGTCAGCCGAGACGAGGACGCTGACTGCCCACCAAGGCAACAGGACGGAAAGGAGAAAGAAGCGAAGGCGCATGATCTAAGCTACGAGGTCGGAGTTCGCAGAAGGCGGGTCCGGCCGCGAGGGGGACTCCACTCCCCAACCCCTAGCGGAACCGCGGCACGCCCGCGGACAAACTGAAAAGCACTGGTCAGGAGAAATGACCGCCGGGTGATCGCCACCACCGCGAATCGTCGGGCAGGCGCGATCCTCATCGCAAGGCCCCTGACGTACGCGTTCACGATCATCGCGGGGATCAGGAGCCGACCCAGAGAAGCAAGGCGACCAAGGGCAGCACGGACAGCACCGCGTAAACGGCCAACCTCGTCCGCGAACACGTGCGGGTCGGGAGGAGACTGAAGCCGGTGCTGCAGATGACGGTCGTGAGCAGGGCCACGACCGGAATCCATTGGAAGCTGATGGGCGGCCCACCCGTGATCAGGTCCCAGTACGCAATCAAGGCGGCGGCGGTCAGGCTGTACAACGCGCCCAGGTACGCGCCAAAGGGCGTGGCGAACGGTACAAACAGGGCCAGATAGAAGAGCCCGAAAATCGGGCAGAGGAGAAGGTTGATCGATTTACCCACCACTTCGATCAGGTTCCCCGGAATCATCACCGCCAACTGGCTGCCACCGATGGCCAGCGCGCCGATGATCGCGGCCAGGATTCGGCCAATCGTGATCCGGCTGCGTTCGGTGCGTTGGATCCCCGGAGCCAAGGTATCGATGAAATCCTTGGAAATCACCGTGATTGAAGAATTGATGCCGGAGCTCAGGCTGGACATCGCGGCAGCGAGCAGCCCGGCCATGACCAAACCAGGTAGCCCCGCCGGCAGGAAGTGGCTCACGAAATAGGGGAACAGCGTATCGCCTTGCGTCCGCAAAGAGAGGTTCGACGGGAAAAGCGCCCCATTTTTCTGATAGAATCCCAGCAAGGCCAAACCGACCAAGATGAGGGTGCCGGAAACGACTATCCCACCGATGACATTGTGCAGGAAGGCTCGCCGCCCGCTGGCCACATCCCGGGTGCTGAGATAGCGCTGAATCGCCATCTGGTCGGAGGCCGCCGTGCAGACCCACCAGATCAAGGCGCCAATGAAGGTGCCAACCACCGTCACCCGCACCTGAGGATCAAGGCTGAAGATCGGCTGCGGCGCCCAATGCTGGACCCAATGGGTGGGCCACCATGCCCCCACTCCGCCCATCCGCACTGTGATGTAAATCAGGGTGCACAGTGCCCCCGCAAGAAGGACGAAAAACTGCACCGCATCGCTGACGAGGACAGCCCGGAGACCACCCGTAAGCGTGTAGAATGTCGTGATGACACCCGCAGCGATGCTGATCCACATGATCGACTCTCGATCCCACCCCATCACCGTCGCGAGCACGAGCGAAGTCGTGTAGAGCATGACGGCCATCCAGACCAGCCGCGTGAGCACAAAAATGCTCGAGCCCAAGAGTCGGACCGAGCGACCAAGCCGAACCTCCAGCAATTCGTAGGCGCTGGTCACCGGCAGCTTCATCAGCAGCGGAATGACCCCATAGCCCACGGCGAAATAGATCAACGGAAAGGCAGCTAGATTGAAGCAGAGGAGAACGGGACCGTTCTGGATGACCTCGCCGGGGAAGCCGATGTAGCTCAGGGTGCTGAACATCGTGGCGTAGAGCGATATCCCGGCGAGGAAGGGAGCGACACTACGGCTGCCGACAAAGTACTCTTCTGAACTCTTTTGCCGGCGCGAATAAGCGTAGCCGATGCCGACGAGGAGCAGCCCGTAGCCAAGAAGGACCAACCAATCGATCAACTGGAACCCTCCCGCGGGCGCAGCGGGTTGCCCGAGGATGGCCAAGTGCGGAGGAAGGTTCAGGGTGAAGTGCGTCATAAATACTCTCGTTTTGGGGCAGAAGACCGAGACCGGTGGTCAGCACTGAACATCCGCATGACCTCGGACAGAAGTGGAGACGGAACAAGTCCGATTGCAACCGGCACCCGCGCTTGGTCTCCTTCAGCTCCTTCGCTTCATCGAGGTCCCGGTGATCGAGCTGCTCTCACCGAAGGCGGCGCAGAATCCGGCGGCGAAGCGCTCCGGGAGCGGCGCGGGGAAGAGTCCCCCGGCGGCACCCGCTCCGGGGCGCACGGTGCGGCGCTGACGATCCGCCAGACGCCCCGGTTCCGGGGCGCCGTGCCGTCGCACGCTTCATACAGCAGCCGGTAGGACGGACGTTCGCCCGGGGCCGTCGGCAGCGCGACGAGACACATCTCGGAGCACTTCGCGGCGTTCAGGCCGCTGCCGCCGGGCGAGACGGCAGGCCGCGCCGCCTTGCGCCACTCCAAGCCGTCCGCCGAGTCCGCCCGCAGGATGTGCGCACGGTCAGGGCTTTCGTACCCGGCGTAGTACATCGCATAGCCGCCGCCGGCGAGGCCAACGACTTCCGGGGCATAGGCGGTCGCCGAGTCATGGGGTCCGTCCGACGCGATCCGGATGCCGTCCTCCTCGGCGAAGGTCAATCCGCCGTCAACCGACCGCGCGCTGATGATGCCACGGCCTCTTTCTCCACAGAGGAGCCGGAGCCCGCCGTACGGGAGGAACATGATCCTTGGGGTGACGAAACTCCGATGGGGCGCGCCAAGCCGCACCCCTGGCTCGGTCCGCCAAGTCAGTCCGCCGTCCTCCGAAAGGGCGGAGAGGATCCGGGTCGCATCGAGCCGGGGCTCGTCACTGCATTCGTAGTACATCCGCCAGCGGCGCAGGCCCGCATCGAGGGGGAGGACGTCACCCACGATGACGCGGAATTCCCCAGCCCCGCCGGCGGCGGCGGAGAGCCGGACGCCCGGCTCCGGCACCCAGGTCTCGCCGTCGGCGGACGTCGCACTGAGGATGCGCCCGGTCGAGGAGGCGAAGTCCAGCGCGCCGGTCGGCGATCCGGGCCGGGCCAGCAACTGGGTGTAGTACATCCGATAGAACCTTTCCCGCACCCGCACGATCCGGGGCGCGACGACGGCTCCGGTGCCGGTCCGCAGTTTCCGCCCCGACCAGCGGGCCTCCGCCGGCGGTTCGCCCACTCCGTCGGGCGGCGCCTCAAGGGCCCAGGCCGACTCGGTCAGCCAGTCGAGGCCAGGATCGACCTCCACGCTCTGAAAAGGCATGCCGAAAGCCGGCAGCCGGGTCAGGTCGATCATGACAGGGTCGCCAGTTCAGGCTCACTCATCCACCGCGCCGTCAGGGTCCCTCCGTCGTCTCGGGATCGCGAAATCGGAAGGCGTACACGTCTGCGTCCTGCAGGACGAAACGCAGCCGGACGGTCTGGCCGGCGAGGGAGCTGACGTCGCGGCCCTTCCGCCACGTCACCGCCCGCTCCACGGTGTCACCGAAGTGGGGCGGACAGTCAGCGAGGGCAAAACCCGGAAGAGGACGGCTTTGCTCGTCCTGGATCTCGACCCGCACGCTGCCGGCGGCGGAGGTGGCGAAGTTCAGCGTCAGCTCGCGGCCGCTGAAGCGCACCGGGACGGTGAGCAACTCGCCGCCGGACATCGGCGCCTGCACGGACACGAAGCCGTCGAGCCGCAGGGTGTAGCGCCGCAACGCGCTTCCGGGTGGGGTCCAGTAGCTCTCCACCGCGTAGAGCGAGAGCTCGTTGGGTGCACCGGGCAGATCGGATTTGGTCTCGACCACGTGCCACGCGAGATACTGGTGCCCGTAGTTCCAGGTGCCCTCGCGCTCGATGCCGGGCGGGAGGAAGGCCTCGTTCCAGCGCTTGAAGTTCACGCCATCGCGGCTCGCCATCAGCAGCCCCTCGCTCAGCGCGGAGCCGTAGCGCTCGCTCGCAGCCGCGCGCAGTTCGCGCTCCCGGAGCTCCGGCAGCGCACGCAACGATGCGGACCATTGCTGGATGCGCGCGCGATTCTCCTCCGGCGTGGGCTTGCTGGCCGGGTGCGGCGCGTCCGGTCGGTCCTCGTGTCCGCGTTCCCGGTACCGCGTCGGAAAGCCGATGTAAAGGTGCGGGGCACGGTGGTACGGCAGGACCTGGTTCGTGTACAGGTGCTCGGACGGCGAGTCGACGTAGGTGAGGTCCCGCTGGTTCTCCCAGTGAATGAAGTCCTTGGATGTCGCGGTCCGGATCGCCCGCACGCCTTGGTAGGGCTTTTCCGGTGTCCCTTGGTCAAAGTAGCGCCAGTACGCGCGGTACTCCCCGCGCACGGCGTCCCAGAAGGCGAGGTTCTGCGAGTCGAACGCGCCATCGGTAATGATGGGCCGGTCGGCCATCGGGGACCAGTGCAGGCCATCCGGCGACTGGAACGCCAGCAATCCGCGCGGCTCGCGGGAGCGCAGGATCGCCTTGTAGCGCGCGTCGGTCGGCGCGGCCGGGTTGTCGTCGCGGAACACCGCGGGGTGGGCCGCGTCCGCATCCACGCTCCCAAACCGGCCGCTTGCGATCACGATGTTGTTCGCCTTCGAGCCGTTGAAGGCATGCAGCCCCAGGAGCGGCTTGCGCCAGTGGATGCCGTCGTCGCTCTCCGCGTAGCCACAGAGGTTGTGCGGCTCCTTCGGGGTCGCTCCGGCCTTGGTCCCGCCGGCCAGTTCCACGAGGTAAAGTTCGTAGGAACTGTAGTACATCCGATAGCGGTCACCGTCCTTGAAGATCGAGTGATAGCCGCTGCCGGTCCCCTCCCAGGGCGCGTCGTGCTCGATCGCCATCTCCCGCGGGACGGGCCGATGCAGGCGCAGTCCGGCGCCTCCGGACAGTCGTTCGACTAGGGCCCCGTCAACGAACAGTTCCCGCCGGGAACCGATGTCCACCGCCGTGGCCGCCGCCGCGGCTGCGACTGCCGTCGCGAGCCAGCCGAGGGGTGCCAGCCAGAAAGGAAAGCGGACGGGGAGGACGGGCGTTGTGGATTTCATGAAACGTCGCGCCCGCGGCTGGCGGCACCCTCCGCTCGTCCCCTCCCGCGACTCGCGGGCGTGCCGCGCCATGCCTAGGGAGCCAGCGCGAACCGACTCCGGGGGGGTGGGGCGAGCCCCCCGGAGTCGGATCCGCAAACCGAGCGAGCAGTCCAGTCTACCACTTGTAGGTCACGGTTAGCTTGGCGCGGAACTGATCCTCGCGCGAAACCAGCCCAGTGGCCGCCACCTGGATGATGTACAGCTCGTCCGTCAGGTTGGACAGGTTCAGCTGGGCGTCCCAGCGCTTGTTGATCTCGTAGCCGAAGAACGCGTCCGCGGTAAGCGGACGGTCGACGAGGTGCGCACCGTTGCGCCGCCTGTCCTCGTCCTCGAAGCCCGCGCCGAACCGGAATCCGCGCAGCGTGCCGCTCGTCCAAGAGTAGCGTCCGAAGAAACTGTACTTCCACGGCGCGAAGGCATTGGCCTGGCGCACGTAAGCCTTGCCCTTGTCGAGCGCGATCGCGGAGTCGCCGTTGAAGTAGGTCACGATCAGGTCAACCGCCCCGGTCTCGGTCTTGATCCGCACGCCGAGGTCCGTCTCCCAGCCTTCCGCGCTGTCCATCGCCGATTGAATCAGACCCTGATTGCCGGAGGGCAGCGTGCCGAAGGTACGGATGTTGGTCTGCTCCATCTTGAAGACGGCCGCCGAGCCGTAGCCCGTGATCCGATCCGAGAACTTGTAGTCGAACTTGATGCCCAGCTCCTGAAGCGTGCCCTCGGAGTCCTTGAACGGCTCACCGAGACCATCGTTCTGGATGACGAGGTCGGTGCGGCCCGGATTGGAGGGGAACAGATTCTGCGCGTCGGTGTAGTACGCCGAGACGGTCGGCAGCAACTTCACGACAATGCCGTAACGATGCACGCGGTGCTTCTTGACGAAGTCCTCGGTCAGCACGTTGGTGACGCGGTTGAGGGTGTTGCGGTACGGCTTGAACCAGCGGAGACCGCCTACGAGGATCACGCGGTCCTTGAGGAACGACACGTTCTCCTGAACGTAGTACGACAGGTTGCGGTTGCTCGTCTTGTTCTTCGTGGCCGGCGGGCCGGCGGTGGCGGGGCGGGCCTTGTCGAAGAGATCGAAGTCGGACATGTACTGCGAGTAGAAGGCGTCGTCGTTGGGCGCGACGCCCGTGCGCGAGTCCGCGTCGGGCATGAAGAGGATCGACTCATTCGTGAACCCGTTTTGGGTGAAGCCATCCGCGCCGACCATCGAGTCCAGCTTACCCCACTTCGTCACGAGGTTGTGCTGGTAATCAAACTGGAAGCCGTGCACGACGTTGCCGTTGTCGTTGCGGATATCCTGACGGGCGAGGGAGTAATTGTCCGGCCGGACGGTGATGCCGCGGTTGTTGCGGCGGCTGTCCCACAGGCGGGTGAAGTTGTACACAAAGCGCAGGTTGCTATTGTCGGTCAGCGTCTGGAGGTACGTGGCGCTGACGTCCGTGTATTCGAGCGGCCAGAATGCGTCCTTCTTGCGGCCAGGCGCATAGTCCAGCGTCGAGTAGCGGTTCAGCTTGGCGTCGATCAGGCCCGTGCGGGGGTCAGTCGGGACGGAAAGGTCGAGGAAGTCCCAGAGGTAGATGTAGGTCCGGTTGTCGTCGAACGAGCCCTCGATGGTGAGGCTGGTGTTGTTTCCGAAGTACATCGCGAGCGCCGCAGCGTAGTAGCGCTGGTCCTCCCACTCGGGATCCTTCCCGAGATAGGTGTCGGACTTGGCTACGCCGAGCGTCCCGCGGTAGTTGACGCGGAAGGACTCACCCTTGCGATAGAGCGGCCCGGAGACGTTGACCTGGCCGCGGAGCCGACCGGCGCTGTTGATCGTCGTCTTGACCTCGCCCATCGGCTTGTCGGTGGGGCGCCGGGTGAAGTAGTTGAGGGTGCCGCCGATGCCGGAGTTGGATCCACTGAGCATCGCCGCCGGTCCCTTGAGGACCTCGACGCGTTCGATGTCGAAGAACGGCAGGTGCTTGTTGCTGGTGCGGGCGATGTTGCCGTTGCGCAGCGTGCCACCCAAGACGCGGAAGCCGCGGATGTTCACGTCGTTGTTGAACGACTGGCTCCGGGTCACGCCGCTCGTCCCGTACTTGAGCACCTCGTGGACGTCGATAGCCGCCGCATCCTCGATCTGCGGCAGCCCAATGATGGACACCGCGACGGGCAACTCGAGCAGGTTTTTGGCCGTACGACTGCCGATCATGGTCTGCTGTGTGCGGTAGCCTTCATCGGACTCATTCGACACCACGAAGGGCGAGAGCGTGACGGCTTCCTCAGATTTGTCGGCCGCCGCGTCGGCGGGAGGCTTCGGCGCAAGCTGCGCAGAGGCCGGAACGGAGACGAGCAGGGTCAGGAGCAGGGAGACCCCGAGTGGGTGTTTCTTCATGGTTGCGGTGGGTTTGTCTGGGTAGGAGAATGTGCCGGCGGATCGGCAAAGCGAATGCCAAGCAGAGGGAGCGGTTCAGCGTGGCCGGACCTCGGAAGGACCTGCCCTTACAGCACGCACAAGGCACCGGCAGACGCAAAGCTCTCCTTGCTGTCTGGTCGACGGACAGGTCTGGAACACGGCGGTCAAGGGCAGCGAGTGAAGATTGGGGTCGAGGGGGAAAAAGGCCACGGGAAGCAGCATCCGCGACCTCGCGACGAGCGCGCCGCCGACAGACCCGGGAGGCAAAGTCAAAGCGCCGGTAACATCGGATGACCAGTCGCCCGGTCCGGGGCCGTCCCGGCCGGATTCCGGGGCCGGCCTTCCCCTCGCCCTACAGGTTCAGAGAACAATCGAGAACACTCGCGGTGCGATGCGGCGGCGCGACAGGCCATCCCCGCGGCAACGCACATCGGCGCGGCTTCGATGATCCAGCCGGAGATGGCAAGGGAACTGCTATGAAGGAGTTTGATCCTTCCACACTCAGCCGCCGCCACTCGTTGGCGAGTGTAATTCTTAGTCTGCATTCCCGCCCAACTCCATCCCGTGTCCGTCATCAGCGCCACCTACGAGACCGATTCCGGCTTCTTCGACGAGATGTTCACCGGCGGGCTCCCCGTTGGGGTTCGGCCCCACTACCGCCGGCTGGCGGATCGGCTCGGGGGCCTGCCGGTGCCCGACTTCGACCAGCGCCGGGCCGCGGTCGACTCCGCCTTTCTCCGCCGGGGGGTCACCTTCACGGTGTACAACGACTCCCAAGGCACGGAGCGCATCTTCCCGTTCGATCTCATCCCGCGCATCATCCCGAGCTCCGAGTGGCGCCGCATCGAGGCCGGCCTCACCCAGCGGCTCCATGCCCTGAATTGCTTTCTCGACGACATCTACCACGGCCAGAAGGTGCTGAAGGATGGGATCATCCCGGCAGCGTTGATCCTCGGCGCGAAGCACTTCCGTCGCGAGTTCATGAACTTCAAGGTGCCGCGCGGCATCTACGTCCACGTCTGCGGCACCGACCTGATCCGCGATGCGCAGGGCAACTACCTCGTGCTCGAGGACAATCTGCGGTGTCCGTCCGGCGCGAGCTACATGATCGAGAACCGCGCCGCGATGCGCCGCGCGTTTCCCCAGTTGTTCGAAAGCTACGGGGTCCGACCAGTCGAGGGCTACGCCGAGCAACTCCTCCGCGCCCTCCTCCACCTCGCCCCGGAGCACAAGGAAAACCCCTGCGTGGTCCTGCTCACCCCCGGAGTCCACAACAGCGCCTACTTCGAGCACTGCTTCCTCGCCCGACAGATGGGCATCCCGATCGTCGAGGGACGCGACCTCGTCGTCCGCGAGCGGCGGGTCTACATGCGGACGACCACCGGACTGCAGCCGGTCGATGTGATCTACCGGCGGATCGATGATGATTTCCTCGACCCGACCGTCTTCCGCCCGGATTCAATGCTCGGCGTGCCGGGTCTGGTGAACGCGTACCGCGCCGGCACCGTCGCCCTCGCCAACTCGATCGGCACCGGGGTCGCCGACGACAAGGTCATCTACGCCTACGTTCCCAAGCTCATCCGGTACTACTTGGGCGAAGAGCCCATCCTGCCGAACGTCAACACGTACCTCGCCTCCGAAGTCTCCGACCGGCGCTTCATCCTCGACAACATCGATCGCCTCGTGGTCAAGGCCGCCAACGAGGCCGGGGGCTACGGGATGCTCGTCGGGCCCGCCGCCTCCAAGGAGGAGTGCGCCCGTTTCCGCGCCCAAGTCGCCGCCAATCCCCGCAACTACATTGCTCAGGATCCGATCATGCTTTCGCGCTCTCCGACGTGGTGCGGCGGGCGACTCGAGGGGCGGCACATCGACCTGCGTCCCTACATCCTCTACGGCGACAAGATCACCGTCACCCCCGGCGGCCTCACCCGCGTCGCGCTGCGCCCCGGCTCTCTCGTGGTCAACTCCTCCCAAGGTGGCGGATCCAAGGACACCTGGGTCCTGAAGGGCGACGAATGATCCCCCGCCAGCCCATGCCCTCTCCGTCTTCTCCCTCCAGTCGCACCCAGTCCACCCTCATGCTTTCGCGGGTGGCGCACTCGCTGTACTGGATGAGCCGCTACATCGAACGGGCGGAAAACACCGCGCGGCTCTTGGACGTCAATCTCCAGTTCCTCGCCGACTTCCAAGACCTCTCGCCCGCCCCGCTGAACTCCTGGGAATCCCTGATCCTCAGTTCCGGCGCGCAAGAGGAGTTCAAGGCCCTGCACGCGGTGGCCGACAGCCACCGCGTCACCGACTTCCTCGCGTTCGAGCTGCGCAACCCCGGCTCGATCCTTTCCTGCGTCTACGCCGCCCGCGAGAACGCCCGCATGATCCGCGATCAGATCTCGCTGGAGATGTGGGAAGTGATCAACGAGCTCCACCTCATCCTGAAGTCGACGTCGACGGCCGATGTCTGGCGCAGCGGCCCGCAGGAGTTCTTCAACCGAATCATCCGCGCGTCGCACCTCTTCCAAGGGCTGACCGACGCCACGTTCCCGCGCAACGAGGGCTGGGAGTTCATCCGCTTCGGCAAGATGCTCGAGCGCGCGGACAAGACGACCCGCATCCTCGACGTGAAGTATCACGTGCTGCTCCCGAGAGCCACGGACGTGGGCGGAGCCATCGATACCGCACAGTGGCAAGCCGTCCTGCGCTCCGCCTCCGCCCTCGACGCGTACCGCCACCACCATGTGCGCGAGGTGCTGCCGTGGAAGGTCGCGGAGTTCCTCATCTTCTCCGACACCTTCCCGCGCTCGCTGCACTTTTGCACCGCACAGGTCGATGACCTGCTCCGCCGGATCCTTGCGGAGACCGGTGCCCGTCCGCGCTCGAACGCCGCCCGCGCCTCGCGGCGGTTGCTCGGCGAACTGGAGTCCCTCTCGATGAACGATGTGCTCAAGCGGGGTCTGCATGAATTTCTTGTCGACTGTCAGGCCACTCTCGCCGCAATCAGCGATGAGGTCGCCGAAACCACCATGTTTTACCCCGCCGAGTCCTCGCTCGAGGACCAGCACCAGCAACAGCAGCAACAGCAGCAGCAGCCGCGCGAGGACTTCACGCCTCTCGCCGGTCCGTTCCGTTCGGATACTCCACCCGCTCCACCGCAGGCCATTCACCCGCGACGTGGCCGCACTCTCTCCCGCTCCACTTCTTCCGCCGCAACTCGGATCCACTTCGCATCACCCCCCGGGTTTCACGGCCACTCTCCGGCGGACGGCGGCGCCCAGCCCCTCCGCTCGTAGTCGAGTCCGCTCCGACCGCGAAGGCCCCCGATGCACCTGCGCGTCGTCCATCGGACCACGTTCACCTACGCCGGTGAAGCCAAGGAGAGCTTCAACGAGCTCCGCCTCCGACCCGCCGACACCGAAAGCCAGCGCTGCCTCGCGTTCGATCTGCGAATCACGCCGGCGAGCGAGGCCCGCGATTACCGCGATTTCCACGGCAACACCGTCCACTACTTCGAGGTGCCGGAGCCCCACACGCAATTGTGCGTGACGACGATCTCCCGCGTCGAGACCGTGCCACTCACCGAGCGCGCGGTCATCCCGGAAGTCAGCGCCACCGAACTCTCCGCGTCGCCCGAACACGAAATGCTCGCGGAGTTCCACACGAGCTCGCCCTACGTACCTCTCGAGGTCGAGCTCTGGCGGGAGGCACAGGATGTGGTCGGCGGGGGACGCTCCGATGTCTGGAGCGACGTGCGACATCTCGGCGAACATGTCCACCGGACGTTCGCCTACCGCCCCAACGCCACCGGCGTCCACACCCTCGCGACCGATGCCCTGCGCCAACGCTCGGGGGTCTGCCAGGACTTCGCCCACGTCCACCTCGGCCTCTGCCGGAGTCTCGGCATTCCCGCGCGCTACGTCAGCGGCTATTTCTTCAACCCCACCCGTCGCCCTCGTGAAAACGAGGCGTCGCACGCGTGGATCGAAGCGTGGCTGCCCGGCGTCGGCTGGCTCGCCTACGATCCCACGCATGCGCGGCCGGCGGATGATCGCTACGTGCGGGTCGCGGTCGGTCGGGACTACACCGATATCCGTCCGGTCAGCGGCACGTACCGGGGCGCCCCGACCCGCTCGCTCCGCGTCGATGTCTGCGTGCGCCAGGTCCGCTCCTCCCGCGTCTTTCCCCTCGGCGCAGCGCCGACCGAGGCGTCTCAGGTCGATGCGTCCCCGACTGCCTGCCCCGCGACCGAGACCAGCCCAGCCTAGCCTAGGCACGCCCCGGGGTCGCACGCCGGTTTCAGGCGGGTGCCGCACCACGCCGCACTTGCACTTGCGTCCGCAATCGCTCCGGCGACGCTTCCGGCAGCCTGCGGCGCTGCTCTCCCGCACGTCACGGGCGCGTTCCCGATGCGTGATCGCTTCTCCCTTCGTCCCTTCGCGTCCTCGCTTCCGTCCTCCGGCGTCCGCCACGCGATCACCTCCTCGGCGCACACCTCTGAGGTGCGCCCAGCAAGGATGCGTCGCCTTGCCACGCTCATCACCTTCACCGCGCTCTGGGCTCCGCTGACGTCAGGTGCGACGCTGCCCGGATCGACCGGAGCTCCCGCCGAGGCCGCTCTTTTGCAGCGCGGGCTGTCCGCCACGACTCCCGGTCAGGCGGAGTTCGTCCGCGCACCGGATGCGACGCTCTACTTCTCACCGCATCTGCTGCCCGCGGGCGCCGAGACCGGTGACACCGCTGCGCAGTTGAGCGGGATCCTCGATGATCTCGGTCAACGCTTGAAGGCGGTCGCATCCGATGAGCACCAACTGGTCCGGCTGACGATCACGCTGGTGGACGAATCGGACCACGCCCCCGCAGCCGACGTCCTCGCCCGGCGATTTCCGGAGCTCGCTCCGGCCGTGACCTGGCAGGGCTCGCCGCTCGCCCGGCCCGGCGCCCGCGTCGCGGTCGAGGCAATCGCCGTCAGCGCGCAACGCCCCGACCTGACGACCCTCACCGCCGATGGCGGCGCGCTGCTTCCCGCCGGATCACGCATTTTTCTCTCCGGACAAGCCGAACGCGGGTCGGATGTCGCCAGCAGCGTAGCCCTCACCATGGCTTCGCTCCTGCGTTCCGCCACGGAGCTCGGGGCTGCTCCGGCCGGGGTCGCCCAGATCCGCGTCTTCCTCCAGCCTTTCTCGGGTCGGGACGACGCTCTCGCCCAGATCGTTCCGCTGTTTCCCGCCGGGAATTGCCCGCCGGTCATCGTGACCGAGTGGACCCTCCCCCTGCCGGTGGAAATCGAGATGATCCTCGCCCGTGATCGCGGCGCCGCGAAGCTGGAAGCACCGCTGACGTTCCCGGTGCTGGCAGGAAAGCCTCGCTCGCCGCGCTTCAGCCATGCGGCGATCGTCGACACGGGCGTTCCCCTGCTGTTCCTCAGTGACATCGACGCCGGTCCAAACGTGTCGCCCACCGAGGAATGGCCGACCATTTTCGCCCGACTCGGACCCGCGCTCGGACGGGCGGGGAGCAGCTTCCGGCTCCTCGTAAAGGCAACCTACCTCCTCGAGGACGGCTCGCCGCGCAACAGCCTGAATGACACTCGCGCCGTCTACTACGATCCCCTGCGACCACCCGCCGCCTCAGCCGTAGGGGTGCGCAGCGTCGGCATTCCCGGCCGGGCCGCCTCATTGGACATGATCGCCGTGCCCCGGGATGCGGTGCCGCTGACCCCATAAAGCGGGCGGTCCAAAGAAATTTCATTTGGTCCGCAAGTGAACGAGGCTGATCACATTGATCGAGACTGACGCCTTTTGCCTTGGAGGCGTGGAACGAACCCAACAACCTTTTCGCACGATTCTCCATGGCCTCCGTCATTGCCCCTTCGGCCCAGCGCCTCGCTCTCCTCGGCGGAACCCGAGTCGGTGAAGTCACCTACTCGACCTTCCCCCACTTCTCCGAGAAGGCCATCGCCCGCGTCGGCGATGTGCTCCGGGCCGGCAAGGCGGTCGGACTCGGACGATTCCACTCTCCGGAGATCGCCGAGGCGGAGGACGTCGTCTCGCGCTACCACGGCGGCCGCAAGGTCCTCGCCTGCAGTTCGGGTCACGCCGCGCTCCAAGGGGCCCTCGCGGGACTGGAAGTCTGCTGCGGTGATGAAGTCATCACGACCCCGTACACGTGGGGCGCCTCGACCTCCTGCATCCTGCACCAGACTGCGATCCCGATCTTCGTGGACGTCGATCCGGACACCGGCCTGATCGATCCGGACGCCGTGGAAGCGGCGATCACGCCCCGGACGAAGGCGATTCTCGCGGTCCACATTTTCGGCCAGCCGGCGAACCTGCCCCGTCTCCGCGCGATCGCGGACCGCCGGGGCCTGAAGCTGATCGAGGACGGCAGCCAGGCGCACGGCGCCGAGGTGGCCGGCCTGCGCGTCGGCAACGTCGGCGATGCCGCCGGTTTCTCGTGCATGGGCGGCAAGGTGCTGCCCACGACCGAGGCCGGGTATCTGGTCACGCCGGACGAGCGGGTGTTCTGGAAGGCGGCGATGATCGGCCAGCACATGGGCCGCTCGCCGGAAAAAGATTTCCCGGACGATCTGCGCCCGTGGGTCGACTCACTCGTCTACACGTACCGCATCACGCCGTTGAACGCCGTCCTCCTGACGGAACAGTTCGGCCGCATCGACGGTTGGCTGGCCGAACGGCGCCGCCATGCGGACCGCTTCCGTGCTGGGCTCGCGAAGTCGGCGTTCCTGCGCATGCCGCGCTACGCGCCGGACGTGAAGCCCGTGTACCACCTGCTGACCATGAACTTCGACACGAAGGCGGCGGGCGTCTCGCGCGACACCTTCGCCGCCGCGCTCAAGGCGGAGGGCATGTTGGCCTTCGGCTACGTTCCGTCCCCGATCCCGGACTGGGCGCGCCTTCACTGGCAGAATTACCAAGGACCTCGCGTGTCGTGGCTATCAGCGCTGGAGGCGGCGCAGGTCGACTACCGCAACCTTCCCCTGCCCCACTGCCGCCATCGCATCGCGAACTCCATCGAGACCCGCTTCGACTTCGTCGATGCCCAGGAGGCTCAAGTCGACCGCATGCTGGAGATCATCGCCAAGGTCGAGGCCTCCATCGATGACCTGCGCGAGCACGAGCGGCTCCGGGGTCCGGCCACTCCGGCACGGCGTTGATGAAAGTCGGCTTCGGACGCAGCGACATCACCCCGCGCCTCGGGGTGCAGTTGGCGGGCTACGGACCGTACCGGAACCGAGCCGCCGCGGAAATCGTCGCGCCGCTGCATGCGCGCGCGGTCCTGCTGCGCGACCGCGCCCGGACCGCGCTGATCGTCAGCGTGGAGCTCTGCGGCTTGCCGCGAGAGCTCGACGCTCGAATCCGGGCGGAGGCCGCTCGCGCGGCCGGGGTCGACGCGGAAGAGGTGTTTCTCTCGGTCACTCACACCCACAGCGCGCCCGCCGTGGGCGGCATGCTGGGATGGGGAGAGGCGGACCAAATGTACGTCGAGACGCTGCCGATTCGGGCGGCGGCCGCCGCGGCCCAGGCGCGCGCCGCGCTCACGGATGCGGAGTGGCGCGTCGGCGCGGGAGCGTGCGAAGGCATCGCGGTGAACCGCGAGACCGACGCCGGCTTTGCGATGAACGCGGATCTGGACGAGCGCCTCGATCCAGCGTGGCGGCCGGCCCATCCGGAGCAGACCGATCCAACGGTCCGGGTGCTCGCGGCGTACTCCAGCGGGCGGCTCATCGGACTGCTGCATCACTTCGCCTGCCATCCGGTCGTGTACGGCGAGAAAACCGCCGCAATCCACGGCGACTACGCCGGGATCGCCAGTCTTCGCCTCGAAGCGGCCCATCCCGGAACCGTGGCCCTCTTCCTTCCCGGCGCCCTCGGTGACCTCAACCCGAAGCTGAACCACCGCAACCCCGCCGAATCCCTCCGCGCTCTGCGGGCCATCGCGCGGTTGTACGCCGCCGCCATCCAGCGCTCGCTCCGCGCGGCGCAGCCGCTCACCTCCTCCGAACTCCGCACCCGGCGCACCCGCGCCACCTTCGCACGCCAGCCGTGGACTCGCCCACAGGTGCTGCGCCGCATCGCCGAGTTGGAGCAGGTGTTCCGGCGCGCGGGCATCACCGACTTTCCGCACACCGGCGGCCAGCCCCCCTTGCTGACGCACGGCATGGAGCTGACGCGACTGAACGGCCTGCGCGCCCTGCTCGCCGGATGGCGAGGCAACCGCGCTCCGAATCCACCCGTCTGCCTGCACGGCGTCCGCATCGGCCCCGTCGCCATGCTCGGGTTCGGGCTCGAGCTGTACCACAGCCTCCAGCACGACATCGTCACCGCCTCTCCCCATCCCCAGACCTGGCTCGTCAGCTTGGTCGGCGGCATGGGCTACGCGCCCGATGCCGCAGCGCAGGCTCGCGCCGGCTACGCCGCTGATTTCGTACCGCTCATGTGCGGCGAGATTCCCTACCGACGCATCCACCGCGAGCTCCCCGCGGCCCTCATCGGACTCGCCCGGGCTCTCTCCTGAGGCGCGCCTCAGACCCCAAGGTTGCCTTTGCGGGACTATCCGCTCGGACTCGCGGACCACCGAACGCCGATGTTTCTCCGTCGCCTCCCCCTTTTCGTCGCCGTCCTGCTCCTCGGATCAGCCGTCACCACGCACGCGCTGGATCGATCCGGCGAGTCCATCTCGCTCCAGAACACGGCCTACGAGAAGGACGGTCGCTGGCACTGCCCACTTTGCCATGAGGAGGTGGGAAAGAGCGACCGCAGCACGCTCGATCTCCGGCTCCAGCTTTCCGAATGGCATGACGTGACGATCGATCCGGAGTACTTCGAACACCGCATCCGTCACATCTCCGACGCTGAATTGGTAGCCTCGCTCCGCATCCCAGAAATCCAGGCGGCCCTGGACGGAGCAGTGGCGGCCGACGACGGGGGGAAGGTGGCGCGCCTGCTCCACGACTACTTCGTGCGGCGCCCGGACAACGGTCGTCTCTCCCTGCATGATGCCGCAACGAAG
Organism: Opitutaceae bacterium; assembly: GCA_040382075.1. Lineage (GTDB taxonomy): Bacteria > Verrucomicrobiota > Verrucomicrobiia > Opitutales > Opitutaceae > UBA6669. The sequence goes on from JBEIGD010000031.1 coordinate 32,855, forward strand.
CAGCCCTTCATTACCCGCGAGCAGTTCCGGCGCGAGGTACTGGCGGATCCGGCCCGCTCCGCGGCGATCGCCGCAGCGTCCGACGAAGTCTACACGCCGGAACGCGGATTCCGTCTGTTTGGTCACACGTGGGGTGAGCGCATTGATTTCACGCACACCTATCCGACGATGAGCAAGTGGGGCGTCCACTATCTGGGCGTTCTCGACGCCCTGACGCAGGCGCAGGTCGTTCAGCCCACTCCCGTGCGCAGCAAGGCGTTTGAGAGTCTGTTCAACCAATGGTACGAGCAGATCGACGACGTCAAGCCGGAGAAAGTCATTCACGTCACGATCAGCTACGACTTCATCTGGTACGAACTCGGGCTTTCGAATCGCACGGAGCGCCTGATCAACGCCCAGCGTGTCTTCGGTCCGGACCTTTCACCTGAAACCACCAAGCGTTTTCTGAAGAACCTCCTGGGATCCGCCCGCTGGATGGACCAGTGCCTCATGCGGACCCCCTTTCATCCGTACAACTGGCAAACCCATACCGCGCACACGCTGTCGTACGTCGCGCTCGCCTACCCCGAGTTCGCGGAGTCCGGGACCTGGCTGGAGCATGGGCGCGGTCGCATGGTCGAGCATATCCGCAAAGACATCCTGGACGATGGCGGTTACGTCGAACGCACGACCAGTTATGCGGCGTACATGTTCGGCGTGTTCCACCGCTACATGGTGATGTTCGAGCATTTTCGAAGCGACCGCAGCCTGCTCGATGCGTATCTGCCGCGGTTGGAGAAGTTCATTGAGTTCTTTGTCCTGACCACCACTCCGATCGGGACCAACGCCCCCTTCAACGACGCCGGCCGCGGGCAAGACCTGCTGCCCCTCTTCGCGGAGATGGCCGGCTTCTTCCAGCGCGGCGACTTCATCGGCGGCTTCGCCACCGCGTATTCGGCAGCGGAGCTTGGCAAGCTACCGGTCAAGCCCTTCACGCCTTCCACCCTTTCCGCCGATTTTCCGCACTCCCGCTTTGCCGTGATGCGTGAGTCGTGGAATCCGCAGGCCGGTTGGATGATGATCAACTACGGCGACCACCAAAACCACAGCCATTTCGATCAGCTCTCCTTTGAGCTCTACGCGAACGGGCAGGCCTTGGCGGTCGACGCCGGACTGGGCGCGCTCGGCTACTTGGAGCCCACGCAGCTCACGTGGTACAAACATCCCACCGCCCACAACATGATCACGATCAACGGGGCGGTGCCCGTGAAGCGGAATCTGCCGGGCTACGACAAGGTCTGGGCCCTCCTCCCCAGCCTCGAAGTGTTTGCCGCCACGCACGACGGCTACGTCCGCCACCAGGGCACCCGCCTCCGCCGCCACGTGCTCTGGGCCAAGGGACGCTACTGGCTGGTCGTCGACGCGGCGGAGACGACCGCGGCTGACCGCGAAATGGAGTTCAACCTGCACACGCCGCTGGCGATGCGCCCGACGCAGGATGGCTTCATCTCCAACGGCAACACCGGCTTCGTGATCCGCCAGAACGAGGAGGACCGTCCTTGGACCCGCCGCGAGCGCCAGCGCGGCCTCGCCCAGCTCTCCGGCCTGCCGGGTGAACCGAACCACCGCGAGATCGACTGGCTGGTCTTCCGACGTCCCCTCACCGGCAAACCGGCCTCCGATCGGATGGCGACGCTGATTGCCCCCTACGGCCCCGAGACGGAGCCGGTGGCGATGAGCGGTTTCGTCGAGCGTGTGGAACTCCCGGATCCCGCGGCCGTGGGCTACCGCGTCCGACTGGGAGAACGCGAAGACTTGATCTTGCTGTCCGACGGGAAACCGCGCGACTTCGGCAAGGGCATCGCGGGCGACTTTCACTATGCGCTCCTGAGCTTCAGATCCGGTCATCTGATTTCCGCGAGCTTCGTGGAGACGACGACGTTCCGCCTCCAAGACGGCACGACGGAGACGTTTCCCGAACGGCGGAATCACGAGATCTCCCGGTAAGCGGAGGGCACTTCGCCGCCGCGCCGACTCGCGCCCCGGCCGCCGCTGAGTCGGCTCCCGTTGTGCCGTCGGCTGCCGGAATCCGGTGACGCCGGACCTCGCACACCGTGCGAGTAGGGCTCAGTGACGGCGCCGGAACGACTGATCCTGCGAGATGGTCGCGGCGAGGTACGCTTGCGTCTCGTCCGCTGGGGTGCGCCCGGGCAGGAAGGCAGTCAGGTCGATCGAAGGCGCGCCATTTGCCACGTACTCGGCGAGGAAGCGACCTGACGCGGGGCTGTAGCTGAAACCGCCCGAGTGGAAGCAGAGCCCGACAAAGAGGCCGGAACAACCGGGCACCGGCCCAAGGATCGGCTCGCCGTCCAGCGAGAACGACAGCAACCCCACATGCGCGCTCTCCCAACGAACCGTCGCGAGAGGCGGAAAGAAGTCCCGGAAGCGTTCGATGGCACGGTCGCGCAATCCCTCCTGATCCGAGAGTTCGTCCAGTCGGAAGCCCAGGTCGCTCACCCGGAACTCCGGGCGGGCTGGCGTCTCCACGCCGAGCAGGATGCGCCCGCCGTGGGCTGGACGCAGGTAGCCCCCGAAGGGATCCGCGTTCACGGGCGGCAGCGGCGGCGGCGTCGCCAGCGGCTCGGAGACGTAGCGCTGATGGACGAACGTCTTGGCTGGCAGCGTGATTCCGGCTGAGGCCAGGAACGGAAGCGTCCACGCATAGGTCGCCGCCACCACGGCATCCGCCGCCACCACGCCGGAGGCGGTGCGCACGCCGACGACCCGATCGCCGCGCAGTTCGAGTCCGGAAACGGTCTCACGCTCGCGAAGCTCCACTCCCAGCTCGATCAATCGCTGGCGCAGTCCGGCCAGGTACTCCGTCGGCTCACTGTATCCGCCCAACGGATCGTGCAGGCCGAGAAAACCCTTCGGCACGCGCAAGGCCGGCCAACGACGCTGGATCTCCTCCGGACCGAGCACCTGATAAGGCGCGAGGAGGCGATCATAGAGCGGAAGAAGCCGCTCCCGCGCCGGCCACAGTCGCTCATCGAAGAGATTCAGGCAGCCATGCTCGTTGTGAAAGACGTACCCAGGCAGGTCTCGGGAAAGCTCCCGGAACAGGCGCGTGGCGACCTGACGCGCGCGGATGCCCGTCTCCGACCACAGCAACCCGGTGGTGATACCCGCGGCCCGACGGCTCGAACCGGCGCCGACTCCATCCTTGTCGAACACGATCACCCGACCGTAGCCCATCCGGGCCAACTGATACGCGGTGCTCAATCCGGTCACGCCGGCGCCCACAATCACGGCGGTTCGCAGAGAAGAACTCATGACCACCCGTTTGGAGGAAACACTGCCTCAGGTAAAGCGGATCCGATCGCCGACGCGCCCGGTGCAGCCGATACCGTCTTCCGCTCAGGCCTGCCGGAGGCCGCTCCGCGGACCAGACCAACCGAACCAGCCCACTACTGCCGGACCTGCATGACAACCTTGCTCAGGCCAAGCTTGCGGCACGTATCCCACACCTCGGTGACTTTCTTGAATTGAGTCACCTCATCGGCGCGCACCAGGACCGGGGTGTCTTTGTTCGCCTTCTTCACCTCCTCCAGCAAGGGAAGGAGTTGCTCGGACGTCACGGGTCGCCCGTTGAAGGACAGCGCCCCATCCTTGTCGACGCCGATGGTGATCTTGCCGGAAAACTCGTTCTTACCCGCCGTCTCCACCTTCGGCACGCTGATGTTCAGGGTCGATGCCGAGCGAAACTGCATCGTCACGAACGAGAAGAAGATCAGCATCACCAGCACGTCGATCAACGGGAGGAGATTCATCTCCGCCCGCTTACGGCGCCGCTGGTAGAGTCCGCTCATGACAAAGAAAGAAGGTCGATGGAGAATGATCCGCTGGCTTTACGCCGCGGTTAGCCGTGGGTCGCGGCCGGCGCCGTGCGGGCGATGATGCGCTCGAGCAAGACGTCGAGCTGCGCCGCAAACGACTCCACGCGGCGCTGGAGGTAGCCACCGCCGACCAGAGCCGGAATCGCGATGGTCAGACCGAGCAGGGTCGCCGACAGCGCCAGCGCCACACCCGACGTGAACTGGACCGGATCTGGCAGGCCGGTCTCGCCGGAGATCGCCGAGAACACTCGGAGCAGCGACCACACCGTGCCCGTCAATCCGATCAGCGGCGCCGCCGCGTAGATGATATCGAGGTACGGAAGTCCACGCTCCATGCGATTGAGCTCGAGACGCGCAAAGGCTTTCACTGCCCCGGCGTCACCGGGATGCCGCTCGGCGAACGCGATGATGCGCGCCAAGACCGAGTGCTGGCCACCGGTGATCGGCTTTCCGTCCACTACGGCATCCACGAGGTCCTGCGGCATGACCGCCGCCTTGCGCAGGGCGTAGGAACGCTCGCCCAGGATGAACACCATCACCACCGAGCAGAGCCCTAGTGGATAGATGAGGAAGTCAGCTCCCTTGAAGATGTCGATGAGGGCGAGGAACATACCGGTGATGCTGTGGAGACGTCCGGGCGGGTGAAAGGTTCAGAAAATCTCAGCAAACGGCGAAAATCGCCCCCGGGATGCGGGGATCAGCAGGGGCGACGCGACGCGATCGGGCCGCCTAGACGGCAAGGTAAGGGAGTTTCGCCGCGGTGGCCTGGATGGCCGAACGACCGTCCAGCAGCTCTCCGATGGCATCCCAGCGACCGTTGACCAGCGCATCGCGGTCGGTCTCGCGGAGGGTGGCCTTGACCACCTGCCCGCCGAACCGGATCTCCCGGGCATCGAGGTCGAGGGTGACCTCCAGCTGCGGGTTCACGTTCACCGCCTCGGCGATCCGCGCGATGTCCTCGCGCTTCGCCACCATGCAGGGAATGCCGAGCGTGGTGCAGTTGCCGAAGAAGATCTCCGCGAAGCCCTCTGCGACCACGGCCCGGAAGCCGTACTTTTGGATCGCTTGGGGAGCATGCTCGCGGGAGGAGCCGCAGCCGAAGTTCAGCCCGGACAGGAGGATCGTCGCCCCCTTGAAGCGCGCCTCATTCAAGGGATGCGCCTTGTCGGAGCCATCGGCGTTTTTTCGGACGTCGTAGAAGAGAAATTCCCCGAGGCCATCGAAGGTCACGCACTTCATGAAGCGCGCGGGGATGATGCGGTCGGTGTCGATGTCGTTGCCGGGCACGTAAACGGCGCGACCGGAGACGGAGGTGATCTTGGCGAGAGCCATGGCGAGAGAGAGTCGAGGAAGGAGGAAGAACGAGGCAGCAGGGGAACGGCGCGCGGGGAGGTGCGTTCGCTTAGCGGTCGGCGACGGCGAAGACCTCGCGGGCGTCCGCCACGGTGCCGGTGACCGCTGCCGCCGCGACCATGAGCGGGCTCATGAGGATCGTGCGGCCGGTCGGAGAGCCCTGGCGGCCCTTGAAGTTGCGATTCGACGAGCTGGCACAGAGCTGATCGCCCACCAGCTTGTCTGGGTTCATCGCCAAACACATCGAGCAACCCGCCTCACGCCACTCGAAGCCAGCGTCGCGGAAGACGCGGTCGATGCCGAGCTCGGCGCAGAGGACGCCGACACCCTGCGATCCAGGGACCGCGATCGCCTTCACGCCCGGAGCGACTTTGCGCCCCTTGAGGAAGCGCGCGACCTCTTGGAAGTCGCTCAGGCGACCGTTGGTGCAGGAGCCCATGAACGCGACGTCGATCCGGGTGCCCCTGATCGGCGCGCCCGGCTGCAGCTTCATATAGGCCAGCGCCTCCTCCACGGAGGTCCGCTCGTCACCGGAGACCGCCTGGGGATCCGGGACGCACTCGTTGATGGAAATGCCCTGGCCGGGATTGATGCCCCACGTGACCGTTGGCGCGATGTCCGCGGCGTCGATCGTGACGACATCGTCGTAGGTGCATCCCGGATCGCTCGCGAAGCTGCGCCAGTGCGCCACTGCGGCGTCCCATTGGGCGCCCTTCGGCGAATACGGCCGGCCCTTGAGGTAGGCGTAGGTCGTCTCGTCCGGATTGACGTAGCCGGCGCGCGCGCCGCCCTCGATGGACATGTTGCACACGGTCATGCGCTCTTCCATCGTGAAACGGTCGAAGACTTCGCCACCGTACTCGTAGGCGTAGCCCGTGCCGCCATTCACCCCGAGGATGCGGATGATGTGGAGAATGACGTCCTTCGCGTAGACGCCGGGGCGGAGGCGACCGTTGACGTTGATCCGGCGGACCTTGAGCCGGCCAAGGGCCATCGTCTGGGTCGCAAGCACGTCACGGATCTGCGTCGTGCCGATGCCGAAGGCGATCGCCCCGAACGCACCGTGAGTCGACGTATGGGAGTCGCCGCAGGCGATCGTCGTGCCGGGCTGGGTGATGCCCTGCTCCGGTCCGACGATGTGCACGATGCCTTGCTTGCCGGTCGAGCGGTCGAAGAAGGTGATGCCGAAATCCGCACAGTTGCGGCGCAGTTCCTTGATCATCGCATCCGCGAGCGGGTCAGCGAACGGTTCGGCGAACTGGTCCGTCGGCACGATGTGGTCGACCGTGGCAAAGGTCCGGTGCGGCATCGCGACCTTGAGCGCAAGGTCGCGGAGCATTCCGAAGGCCTGCGGGCTGGTGACCTCGTGGATGAGGTGCGTCCCGATCAGGAGCTGGGTCTGGCCGTTGGCCAGCGTCCGGACCGCATGGGCGTCCCAGACTTTCTGGAAAAGCGATTTCGGCATGGTGGAGGGGATAGAGTGCCCGGGGAGAACCCCGGAGCGAAGGAAAATATAGCAGAAGGTTGTGGTAGCAGGAAATACTTGTTTGGCTTTCTGTGATGCCTTTGGAGTATCAATTTCCCTTTACCCTCCGGCATCTCGCCTACTTCCGCGAGGTGGCGCGCCAGCTGCACTTCCGAAGGGCCGCCGAGACGCTCGCGGTGGCCCAGCCCGCCCTCAGCCGGGCGATCGCTCAGCTGGAACAATCCCTCGGTGTCCGGCTGTTTGCCCGGACGCGGCGCGAGGTGAACCTGACCCCGGCCGGCGCGGCACTGCTGCGACAACTCGAACCGGTGCTCCGCTCTCTCGCGTCACTTTCCGATGAGGCCCGCGCCGCCGCTGCGGGAGAGCGGGGACTCGTGCGCATCGCCTTCACTGGTCTCGCGATGGCTACGGTCCTGCCCGCCATCCTGCGGGAGTTCCATCGACGCCACCCCGGGATCCGGCTCGAACTCAACGAATCGCCCACCTCCGCCCAGCTCGCCGACCTCGCCGCCGGTGATCTGGGCTGTGGCTTTTTCCATCCCGACGCCATGACGCCGGGTGTCGCCACTCACCTCCTCCTGCGGGAGCGAAACGGTGTCCTCCTGCCCGCCGAACATCCCCTCGCCCGGCGCCGCGAGCTACGGCTGCGGGACCTCGCTGCGACGCCGTTTGTTCTTTTCCCGCGAGTCCATAATCCCGGATTCTACGATCGCACCCTCGCGGCATTCGCTCAGGCGGGCGTGACGCCGCGGATCGCCGAGGAGGTCTGGCCACGCGCGAACGCCGTCGGCCTCGTGCGGGCCGGCCTCGGGGTCACGTTCATGTGCCCATCCGAAGCTCGCACGTTGCCCGGAGAAGTGATGTTCCGTCCCCTCTCCGGCCCGGCCCCAGAGAGTCGACTCGTGGTGGGCTGGAAGCAAACCGAGTCACTCGATCCCGCACTCGCGGCGTTCGTCGCGCTCGCGACGGAGACACCGCGCCGCACTGGGCTCAGTGCTCGGTCCCTCCCACCAGCCGGCGCTCGTCCGCGGTAAGCGCGACGGCGATCAGCATCCGCACGGCCTCCACCTGCACCGCCAGCGGCAGGCTGGGCTCACCGGGCCGCGCGGCCGCCTGCTCCGGGAGCCACGGGACGTGCACGAATCCCGCCCGCACGTCCGGACGGTTGGCGAGGTGATGCCGCACGCCGTAGAAGACATGATTGCAGACGAACGTCCCCGCCGTCTGCGAAACCGATGCCGCGATCTCCCGCTCCCGCAGGGCGTCCACCATGGCCTTGATCGGCAGCGTGCTGAAGTACGCCGCCGGCCCATCCGCCACGATCGGCTGATCGATCGGCTGCACGCCCGCGTTGTCGGGGATGCGCGCATCGTCGACGTTGATCGCCACGCGCTCGACCGTGATTCCCGTCCGTCCACCCGCCTGGCCAAGGGCCAACACCAGCACCGGCGAGGTCTGCTCGATCGCGCGGATCGCCGCAACGATCGCCTGTCCAAACACGCAGGGCAGGACTCGTCCTTCAATCCTCGCGCCGGCAACGTTCGCTCCCGCCAAGGCCTCAACGATCCGCGCGGAGGGGTTGATTGGGTCACAGGCAAAGGGCTCGAAGCCGGTCAAAAGCACACGGGGATGATCCTTCATCGCCCCGTCACGTTGGCGACCGGACCTCGGTCGCGCGATCCCTTTCCCCGTTTCCGTCACGGCGCCGCGAGACGGACCCCCGCATCGAGCAAGGCCGCGCGCACCGCCCGCAGCAGCGCTGCGGCCGCCACGCCGTCGCCATGCACGCACAGGGTCGCCACGCGCACCGGAGTCGCTCCCGGGACCGCACCGGACCTCACGCCCTCCCGCACGAGGCGCAGTGCCTGGCCTACGGCGGCATCGACGGTCTCCAGCAGCGCGCCGGGACGTCCGCGCGGCGTAAGCCGCCCGTCTGCTTCATAACCGCGATCCACGAAGCCCTCCGCCACGAAGGAAAGTCCGCAGGCCTTGGCTGCCGCCTCTTGGGCCCCCCCCGCCAAACCAAAGAGGCGCAGCGCGGGATCGACCGCCGCCACCGCCTCAGCGATCGCCCGCGCCGCCTCCGGGTCCCGCGCCGCGCGATTGTAGAGCGCGCCATGGGGCTTGACGTGACGGAGCGGGGCCAGGGCCCGCACCGCTTCCACCTGCCAACGCACGGAGGCGGCAATGTCGCGAGGGGCGAGCGGCAAATCCACGCGTCCGAAATTGGCCCGATCCTCATAGCCGGGATGCGCCCCGATCGCCACGCCCGCCGCGCGCGCGCGCGCCACCGCCTCCTCGAGCAAACGTCCACCACCGGCGTGCCCACCGGCGGCCAGATTCACGGAGGTGCAACCCGCCATGAGCTCGGCATCCGCTGGCCCCCCTTCTCCAAGGTCGCAATTCAGATCGACGATCATCCGGATCCTTTCGTCGCGAGGGCCACGCCGTGTCGCAGTTGCACCAGCGCCGCCTCTTGTCGTCGCAACGCCGAGTGCGCCTCGGCGAGCGTCACCCGCACGAAGCGAACCCGATCACCCGGGCGCGCCTGCGCCACGATCCCGCGGTCCGCCGTGATGACCTGGGCGATCTTCGGGTAGCCTCCCAACGTAGGCCGATCCGCGAGCAGCACGATCGGCTGCCCGTCCGGCGGCACCTGCACCGAACCGAACGCGACTCCCTCGGAGATGAGCTCCCGGGGCGCCGGCAAGCGCACCGCCGAGCCCTCGAGCCGTACCCCCATTCGGTCGGAACGCGCACTCACGCGGAACTCCGTCGCAAAAAAGGCCTCGCCACACCCTGCGCTGAACCACTCCGCCTGCGGTCCGTCAAGGGCGCGTAAGTTCCTCAGCGCGCCCTCCGGCAGGCTCGCCGGCAGCAGGGTCGGCGCCACGCTCCACGCGCGCCCCGCCCAGCCCCGCCGCGGATCAATGCTCGCACTGCCGCACTCCAAGCAGTCGCCCGCCTGCAAGATCCGCCCGGCCAGCCCGGGCCAACCCGAGCGAGGAAGCATGGCCGCGCTGCCGAGCACGCGCGGCACCTTCAGGCCACCGGCAAACGCGACATAGACCCTCGCCCCACCCGAGAAGGTCGAGAGGTCGATCACCTGTCCCGCCGCCACCACGACCCGGCGCAACGAGGGCCAACCCACCACGGCCGCGCCGCCCAGCGCGAGGACCGTATCTTCCGCAACGCGCAGCACCGGCCCGCGCAGCGTGCACTCCAGACCCGGAGCCGACTCGGCATTGCCCAGCAGGGCGTTTAGCACCCGCAGCGCAAAGGGATCCGCCGCACCGCCAGGAGGAACGCCCTGCGCCGCCCAGCCCGGACGACCGAGATCCTGCACGGACGTGAATGCTCCCGCGTCGAGCACGTCGATCATGGCGCCTTCTCCGTTTCCCGCACGAAGCGCACTCGATCTCCGACGGCCAGCAACGCGGGAGGATCTCGCTCCAGCGAGAAAAGCTCCGCCTGCGTCCGCCCAATCAGGTGCCAGCCGCCCGGAGTCGCCTGCGGGTAGACCCCGGCTTGGCCGGCGGCGATCGCGACACTGCCCGCCGGCACGCGGGGCCGGGGCGTCGCCCGCCGCGGCAAATGCAGCGCCGCCGGCAAGCCCAGCAAGTAGGGAAAGCCGGGCGAGAATCCGACCGCCCCCACGACGTAAGCCGCACCGGAATGGAGCGCGACCACGTCCTCTTCCGATCGTCCCAAGGCAGCCGCCACCGCCGGCAAGTCCGGCCCCGCATCTCCACCGTAGCGCACCTTGAGCACCACCTCGCGCGGCGAGGCCGCCTCAGGCGGCGCCACCTCGGACCCTTGCGCAAGGCAAGCCGCGATCCATTGCTCGATCCGAACCCGCCCCTCATCGCCCGCCAGGCGCAAGGGATCGAAGTAGACCGTCAGGGTTACAAACGCCGGAATGCATTCCAGCACTCCGTCCAGCGGCGCTGTCCGCAGCCGGGCATGGAGGGCCTGAATCCGGCGAACGGCGGCCACGTCGGCCGACGCCGCCAGTTCCACCACAAGGGCAGAATCTCCGAGGGGCTGGCAACGCATGGCACCCAGCCTGCCCCGCTTTCGGGGTGGGGCTCAAGCTCAGGAGTCATCACCAAGGCCCCGATGCCACGCCGGCAAACGTCCGGTTAGAGTTGAGTTTTGCCGGGCCTGCGTTGCCTTGGAACGATGATGAAGCGACTCCTTCCCGCCTCGACCGCGCTGCTCCTCTGCCTGGTTGGCACCGGGTGCAGCGACCCGAAGATTGAGACCTACCGCGTCACCACGGCCCCCGCGGCGGCACCCGCGGTCGCCGCCGCCGCGACGCCCCC
>JBEIGD010000032.1:0-42565 GCA_040382075.1 Opitutaceae bacterium
CGGCGCAGGGCGGGGTGGAACCGGTGATTGTAGCCCAGCCGCACGCGCGCGCCGGAGGCGGCGGAAGCGGCGGCGACGGCCTCGAGTTCGCGGACGTTGATGGCGCCGGGTTTCTCGAGAAGGACATGGAGCCCGAGGCTCGCGGCGTCGCGGGTGATCTCCGCGAGGGATGCGTGAGGCGTGGCGACCACGGCGGCGGAAACACCGGGCAGCCGGAGCGCCTCGGCCGCCGCCGTGCGCACGGCGCAACCGGGGAAGTTCTTGGCGACGGACTCGGCCCGTGCCGGATCCCGGTCGCAGACGGCGACGATGCGGACGCCGGCGATCCGGGCGAGCGCGGCGGCGCGCCGGGCGCCGATGAGCCCGCAGCCGATTACCGCGATGCCGAGGGAGGAAGAGTCTGCCATGGACTGATGCGAGCTTCCTTGCTCTGGGGTGCTTCCGGCAAGGCCCAAGTGGGAGCGTCGGGCCGACAGAATGGACTTACGCCGGCGGGGCGCCCCAGTCGCGGCCCCGCTCGGCCGGGGTGATCCGTCGCAGTGTGAAACAGTCGCTGTTTGCCAGCTCCGCGGCGTGCTGGCCGAGTGTCGGCCATGGGTCCCACGGGGCACTGAGCAGGCGGCCGGTGATTCCGTCGCTCTCTGCCGACAGCAACCACCGCAGGAGCGCCAAGGCTCGCTCGGCCGGCGCGCTGCCGGCGGCCTTCGCCCGCAGGGCCGCCGCGTGCTCGGCCGCGCCGGCCCGCTCGGGGCCGAGGGCGATGACCTCATCGAGCATCGGCGTGGCGATGGCTCCCGGAGCGACTGCGTTGATGTCGAACGCGGCGGCCGGATTCTCCGCCGCGATCGTTTCGACCAGCCGGACGACCGCAGTCTTGGCCACCCCGTAGGCGGAGAAGCGTGGGCGAGGCTGGGTGGCGCCACCGCCGGAGAAGCAGATGATCTTGCCGCGGTGCGCACTCGACCGCACCCGCCCGTGCAGGGCCCGAATCGCGTGGAACGTGCCGTGGAGATTCACGTCCACCGTCTCGGCCCAGCGCGCGGGATCGGCCTCCAGCGCCGGGGCGACCTCGCCGATGCTCCCGGCGGCGCAGATCAACGCGTCGATGGACGGCCAGTCCCGCGCGACGGCCTCGGCGGCGGCGTGGACCTCGCCCCATGCGCCGACGTTGACGCGCGTATGGCGGAAACGCCCGCCGTGGGCGGAGGCGAACGCGGACTGGTCGGACCGGGCCCAGCCCCAGACCTCGTGACCGCGTGCCAGCAGGTCGCTGGCGGCGGCGCGCCCTAGGCCGCTGCTGGAGCCGGTGATGACAACGCGCATGGTTTGGAGAAGCCGTTGAAGGTGGAGGAGCTCGGGTTTCCGGTCTTACGCCGAGTGGCGGGACTCGTAGACCCACCGATTGGCCTCGAGCCAGCGCTGCGTGCGGACCAAGCCCTCGCGGATCGTGCAGGCGGGTTTCCACCCGGTCGCCTGGATTTTCCGCGTGTCGAGAAAGATGAACGGATTGTCGCCCACCCAGCCCCGATCGCCTCCGGTGTAACGCAGCTCCGGTTGCAGGCCAAGCGACGTGCAGAGCGTGCGCACGCTGTCGTTCACCTCCACGTATTCCGGTGTGCCGAGATTGTAAACCTGCGTGCGGTGCTTCGCCTCGCGCGCGGTGGCGAGTGTGACCACGCGCTGGATCGCGCTGATGCAGTCGCCCACGTAAAGGTAGCTCTTGCGCTGGCGTCCATCGCCGAGGATGCGCAGCCAGTCGGGGTGTTCGAGCAGTTGGCGGTAGAAGTCGAAGACGTGACCGTGCGTGTAACGCTCGCCGAGGATGGAGACGAAGCGGAAGATGTAGGCCTCGTCCAGCTGTCCGCCCTCGGCGTAGGCCGAGATCAACGCCTCGCCCGCGACCTTCGAAGCCGCGTAGAGCGAAGTCTGGATCGGAAACGCGTCGGTCTCCGGGGTGGGACGGTCGGGGGTGACGAGAGCCTCGCCGTAGACCGAGCCGGTGGAGGAAAAGACGATGCGGCGCACGCCGGCGGAGCGCATTGCCTCGAGCACGTTGAACGTGGCAATCGTGTTCTGCTGAAGATCCTTGTCGGGATGGTTCCAGCCATCGCGCACATCGGCGTTCGCGGCGAGATGGTAGACGATGTCGCAACCCCTCATCGCGGCGGCCATGCCCTCGCGGTCGAGGGTGTCGCCGCGCACCAGCCGGAAGCCGGGTGAGGCGAGCGCCGGCGCGAGAAAGCGCTCCTGGCCGGTGGAGAAATTGTCCCAGCCCACGACGGAGGAACCCCCGGCGAGCAGGTGGTCGACGAGATTGGAGGCGATGAAACCGGCGGCACCGGTGACGAAAGCGCGCTGCATGACGGCACGCTGGGCGGCGAAGGCCGGGAAGGCGACGTTGAAACCATCGTCCGAAGCACTGGGCGCCAATCCGGAGCAGCGCCCCCCGCGGTGGCGTGGGATGACTTGGGGCGCGTCTGCGCGCCTCGATTGATGCGGGCCCCTCAGCGAGGTTGCGCTCGGGCACGCCTTGCGCTTGCCTCCCCCGTTCTCATGACGGCACCCGTCTCCCCGCGACGCCACCGGGTCTCAGGGGTCTGTCCGCCCGCCCGGGCGGCGGTCCTCGACGGCCTCCTGTGTGCGCATCCGGCGCCGGTGTGGCTGGTGGTGCTCGCGGAGGCGCGGGCGGCGGAGCAGTTGACTGAGGACCTTGTCTTCATGCGCGCCGCGAGCGGTGCTGGTGTGGCGTTGGAGGTCCTGTACTTTCCGGAAGGCATGCCGGACGGGCGGGACATGCGCGAAGCGTTTTCGGTGTCGGCGGACCGGCAGACCGTGCTTTCCCGGCTGCGGGCGCGGCGTTCGGCGCCGGCGGGTGCTCCGCCCTCGGGAGGATCGACGCTGGTGGTGGTGACCACCCCGGTCGCACTGGCGCAGCCGGTGCCGGCGCTGGAAGCGTTTGCGGAGCGCGAAGTCACCCTGCAGCGCGGCCAGCGGCAGGGATTTCAGGCGCTGCTCGAGCGCCTGCGGGAGCTCGACTATGATTGCGAAGCGGTGTGCGAGTCGCCGGGCCACTACGCGATCCGCGGCGGCATCATCGACGTGTATCCCATCACGGCGTCGGAGCCCTACCGGCTGGATTTCTTCGGGGACGAGATTGAGGAGATCCGTGCCTTCGATCCCGTGACGCAGCGGTCGGGGGCGTCCGTGGAGACGATCGCCCTCTCGGCCTCCCCGCGGCTGCGCCTTGCGACCTCGCAGACCGGCATCGCGGACTACCTCCCGCGCGGCGCGGCACAACTGGCGCTGATCGAACCGGCGGGGCTCGATTCGGAGTGGAGCGCGCTGGCGAGGGACGGGTGGGTCGGACTCGATCCGCTTCTTGCGCGGATGGGTGGAATCTTCGGGGTCGGCGACCTCGATGAAGCGGCCGCGCTGCTGGAAGGAGCCGACATCGAGGAAAGCACCTGGGATACGGACAGCCTCGTGCATCACCGCGCCTACCCGGATGATCGTTTGGTGGCGCAGGATCGCCTCCATGCGGAAGTGGAAGCGCGGCGGGAGTTCCTCGAGCGGGTTCGCGAGTGGAGCCGGATCGGCTACGCGGTGGCCTTCGTGGTTTCGAAGGAAGGTGAGGAGCAGCGTGCGAAGGAGATCCTCGATGAAGAAGGCTTCTCCCCGAAACTGCGCCCCGTCTGGTTTCGCGGGACGATCAACGAAGGCTTTCGCGTCACCTTCCGCGGCGAGGAGGGTGTGGCGAGTTCGCCGCGCCTCGCGTGGCGCGGGCTCGCCTCGGAGCGCGGCTTGGTGGTGGTCACGGAGACCGAGCTTTTCGGCCGGCAGCGGTCGAGGCGGGTGGGCGGCACCCGGCGTGCGCAGGCGCAGCGGGCGCAGGTGGATCAGCTCTTGGATTTCTCGGAGCTGGTCGAAGGGGATTTCGTCGTACACCTCCAGCATGGCGTGGCGCTGTACCGCGGCCTGACGAAGCTTGAGACGGCGCAGGGCCTGCGCGAAGTGATCTCGCTGGAGTTCGACGATCACGTCACCCTCCACGTCCCGCTGACCGAGTCGCACCTGATCAGCCGCTATGTCGGCTTGTCCAAGACCCGGCCGCAGCTCGGCCGCATCGGCTCGGGCCGGTGGGAGAAGACGCGGCAGGCGGCGGAGCGGGCGACGGTGGATCTGGCGGCGGAGCTCCTGCGGATCCATGCGGCGCGGGAGGCGCAGCCCGGGTTCTCGTTTCCGCCGGACAATGCATGGCAGAAGGAATTTGAAGCCTCCTTTCCCTACACCGAGACCCGGGATCAGCTGCGGGCGATTGAAGAGGCGAAGGCCGACCTTGAGCGGGCGCGGCCGATGGATCGGCTGATCTGTGGTGACGTCGGCTTTGGCAAGACGGAGGTGGCGATCCGCGCCGCGTTCAAGGCGGTGCAGGGGGGGCGGCAGGTGGCGGTGCTGGTGCCGACCACGGTGCTCGCGCAGCAGCACATGAACACCTTCCGCGAACGCATGGCGGGGTATCCGGTGGCGGTGGAGATGGTCAGCCGCTTCCGTTCTCGGGCGGACATTGCGAAGATCCTGCAGGCGACGGCGGCGGGGCAGGTGGACATCCTGATCGGAACGCATCGGTTACTGCAGCGTGATGTCGTATTCAAGGAACTCGGACTCGTGGTCATCGACGAGGAACAGCGCTTTGGGGTGAAGCACAAGGAGCGCTTCAAGAGCCTCCGGGCGACGGTCGACGTCCTCTCGATGAGCGCGACCCCGATCCCGCGCACGCTCTACATGGCGATGACCGGGGCGCGGGACATGAGCGTGATCGAGACGGCGCCGACCAACCGGCACCCGATTCAGACGATCGTGAAGACCTACGACGAGAAAGTCGTGGTGGACGCGATCCGTCACGAGCTGCGGCGAGGTGGTCAGGTGTTTTACCTGCACAATCGCGTGCAGACGATCGACCTCGTGGCGGCGCGCCTCCGGGAACTCCTGCCGGACGTGCGCATCGGAGTCGGGCACGGGCAGATGGAGGCGGATGAACTGGAAGAGCGAATGACGGAATTCGTTGCCGGGAAATATCAGGTCCTCGTGTGCACGACGATCATCGAGAGCGGGATCGATATCCCGAACTGCAACACCATCATCATCGAAGGCGCGGACCGCTTCGGGCTCTCGCAACTTTATCAGCTGCGCGGCCGGGTGGGGCGCTTCAAGCACCAGGCCTACGCGTATCTCCTCCTCCACCGGCACACGCGGATCATCGAAGTGGCCCGGCAGCGGCTGGCGGCGATGAAGTCGCATAGCCAGCTTGGCGCCGGCTTCCGGATCGCGATGCGCGACCTCGAGCTTCGCGGCGCCGGCAACCTATTGGGGGCTGAACAGAGCGGGCACATCGTCGGCGTCGGCTTCGAGCTCTATTGCCAACTTTTGCGACAGTCAGTGGCCCGCCTGAAAGGTGAAAAGCAAGCGGCGGCGATCCGGGCGACCGTGAAACTCGATTTCGTCTTTGTCGGCGAAGGCGATCCGGCGCCGCCGGAGCGAGCGAGGGCGACGCGGCATGGCGAGGGCTATGCGGCGCTCACCGAGCAGGAACGCGAGGACAGCGGGGCGATTGAGGTGGCTCGCATCCAGGCCCGCCTCCCGACGACGTACGTGTCCGAGACCCGGCTGCGCATCGACCTCTACCGACGCCTGGCTCTGGCGGAAGACCCGAAGCAACTCCGGGAAGTTGAAAACGAACTGCGGGACCGCTTTGGAAAGTTCGGTCCCGAAGTGGCGGCGCTCTTTTTGGTGACGGAGATCCGGGTTCGGGCGGAACAAAAGGGCATTGTGTCCGTCGAAACCGAGTCTAACCGCCTCAAATGCCTTCGTTCCAGTGGCCGACGGGATGACTTTGTGATGCTGGGATCGAGGTTTCCGCGGTTGACCAGTACCAAGCCCCTTCTACGGTTGAAGGAGATTATCGTCTTTTTGAACAATTTGCCCCGCCCATGACGCTGGTTCGTAACGGTTCGTTGTCCTTTCTCCTGAGCGCCCGGGTTGCGGTCGTTGCCTTGACCCTTGTGGTGTCGGACTCACTCCGCGCGCAGGCCAAGACGCAAGCCGACGGGCTGGACCTGCGCTTTGCCAACGGCATTGCCGCGATCGTGGAGTCGAAGGTGATCACGGTGGAAGATATCCGCCGGGAGATCGCGCCCTTGGTTCCGGAAGTGCAGCGCGAGTCGCGCAACGAGCAGGAGTTCAACCAGAAGCTTGAGGCGTTGCAGGACGAGATCATCCAGAACCTCATCGACCGGGAACTCATCGTGAAAGAGTTCCGCAAGGACGAGAAGCGGCGCATCCCGGAGAGCTACGTCGACAACCAGATCGCGGAGACGCAGATCAGCCAGTTTGACGGGGACCGCTCGAAGTTCCTCGCTTACCTCCGGAGCCGCGGCAAGACGCTGCGCGAGTACCGCAAGGAAGTGGAGGAGGACATCATTTACGGCTACATGCGGCAGCAGCAGCGCAAGTCGCAAAGCACGGTGAGTCCGGTGAAGATCGAGACCTTCTACAACGAGAACAAGGAACGTTTCTTCCAGGAAGACGAAGCGCACCTTCGCCTGATCCAAGTCTCGCGTACCGGCGCGTCGGACGCCGATCTGAAGGCGCGGGCGGAGGTCGTGCATGACCGCCTTAAGGGCGGGGAAAAATTCGAGGACGTGGCGCGTGAAGTTTCGCAGGATTCCCGGCGGGGCAAAGGTGGAGACTGGGGCTGGCAAAAGAAGTCGGACCTCAAGGCGGAGTTCAGCGAGCCCCTCTTTGTCCTGAAGAAAGGTGAGTACACCCCGCCGATCCTGACCCCTGAGGGAGCGTTCCTCCTGTACGTTGAGGACCGGCGTTATGCGGGCATTCAGTCGATTGACGAAGTTCGCGACCAGATTGAGCGGATCCTGATTCAGCAGAGCGCCCGGCAGTCGCAGGAACGCTGGCTGGAGCGCCTGCGCCGCAACGGCTACGTGAAGCACTTCTGAGCGGCCGGGTTTCCTCGAGCCGCCGGGTGAGACGGCGAGGATGACCGCCGCCGGGTGCGTGCCTACACCCCCTCTCATGAACGTCGGTATCCTCGGACTGGGATTGATCGGGAGCATCTGGGCTCGGCATTACGATGCCGCCGGAAAACTGGCGGGCGCGTGGAATCGCACGGCGCAACCGGACTTTCCCCACTGGAAGTCGTCCCCTGAAGCCGTGGCCGCGGCGGCGGACGTCGTGCAGATCGTGGTGGCGGATCCCCCGGCGGTGCGCGACCTCTTGACTCGCATCCTGCCCGCGTTGGGTCCCGGGAAGATCGTGGTGCAGTCCAGCACGATCGACCCCGGCGCGAGTGCGGAGTTCGAGGCGTTGGTGGCGAGCCGGGGTGCGCGCTACCTTGAGGCCCCCTTCACCGGCAGCAAGCCGGCGGCCGAGCAGCGGCAGACCGTGTACTACCTCGGTGGCGACCGTGGACTCATTGCGGAGCTTGAACCCCTGCTGGCCACGGTGTCCGCGCATCGCTTCGTGATCGGCTCGGCGCCGCAGGCAGCGTCGCTGAAACTGGCGATGAACCTGAACATTGCTGCGCAAATGGAGGCGCTGAGCGAGGCCCTGACCCTCGCGCGGCGGGCGGGCATCGATGACGACGTTTTCTTTGCGGCGCTGGGCAAGAATGCCAGCTACTCCGGCGTGACCAAGCTGAAGGAGCCCAAACTGCGGGCGGGGGACTTCAGCCCGCAGTTCTCGGTCAAGCACATGCTCAAAGACCTTCGCCTCGCCTCGCGCATCAACGGATGCGAGGACTTCCCGGTGCTTGATACGGTGCGGGACCGGCTGGCGATGGCCGACCGTGCCGGATTCACGGACGAAGACTTCTGCAGCCTGATCAAGCTCTTCAAGTGAGCGCGGGCTCGGTGCCCCGCCAGTGGCCCGCGGCGGATGCAAATCTGTCGTAAAATAGCTCAGGGCCGTGGGTTGATGTGGTGGCGACGCGTTGACGGCCCCGCCGTCGTGCGCACGCTGGCGGGATGAGCGACTTTGTATCCGCGTCGGCCATCGTTGATGCCCGAGCGGCGTTTGGGCGCCTGCGCGAGAGCATGGCTCGGACCATCCGGGGCAAGGACGAGGTCATTGATCGCGTCGTGATCTGCCTCGCGGCGGGTGGGCATGTCCTGATCGAGGACCTGCCGGGCGTGGGCAAGACCACGCTGGCGTACTCCTTGGCGCGGTCGATGGACTGCGCCTTTTCGCGAATCCAGTTCACCAGCGACTTGCTGCCGAGTGATGTGATTGGAGTGTCGATCTATGATGACGTGCGGCGGCAGTTCGTGTTTCGACGCGGACCGATCTTCGCGAACGTTGTGCTGGCGGATGAAATCAACCGCGCGACCCCCAAGACCCAGTCGGCCCTGCTTGAAGTGATGGATCGCGCGCGGGTGTCGGTGGACGGGGAGACCCACGAAGTGGGAAAACCCTTCATGGTCTTCGCGACCCAGAATCCGGTGGACTACGAAGGCACCTTTCCGCTCCCGGAGAGCCAGATGGACCGCTTCCTGATGCGGATCCACATTGGCTATCCCGAGCCGGCGGATGAGCGGGAGATTCTCCGGGGCGGCCAGTCGAGTTACGATTCGATCCAGCTTAACCCGGTGGTGCGGCATGACGACATCGTGCGGCTGCAGGCGCTGACCAAGGAAGTCTTCGTGGAGGACAGCGTCCTCGATTATCTCCTCGCGCTGGTGGTGGCGACGCGGACGGAGGCGGACTTCAAGGCGGGCGTGAGCGTGCGGGGTGGACTTGCGCTGAAGACGGCGGCGCAGGCGCGAGCGCTGCTTTACGGCCGCGACTTCGTGTTGCCGGACGACGTCTTCAGCTTGGTGGAGCCGGTCTTCGCCCATCGCCTCAGCCTCACGCGCAGCGGAGGCGATGCGTTGGAGGAGCGCCGCGCGGTGGCGGCGACGCTGCGCCGGATCGTTGCGGCAGTGCGCGTGCCGGAGTGAGACCGGAGAACCTGAACCGATGGCGTTGTCGCGCACCCTGACTCGCTCGACCACGGAAGCGTGGGCGGGGCCTGGCGCGGACGGACGAGATTCGGGCCCGGGTCGGTGGGCGACGCTGCTGTGGGCGCTGATCTATCCCCCGCGTGGCGAGCGCGTGGTGCCCACCACCTCGGGGGTGGTCCTCGTCTCGCTCGCGATCGGCGTGGGTACGGCGGCGTACAACACGGCGAACAACATTCTTTTTCTTACGCTGGCCCTGCTGCTCTCGTGCCTCGTGCTCAGCGGTGTGCTTTCCTGGATGAACCTGCAGCGCATCACCTGGCGGGTGCGGGCGGAGCGGGCGCTGCGCGCCGGACGGACGACGACGCTGGGCTTGGAGGTGCGCAACGGAAAGCGACTCCTGCCAACCTATGGGCTGAATTTCGAGATGCAGGCGGGTGGGGAGCGGGCGGAGAGGGTTCCCCTGGCCCTGACCTCGCGCCTCGACCCGGCGGGTGGCGAGACCTGCCTCGAGTGGCAGTGGCGGCCGGAGCGGCGGGGCGAGACCGCGATCGCGCTGGTCCGGGTTAGTTCGCTCTTCCCCTTTGGTTTTCTGCGCAAGAGTTACCCGGGCCGGATGCAGCGGCGCGTGTGGGTCTGGCCGGCGACGGTGCCTTACGAGCGGCATGGCGTGCTCGCACCGGCGCGTCGGGCCTCGGGGGAGACGGTCGCGCGGGTGGGGCAGAGCGACGACCTCCTCGCCCTACGGCGCTATGCGCAAGGTGATTCGCAGCGCCTGATTCACTGGAAGGCCAGTGCGCGGACGGGCGAGTGGCTCGTCCGGCAGTTCGCGACGGAAGCGGAGCAGGGCCTTTCGCTCCTCATTGATGCGGACCGCACGCGGTGGCCTCGTCCGGAGCAGTGCGAGCTGATGATCAGCCTCGCGGCGACGCTCGCGGAGGACCTCTTCCGGGAAGGGCGCCTCGCGTGGGTGGAGATCGTGCCGGATGCGCCCCGTCGCGTGCGTCGGGTGGCGGACCTGGAGGCGGTGCTGGACCGCCTTGCGCGCATCCCGGACGGCGGTGAAACCGTGGCTCCGCAGCCGAAGCGAGGCGGCGGGGCGGAACCGCCGGAGCGACATAATCGGGTGCGATTCATGCCGGAAGGCAGTCGCGGCGTCGGAGCGTTTCTCGATGGACAACGGGCGGCCCACGCTTGATTCGACCGACCTGCACCAGCTGCGCTGGGCACTCGGGACCTGCCTGGCGATGCTCTCGGCGGGCAGCGCCTTCTTTCTCGACCTCGACGTGGGCCCGTGGGCGATTGCGGTCCTCTTGTCCGGCGTGGCGGTGTTCGTGTGGCCCTCCTTGCCGGGTCGGATTCCGATCTGGGGGCACCGGCTGGCGTTCCCCCTCATCTCCGCGGCCTTCCTCGCCGATCTCTATGCCGGTGCGGATACCATGACCGCGCTCGTGCGGGTGCAGCTCCTCCTGCTGACCTACCGAATCATTACCTACCGTAAACGTCGCGATGACCTGCAGGTGGTTCTCCTGGGACTCTTCCTCGTCGTCCTGACGGGCGTGCTGACCCTGTCGTTGGGATTTGCGGTGCAGCTGTTTGCCTTTACCGGCTGTGCGCTTGCGCTGCTGCTGGTGACTACGCTGGTCGACGTGACCGCGGGCGGAGTGACCGCGGGTGCCGGCCAGAGCGAGTCTCCACCGGCGCGCCGAGCCATCCCGGCGTGGGCGGTGGACGTGCGCTGGTTGCGCCTGGGGGGGCGCCTTCGCACCGGGATTGAGTGGCGCTTGATGGGATTGGGAGTCGGTCTCTTCGCTGGAGTCGTGGCGGTGACGGCCCTCCTGTTCACGGCGATTCCGCGCTTCGAGCTCGGAAGATCCTTCTTTCTGGATCAGCTGATCACGAAGAAGACCCGGACAGGATTTTCGGACCGCATTCGGTTCGGTGACGTCACCCAGATTCAGGAGGATACCAGCGTCGCGTTCACCGTGGACGGCGTCTCACCGGAGCGGCTGCCGGGGGTGCCGTACTGGCGCATGGTGGTATTGGATGAGCATCGTGACGGTGGATTTCAGAGCTCGTCGGCCTTGCGAACGGAGTTGGCGCGACGCACCTGGCAGCGGCGCGTGGCCGTGGACGGAGGGGTCGCCCGCCGCGCGGGCGAGACGGAGCGGTGGCGCTTCTATTTGGAGCCGGGGGTGAGCCGTTACCTCCCGCTGACCGGGGCGTTTCGTGAGCTGCGCTTCAACCGCCCGATGGATTTCCAGCAGAACATCCCCCTCCGCATGGTGGTCCTGGCGAGCGATCCCGGGGAGCTCGTGGGATTCGAGATCGAGGCGATGGAGTCGGCGGCGATTCTTCCTGATCCGGTCCAAGCCAACCGGACACGTGAAGCCGCCGACATAGCGGGCTTGGGCTACTGGCAATTGGCGGTGACGCCAGAGGAGCGGTTGCGTCTGGAGCAGTGGGCGAAGGAAATCACTGCGGGGGAGGAATTGAGCCCGGAGGACTTCGCGGTGCGGGCGGCGCGCTGGCTGGCGACGCGGCACCGGTATGGCCTTGAGTCGGCGCTCCCCGTCGGGCGGGGTGATGCGGTCGTCCGCTGGCTCGATGGCGGTGACGTCGGGCACTGCGAACTCTTCGCGGCGAGCTTCACCCTCTTGGCGCGGGCGGCGGGGCACCCCGCGCGACTGGTCACGGGGTTCAAGGGAGGCTCGTGGAACGAATTCAGTGGGAGCTTGATCGTGCGAAACTCAATGGCGCACGCTTGGTGCGAACTCTGGGATGGGAAGGGAGCATGGATTCGGGTGGACCCGACTCCCGGTTCCTTTGCGGTGGGTGAGCCGACTCCGGAGTTGGCGGCGGCGCAGCAACGCGGGCGCACCGTCGATCGTGGCTGGGGGGCGCGGCTCGATGGACTGCGAGTCTTCTGGTACCGGCGCGTGATCAACTTTGATCAGAGTGCGCAGCTCGAGTTGGTGGACGAGGTGCGGGGCGGCTTGCGGGCGTGGATGGCGGAGGGCCGGGAGTGGATTGAGGCGGTCACGCGCGGTGTGGTTGACTGGGTCCGACGTCCCCGGCTGGCCGAGCAATGGCTCCTGATCTTCCTCCTCTTCGTCGCGCTTCCCCTTTCACTCTGGGCGGGACTGCGGTGGGCCGAACCGGCGCTCTGGTGGGCGGTGGCGCGGTTGCGGGGACGCGGCTCGCGAGGGCATGCGGCGGTCCGACGAGAGGCGACCCGTTGGCTCCGGCGCCTGCCCGGTGGGCGAAGCGAGACCGGGGAGCTCCCGCGCGTGCGGGCCGAACTGGAGGCCCTGCGTTTCGGTTGTCCCGTGGATCGTGAGACGGCGCGGCAGATCTTCGTGCGGGCGCGGAGGGCGACCCGCGCAGAGCGAGCACGGCGTTGAGTGGCTGCGGGTGCGGCGGGGCCGCGGGCGCCGACTCAGATCAGCAGCAGCGCCGGCTTCTGCAGGACATCGCGCAGCGCGGCGAGGAACGTCGCGCCGACCGCCCCGTCGACGACCCGGTGGTCGCACGACAGCGTGAGTGACATCCGCTGGCCGACGACGATGCGATCACCGTCTACGACGGGCTTGGTCACGGTGGCGCCGACGGCGAGGATCGCGGCATTGGGCGGATTGATGATGGCGGAGAAACGATCGACTCCCATCATGCCCAGATTGCTGACGCAGAAGGTGCCGCCGGTGAACTGTTCCGGCTTGAGCTTCTTGTCCTTGGCGAGACGCCCGAGCGACTTGGCCTCGGAGCTGATTGCGAAGATTGACTTGGCGTGGGCATCGCGCACGACCGGCGTGATCAGACCGTCCTCGATGGCGACGGCGAAGGACACGTGGGCGGCGCCGTGGTAACGGATCTGCGATCCCTCCCAAGACGCGTTGACGGCGGGGACGCGGCGCAGCGCCTCGGCGCAGGCCTTGAGGATGAAGTCGTTGACGGAGAGCGTGACGCCCTCGGCCTCGAGACTCGCGTTGAGCTGCTGGCGCAGCGTCAGGAGCGGGGCCGCATCGACCTCCACCTCGAGGTAGAAGTGGGGGATCTGCGTCTTGGACTCGAGGAGGCGCTTGGCGATCACGCCGCGCATCGTGGAGACCGCGACGGCGCGATCCTCCTGGATGGGGCCCTTGGCGAAGACGGAGCCAGTGGGCAGGCTCGCGGACGACCGGCGCGCGCCGGGATTGGCGGCGGCGGCCAGGACGTCGGCGCGCACGATGCGACCGCTGGGGCCGGAGCCCTGAATCGAAGCGGGGGCGAGCTGGTGCTCGTTTGCGAGCTTGCGGGCGAGCGGGGTGATCCGAACGCGGTCAGAGCTGCTGGTGCTGGCCGCGGCGGCGACCGGCGCGGCGCTTGCAGCCGGAGCTGGCGCGGGTGCGGCGGCGGGAGCAGGAGCCGGGGCTGGAGCGGCCTTGGCGACCGGTGCGGGAGCGGCGGCCGCTGCGGCAGTCGCGGTGGTGGGGACCGTTTCTCCCGGCTTGCCGACGGCGCAGAGTGGTGCCCCGACCGCGACCTGGGAGCCGGCGGGGGAAAAGATCTTCAGCAGCGTGCCATCGAAGAAGCACTCGAGCTCCATCGTCGCCTTGTCGGTCTCGACCTCGGCGAGCATGGTGCCCGACTTCACGACGTCGCCTTCCTTCTTCAGCCATTTGACCAGCGTACCCACCGTCATGGTGTCGCTGAGTTTGGGCATCTCGATGATTTGGACCATGGCGGGAGAGGAGTGCGGTTCGGCGGGGGAAAGACTAGGCTGCTGGAGTGTGATCAGGCGAGCACCTTGAGGGCTTCCAAGTAGATCCGATTCGGATTCGGCAGTTGCTCGGCTTCGACGGGCGGGCTGTAGATGGCCGGGGCGTCGACGGTGGTGACCCGGTGAATCGGCGCATCGAGCTCGTCGAAGGCCTCGCGCTGGATCGTGAAGGCGAGCTGGGCGCCGACGCTGGCGAACGGCTTCTGCTCCTCGACGATCAGGACGCGGTGCGTGCGGGCGACGGAGGCCAGGACGGTATCGACATCGAGCGGTCGAATGGACCGGAGGTCGACGACCTCGACGGAAATCTTGTGTTCGGCGGCGAGGCGCTCCGCCACGGCGAGGGAGTGGAGGACGGAGCGCCCGTAGGTGATGATGCTGAGATCGGTGCCCGGACGCTTGATGTCGGCGACGCCGAGCGGAATCGTGTATTCGCCCTCGGGGACCTCGCCCTTCTCGCCGTAGAGGATGGTGTTCTCGAGGAAGAACACCGGGTCGTTGTCACGGATCGCGGACTTGAGCAGGCCCTTGGCGTCGTAGGCCGTGGCCGGGACGACCACCTTCACGCCGGGGTGATTGGCGAGGACATTCTCGGGCGTGTGTGAGTGGGTGGCGCCGACGTTGGTGCCGCCGTTGGCGGGGCCGCGGATGACGATGGGGCAGTTGATCTGGCCGCCGGACATGTAGCGTACGTTGGCGGCGTTGTTCAGGATCTGGTCGAATGCGACCGAGTAGAAGGACCAGAACATGAGCTCCATGACTGGCCGGACGCCGAGCATGGAAGCGCCGATGCCAGCCCCGATGAAACCGGCTTCGCTGATCGGCGTGTCGACGATCCGTTTCGGACCGTACTTGGCGAGGAGACCCTCGGTGACCTTGTAGGCTCCGTTGAACTGGGCGACCTCCTCGCCCATGATGACGACGTTCGGGTCGCGATCGAGCTCTTCGGAGAGCGCGTGACGAATGGCTTCGCGGTAGGTGATCAGAGGCACGGCGGAAAGGGGACGAAGGTTGGAGCGGGCGGCGTGATCGGACGCATCACGTGAAGAAGAGTCGTCCACCCGACGTGCGCTGACTCGGGTTGTCGGTCTCCCAATAGACATCTTTCTGGATGTCGTCCGGTGTCGGGAACGGACTCGCCTCGGCGAAGTCGGCGGCGACATCGGCCTCGGCGCGGGCCTCGGTGTCGATCTGCTCGGCCGCGGCGTCGTCGAAGATCTTGTCGGCGATGAGGGCAGTCCGGTAGACGTTGATGGGATCCTTGGTGCGCTGGTAGTCCTCGATCTCGGACTTGTCGCGGTAGGTTCGGTCTGGATCGGCGACGGAGTGACCGCGGTAGCGGTAGGTCTTGATTTCGACCACGGCGGGCTTTGATTCCTCGCGGGCGCGCTGGAGAAATTCGTTCATCACGGAGCGCACCTCGTAGACATCGTGTCCGTTGCAGACTCCCCAAGCCATGTGGTAGCCTTCGGCGCGTCGAGCGAGGTCGCCGGCGGAGGAGCGGGCCTGGCTCGTGCCCATCGAGTAACCATTGTTCTCGATCACGAAGATGACCGGCAGGTCCCAAAGCGCGGCGAGATTGTAAGCCTCGTGGACCGCGCCCTGATTGACGGCGCCATCGCCCATGAACGCCATCGCGGCGCCCTTGAGTCCCTTGTATTTCAGGGCATAGGCGAGGCCGGTGCCGAGCGGGATCTGGCCGCCCACGATCCCGTGTCCGCCCCAGAAATTGCGCGACGGGTCGAAGTAGTGCATCGAACCGCCCTTGCCCTTGGAGCAACCGGTGACCTTGCCGTAGAGCTCGGCCATCAAGGGCTTGGTGTCCATCCCGACCGCGATGGCGTGGCCGTGGTCGCGGTAGGCGGTGATCACGTGATCGTTTGCGCCCATGAGCGAGCAGCAGCCGACGGCGACGGCTTCCTGGCCGATGTAAAGATGCAGGAAACCGCCGATTTTCTTGGCTTGGTAGGCGCGCAGACTTCGTTCCTCGAAGCGGCGGATGCGGACCATGGTCCGGTAGAGCTCAATCTTCTCCGCGGGGGTGAGTCGGGCGTTGATCGGGGCCTGGCGAGGGTCGCTGGGACCTTTCGCTCCCTCCTGGGTCTTGGTGGCGGAGTTGGCAGTCGATTTAGTGCTCACAGGAAACGCGGTTGCGGGAATTAAAGGTGCAGTCTTTGCCGGATGCGGGCGAAATCAAGAGTTACTTGGCGGCGGTGCGCCCGGCGCGGGGGCGGCGAGAGATTCCTCGACGGTGTAGACGATTGGACCGCTCGGATCGCATTCGGCCCGCAGCGCCACGAAGCCATCGCGATGCTGGTCGTAGAGCGGCCAAAGGATCTTCCGGTCGGTTTCCGGGATGGCGAGGCCGTCGATCGCTTCCCGGGAAAAGAAGGCAAACCGCCCCTCCGCGATCTCGGGTGGCACCTCGTCGTGGGTCCGACGCGAGCGAAACAGGAAAAGCAACCAATGTGACTGCCCCTCGTACGCCCGCTCGGCGATCATTGCAAAAAGATGAAGATCAGACGGTTCCAGCACGAGGCCAGCTTCCTCACGGGCCTCGCGGACGGCGCATTCAAACGGCGATTCCCCGAGGGAAGTCTCCAGCTTACCCCCGAGTGGACTCCACGAGCCGCGGTTGGGCGCCTTGTTTCTCAATAGCAGAAGTTGTTCACCCCTCGTGTTTTCAACAAACACCAGTACGGCGATCTTGTAGCCGAGGGCAGGGACGACGGCGCTCATCGGAGAACGCAGAATCTTGTAGGCGGAATGGGCGCGAGGTCACGCCCAGATTACGCAAAGTCAAAACTAGAGCAGATAATTAGCATTGACAGGTGGCAGCATTGGACAATCGTTAGCGATATGATCCTGCGATTACTTTCGATGGGCGTGACGGGGGGTGGGGAGTCGGTGGAGATGAGCAAGGAGCGAGGGCGCGGGTGGCGTGCTCGTTGGCTGGGAGGGGCTGAAGTGGTGGGAGAGACGGGGCTGGGCGCGGCCGGTGTCAGCGAGCGGAAGGAGGTGGCCGCCGCTCCGGCGCTTGAGGCCCGCGCGGGCGAACACCGGTCCGTCGACGCGGGGCGGGCGAGGAGCCCCGCGAGATGGATGGGCTGGGCGGGGCGCTCGGGGGTGGGCTGGGCGGTGTTGCGGCCCTCGGACGTGGTGCGGCGGGAGTTTTGGCTGGAAGAAACGGCCTTGCGGGCGGACCCGGGGGTCATGCGGTTCGAGGCCTTGCAGCATCTGGGATCGGCGGCCTCCGACGTCGCTTGGAACGTCCGTGCTGGTGTGCCCCAGGGTGGGCGGGTGCGGGTCGAATTGCGCAGCGTAGCCGTGCGGCAGGCGGAGCGGGCGTGCGAGCGACTGGAAGCCGCCGGGGTGGGGCCGGAACGGCTCTTGGATCCGGCCGATGTGCTTGAGGCGGCGTGGCGGGCGTCGCGGGAGTCAGCGATAGTTGAGGCTGGCTTGATCTTGTTTTTGGGCGAGCAGGAGAGCGTATTGATCTGGCTGGATGACGCCGCGCGACGCGTGCGAAACCTCGCACTCGGAGTCCGGAGCGTCGTCGAGGAGGTCGCTGGCCGACTTGCGGGCGCCGATCCGCACGGTGAACCGGCTGCAAGTCCGGCGGCCCCGCTGGAGGAGACGCGGGACGAGGAGGTGGCGGCGACGTTGGCGGCGCGCGCCCATCTCGAGGTCTCGCGGATCTTTACGACCGCGGGTGCTCAGACGACGGATCGGCCGGCGCGACCGGGAGGCGTATGGGTGTGCGCTGAGTCGGCGATCGCTCCGGCCTTTGTGACGGCGTTGGCGTTGAGGCTGGGTCTCCCGGTTCATGCGTGGGAGGCATCGGGCGGCGACGCGGAGTGGCTGACCGAGCCGCCTCTCGCGCGGCGGCAGGAGTGGAATGTGTATGTAGGTGGGGTGCTGCGACTGTGGCAGCGGAGACGCGAAGACGAAGCGACGGATGCCTGCTTCCTGCCGCCGGTCCGGAGCGGACGATTGGCGCGACGGTTCGCGCACGCGACGCTGATGGGGGCTGCGGCGCTCGTCACCCTCGGGGCGATTCCGCCGGCCTGGCACTACCACCGCCTCGCGAAGGACATGGCGGATCGGGTGCGTCGGCTCGATGAGGAAGTCCAGCGGTTGCAGCGCATTGATACGGAGAACCGGGCAGCGCTCCATCGCCTGAGCGCGGAGCGATCGCGGGTGGAGGCCTTGCAGGAGCTCGCCTCGGCGCGATTGCGTTGGCCTCGGTTCCTCGGCGGGCTTGAGCAGTGTTTGGAGGAGGTCGAGGACGCATGGCTCGACGGCCTGCACCCTGCCGGGGATGCCGCGACCCGCAGTTCGGGCGCGCTGCACGTGCGCGTGACTGGGTGCTTGCTCGCATCCGAGACGGGGCTGCAATCCGGTGCGCTGGACGAACTGGAGGCGGAACCGCGGGTGCAGGCGTTGCTCGCGCAGGTGGCCCGGTTGCCCTCGATTGAGCGGATCGAGCGCGAACGCTTCGCGCGCACCGAGCCGGGGATGTTGCGCTTCGATCTTGAGCTGGCATTGGCCGAGGAGGCGTTGCGGTGACGCTGCGGCACCTCGTCGGGGAGGGAGTCGGCGCGCGCCCTGCAGCCGCGTTTGCCGGTAGCGTCATGGCGTTGGCGGGTCTGCTCGGAGCGATGGTCCATGAGGCGGGCGCCGTGCGGTTGCAGGCTGGGCGGATCGTTGACCTTGAGCGCCGGCGAAGCGGCCTTCTGGCGGGCGATCCGGCGGCGAGTGAAGAGACGACGCGCCGACTGCGGGCCGTGCTCGGCGAGGCGCAGCGCGCGGCGGATGGCCTGGAGGCGCGGCTGCTCGGATCCGTCCCGCAGCAGTTGCTTGGAGCCGGCGACGAGGCAGTCAGGGAGCGGGCGGATGCCTTCTTCGATCTCGCGTGGTACACGGAGGAAATGCGGGCGACGGCGGCGGCGGCGAACGTGGAGCTTGCGCCGCGGGAGGCCTTTGGGTTCGCCGTGCACGCGGAGGGCGCGCCTCGGAACGAAGATGTGGCGCGGGTGCACCGTCAGCGGGAACGCATCGAACGGTTGCTGCGATTGCTTTTTGTTGCCGGCCCGGCGCGGCTGGACTGGGTTCGGCGCGAGCGGCCGGCGACGGATCGCCTTGCCGTTTCGGGACGCGGGGAGGAGTCAGGCGCGGAGCGCGACTATTTTGAGCCGGAGTCGCACTTGCTGCTGCGAGAACGCGGCACGTTCGAGACCTTGGCTTTCCAACTCTGCTTTGTGGCGACGGGCGCGGAGGTGCTGCGGACCCTAATCAACGGCCTGCTCGGCGATGAGACGGCGTGGGTGGTGAGATGGATCGAGGTGAAACCGATCGGGGATCCGGCGTCCGTTGCCGCGTCGGCAGAGGGCAACATTCTCGCGGCTCGGCCGCTGCGGGTCTTGCTCCTGATCGAGAGCTTGGAGGGACGGGTGCGTTCGGATCCTCCGGAGGAACGCTCATGACGCGCGCGGTGTTTCGGCGGGGTCAGTTCGTGCGCGCGGCGGTATGGACTGTGGCAGCGACGGCGGCCGTCGGCACCAGTGTGCACTCCATTTTCCGCGCGGATCCTGCGGTGGGTGTGCGCGACTTGCCGGTGGCGGTTCGTGAATACGCATTCGAAGGTCTCGCGGCACCGCCGATCGCCGAGGTGACGTGGAGTTGGCCGCAACGAGCTGGAGAGCCCGCGGCGGGTGGAAGGGCGCGTGACCTCTTCACACCGCCGGAGGGTTGGCGCGATGGTTCGACGGGACGCTGGCGTCGCGGCCGGGCCCCGGTCGCCAGCGTGACTGCCGCCCCAGCGGTGGAGGGAGCGTTGAGCGAGGTGGAAGCGGTGCGGGTGGTCCGCATCGTGCGCCGGAGCTTCCCGTGGCAGTTGGTCGGGTTTGCGGAGTCGGGCGGCCATCTGGTCGGGCTCTTCGAGGAGGTGTCATCCGGGGCGATGGTTTGGCGTCGTACCGGGGCGCTGCTCGGTGAAGCGGCGTTTCGCATCGATTCGATCCGCGTCCTGCTGATCCCGGCGACTGAGAAGCCGGAGGGTGAGGTGCCGGAGCGGGTGGCGCGGGTGGTGATCGTGGACTGCGTCGCGGGCATCCGCCATGACCTTTGCACGGCGGAACGCCTCGGGGTGGGCGCACCTCGCGCGGAGCTCCGCGTGCCGTCCACGGGGCGGGTACATTCGCTCGCGGCGGGTGAGAGTGTCTCGGACGGAGGAGCGACGCTCGCCGTGACGGAGATTGATCCGAGGCGGGGTCGCGTCGTGGTGCGCTGCATCGAGACCCAGACCGCGGTGACGGCGGACGGGGTGCCGCTGCATTGGGTGCGGAACGGATCGGACGAAGGGGAGAGGAACGGAGCATGACAACGAAACGAAGAATCGGGCTGGTGCTTTGGGCTGCGTACCTCGTTCAGGCGGGGAGTGCGGCGGAGGGGCCAACGCCACCGCCGGTGGGGCGTGGTGATGCCCGGATGGTTTCCGCCGGGATTGATTTGGCGGAACCGGAGAAGCCGGCGCGTGAAGCGAGGGCGGTGACGCGCGCCCAGATGGTGGAGGAGATTCGCGCCGCGTGGAGTCGGCCGACCGTAGTCGCGGAAGGTCCGCCGTTGGCGGGGGCGCCGGCAGAGTCACACCTGCCCCTGTTGCGGAGACTGCAGGCGATCATCCTACCGGAGGTGAGCTTCAACCAAGTTGAGCTCCAGCGTGTCGCGCAAAGTCTCAGCGCGCTGGCGGCGGAGTTCGAGGGGACGGCGCCCGGTTTGCCCGCGGTCAACATCGTGTTGCTGGACCCGACCCTGCGGAATCCCAGCGTCACGCTGGCCCTGCGAAACCTGTCGCTGCAGCGCGTACTCGATTTCGTCGTCGAGTCGGTCGGGTACCAATACGAAGTGCAGGGCGACGCCGTGGTCATCCGGCCGGGTGGGGAGCGTTCTCTACTGGATACGGCCTTCTTCCCGGTGGCACGTTCCACGGTCGTGCGCATGACGGCCTTTGCGGGGGAAGCCGGGCGGGTGGTGCGCGGAGAGGTCGGCCCGGCTGACTCCGGTGGGTCGGTGGATCAGGGGGCGCCGATGGGCCTTCCGGTCTCGGGAGCGGGTGCCGAGAGCGCGCAGCTACGCGTCTTCCTCCAGTCGGCGGGCGTGGCCTTCGATTCCGTGCCCGGAGCCTCGCTCGCTTACGACGGCTCCGCGATGATCGTGACCCAGACCCCGCGCAACCTGGAGCGGATTCGGACAATTCTGAACCGCTACACCGACGTCCGGCAGGTCGAGATCGAAGCGAAGTTCGTGGAGGTCACGGAAGGGGTATTGGACGAGCTTGGCATCACGTGGAGCGTGCTGCGGGACGGCAGGGTTTTGGGCGGGGGAGGGAGCCGCGTGAGGGCGGGTACGGGACGGGTGACGCGCAGCTTGGCGGACACGTTCGGCGGAGGAAGCGCGGGTAATGCGATCGTGATCGATGGCGAAGCGGTGGCCTCGACCCACGCGCCTGAACTTCCCGGCGCGGTGCCGCTCGGTGCGGGTGCGGCGGCGATTGCGGAGGTCGCGGGAGTGGTCGGTGGAGTCGACGTGAATGCGCTCGTGCGCCTGTTGGCGCAGAAGGCTGGGGGAGACCTGCTCAGTGCGCCGCGAGTGACGGTGTTGTCGGGACATACGGCGACCATCACGGTGGCGCAGGAGATGCGGTACCCGCAGAGCTTCGGAGAGATCCAGAGTCAGGTCGGTGCGGGAAGGACGGCGTCGGACGGAGTCGGCGGAGGCTCGGCGGGCGTTACGATCACCGCGGGGACGCCGCAGGACTTCACCTCGCGCAACGTCGGAGTGGAGTTGAAGGTGACGCCGACGGTTGAGGAGGATGACTACTCGATCAGCCTGGACCTTGCGCCCAAGGTCACCGAGTTCGAGGGATTCGTGGAGTTTGGCGGGCCCAGCGTGGCGGTGTCGGGTGGGCGGACCGTGACCGTGCCGCCGGGATTCTATCAGCCGATCTTTTCGGTTCGCGAAGTGTCGACCAAGGTGACCCTTTGGGATGGGGCTACTCTGGTGATGGGGGGCCTGACGCGGGAGGAGGTGAAGAAAGTGGAAGATAAGGTTCCCATCTTGGGGGACGTGCCGTTGCTGGGGAGGCTCTTCCGATCGCGTGGGGAGAGCTCGCAGAAGCGGAACCTGCTGATTTTCGTGACGGCCAACCTCGTGAGTCCGGGTGGATCCCCGAAGAAGCAGGCGATCGGAGAACTATCTCCGGGAGCGCTCTTTCGCGGACCGACCCTGGTGACGCCGGGCGGTCCGGTGTCGCGGCACGTCGATGCTCCCGCGCCGGACGAGCGGTGAGTGGAGCGTCGAGCAGCGCCGGTGATTCTGCGCTGGCGTGGCGGCGGCGGGCTGATCAGCGTCCTGCGATGGCCAAGTGGCTGCTGATCGACGGTTTCAATCTTGCCTACCGCTGTTTCTTCGCGATTCCCGAGCTGACGCGCGCGGATGGGTTGCCCACGAACGCCCTGCATGGATGGGTGAAGTCGATCTGGAAGCTGGAAGATCAGGAGAAGCCGGCCGGCACGTTCGTTTTTTTTGACCTCGGCGGGTCGCAGGATCGGTTAGCTTTGCACCCGGAGTACAAGGCGCATCGGGAAGAGATGCCGGAGGCCCTGGAAAAGCAGCTCCCGTACGTGAAGCGTCTGACTCAGGCGATGGGCCTCGGGATGATTGAGCAGAACGGGGTGGAGAGTGACGACCTGTTGGCCTCGCAGGCGGTGGCGCTGGCGCGGGCGGGTGAGGATGTGCTTGTGGTGAGTTCGGACAAGGACTTCGCCCAGATCATTGGCGAGCGCATCACGGTTTTGCTGCCGCCGCCGACGGCGAATCCGAAGCTGGGGTGGCGTCACCTCGATGCCGCGGGCGTGCAGGAGAAGTTCGGGGTGCCGCCGACCCAGATCGCTGACTATCTCGCGTTGGTGGGGGATACCTCGGACAACATCCGGGGCATCGACGGTGTGGGGCCGAAGACGGCGGCGAAGTGGTTGCAGGCGCATGGGTCCCTTGGAGGGGTGATGCGGCATGCGTTGGAGTTGGAACCGGCTCGTTTTCGCGAGGTCGTGGCCGCCTCGGGGGAGCTCCTGCGGCGGAACCTGCGGCTGACGACCCTGAATCTGGCGCTGCCGGTGCTGCCCCCGGCGGCGGGCCGGCCGAAGCTGCCAGAGCTTTACGCGTTGCTGGAGGAGCTGGAAATGCGAAGCTCCTTGGCGGAGGCGCGGCGACGTTACGAACAGCCGGAGCTGTTCTAAGTCTCCTCACCTGATCGGCGGCCGTTACTCGCTGGCGGCCGGGGGAGAAGTGGGGGCGATCCCGTCTGCATCGAACATATAGCCGACCCCGTGCACGGTACGAAAGCAGTCGAGCTTGATGCCGTGTTCCTGAAAGAGTTCGCGCACCTTGACGATGTATTGGTCGAGCGAGCGACTGCGGACATCGGCGTGGATGCCCCAGACCGAGTGAATCAGGGCCTTGCGCGGAATGACGACCCCGCGATGTTCGGACAGGTAGGCGAGGATCCCCAGCTCCTTTCGGCCCAGCTTGCGGGTGGTCCCGTCTGGGAACGTGATTTCGAGACGGATTGGGCTGATGCGGGCGCCGACGAAGTCGAAGGGATCATCGGAGACCTTGACGTTCTTGGTGACGTTCAGATCGGCCTTGGACTCGGCGCGCCGCAGAACGGCGCGGATGCGGGCGACGAGCTCGGCGTAGCCGAAGGGCTTCGTGATGTAGTCGTCGCCTCCGAGATCGAGTCCCTTCACCTTGCTGAGCTCGCCGGAGTTGCCCGTGACGAAGATGGTTGGGACGGCGATGTCCTTGGACTTCAGTTCCTCGAGCAACGAAAATCCTGACTGGTCGGGAAGATTCACGTCCAAGAGCATCAGGTTCACGAAATTCCGCGTGAGGAAGCGGACGGCGTGTTGGGCCCGATTGCAGACCTGCGTCTGCATCCCGGCCTGTTCGAGGTGGAGACAAACGAGCTTGGCGAGCTCCTCTTCGTCCTCGACCACGAGGATTAGGGGTTTGGGTGCCGTGCGCATGACCGATGGGACGGACGGCGTGGAATCGGCCGCCCGGGCAAGACTCTGGCGACAACCCTTGGTTTTACAATTAGTTTCTGAAAATTTAGCAGGAAGCGCTAGGTCGAATTCAGGTTTGCTGCCCTGCCTTCGTCGTAGAAATAGACTTGCGACGTCGGAAAGCGGCCCATGCTCTGACCGGGTGTCCGCCCCTGCGCCACTTTTGATGCTCGGTCTGCCGAAGGGCAGTCTCGAGGAGTCCACTAAGAACCTTTTTGCGAAGGCGGGCTGGAAGATCACGACCAGCTCGCGTTCCTACAAGCCGGCTATCGATGACCCGGAACTCGAAGGTCGGTTCGTCCGGGCCCAGGAGGTGAGCCGGTATGTAGAGCACGGGTTCTTTGATTGCGGGCTGACCGGCCACGACTGGATTCAGGAGAACGAGTCCGACGTCCTGGAGGTGTGCGACTTGGTCTACAGCCGGGCCTCGGTGAGAAAGTCCCGTTGGGTTCTCGCCGTGCCGGAGGACTCTCCGGTGCGTACGCCGCAGGATCTTGCGGGCAAGCGGGTTGCGACCGAGATGGTGAACACGGTGAAGCGATATTTTGCTTCGTTGGGAGTTCCGGTGGACGTTGAGTTCTCGTGGGGTGCGACGGAGGTCAAGGTACCCGACCTGGTCGACGCGATCGTCGACATTACCGAGACGGGTTCGTCCCTGCGGGCCAACAAGCTCCGGGTGGTGTCGACGCTCCTCGAGACCAATACGAAGTTCATTGCCAACCGCCGAAGCTGGGAGAACCCCGCGAAGCGTCGGAAGATCGAGACGATTGCGCTCCTGTTGCGCGGAGCGTTGGAGGCTGGCTCCAAGGTCGGTCTGAAGATGAACGCACCGCGGCAGTCCTTGGAGGCGATCACGCGGACCATCCCGGCGCTGCGGAACCCGACGGTTTCGCCTCTGAGCAACCCGGACTGGGTGGCACTGGAGACCATCATCGACGAGAGTGTGGTGCGGGAGATCATTCCCGAGCTGAAGGCCCTCGGCGCCGAGGGGATCGTCGAGTATCCGCTGAACAAGGTCGTTTACTGATCTCCAGCGCTTTTTCCCATGGCCACGGTCAAGCTCGGACTCCTCCAGCATGCGTGCTCCGCCAGTCCGGCGGGCAATCTGAAGAAAACGCTCGCGCTCGCCGAGAAGGCGGCGAAGCAGGGTGCGAAGATCATCTGCACGCAGGAACTCTTCCGCTCGCAGTACTTTTGCCAGAACGAGGATCATGCGAACTTCGCGCTGGCGGAGTCGATTCCCGGCCCGAGCACCGCGGCGTTCCAGAAGCTGGCGCGCAAGCACGAGGTCGTCATCATCGCATCGCTCTTCGAGAAACGCGCGTCGGGCCTGTATCACAACACCGCGGTCATCATCGACGCGGATGGCTCGCTCCTTGGGGTGTACCGGAAGATGCACATTCCGGACGACCCGCTGTTCTACGAGAAGTTCTACTTTACGCCCGGTGACACCGGCTTCCGCGCGTGGCAGACGCGCTACGGCCGCATCGGCGTGCTCATCTGCTGGGACCAGTGGTATCCGGAGGGGGCGCGCCTGACCGCGCTGCAGGGGGCGGAGATCCTTTTCTATCCGACGGCGATCGGCTGGCACCCGGGCGAGAAGGCGGAGTATGGGACTAACCAGCACGGGGCGTGGGAAACGATCCAGCGCGCCCATGCGGTGGCGAACGGCTGCTTTGTCGCGGCGGTGAACCGGGTCGGACTGGAGACGCCGATCGGCGGCGACGGACTTGAATTCTGGGGCCAGAGCTTCGTTGCCGGGACCAGCGGACAGATCCTGGCCAAGGCCTCTGTCGATCGTGAGGAGATTCTCCTCGTGGACATTGATCTTGGGAAGGTGGACGTGACGCGGACGCACTGGCCGTTCCTGCGGGACCGGCGGATCGACGCGTACGGCGATCTCACGCGTCGCTTCATCGACTAGGCCCGCGCATCTCATGTCCGCTCTTCGTTCCAAGAGGCGAGGGGAGTCTTCCGCGAAGACTCCCGCGAAGTTGGGTTTCCGCATGCCGGCGGAGTGGGAAAAGCAGGAGGCCGTGTGGCTCTCGTGGCCGCACAAGCGGGCCTCGTGGCCGGGGAAGTTCCGGCCCATCCCGCCGAAGTTCGCCGAGATCGCGGCGGTGATCTCGCGTTATCAGGACGTGCGGATCAATGCCGACCGCACCCTGATTCCCCGCGCGCGATCCCTCGTGGCGCGGGCGGGAGCGGTGATGGAGCGGGTGCGTTTCTTTTCGCACCCGACCGACGATGCGTGGTGCCGCGACCACGGCCCGATTTTCGTGCGCAACGACCGCACGGGGGAGGTCGCCTTGACGGATTGGAAGTACAACGCGTGGGGCGATAAGTATCCGCCTTACCGCCGCGACAACCTCATCCCGCCGCGGATCGGTCGCGCGCTGGGCCTGCGTCGCTTCGAGAAGGATATGGTCCTCGAGGGCGGCTCCATCGACGTCAACGGCGCTGGCCTGCTCCTCACGACCGAGGCGTGTCTCCTGAACAAGAACCGGAATCCCACGCTGTCTCGCGAGGAGATCGAGCAGGCGCTGCGCGATTACCTCGGGGTGCAGACGATCTTTTGGCTGGGAGACGGTATCCTAGGTGACGATACGGATGGGCACGTGGATGACCTGAGTCGCTTCTTCTGTGCGGATGGCATCGTGACCGCGGTTGAAACGAACCGTCGCGATCCGAATCATCCGATCCTGCAGGAGAACCTCGAACGCCTGCACAGCCTGCGAACGCCGGCCGGCCGGAAGTTTCGGATCGTCGAGTTGCCGATGCCCAAGCCGTCCTTCTGCGACGGGCAGCGCCTGCCGGCCAGCTACGCGAATTTCCTCATCATCAACGATGCCGTGCTGATGCCGGCGTTTCGCCAGCCGCGGCGCGATCGCGAGGCCGCGGAGGTGCTCGCGGGGTGTTTCCCGGGGCGCGAGATCATCCCGATTGATTGCCTCGACCTCGTCTGGGGACTCGGCACGCTTCATTGCATCTCCCAGCAACAACCCGCATGATGCCTCGAGCCCTCCTTCTTCTCTGTCTTGTGGGTGCCACCCTGCTGGTCTCGCCTGGTTGCGAGTCAGTCCGGTCCGACATCCGGGAAGGTGTGCGCGAGAAGATCGCTGGCCCGCAGTACCGCGAGCGCGCGTACGCCGCCGATGCGCGGGCGACCTTCGATGCCGCGCGCCGCGCGGTGGTCGCGATGGGCTTCCGCGTCGATCGCACCGGTGGAGCAGCCCAAGGCAAGATCGTGGCGTTTAGCGGCCTGCAAAGCGGCCAGGACCTGGCCGCCAGCCGGCAGATCCGGTTGCAGATTGAGATTTCCCCGTACGGGACCGAATCCCGTGTCCGCGCCCTCTTCACCGAGGTTCTGGAAGCCGACTTCGCGCGTGGTCCGGGGCATGCGACCGAGAACGGGCTCAAGGATACCCCGCTGTACGAGGTGCTCTACCGTCGTATTGAAGAAGGCTTGAAACAGCCCTGAGGGCGGGTCGGGGGGGAGTTTCCGCTTGCTCCGGGGCGTGGGCCCGAGCGAGTCTGACCGTTCGCGGCATTGTTCCGTTCTGGCCAGCGTTTGCCGCCCCGTTCCCGTTGGCCTGTCAGTCATTAACCTTCAACCCACGGTCCTCACGGACCCCACGATGGTCCGGCGTCTTGGAACACGCGTCGTCCTGTCGTCTTTGCACATGAGTTCAGTAATGGAAGAACTGTTGGCCCAGACCTCGCTCGGGCTGCTCAAGGAAGGCGCCATCATCCCCGGCGTCATCACCGAAATCCGCCAGAACGACGTCATCGTCGACATCGGCGCCAAGGCCGAGG
Source organism: Opitutaceae bacterium (assembly GCA_040382075.1). Lineage (GTDB taxonomy): Bacteria > Verrucomicrobiota > Verrucomicrobiia > Opitutales > Opitutaceae > UBA6669. The sequence continues at coordinate 27,711 of JBEIGD010000032.1, forward strand.
CGGTCATCCCTGCCAGTGAATTCGTCGATCTCGGCGAACTCCAAATCGGCTCCACGATCGACGTTCTGCTCGAGAAGCTCGAGGACAAGAGCGGCAATCCGGTCGTCTCCTTCGACAAGGCCGAGCAGAAGAAGAACTGGGACAACATCCTCACCCGCTTTCCCGAGGGTTCCGTCGCCTCCGGTCGCGTCCGCGCCAAGGTCAAGGGCGGCCTGATCGTCAACATCGGCGTGGACTCGTTCCTGCCGGCGTCGCACATCGACATCCAGCCCCCCAAGAACCTCGACCAGTACGTGGGCCAGACCTACGACTTCAAGGTCCTCAAGATCAACCTCGACCGGAAGAACATCGTTCTCTCGCGCCGCGAGCTCATCGAAGAGCAGCGCACGAGCAAGCGCCGCAACCTGCTGGATTCGATCCAGCCGGGCCAGATCCGCAAGGGCGTGGTCAAGAACATCACCGACTTCGGTGCGTTCATCGATCTCGACGGCATGGACGGCCTGCTCCACATCACCGACATGAGCTGGGGCCGCATCGCTCACCCGTCCGAAATGGTGAAGCAGGGCGAAGAGGTCCAGGTCATGATCATCGAGGTCAACCGCGAGAAGGAACGCGTTTCCCTCGGCCTCAAGCAGACCACGAAGAATCCGTGGGACGATATCGAGCACAAGTACCCGGTCGGCGCGAAGGTCCACGGCAAGGTGGTCAACCTCGTCCCGTACGGAGCCTTCATCGAGATCGAACCCGGCGTCGAGGGCCTCGTGCACATCACCGAGATGTCCTGGACGAAGCGCATCACCAAGCCGTCCGAACTGCTCAAGGTCGGTCAGGAACTCGATGCGGTGGTCCTCGGCATCCAGAAGGATGACCAGAAGATCTCGCTCGGCCTCCGCCAGCTGGAGCCGAACCCGTGGGACATGGTCCGCCACAATTACCCGATCGGCGCCCGCGTCCGCGGCAAGGTCCGCAATATGACCACCTACGGCGCCTTCATCGAGCTCGAGGAAGGCATCGACGGTATGGTGCACGTCTCCGACATGTCGTGGACGCGCAAGGTCAATCACCCGACCGAAGTGCTCAAGAAGGGCGACGAAGTGGACGCGATCGTCCTCGACGTCGATCCGTCGCAGCAGCGCATCAGCCTCGGCATGAAGCAGCTCGCGGTCGATCCGTGGACCGACATCGACTCGTTCTTCAAGATCGGCGACGTCGTCCAGGGCAAGGTCACCAAGATCACGTCCTTCGGCGCCTTCGTGGAGCTCAAGGACAACATCGATGGCCTGGTCCACATCTCGCAGATCAGCGAGGACCGCATCGACAAGGTGAAGGATGTCCTCAAGCCCGACCAGGCCGTCACGGCCCGCGTGATCAAGATCGACCGCGACGAGCGTCGCCTCGGTCTCTCGATCAAGGCCGCGAACTACTCGTCGGACCAGCTGGCGGCCGAGACGGCGAGCTACGATGCGCTCAACCGTCAGAGCACCGGCAACGACATGATGAACCTCGGCGACATTCTCGACGAGGCTCAGCGCAAGTAAGCCTGACGCAGTCCGCGGCCCCGCAGCGGGGCCTCGTTTCTCAAGCGCCCGTTCCGCAAGGACCGGGCGCTTTTGTTTATCCGCATCCGGCGCAACCGTCGGCGGCGATGCGAACCAAGAAAAACGCCCGCCGGCACGGGGCCGGCGGGCGGGAGAGGGGAGGGGCGGCGCGAGCGCGTCCGCTAATCCCGTGGGATCAGTTGCGGTCGGCGGCCAAGGCCGGGACGGTGGACTTCGACTCGATGAACTCCTTGATGACTTCCATGCGCTTGCGCTGGCGGTCATCAAGTTCGATCTCGTCGGCCGAGCGCTGGGTCTCATTCTTCGCGATCGCCTTCCGGATCTTGGAGAGGGCGATATTCTGCAGCTGCCGGATGCGCTCACGGGTCACCTTGAACTTCTTGCCGACCTCCTCGAGCGTCATCTCGTCGTAGCCGTCGAAGCCGAAGCGCAGGCGGATGATTTCCGCCTCGCGCGGCTCCAAGGAGTCGAGCATCGCGCGGAGATCGGAATTCTGGGAGCGCTCCTTTAGGGAGTCCAGCGGGTTGACCATGTTCTCGTCACCCACGATGTCGCCGAAGGTGGCGGAGTCGCCTTCCTCTCCGATCGGTGCGTCGAGGGAAGTAGGGCGGACGCTGACCGACTTCAGATGGGCCACCTTGCTGGTGGGAATCTGCAGCTCCATCGCCAATTCCTCATCGGTCGGCTCGCGACCGAGTTCCTCCGAGAGGGCCATCGCGGTGCGGCGCATCTTGGCGATCTTGTCGACCAGGTGCACCGGGAGGCGGATGGTCTTACTCTGATTGGCGAGGGCGCGCTTGATCGACTGCTTGATCCACCACGCCGCGTAGGTCGAGAGCTTGCCGCCCTTGCGCGGATCGAAACGCTCCACCGCCTTGATCAGCCCGAGGTTGCCCTCGCTGATCAGGTCGAGCAGGGGGAGTCCGAAATCCTTGTAGTCCATCGCGATTTTCACCACGAGGCGCAGGTTGGCCGAGATCATGTGATCGCGCGCGGCCTTGTCGCCGCGGCGGATGCGCTTCGCGAGCGCGATCTCCTCATCGATCGTCAGCAAGGGCGTCTTACCGATTTCCTGCAGGGACAGTTGCAGGCTGCTGCGGTCAGACGGGCCCACGTACTCGCGCGCCGCGGGCTCGGGCTTCTCGAGGAAGGACGGCGGAGCGTCGGGAGTGGCGGCCGGGCGCTCCGGAGCGAGCGTGGTGACCGAACGAGCGTCGAGGTCGTCCTCGGCAAACTTGCGGGGGGAGTTTGAATGAAGGGCCATGACGTAGAGGAGATGAGGGGTGAGACAGCCGTTGCCGGGAGAGTTCCCGGAGCCGACGGTGGCAAAGGCTTCCTAGCGGAAACCGCGCCACAGAGAGGGAACGTGCAACCCCTTGGTTTGGATGCATTGGGCCGGGAATTAAGTGCGCCAAGTTGGCGCAACCGGCTTTGTGCCCCGTTTTTTGGGACGGGGCGGCGCAGCCTCGGTCCGGCCGGGGCGCGGGGGGGTGGGGGTGGGAACGCGCCCCCCCCCTCCCCGTTGGGTGCCTCGGGCTGGGCGACGTCAGGCGCGGGCGAGTCGCTGGGCGATGGCGACCGCCTTGAAGAGCGCGGAGGCCTTGCTGATCGTCTCCTGGTATTCCGAGAGGGGAACGCTGTCCGCCACCACGCCGGCGCCGGACTGGATATGGATGCGTCCGTCCTTGATGAGGGAGGTGCGCAGCATGATGCACGAGTCCAGATTTCCATCGTAACCGAAGTAGCCCAAGGCGCCGGCGTAGAATCCGCGCTGGACGGGTTCGGTCTTCGCGATGATCTGCATGGCGCGGATCTTGGGCGCACCAGAGACCGTGCCGGCGGGGAACGTGGCGCGCATCAGATCGTAGGCGGTCCGTCCCTCGTCGATGGTGCCCTCCACCTGCGACACGATGTGCATCACGTGCGAGTAGCGCTCGACCACCATCATTTCTGGGACGGTGATGCTGCCAAACCGACAGACCCGACCGATGTCGTTGCGGGCGAGATCGACCAGCATCAAGTGCTCCGCCCGTTCCTTCTCATCGGCGAGCAACTCGGCCTCGAGGGCGGCATCATCCGCGGGCGTCGCGCCGCGCCGGCGCGTGCCGGCGATCGGGCGAATCTCGACGCGGCTATCGGTGAGGCGGACGTGCACTTCCGGCGAAGCGCCGACGATCGCGAACGCGCCGGTATCGAGGATGAACATGTACGGCGACGGATTGACCGTGCGCAGAGCCCGGTAGAGATCGAGCGGCGATTGCGCGAAGGGGGAGGAGAAGCGCTGCGACGGGACGAATTGGATGATGTCGCCGGAACGGATGAACTCCTTGCCGTCCTCGACGGCTTGGCAGAAGCGCTCCTGGGTGAAGTTGCCCTTGGGTACGGACACGGGGCCCGGGTCGATCAGTGGCGCCGGGGCCAGTTCGCGCGGCTCGCGCAGGAGTGAGAACAGGAGGTTCAGCTCGGCGACCGCGGCCTCGTAGGCGGCGGCGGGATCGCCGTTGAGGTGGGCGTTCACGCACAGACGCAGCGTCTGCTTCGCGCGATCAAAGATCAGCAGCGAATCGGAGAACATGAAGTAAAGCATCGGCAGCCCCAGCTCATCCGTCGGAGCGGCGGGCACCGAGGGCTCGATGCGGGTCACATACTCGTAGCCGATGAAGCCGACCGCGCCGCCGGTGAATCGGGGCAGGCCGGGAAGGCTGACCGGACGGTATCCACGCATCTCCTGCTCCAAGAGCTGCAAGGGATCCGCCGGCGTGGTGACCGTGCGCGTGGCCTTTCCGTTCTCGCGGATCTCCGTCGAATCCGCGCCGCAGGCGAGGATCTTGCGCGGGCGGCAGCCGATGAAGCTGTAGCGGGACAGATGTTCCCCGCCCTCGACGGACTCCAACAGGTACGATGGGCCGGAGTCGCGGAGCTTGGCGTAGGCCGAGACGGGCGTCTCGAAATCGGCCATCAGGTCCGTGTAGACCGGGATCACGTTGCCTTGGGACGCCAGGCGGAGAAAAGTGTCGCGATCCGGGAAAATGTTCATCGAAGGCTCGGAGCTCGGTGGCGGGTCGGACGATCGGGAAGCGACGTCTGGCGCGCGTGCGGGCGGTTGGGAGTCGTTTTTGTCTGGCGAAAATACCCGGCTCCCGAATCCTGTCGCAAGAGTAGAGATGGCATGCCTATGACGATCGAAAAACGGGTTCTCGCGGTGATCATGGGGGGCGGACGCGGCACGCGTCTGCACCCGTTGACGATGGAGCGCTGCAAGCCGGCGGTCCCGCTCGCGGGCAAGTACCGCCTCGTCGACATCCCGATCAGCAATTGCATCAATTCCGGGATCAACCGCGTGTTCCTGCTCACGCAGTTCAACACCGCCTCGCTGCACCGTCACGTGCAGGCGACGTACAATTTCGACGTTTTCGGCGGCGGGTTCGTCGACATCCTCTCCGCTGAACAGACCGAGAAGAGCGCCGACTGGTACCAGGGCACGGCCGACGCGGTGCGTCGCAATCTCGTGCACTTCCGGAATTCCAAGCACGACTTCGTCCTGATCCTCTCGGGCGACCAACTCTACCGGATGGATTACCGCAAGATCCTCGAGGATCATGTGGCCAACGGCGCCGACGTCACCATCGCCGCGATCCCGGTGCCGCTGAACAAGGTCGAGGGCCTGGGCGTCATGCGCGTCGACGAGCACCTTGAGATCAATGGCTTCGTCGAGAAGCCCAAGGATCCGGCCGTGATCAAGGAGCTGGCGCTGAGCCCAGCTCGCGAGGCGACCCTCCGTTCCGGTGCCGGCGAGCAGCACTGCCTCGCGTCGATGGGCATCTACGTGTTCAACCGCTCCGCGCTGGCGGAGGCGCTCGACAACACGATGACGGACTTCGGCAAGGAGGTCATCCCGAGCCTGCTCGGCAAAAAGCGTCTCTTCGCCCATGTCTTCGAGGGATACTGGGAGGACATCGGAACGGTGAAGGCGTTCTTCGAGGCCAACCTCCAGCTCGCGCATCCGCTGCCGCAGTTCAATTTCTACGACCAAGAGGCGCCGATCTACACGTCTGCGCGCTTCCTGCCGGCCTCGAAGATCAACCGCTGCGAGATCAACCACGTCGTCATCGGCGACGGCTCGATCGTCACCGATTGCAAGCTGCACCGCTGCGTGCTCGGCATCCGTGCGTTCCTCGGCGAGGGCACGCAGATGGAGGATGTGATCGTGATGGGCGCAGATTTCTACGAGACCGAGGCGGAATTGGCCGCCAACAAGGCGCGCGGTATCCCGCAGCTCGGGGTCGGACGCAACTGCGTCATCCATCACGCGATCATCGACAAGAATGCGCGTATCGGCGACAACGTCCGCCTCTCTCCGGCGGGGAAGGCCGACGGAAATTATCCCCACGGCATCGTGATCCGTGACGGCGTGCTGGTGGTGCCGAAGGGCGTCACCGTGCCGGGTGGCACGGTGCTCTGACGCCGACGCGGACGGTGGGCCGGGCTTGGAGCCCGGTCTCGCTCAGTTGTTGAAACGGAACAGCGTGACGTCGCCGTCGGCGAACACGTACTCGCGTCCCTCCAGCCGGTAGCGTCCCGCTTCGCGCGCGGCGGCAGTGCTGCCGAGGCGAGAAAGGTCGTCGTAGGAGACCACCTCCGCCTTGATGAAGCCCTTCTCAAAGTCGGTGTGGATGACGCCCGCCGCCTGCGGGGCTTTCCAGCCCTTCTTGATTGTCCAGGCGCGCACTTCTTTTTCCCCGGCGGTGAAGTAGGTCTGCAGCCCGAGCAGCAGATACGTCGCACGGATCAGCTGGGACACGCCGGAGTCGTCGACGCCCAAGTCCTTTAGAAAGGCCTTGGCCTCGTCGGGTGCGAGGTCGATCAGTTCCGCCTCGATGCGGGCGCTGATCGGCACGTACGCCGCGTCGTGGTGCGCCTTCACGTACGCCGCCACCTTCTGCACGAACGGATTCTGCTCCGCCGTGGCCAATTCGCTCTCGGCGACGTTGCAGGCGTACAGCACGGGCTTCGCGCTGAGCAGTTGGAAGAGCTGCAGCAGGCGCTTTTCCTCGTCCGTGCACGGCAGGACGTTGGCGGGGAGATTCTGGTTGAGGTGAGGGGAGACGCGCTCGAGGAGCGCCAGCTCCACCTGCGCTTCCTTGTCACCGCTCTTCGCCTTCTTCTGCGTCTTGTCGATGCGCTTGGTCACCGCGTCGAGATCGGCGAGGATCAACTCGGTCGTGATCACCTCGATGTCGCGCACCGGGTCCACGGCACCCATCGTGTGGATGACGTCCGGATCCTCGAAGCAGCGGACGACATGGACGATTGCGTCGGTTTCACGGATGTTGGCGAGAAACTGATTGCCGAGACCTTCGCCCTTGCTCGCTCCCGCGACGAGGCCGGCGATGTCGACGAACTCGATCGCGGCTGGAATCACGACGTTCGTCTTGGCAATCCTTTGCAGGACGGCCAAGCGATCGTCTGGGACGGAGACCACGCCGACGTTGGGGTCGATCGTGCAGAACGGGTAGTTCGCCGCTTCGGCCTTGCGGGAGCGGGTGAGGGCGTTGAAAAGGGTGGATTTGCCGACGTTAGGCAGACCGACGATTCCGGCTTTGAGCATAAGGGGCTAGAAGAGCGTTGGGAGTCAGGGCTTGACAAGCCATTTGTCGGTCCGTGCAATCCTTCGCTTCTCAAGACTCATTCCGCGTTTTCCTACTCGTTTCCATGGCTCTCACCATCCGTCTCTCCCGCATCGGCGCCATCCATCAGCCGATCTATCACGTGGTTGTCGCCGAGGCGCGCTCGCGTCGCGATGGCCGTGCCGTCGAGATGCTCGGGACGTTCTCGCCTCGCTCGAAGGCTGCGGACGCCCTGACCCTCAAGGTTGATCGCGCTGATTATTGGATCAGCAAGGGTGCCAAGCCGTCCGACACGGTGAATTCCCTGCTCAAGCGCGCCCGCAAGTCGGGTGGCGTTGCTTCGGCCGCCTGAGTGCGCGCCGCGCCAGGCACCCCGCTCCCGGGGTGCTGATCCGTCAGACTCCCACGGCCTCGGTTTACCCGGGGCCTTTTCTTTTTCAGCCATGGCTTTGCATATCGACGTACTCACCCTCTTCCCGCGCATGCTGGAAGGCTTTCTGAGCGAAAGCATCGTGGGGAGGGCGGTCGAGCGTGGGCTTTTCACGGTGAAGGTTCACGATTTGCGGCAATGGGCGACGGATCGCCATCGCACCGCAGATGATCGACCGTTCGGCGGCGGAGCCGGGATGGTGCTGAAACCGGAACCCGTGTTCGCGGCCTTCGAACAGGTGCAGCGGCCGGAGTCCAAGCGGATTTATCTGACGCCTGACGGGGTGCCGTTGTCGCCCGGCTTGGCTGAGTCGTTGAGTCACGAGCAGCATCTGGTGCTCCTGAGTGGTCATTATGAGGGGATCGATCAGCGCATCCGCGATCGCCTCATTGATCAGGAGATTTCCATTGGCGATTACGTGCTGACGAATGGCACCCTGCCGGCCGCAGTTCTCATTGATGCCCTGAGCCGTTTCATCCCGGGTGTGCTCGGTGAGGAAAAGTCATTGACGCACGAATCCTTCACCAACAAGTTGCTCGACTTCCCTCAATATACGCGTCCCGCCGAATTCCGCGGCATGTCCGTACCGGAGGTCCTCCTCTCCGGTAACCATGCCGAAATCGAAAAGTGGCGGCGTGCGCGCCAAGAGGAAAAAACCCGTCAAGTTCGTCCCGATTTACTCTCACTAACGAAAGGCCAGCCATGAACCCGATCATCAAGGAAATCACCGCGTCCCAGGTGAAAAAAGACCGTCCGCCGTTCAAAGTCGGCGATGGTGTCCGCGTGCACACGAAGGTGCGCGAGGGTGACAAGGAGCGCGTGCAAATCTTTGCGGGCGTGGTCATTGCCCTGAAGGGCAGCGGCATTCACGAGACGTTCACCGTCCGCCGCATCAGCTACGGCGAGGGCGTGGAGCGCGTCTTCCCGGTCAATTCCCCCAACGTGGAGCGGATTGAGATCGAGAAGGAGTCGGAGCCGATGCGCGCCCGTCTCTACTATCTGCGCGATCGGCAGGGCAAGGCCGCCATGGCGGTCAAGCGCAAGGCCTACGACGCCCAGGCATCCGCGACCGCCTAAAGCGGGTCGGAGTTTGCCAACGTTCCGGCGTCCGGCCGGTCGAGCAAAAGCGAGCCAACCATGGCTCGCTTTTTTCATGCCCCCTCGCTTTCAATTGGGGGTCCGTGTCCGAGTCTCTCCCTACTTTTCCGGATTCCTTTCCTCACGCATCATGATCCTGCAAACCCCGCTCCTCTCCCAAGCCGCCAATCAGGCCCGAGGCCTCGCGATGGACGCCGTCCACGCCTGCCAGTCCGGCCATCTGGGTCTGCCGCTCGGCGCGGCGGAGATCGGCGCCGTCCTCTATGGGCATGCCTTGCAGCACAATCCGGATCGCCCGCGCTGGATCAATCGCGACCGGTTCGTGCTCTCCGCTGGTCATGGGTCCATGTTCCTGTACGCGTGGCTGCATTTGAGCGGCTACGAGGTGTCGCTCGATGACCTGAAGGCGTTCCGCAAGCTGCACAGCAAGACGCCCGGCCATCCGGAATTCCGCGAGACTCCCGGAGTCGAGGCGACCACTGGACCGCTGGGGCAGGGGGTCGGCAATGCGGTCGGCATGGCGGTCTCCGCCAAGATGGCCGAGGCGCACTTCAATACGCCCGAGCACACGATCTTCGATCACCATGTCATCGCTCTCGCCGGCGACGGCTGCATGCAGGAGGGCGTTGCCCTCGAGGCGGTTGCCTTTGCGGGCCACCAGGGTCTCGACAATCTGATTCTCATCTACGACGCGAACGAGGTCACGCTCGACGCGATGGCGGACAAGACCCAGAGCGACAACACCGCGATGCGGTTCAAGTCGCTGAAGTGGGATGTCCAGACGATCGATGGGCACGATCTGGCCGCGATCCTCAAGGCGGTGAACAAGGCGAAGCGCACCAAGTCCGGCCGCCCGCAGTTGATCATCGCCAAGACGATCATCGGCAAGGGTATCGCCGAGGTGCAGGGGACCGCCAAGGGCCACGGCGAGGGCGGGGCAAAGTTCATCGACGGCGCCAAGGCCACCCTGGGCCTGCCCGTGGATCAGCATTTCTTCGTGAGCGAGGAGGTCCGCGCCTACTTTGCCTCCCACAAGGCGCGGCTCATCCGCCAGTGCAACCGGTGGCACAAGACCTACCGCGCGTGGCGCGACGCGAACCCGGCGAAGGCTCAGCTTATCGAGACCGCCGGGCTCGCTCCGGACGCGGCTACTCTGCTCGCCGCGATGCCAGCCTTCCCGGCCGACTCCAAGCTCGCCACCCGCGCCGCCGGCAAGGCCGTGCTGCAGCCACTCGCCGCCACGCTGCCGCTGCTCATCGGCGGAAGCGCCGACCTCTACGGATCGACACTCAACCACATTGCCGACTCACCCGACTTCGAGCCCGCCTCCCGCTCCGGACGCAATATCCGCTTTGGCATCCGCGAGCACGCCATGGCCGCGATCGCGAATGGCGTCGCTTACGACGGCCTCTTCCGTCCTTCCATCGCGACGTTCCTCGTCTTCGCGGACTACTCGCGCCCGTCCATGCGCCTCGCCGCCTTGGCGAAGCTCCCGGTCGTCTACATCTACACCCACGATTCCATCGGGGTGGGTGAGGACGGGCCGACGCACCAGCCGATCGAAACCGTGTCGGCACTGCGTCTCATTCCCGGACTCGACGTGATTCGCCCCGCCGATCCGGAGGAGACCGCAGGCGCGTTCGCCGCCGCGCTGTCCCGCACGGACGGACCGACGCTGCTCGCGCTCACACGCCAGGTTGTTCCGACGCTGAACGATCTCCCGGTCGCCACCCGCCGCGAGGGCGCACTTCAGGGGGCCTACATCGCCCGCCGTGAAGAGGGTGCGCTCACGACGATCCTGCTCGCCAGCGGCTCCGAGCTCCAGTTGGCCCTCGCGGCCGCTCAGCAACTCGGCGCCGGCGTGCGCGTGGTCTCGGTTCCGTCCATCGAACGCTTCTCCCGCCAGCCGCGCGAGGTGCGCGAGGCCATCCTGCCCTCCTCCATCCGTCGCCGCGTCTCGATCGAAGCCGGCGTCACCGGCGTCTGGGCCGGCTTGGTCGGCCTGGACGGCAAGGCGATCGGGATCGACCGCTTCGGACTCAGCGCTCCGGGTGGCACGGTCTTCAAGGAGCTCGGCGTGACCGTCGAGGCCGTCGTCCAAGCGGTTCGCGAGCTGGCCTAGTCCCCTCGCTCCATCGGCCCCGATCTCGCCTCAACCGAGCGAGACGGTCTTTCGGCCTGCCGTTCTTCCTCCCCCTTGCCTTTTTTGGTTAGGTGGCTGATGGTCAGCCCCCTAACGTAATCGAGCGTATTCTATGCCGCTGTTACTGCTCAGAGACTTGCCGCGCTACGAGTGCCTCTTGGAAGGTGCACGGCGTTTCCCTGAGCTCGATCCGTCCGCCTGTGAGGTGTACCTCCATTTATTGCGGTCAGGAGATGAGGCGTTTCGGTCCTGCGGCGAACCGTTGGAGGCCCACGGGATCAGCGCGGGCCGCTTCACGGTGCTGATGCTTCTGCTGCGCAAGCGGGATGATGTGTGTGGCGGCGTGCTGACGCCCGCAGAATTGGCGGACAAGGCGGGCGTCACCCGGGCAACCATGACGGGCCTCATCGATACGCTGGAGCGCGACGGCTTTGTGCGACGTGAGCCGAATCCCAATGATCGGCGGATGACGCCGGTGACGCTGACGCCCGCGGGCGAGGCGTTGCTGCAGAGCGTGGTCCCGGCCTATTTTCAGCGGATGGGTTCCTTGGTCGCGCACTTGAGCGAGTCGGAGCGGCGTATGCTCGTCACGCTCCTTTCCAAACTGGTGCGCGGGAATCAAACGGAAGATCCATCGGTCACTTCTGCGGACGGTGCGGCTCCTGCTCCGGTCTGCGCATCCGGCTCCCTCAATTCTTCTGTCCCATGATCAAACGATTTGTCCTCGCTCTCGCCGCGTTCGCGGCGCTGGTGGTTTCTCTGGGCGCCGTCAAGGTCGCCCAAATTCGCGAGATGGCCGCGATTCCGCGCGACCTGCCGCCCGTGGCCGTCACCTCCATTCGCGCGGAAACTGCGGTCTGGCGTCCGACGATCAACGCGATCGCAACGCTGGCGCCGGTGGAGGGCGTGACCCTCGCGGCCGACGCGGACGGCACGGTGGTGCGGATCGCCGTGGAAAACGGTGCCTCCGTACCGGCGGGCGAGGTGCTCATCGAGTTGGATACGTCGGTGGAAACCGCCCAGCTGGCCGCGGCTGGCGCCCGACAAGCGATTGCCCGGCTCGACCGTGACCGTGCCACCGAGCTGCGCGCAAAGAACACGATCAGCCAAGCGGAACTCGACGCCGCGATCGCCCGCGTCAATCAGGCGGAGGCCGACGTCGCGGCGCTGCAGGCGCTTCTGAACAAAAAGGTCATTCGCGCTCCTTTCGCGGGCCGCGTGGGCATCCGCATGGTCAATGTCGGCCAGTACGTCGGCCGCGGTGCGCGGCTGCTGCCGTTGCAGCGGCTGGATCCGATGTTCGTGGATTTCAGCATCCCGCAACGCCACCTGCCCAAGTTGGTGGTGGGACAGACCGTGCGGGTGCTCGTCGATGCGTACGCGGATCGCTCCTTCTCGGGCACGCTGACCGCGATCAGCCCCGGCGTGGATCCGGACTCGCGCAATATCGCCGTACAGGCAACGGTCTCCAATTCCGACGATCTGCTGCGCGCGGGCATGTTTGCGCGCGCGGAGATCGAGCTGCCGGAAAATGCTCCCGTCGTGGTGCTACCGGCAACCGCGGTCGCGTATGCCTCCTACGGAGACTCGGTTTTCGTCATCGAGACGATGAAGGATGCCGACGGGAAGGAGTACCTCGGTGTCCGCCAGCAATTTGTCCGCCTCGGCCCCGCGCGCGGTGATCAGATCGCGATCCTCTCCGGTGTGAAGCCCGGTGAGGAAGTGGCGACCTCGGGCGTCTTCAAGCTCCGGAACGGTCTCAAGATTCAGGTGAACAACCGCGTACAGCCAGGCAACAACCCGGCGCCCCAGCCGCAGAATACCTGATCCGCCCGGTCCGCACCCCAGCCTTCTTCCTTCGAGGACGCCCCGCGTTCATGAAATCTCGCTTTACCGATCTCTTCGTCCGCAAGCCGGTCATCGCCTTAGTGGTCAACATCGTGATCCTGGTCGTGGGCATCGTGTCCTACAACCAGCTCAATGTCCGCCAGTACCCGCGCAGCGATAGCGCGGTGGTGAAGGTCACCACGCTCTACTTCGGAGCCAGCGCGGACACGGTGCGCGGGTACATCACCACGCAGCTGGAGCGTGTGATCGCGAGCGCCGACGGCATCGACTACATCCAGTCCAATAGCCGGGCGGGCCTGAGCACGATCGAGGTCTTCCTGCGCCTGAACTACGACACGAACGCTGCGCTCGCTCAGATCAGCTCGAAGATCGACCAGGTGCGCAGTGAACTGCCGCCAGAGGCGGAGGCGCCCACCATCAGCGTCGAGTCGAGCGACAACCAGTTCGCCTCGATGTACCTGAGCTTCTACTCGGACGAGCTCGAGGAGAACCAGATCACCGACTATCTGGCGCGCGTCGTCCAGCCGCAGCTTTCGTCGATCAAGGGCGTGCAGCGAGCGGACGTGCTCGGCGGCCGGGTCTTCGCCATGCGCATCTGGCTCAAGCCTGATGAGCTCGCGGCGCGTGGCCTGAGTCCGGCCCAGGTGCGCCAAGCCCTCGCCGCCAACAACGCCCTCGCGGCGGTGGGCAGCACGAACGGCTCGATGATCCGCGTCTCGCTCGTCGCGGACACCGACCTGAAGAACGTGAGCGAGTTCGAAAATCTCGTCGTGGCGCAGCGCAATGGCGCGATCATCCGGCTTTCGGACATCGCGGACGTCGAACTGGGTGCGGAGAGCTACGACGAGGAGGTCCGCTTCGGCGGTAAGAAAGCGACTTTCATGGGCATCTGGGTCCTGCCGACGGACTCGACGGTCGAGGTCATCAAGCGCGTGCGCGCGGCCCTGCCGGGCATCGAGGCCCGGCTGCCCTCGTCCCTGAAGCTGCAGATCGGCTACGATGCGACGGGCTACATCGAGGACGCGCTCAAGGAGATCGTGACCACGCTGATTGAGACGCTGCTGATCGTGGCGGTGGTCATCTTCCTGTTCATGGGCTCGCTGCGCTCCGTGCTCATTCCCCTCGTGGCGATGCCCCTGTCGTTGATCGGAGCGTTCGCCCTGATGCTGGCGCTCGGGTTCACGGTGAACCTGCTCACCCTGCTCGCGATCGTGCTGGCCGTCGGCATCGTGGTCGACGACGCGATCGTCGTTGTGGAGAACGTCGAGCGGCACGTTCGCGAAGGAAAGACTCCCTTCGACGCGGCGATCCTGGGGGCGCGTGAGTTGGTGGGCCCGGTGATCGCGATGACCATCACGCTCGCGGCGGTCTATGCGCCGATCGGTTTCCAGGGCGGCTTGACGGGTGCGCTCTTCCGCGAATTCGCCTTCACCCTCGCTGGCGCGGTGGCGGTCTCCGGCTTCGTGGCGCTGACCCTTTCCCCGATGATGAGTGCGCAGTTGCTGAAGGGAGGCGGGGCGGAGGAGCGTGGACTGACGGGATTCGTGAACCACACGTTCGACCGTCTGCGGTCGTTCTACGACCGGCTGATCGGCTGGGTGCTGCAGGGCTGGGTGCCGGTGGTGGTGACGCTGGCGCTGCTGGTGTCGCTGCTGAGCGCACCGTTCCTCATGTTCGCCCAGCGCGAGCTGGCGCCGAAGGAGGACCAGGGGGTGGTCTTCAGCATCCTGCTGCCGTCGCCCACGTCGACTATCGAACAGAACTCGCTCTTCGCCGGGCAGGTGCAGGCGATGTTTGAATCCTTCCCGGAGTACCAGACTTCCTTCCAGGTGACCGGGGCCAATTTCGGTTTTGGTGGCGCCGTCCTCAAGCCGTGGTCCGAGCGCAAGCGCACGGCGTTGGAGATCGACCAGTCGCTCCAGGCGGACGCGGCGACGATCGCGGGCATGAATGTGATCCTCACCACGCCGGAGCCGTTGCCGGCGGGTGGTCAGTTCCCGATCGAGTTCGTGGTCCGTTCCACGGCTGATCATCGCCAGATGCTCGAGTTCGCCGACCAGTTGGTGCTCTACGCCAACACCGAGGCGAACGCGCCCAACGCGGAGCCGACATTCTACTTTGCCGACAGCGACCTGAAGTTTGACTTGCCC
>JBEIGD010000033.1:0-40035 GCA_040382075.1 Opitutaceae bacterium
GCGTAGAGTAGCACTTAAAGTAATCGCCTTCGGGTCCGTTACCCCGGCTGGCCTGATTCAAGATCGTAGAGCATGCGCCAGATGCGGTCCATCTCGCCACGCTCCACCACCTGCAACGGGGTCGAACCATCGAAGGCCGTACTCGGCTGCTTCAGCCAGCGGCCCACTTGAGCGGGCTCCATGACGCGGGAGAGGCCGTCCAACAGTCGGTCCATTTCCACCAGCGCTTTTTCCTGTTTGGCGGACGGCGCTTCTCCCTGACTCCACTTGGTGACTGATCGAGGCGAGAATCCCGTCAGGCGCACCAGCAGCGGCTGGGGCAGGTGAAACGTATCCCGGTAATGCACGAGCAAGCTGGGGTAGTCATGCGCTCCACGGTGACTGAAGCGGAACGATCCCAAGACCCCGTTCTTGGTCGACACCTTCTTCGCTTTGGTCGTGGTTGCCATAATGGTGCCTGCAATAAAACCCGCAATTTTACGGGTGTCAAGCGCGGAGCCTGACGCCCAGCCGCGCAAGTTTCTCGCCCTCGACTACCTTCAGCCGGTCGTCCCGATGGGCCTGAGGAAAGACCACCACGTTAATGCCGCGAGCGACGGCCGCCGACCTGACGAGCAGGCCGCTGGCACCGACTACCGCCGCCGCCCGCCCCAACGCCTGGGATGAACTCTCCTGGCCAACCTGCATCAGCTTGCGCCAGTCCTCCGCAGCCAACTCCTTCAACGTCACGCTCAGGGTTCGGCGAATCTCGGCCGAGGTCAGATTGAGCACGCCGACGAGCTGGGCCTCGACCGCCACAAGCAGCCGGGGGCTCTTGGTTTCAACACCGTAGTAGCGGTCGTTAGCCTTGCATTCCTCCAGCGCAGTCGTGTCCGCGGTGCTACCATAGACCGTCGCCAGGCCCGGTTGATTCCAGCGCCCGCCCCGCAGTCGCGCTCCTTCCCCGCTGAGGACGTCGTTGGCCGAGGAGAAATCAGCGGTCTGAAAGCGAAAGAAGGTCCCAGACCACGGCGTCAGCCATTCGGGGTGGGCCGCCATGATCTGCTGGAATTCCGCGAAGCGCGGGTTGGGTTGGGGGCGGGCCGATTTCATGCGGGAGTAACCGGAACTCCTGTTTTGTTCCGTCCGCCACGGTCGAGTGAGACGGAAAACGGGGCGAATCTTGCTCAAACCAATCCCGAGGGGCATCCCATCAGGCTGTCATAGCGGAGCGGCCGGAGGATACCGCGGAGCGCGCCACGCTTGCGGAGAACGACACGTTTGACGGGCGGATCCCCGTCGTTAGCGGGGCCCCGCGCCTGTGAGGGTGAAGCTCAGGCTTCGTAGTTTGTCGTCGCAGGGCGGACCGCCGCACGCGTACCGCGTGCGGATCTCCGAGTCCGACCGCGAGGACAAACTACAAAGCCTGACCCTCCGTCGGAGCCCTCAAATCGGGTAAGCCCCAGGCTTTGTCGTTTGTCGTGGCGGTTGCCGGCCACCGTGCGCGGGCTTGGTTCGTGCTCGCTCGAACTCGCGGACAAACCACAAAGCCTGACCCTCCGTCGGAGCTTGACCCTCCGTCGGAGCTCGGCGGGCCCGCATCGCTGGTGCCGAGAGGGAGGACGAACGACCAAGACCACGCACCGCGCTTGGGCGGAAAGGGGCAATTGTTTCCGCCGCGAAGACTGGCTCGTCCGCTTTACTGTAAAGTCTCAGATGGGTGG
Organism: Opitutaceae bacterium; assembly: GCA_040382075.1. Lineage (GTDB taxonomy): Bacteria > Verrucomicrobiota > Verrucomicrobiia > Opitutales > Opitutaceae > UBA6669. Next base: position 1,704 of record JBEIGD010000033.1, read on the forward strand.
ACCCTTCGGGCTGGCCTTAGAATGTCGCTTATCACCCCGGTCTAAAACCCCTCCCCTCATGAAAAGGTCGAACAGCTTCGCACTTTGCTTGATCGCATTGGCCAGTTCCGTCTTTGCCCAGTCGCAAGATGTCGTCATTTTAAATGTCTTCATGGTCAAATCCGACCGAGATCGCGGCTATCAATCTCAAGAATCCATTTCCGGCAGCCGCTTCGCGATCGAGTTGAAGAACGCTCCATTCACCCTCGATGTCCTGAGCCGCGAGCTGCTCGACGACATCGGTGCGGTGCGCTTGGAGGATGCCCTCCAGTATTCGACTGGTACTGTGGCCTACGAGCACATCAACACGGACGAAACCCTGATCTTCCAACGCGGGTTTTCCACCGGGCTGATGCTCCGCAACGGAATTCGGCGGCCGGGTACGTTTGACACGACCGGCGTCGAGCGCATCGAGGTGGTAAAGGGACCGTCATCGGTATTGTTCGGCATCACGAATCCGGGCGGCACCGTGAACTACATCAGCAAGAGCCCGCTTGCCAAGCAGGCCAGCTCGTTTAGGCAAACCTTTGGTAGCTTCAATACCTACCGCACCGAGATCGATTCGGGCGGGCCGCTCAATGAGACCGCCAGCGTGCGCTATCGGCTCCCGGCCAGCTTCAATTCCACGGATGGTGCCCGCCGCTACAACGACCTCGAGAAGGTGTACCTGGCCCCTACCGTCCTGCTCCAGCTGGCGCGGAACCTCACCGCCGAGTTCCAGCTCGAGTACCTGAAGTCGCACGGCATACCCGACGGGGCGGTGCCGGCGATCATCACCGCCGGGCAGCAGCGTGTCATGACCGAGCTGCCGCGCGATTGGACGGGTAACACGCCCGAGCATTTCGCCGATTTCAGCGGGGTGCTCCCGTCGCTCACCGTCAACGCAGCCCTCGGGGACCACTGGCAGGTTCGGAGTACAACCTCCTTCTACAAGCGCGACCGGGAAGTCTTCAACCACGCCCGTGGCGCCACTCAGGCCCCGGCCCTGCTCAGCTTTCGGCAGTCGCAGCACATCCGGACCGTAGACAAGAACTTTCAGCAGATCGTGGACTTAGCGGGTACCTTTGAAGTGCCGTTCGGCAAGCTGAAATTCGTCGCGGGAGCGGAGTTCCGCGACGATTATTCGAAAGACCATAGGCGCAGCAGCCTGGTGCCTGGCTCCGTTGTCCCGGTGTCGTGGCAGCTGCTCGATCCCTCGACGTGGAACTACAACGAGCGGGTCTTTAGCACGCTGCCGTTCTCCTCGGCTACGCGCACATCATTTGAATCGACGGCCTATTCCGCGATGGGCCAGGCGGAAATGCTCGACAAGCGCCTGATCCTGTCGGGCGGGTTCCGGCGGGATGACACCGAAACGGATTTCAGCTCGGCGACGTTTTCGAGCAACGGCTTCGTCCGCTCGCGCTTCGAGCCCGGCAAGACCTCCTACCAGATGGGCGCGCTGTTCAAGCTACTGCCACAGCTCTCGGTTTACGCCAACCACTCGACCTCGTTCGAGCCGATCCTCTCAACCTTTGTCGACAGCAACAACCAGCCGTATGCCCCCGTGCCGGTGGAGGGCAAGGGCACTGAGGTCGGGTTTAAATCCGAACTTCTGCAAGGCCGCGTGATCCAGACGCTGGGGTTCTTCGAGATCGAGCTGACCAACATCAACGCCCGGCTCTTAAAAGTGGCCTCGGAAACCAACACCTTCGTCTATGACTCGCAGAGCGGCGTCCAGCGCAGCCGGGGCATGGAGTATAGCGTCAACGTGGCGATGTCAGAGAACTTCGCCATCCTCGGCGGCTACTCTTACACCGATGCCGAGGTGATTCGGGATCTTGCGAATCCGACGTTCGTCGGAATGACGCTGCCCAATGCCTACAAGCACAAGTTTAACGCGTTCGGGAAATACACCTTCCGGTCGGGTCCGCTCGACGGGTTCTTCATCGGCGCTGGTTACGTGCACGTGAGCAGTGCGCCGTTCGCGATTGGCGTCCTGCAGAGCTTGAAGATCCCAGGCCACGGCGTCGCGAACCTCCTCGCCGGCTACCAAAATATGAAATGGAGTGTCCAGCTGAACGTCGACAACGTCTTCGACGAGGACTACTTCACCTTCATCAACTACCGGGCGGATCCGCGGAACGTCAAAGTCAGCGTGAGCTTGAAGCTCTGAACGTCCCAACCACCGGGATTCCAACGCATGCGGCGAGCGATCTTCCTTCTCTTCCCTTGGGCCCGTGAAGTAATCTTCCCGCCGGATGTTCGCCGCGAGTTGGAGCGGTTCGTGAAGATCACCGGGGTTTTCACGCCCGATGAGGTGCTCGCGCAGCCCCAGCTGCTTCGCGAGGTTGAAATCATCTTTGGCGGGTGGGGCACTCCGCGGCTCGACGAAAGGCTGCTTCGCGATGCGAACGCGCTGCGCATCCTGTTTTATGGCGGCGGTTCGGTTCACGCTGTCGTCAGCGAGGCTTTCTGGTCCAGAAACCTTCTCGTCGTCTCCGGTAGCGAGCAAAACGCAGTACCCACAGCAGAGTTCGCGCTGGGCGCCGTCCTCATGTCGTTGAAGCACGTCTGGAAGTTCAGCATGGCGATGCGACTGGCGCAGGCGTATCGGCCCAAGGATGCACCGGTGCCGGGCGCATTTGGCAGCCACGTCGGAGTCGTGGGCGTGGGCAAAGTGGGCCGACGCGTGATCCAACTCCTGCGGCCCTTTGGCGTGAACGTGTTGGCGTGGGATTCGTTCCTTCCGGGGTCGAGCCTCCGAGCGATGCAGGCCGAACCTGTCGGGCTGGATGATCTGTTTGCGCGCTCCGACGTCGTGACGCTCCACCTCGCAGCCCGGCCCGAAACCGCGGGTATGATCAAGGAAGGCCACTTCGACCGGATGCCCGCGGGCGCGACCTTCATCAACACGGCCCGCGGCGCGATCATTGACGAGGCGGGCCTAATCCGTGTCCTCCGCAGGCGGACCGATCTCACGGCCGTACTGGACGTGACGGACCCGGAGCCACCGGCCGTCGATTCGGAACTGTTTCGCCTGCCCAACGTCGTTCTGACTCCCCACATCGCCGGCGCGATGGACCGCGAGTGCGCACGCATGGGCCAGATGACCGTGGCGGCACTGCGGAAGTATCTCGCGGGCGAACGCCCCTTCGGCCTGGTGGAACAGAAGGACCTGCAATGCCTCGCCTGATCGCTTTACCCTTTGAAGGCACCCCTCCTGTTGGTTCGCCTAGGTTAGTGCTAGGAAACCAACACGTTGAGCTGGACCTCGGACGCGTCAAGAAGTTCGCCGGTGAGGTTGCCCCGATTTGACGGACAGGCGTTGAGCCCAAAGAAACGACTCAACCATGACCAAGAAGGCAGCGGCCGGGGCGACGCCCCGGCATCTTGACGAGGCGTTCAAGCGGGAAGCGGTGCGCCTGTGGCAGAGCAGCGGGTAGTCGGCGGAGACGACGGCCCAGCAATTGGGGATCAGCGTGTTTAGCCTGTATGAATGGAAGCGGCGGCAGGGCGCGTTGGCCCGGGCCGCGGGGCCAACGGGCCCGGCCGCCGGCAAGGAGGCGCTGCTGGCGGAGAACGAGCGGCTGCGCCGGGAGCTGACACGGGTGACCGAGCAGAGGGACATCCTAAAGAAAGCCGCGGGCATTCTCTCCGAACCGTCGCCGAGCGGTATGCCCGAATCCAGGCGATGAGCGACGAACACCCGATCCAGCGGCTCTGCGCGGTCTTTGCGGTATCGCGCAGCGGCTCCTACGCATGGTCGCAAGCGAGCGGCTCGGCCCGGGCCCGGCAGGAGGCGCAACTGCGGCTCAAGATCGCGGCGGTGCATCAGCAATCCCGGGAGACCTACGGCAGCCCGTGGATCACGATCGAGCTGCGGGCCCAAGGGGAACGGGTGGGGCGCCATCGAGTCGCCCGGCTCATGCGCGAGGCGGGACTGCGCGGCCGTCAGAAACGGCGCTATCGGGTGCGCACGACGGACAGGCGGCACTCCTATCCCATTGCGCCGAACCGGTTGGCCACGTTACCGGTCCCCAACCAGCCGGATCGGGTCTGAGTGAGTGATCTGACATACGTGCCGACCGACGAAGGCTGGCTGTATGTCGCCGGGGTGCTCGACCGTTGCAGTCGCTGCCTGGTTGGCTGGGCGATGGGCGCCACGCTCGACACGGCCGTGCCGCTGGCCGCCTTGCTGATGGCCTTGCGGCAACGCCAGCCCGGCCCGGGCCTGATCCATCACTCCGATCGCGGCGTGCAGTATGCCAGTGCCGATTACCGCTCCGTGCTCGCGGCCCACGGGCTGGTCGCCTCGATGAGCCGCCAGGGCAACTGCTACGACAACGCCACGATGGAGGCGTTTTGGAGCAGCCTGAAAAACGAACTCATCCACCGCCGGCGCTTCGCCACCCGGGCGGAAGCCCGCACCGCGATCTTCGACTACATCGAGGGCTTTTATAACCGCACGCGCCGCCACTCGGCCCTCGGCTACCAAAGCCCGCTCGACTACGAATCCACCCTCAGCTAACCATCAACCATCACGCTCAACGCGTGTCCGAATTCTCCGGGGAAGTACAGTGGGCCGATCCCCAGCCGCCAGTTAAGTCCGATGTACAATACTACGTTGGGCTTGGGTTATTCTGCGCCGCAAGAGTATTTGCCTACTCCGGCGCGACGTAGCCTTTCGGGCCGCCGATGGCCATGAAGCGGTAGTACGCCACCAGGCTCAGCAGCAGCGCGATGAATGCCATGAGGCTGCTCAGGCCGAAGGTGTAGCGGTAATCGTTGCCCAGCAGGTCGAGCAAAATGCCGAGGATGGGACCGAAAGCCAAGTTGCAGACCGACAGCAAAATGCCGCCGGCTGCGGCGAACTGGGTGAACTTCAGCTTGGGGAACAGCATCTGCCCCAAGGCCGCCGTGCCGGTGAAATAGCAGCCGGACAGGACCACATGGGCGAAGAAAACCGCGCCGAAGGTCTCAGGACCCGAGATCCAGAAGTAGCCCGCGCCCATGATGACTCCGTAAACCGCCAGAGCGCCGATGCCCATGCGCGTGGCGTGGAAACGGTCGGCCATCCAGCCCAGCGGATAGGCCAGCACGAGCGAGCAGGCGTACGTGACCACGATGTAGCGCCCGTAAGTGGTCATGGTCATGCCGAAGCTTTCCGCCGCATAGACGCTGAACAGGTTGATCGGCACGAAGCACATGGCCGACAGCGCCATCGAGGCGAAGACCCACCAGTAGTAGGCGTGCGAGAAACAGTCGCGGCTGTAGGACTTGATCGCCGCCACGACGTGCCCGCCCTTGCCGTCCTCCACGGGCTCCGGCGGCGGATAGTCGCCCTCCTTCACCATGAAGCACATGAGCACCACGCCGACGCCGTAGAGCAGGCCAATGCCCACGAGGATCGGCATGAAGTACTCCTTCGCGTGGCCGATCAGGAAATAGTTGAAGAACATCCCGGTCAACAGGCTCACCGCGCGGAACATGCCGAAGAACCGGCCGATGAGCTCCCGCGGGACGACGTCGTTGATGAGACCGCCGAAGACCGCGTTGGCCGCGACGGTCGCGAACTCGAACAAGGTCCACGACAGGCCCAGCACCGTGATGATGGTCGGGTTTAGCTTGTTGGGCGCCCAGCCCATCTCGGTGTGGATCCACGTGCCGATCCACGGGCTGAACGCCAGGCCGCACATCGCGGCGGTCGCGATCGGCGACGTGATGAGCAGGTACGGGATGCGCCGGCCCCAGCGGCCGCGGTGACGATCGCTGCGGTAGCTGATGATCGGCGCCAGCAGCACGGTGACCGCGGCCGGCAGCGAGAGCAGGAGGAGGCCCGTGAGGAAGTCCGACGCCTGGAACTTCCGCAGCATGATCTGGACGATCGGCTGCGCCGAGCGCTCCTTGAGCTGCCAGGCGAAGTCGCCCCAAAGCATCCAGCAGAAGAGGACGACGAGGGCACCCGTCGTGTAGGTCAACGTGCCGGCGGTCCAGATCTTTATCGGTACATCTAGCGCTCGTCGACCTGCCTCTCTCGACTCAGCAACCGGGCCGTCCGGCACTGTCACGGTTGCCTCCGGTCATCGCTTTGCACCCGCCTCCTGATCAAGAGCCGCGGGTGAGCTGCCGATGCAATTCCGCGCCTGCGCTCAGTATTTGCGACAATCACGACGTACTCAGCGGTTGGCACTTGCATGGCAACTGGGGTGGGGAAAGGCAAAGATTCGGTGGCTCGCCTACGGGCGGTGATAATTGTTTTGCTTTCGCGGGCGTTAAGCTACTCTTTGCATGCTATACCGTAAAGTAGACCTATGCCCGCACCAGTCAGGCCGACGATTCGCCGCATAGCGGCGGCTGCAAATGTCACTCCGATGACTGTCTCGCTGGCGCTGCGCAATCAGCGCGGGGTGTCCCCGTCCACTGCGGCGCGAATTCGCAAAATGGCGGATCAAATGGGTTACACACCCGACCCACGCATCAGCACCCTAATGGCCCATTTGCGCAGCTACCGGAAGACCCAGATCGCCTCAACCTTGGCTGTCCTTTGTCCGGCGGATCCGAGCACGCTTTCCGGCTACCTTAAGCGTATGGTGGATGGAGTGACCACACAATCCAAGCGATTGGGCTTCTACCCTTTGCTGACCCATCTGGATACTATCCCGAAATCACGGTCCACTGTCAGCCGGGTGCTTCGAGCACGCAGCATAGAGGGTGTCCTGATTCTGCCGCAGCTCGAACTCACCGACCTGTCGGACTTGCTGGACTGGAATCTTTACGCGACCGTCAGCACCTCATTCTCCGTAACGGCTCCCGCATTTCATCAAGTCGTGCCCGATCAATTCGGAAACACCCTACTGGCATGTGACCGATTGCGCGCCCAAGGATTACACCGGATCGGTCTACTAATCTCTACCGATCAAGACAATCGTACCCGGCACCATTTTTCGGCTGCGGTGAGTTGGCACGGATTGTCCGGGCATTCAGTCCACGTTGATCCACTCATCCTTCCGCATGACGACCCAGCACGTTTCTCACGCTGGCTCAAAAGGGTACGTCCCGAAGTGATCATCACAGATTCAACCCTGGCACTGGATCGGATGCGTCAGAGCCAAAAGCTCAAATTGCCACCCTTGGTAGACATGGATACCGAGGGGCAACCCTGTTTGGATGTCATCGGGCAGATAGATCAGCGACCTTACGATATTGGCATCAATGCAGTGAATGCGGTCGCCGCCATGTTGCAACGCGGCGAGAAGGGACTGCCGGGGCTTCCCCTCCTTACAATGGTCGGGGGCTGTTGGCGGGCCCGCGGCACCCTTGCATCTGCAAAATCCCGAGCGTGACGTATTTCCTGATTATTCGGCTTGTCCATCAATCGCGACCACTAGCCACAATCGTCCTCCATAACTGCGTTTGACGCTTATGCGTTAGTGCCGCACACGTCTGCATGTGACCAGATCGTCGCAAGCGCAGGGCGAGCAGCCGATATGCCGGTCATCCCTTAGATGCACTCCAAACAGCTTTGAAAGGCCGGATAAATGTTGCGGTCGAATCGGCATCGCTGACTATAATAGATGATTCCACCCTGAGTCATATGCACACCAATTGTCAGAGATTCAGTTATATTAATGACAACCCAGCGTAGCTGCAAAACGGCCCAGCGCGATCAATCTAGATGGAACACCTCCACCAGCGGTGTACTGATCGGAGATTTATCCGCATTTGTTTCCATGATATCGGACATATACAGCCACCACTTTTTCACCATGGAATCCGATGGGAGTTCAGCCGCAGCGGCCGGAGTTGACTGATATTGGATGGCAAACAGGGCGTTGGTCTCTGCGTCCAAATATATGGTGTAATTTGAAATTCCCGCGTCTCGCAACCTTTGCACCAACCCAGGCCAGATTTCGTCGTGCCGCTTTTGGTATTCAACGGCAAACCCGGGCTTCAATTTCATTTTGAAAGCGAATCGTTTCATAGGTGTGTCTTGATGTTCATGTTGAAGTACGGGGGCATGAACCACGGCATTTTCGCCGGAATCCTTGGCGCTAGAACTCGTCGAAGGCGATCTGCTGCGGGGTGGCGCCAAGAGTAGCGAGCATCTTGGTGCAGGCCTTGATCATCTGCGGCGGGCCGCACAGGTAGAACTCGACGGCCGACGGATTAGGATGATCGCGCAAGTATTGGTTGAGCACGACCTCGTGGATGAAGCCGGTGGTGCCGGTCCAGTTATCCTCGTGCAGCGGAGACGAGAGCGCGAGATGAAAACTGAAGTTGGGATGCTGCTGCGCGAGGGTCTCGAAGTAGTCGGCGTAGAAGACCTCCTGTTTTGAGCGCGCGCCGTACCAATAACTGACCTTGCGGTGCGTTTTTTCGGTCTCGAAGAGGTGCGAAAGGTGCGCGCGAAGCGGGGCCATGCCGGCGCCGCCGCCGATGTAGACCATCTCCTTCTGGGTGGGCTTGACGTGGAAGTCGCCAAACGGGCCGATGGCCGTGACCGTGTCGCCGGGCTTCAGGTTGAACATGTACGCCGAGCCCACGCCTGGCGGGCAGTCCTGGCCGGGGGGCGGGGTGGCGATGCGGACGTTTAAGCGCAGGGTACTCTCGGTGGCGGCGTTGCTGGCAAGGGAGTAGTTGTTGCGCCGGCTGGACTGCAGATTGGTCGCAACCAGGTCGGTGACATGCTGCGCACGCCAGATGGCGGTGTAGGGTTCGGGGATGTCGAAATCGGCAAACCGAATTTCATCGTACGTCGGGATGTCGAATTGGAGGTAATCACCGGCAGTGAACGCGGGGCGCGATGCGGTGTCGGCGGGTTCGAGCAAGAGTTCCTTGATGAACGTGGCGACACTGCGGCTGGAAACGACACGGAAGGTGAAGGCCTGCGGCTCGCGCGCACCGGCGCCGCCGGGCCGGCGGACGTTGAGCCAGAGGCGGCCGGCGCGCTCTTCCAGCGGATAGGTGGCGAGGCTGCGACAGACCGGCGGCCGCGCGGGCGAACCGTCGGCGAGGTTGAAGCGGCCGTTGTGCTTGGGGCACTCGATGACCTTGCCTTTCACGAGGCCTTCGGCGAGGTGGGTATTGCCGTGCGTGCAGACGCCGTCGGTGGCGAAGAGCCTACCTTCGTCGTCGCGGTAAAGCGCGTAGGTTTTGTGGCCGTGGTCGAAACGGATCACGTCTTCGCGGCCAAGGTCGGCGACGGCGCAGATTTCGATCCAGCCCTCGGTGTCGGGTGTGGCATCGGCCAAGTTGGGTGAACCCGCAGTGGCTTTGGAAGCGGGTTGAGGAAGCTTGCGTTTTACATGGTACGTAGGATCGCCGACCTGCTTGAGGACAGCCGGCCAAATCTCGCGCCAAGCCGACAAGATCGAAGGATATGGCGGAGGGCAGTCATGTTTCACGAGTTCGTGCAACCGGGGCAAAGCATGGTACGGCACCAAAGGGAACATGTGGTGTTCCAAATGATAGTTCATGTTCCAGTAGATGAATCGGCTCACCGGATTCATGTAGACCGTTCGGCAGTTGAGGCGGTGGTCGAGGACGTTTTCGGCCAGTCCGGCATGCTGCGTGGTGTTATGCACGATCATGAGCCACGTGCCAAAAGCATGCGGCAGGAGAACGAGAAAGATCGGGATCCAGCTTTGCAGCAAGAAGGCCGAGACAAGCACTCCCACGTTCAGGGCCAGAATGATCCGAGCGTTGCGGAAGATCTTGGCATACTCAGTTGCGGGAATGAATGTCTGCTCGTTGGGTAAAGTTTTTCCCCAGGCATGGCGCACGATGGTTGGGAAATAAGCGCGATAGACATTGATCGCGAATAAGCTGACGACATGCGATAGTATGTTCGGCGGACGCGCGACCTGGATCTCCGGATCGCGGCCAACAATAATGGTGTCGCTGTGATGGCGCGTGTGGCTCCAGCGCCAGACCACCGATTCACGCATCACCATGAACGAAGCGATTTCATAAAGAACGTTGTTCATCCAGTCGGTCCGGAAGGCTGTGCCATGGCCCGCTTCGTGCCATCGCGAATCCGAGGCGGTGGCATAGAGCACGGCATACGCCAAATATGGGAGAATGACCCACGCCGTCCCCCACCATGCCACGGTGCCCCAGCCCGTCAGTCCGAGTAGCGCGAACCAAAGGACCGTGTCACGAACCGCCGGTCCTTCGCGTCGTTCTAGCAGCGTGCGCAGCTTGGCCCGGGGAACCGGGCTCTGGTACCAGTCGGCCTCTGCCAAGCCCATTTCAACTGCTTTGGCCGCGTTCCTGCCGACTAGACTGTAGTCCAAGGGTGGCGGAGTGTGCTTCTCGGTCGCGGTGCCGGTGAAGTGATCGGTTTCCATGGGCAAGAGGAGATGAAGATGCGTTGGAAGCTATGATTGTGATATGGGCATGCCGGTCGGTGATCGCTCAGTGTCCGCCCGCGCCGCCGAGAGAGTTGCCCCAACCGATGACGACGGTTGAGACAATAAGGAGTAGAATGCCGCACCACACCACCACCAGTGTGGTTCTGCCCACCCCGCGCCACTCCCTGAAGGCAAGCCCCCAAAGATTGCCGACAATGATGATAAACGCCATGTGCAGCGACCAACTGGAGAACTCAAAGACACCCATTTTGGTCATGCCCATGCCGTAAAAGAGGAATTGCAGATACCACACGACCCCGGAGAGCGCACACAGGGAGAGGATGCCAGCGGTCTGGGGCACAGTGCCGGAGGTGTAGGCGGAAAACGTGCGGTTGCGCCAGTTGAGGAACAGGCACCACAGGGTGTTGGTGAAGCATCCGCCCACCAAGATGACGCACAGGACCGCATTGTTCTGGAAGAGCGGATTCGCACCCGCGGCGAGTGCTCTTTGCGCGATGGCCGCGCCCGCCTGGAGCCCAAAGGCAAAACATGCGCTCATAACGCCACAAACCAAGGCCACCAGCAGCCCCTTTATGGGGGAAAACTCGGCATCGCCGGATTGGTCGCGCTCCGTAAGTGCGGTTGATTTCTCCTTGTCCTTGCGGACACCGGCGTAACCGGAAACAAGAATACCCGCCACACAGAGTCCCACGCCTGCGATCACGACACGACCGCCATCCGTGGCGGCAATGATGCCAAGTTCGCCCCTGAAAAGCGGCGGCACCAAGGTACCGAAGAGTGCACTGAAACCAAGTGACACCGACATGCCGAGCGCCATGCCGAGATAACGCATGGTGAGGCCATAGGTGACCGCACCGACACCCCAAAGTGTACCGAACAGCAGAGTCCAGCCCAGCGCCCCCGGCGGTGCCCCCCGCAGGACCTTCAAGATTCCCGGCACCGTCGCATATGCAATGACCCAAGGAGCCGCGAGCCACGCGAAAAACCCCATGACCATGTAATACGATTCCCAAGGCCAGCGCCGGATGAACTTCAGCGGAGCGTAAAAACTGGCCGCCGCCATCCCGCCGATGCCATGGAAAATCAATCCCAATGCAATTTGGGGAATCACAGCCTTCCTTTCTTCTCACAGCCAGTTTCGAACTGGCACTGCACCACACCCAGCTTCTTCACCGACCCAACGGGCAATGCTCTATGTTCTACGGGTCCAATCGGACTGACGATTGAAATGCTATCGATGTCGGTTCGTCGGTTGGCATCCATCACTCGAAACCGACCGTCTTGTTGCTGAAGACCAGAACCCGGCGGTCAAGATGCCACATCACCGCCTTGGCAAGCACTCGTTCTTCAAGATCTTTGCCCATGCGGATCAAGTCCGCCACATCATGCCGGTGCGTCACCCGGCAGACATCCTGGTGGATGATCGGCCCCTCATCCAAATCACTCGTGGCGTAATGCGCCGTGGCTCCGATTAGCTTTACCCCCCGGGCATGCGCCTGATGATATGGATGCCCAGCGGCAAATGCAGGCAGGAACGAATAATGTATATTGATGACCGGTCTTCCAATCCGTTGCAGCTTCATCGGAGATAACACCTGCATGTAGCGGGCAAGCATCACCAAATCCGCGCCCATCTCGTTCAGCAGTTCAAGCCGCCGCGCCTCTGCCTCGGACTCTGTGTCCCTTGCCACCGGCACAAGGCGAAACGGCAAATCATAACGGCCTGCCACCTCCGCCGAATCCTCGTGGTTGGAAACGACCCCCACACGGTCGGCCCGTGTTTCCCCGGCACGCCATCGCAAGGCCAGGTCATGGAGGCAATGATCGGTTTTGGATACCATGATGACCACCCGCGGTCGCCGACCCAGACAGGCAATCTCCGCCCTCATCCCAGAGCCGGATGCAAACGACACGAAATCCGAACCCATCCGGCCAATGTCCTCTGCGGCAGCCGACATTGTCCATTCCAAGCGTTGGAAGAAGATTCCTTCGCTTTGATCCAGATGCTGATCGGCATGCAAAATGTTGCCCTGTCGCTCATGGATCCAACCGGCATTCTTGGCTACTAGACCCGGCTGATCCGCACCATACAAGAGGGCAACATATGTATTGGATTTACTCATTCACAGAGCGAAACCCAAGGTCCGATGACCGCGAATCTCCAGCGTCGTGCCGCTTCTGCGCAGCTACGGGCATAGGCATTGTCAAACCGGTCCGGGTCGGGCCATTTGGAATAGTCATCCAACTGCATGGGATCCGTGAACGTGGCCAGCGGCCCCTCCCCGAATTCCCGATGTGTGGCTGATCCGCACTTCATTTCTTGAGTGGGCACTACCCTCGGATCCTGTCTATCACTGCAATGAGGGTCGTACAGGCTGCTCCCGTAGCCGGGAAATGCCTGCTCCACTTTGTCCACGCCCAACCCATGGTTGTTGTGCATGTGTCTTGAGGTGGGTTAATGCGTCGTCGATCGCGTGGTCGGGCCAAGCATTGAGGTTCGGGCGTAGAAAAGGACCGTTTCCCCTTCTTCCGCGAATGCTTTTGCGCTATACTGTAAAGTCTTCGCGCTAGTTGATGATGCTAAGAGGAAATCGCTTTCCGGCCCTTCGGGGCGTTGGCCCGGAGTTTGAAGCTGGAAGCGGTCATTTCCATGGTCGGAGGATGCCTGAAGGGTCAGACCGTGGGCATAGCTCTTTGAGCTATGTGATCCGGCGGAGTCGTAACTCTGAGAGTTATGCCGGCTGCCACGCCGCGGGCGTCAGCGGCGTCAGATCGTGCTGATTGGACCTGGCGGGAAGGCGCCGAAGAACATGGCGCAGGGACGCGAGCGGATCCTTTCCGTGTCGCTGGCAAGCGACGACCAGCGATCAGATGATTGCGGAACGCTGGCCCGATTCTCATTCAATGCCGATCCGCTCAAGGGGACACGAACCTGAAAAGTCTATTGGTCTGAGCGACTTCTCCTCACCCCCGCCAGTGCCGCCAAATCATCATCATCGCGGCGGTGTCGAGCTTGCAGTACTGCTCCAGCAGGGCGCGGCGGTTGTTGGTGTACTCGGGAGTGGCGTCGGTGCGGAAGAGGAGGTCTTGGTAGATGCGGATGGCGCCGCTGCCGTCGGCGACGACGTCCTCGTCGGCTGCGCTTTCGCCGAGGGGTAGGGGGGTTAGGGTCTTGTAGGGGTCGAGGGGACGGCCGTCGTCGCCGAGCCGCCGGTACTCCGCGAACCAGGGGTGGTCGTGCACGGCGGGGGCGTTCCGCCAGACCGCGGGGAGGACGACTTTGATTGAGGTGCGGCCCGCCATCTCGGGGTGGAAGTACGCTTCGAGGGCGAGTTTGTGGAGGTCGTAGAGCCGGGGGGAGGTGCGCTTGAGCTTGTTGCCGACGAGGGTCTCCTGGCCGAGGAGGCGTTCGATCCACGCGGCGAGGTCGCGCGCTTCGTCCGGCGTGCCGGCGGCGTCGGGCAGGGGGGCGCCCGACGGGGCGGTGGCCAGCGCGGCGTGGAGTTGCTGGAGGACGGCCTTCAGGGTGCTCTGCTCAAAGGGCGACCACACGTACACGATGCCGGTCTCGCCGAGGCAGTCCCGCAGGGCGCGGGCGAAGCGGAAGTTTGGGAAAGCGCGGTCGGTATTCAGCCAGGCGGTGTGCACCGAGGGCGGCAGGGGACGGTCCTCGGGCTCGTCGCCGCGGAGGGTGTGGCAGCTGAACTGGAACGCGACGCGTTCGTAGGGGTGCAGGCTGGCGTGGTGCGGGAGCGCGACGTTGCAGGCCTCGAAGTCCAGGAAATGCAGCGGGGCCTCCGGGGTCGGGCGGTGCGCCGCCAGTGTCTGGCGCAACGTGGCCGGGAGGTATTCGCTGCCGGCACCCTGGGAATGGGTCCACTGCAGGAGGCGGCGGTCGCGGCGGGGGCCTTCCTTCCCGAGGTCGGTTTGGTCGAGGTCGAGCAGCGACGCGCGGCCGCGGTAAAGCAGGGCCGCGACGGGGTCGGGGTTGCTCTTGGTCGCAATCTGGGTCACCCGGTGGAGATCGAGGATGTGGTGCGGTGTGGCGGCGAGGGTGCCCCAGCATTCCGCGAAGCCGTGCCGGCGTTGCGCGGTGGCCGCGGCGGCGGCGGGGCCCGTCAGGCGGTACTCGCAGGAGCGGCAGAGGCGGTACTGCTGGTCCAGCATGACGGGTTGGGGCGCGACGGTGCCGTCGGGCTGGATCAGCGCGAGGAGTTCGGCGGCGCGGGCCCGCACGCGCGGGAGGAGGTGCTGGGCGATCGGGGTGACGTCGCGGAGGGTGACGAGTTTCGAGTCGAGGAGATCTTGGGTGTCGCCGAGGTAACGCACGAGGGGGCGCTGGCGCGGCGCGTCCGGGGTGTCGCCGGCGCGGGGTTTGAGGTCGAACCGTGCAAGCGTTTCGCAGTCGCGGGCGACGGCCGACTTGTCGACGAGGCAGAGCCAGGCCTTGAAGTGCTTGATCCCCGCGAGATCGCCGGGGGGAACCGTGCCGGAGTGGGCTGTGCCGGGGGGAACCGTGCCGGAGTGGGCTGTGCCGGGGGGGAATGTGCCGGAGGGGGCGGTGCCCGGCGGGAACGTGCCCGGGTGGAATGTGCCGGGCGCGAACGCCGCCTGCAGGACCATCCACTGGAACGTGACGTCGAGGAGGTAGGGCATCCACTTGGCGTTGGGCTCGAGGAGACCGCCCGCCCGCTTGAGCAGGAATTCCTCCAGCGCGTCGTTGCCGTCGGATGCCTCGCCGTCGGGCTCGTCGGAGCGGACGGACGACGACTTGACCTCGATGAGGTGGAGGGTGTCGCCCTCCCGGCGGAGGATGTCGATCCGGGCGAGTTGCCGATCGTGGAATGCGGCGGCCTCGTAGATGACGGCGTGCTCGCTGGCGACCAGGGCCTCGCGGGTGCGCGCGAAGGCGCGGAGCTGGTCACGCTCATCGACGAGATCGAGCCCGCCGGGAAACTTGGCCTTGGCGAGGAGCTCGATCATGAACCCGCCGTCGGCGAGGAACTGGATGTAGTCGTTGTCGTCGAGGTTGGACGGATACCGGGCCTTCTTGTAGCGGAGCTTGGCGGCGCAGTCGTAGCCGACCTTGAAGTCGGACTTGGAAAGGTAGGGCGAAGGCATGGTGAGCGTGGGGAAGGATAGCCGACGGGGTCGGACAAGGAGTGTCCGAGTCCCGGGGGAGGGTCAGGCTTTGTCGTTTGTCGCGGCGGATGCCGGCTGCCGCGCGCGGGGCATCGTTGTGCCCGAGTTTGACTGGGAGAGCAAAGGACAAAGCCTGACCCTCAGGAGCGCCCTGATTTGGGCGACGCCTCGGCGGGGCCTGGCTTGCCTGCGCGCCGGCGAGGAGCCACGACGATTCGGATGACCTCGAAACGGAGACTCGGAACCGGAGGCTATTCGGCGGCGAGCTTGGCCCTTGACCGGAGGCTGGTGCGTAATACGGTATTACCCATGCCGACGCTCACGTTCAAAGTCTCCGACGACGAGGCGCGGCTGCTCCGCGCACGGGCGCGGGCGGAGCAGATGACGCTGTCCGCGTTCCTGCGCGCCCGGGTGCTGGACGCCGCGCCGGCGCGGCGGAAGATCGTGATGCGGAAGCATCCGGTCTCCGGCCTGCCCTACGATGCCGGGGCGGGGAAGCGGGCGGTGGTGACGCGGGATGCGGTCAAGGCCCTGCTGGCGGACTTCCCGTGAAGTACCTGCTCGACGTCAACGCGCTCATCGCTTGGCAGCACCCGGCGGCGGAGGACCATGCGGCGTTTCACGCGTGGGCGGCCCGCGAGTCGTTTGGCGCGTTTGCGACGTGTGCGCAGGTGGAATTGGGCTTCCTCCGGGTGTCGATGCAGGCGTTCGGCTACTCGGCGAGCGCGGCCCAGCAGGCTTTGGCGGAAATGAAGCGGTCGATGGGAGGGTTCGTCGGCGAAGCCCCTTCGCCGGTCTTGCCCGCGTGGTGCCGCCGTCCCGCCCAGACGTCGGACGCCTACCTCGCCCAAGTCGCCGCCGCGGCCGGACTCTCGTTGGCGACCTTTGACGGTGGCATCCCGGGCGCGACGTTGATCCGCTGACCGGCGGAAACCCCGGGGGAGGGTCAGGCTTTGTCCTTTGTCGTGATTCAGGCCGACGGACGCCTTGGGGCAGGTCCGGCGTCGCGGAACCTCATCGCCACAACAAAGGACCCTCCCGGGCCGTGCAACAAAGGACAAAGCCTGACCCTCCCGGGCCGAATTCGGCGGTGGTTTTGGGGTAGGACACTCCTTGTCCGAGGGGGGAGGTTAGACTGGGGAAACTTCAAAACCCTCATGGACTCCTCCCTGCCTTCTTCCACCGCCACCGTTCCCGCTGCAGCCGTTCCGGTCAAGCCGTCGGCCGCCGTCTTGCCGGGTTTCCGCCCGGCGAAACGCGCCTCCGCCCCGGGTCAGCTCGCCGCGCTCTGGGGTCTGCGACTGCTCGTGCACGCGCTCGCGACCGCGCGGCCGGGGAAGGGCCGGTCGGCGGCGCCGGCGAGCGAACCGGCTGCCGAGTTTGCTGCGCTTTCGTTTCGTCAGGCTCGGAAGCGGCGGCATTACCGTCATCCGTACGCGTCGCGGCCGATGATCGACGCCGCGACCGAGGTGGCGGCGGTGCTGGAGGTGCCGTTCGATCCGGAAAACCCGGATGCCGTCCGCGATCTGCGGGAGCGGCTGCGCGAGCGGTTGGTCCGCGGCGAGCGGGCGTTCGAGCGCACCGGGCTCGGCGTGATCGACGCGCTGCCGGCGGAACTCGGCGCGAGCGTGACCTCGATGGCGGCGCTGCTCGGACTTTCGGCGGATGAGCAGGTGTGTCTGGCGTTCCTCGTGTTGCTGACGACGGACCGCGAACTCAACCGGGCGGCGAGCTGCCTCGGCAGCGAGTTGGATGACCGCCGGGCGGATGCCGCCATCGCCGTCGCCACGGGGCTCGCGCCGACGGCGGTGAGCGCGGCGCTGAGCCGGAGCGGGCGGCTGTGCGGGAGCCAGCTGATCAAGCGGGACCGCAACTCGCTGCACCTGCCGGGCAAGTACGACTGGCCCTCGCCGGATTTCGCGAGCGCGTTGGCGGAACCCGACTTCTCCCCCCTCCGTGCCCTGCGCGACCGCGTGGTGCCGGCGACGGCGGCCGGGCTGCCGCTGCAGGCCTTTCAGCACCTCGGTCCGCTACTCGATGACCTGAAGGTTTACTTGGCCGAGATGCTCCGGCAGCGCCGCCGCGGGGTGAACGTGCTCCTGTGGGGCGTTCCCGGGGTCGGCAAGACCCAGCTCGTCCGCGCGCTGGCGGCGGCGCTGGAGAGCGAGCTCTACGAGGTGAGCACGGAAGATTCCGACGGCGACCCGATTGGCGGCCCCGCGCGGCTGCAGGCGCTGCGCCTCGCGCAGGAATTCACGGGGCACCGGCCGGCCTTGCTGGTGTTTGACGAGGTGGAGGACGTGGTCGGCCGTTCGCCGCTTGCGGCGCTGTTCGGCGGTCCCCGCTCGCCGGCGATCAAGGGATGGCTGAACCGGATGCTCGAGACGAACCCGACCCCGACGTTCTGGGTGACGAACGCGGTGGAGGCGCTCGACCCGGCGTATGTGCGGCGGTTTGACCTCGTGATCGAAATGAAGTCGCCGCCGCAGGCGGTGCGGGCGGCGCAGCTGCGCGCCCTGCCGCTCGAGGTGTCGGACGCGACGCGGGAACGCCTCGCGGCCTGCGCGGAGCTCACCCCGGCGGTCGTCCAACGCGCGGCGGCGGTGGTGCGGACGGTGGCGGCGGTGAACCCGGGGATCGACACCTCCCGGCGCCTTGAGGTCCTGGTGAGTCAGACGCTCCGCGCGCAGGGGCATCGCGGCCTCGCGTCGGCGAGCGTGGGGTCGGCCGTGTACGACCGCCGCTACCTGAATGCGGACGTCGACCCCGACAGCCTCGTCGACGGGCTGCGCCGCGCGCGGGCGGGGCGCCTCTGCCTGTACGGGCCGCCCGGCACCGGCAAGACGGCCTTCGCGCACCACCTCGCGCGCGAGATCGGTTTGCCTCTGGCGGTGCACCGGGCCTCGGATCTCCTGAGTCCGTACGTCGGGGAGGCGGAGAAGCAGATCGCGGCGGCGTTCCGGGATGCGGAGCAGTCGGGCAGCGCCCTGCTGATTGACGAAGTGGATTCGTTCCTGCAGGATCGGACGCGAGCGGAGCGCAATTGGGAGGTGTCGCAAGTGAATGAATTCCTCGTCCAGATGGAGAACTTCGGCGGCGTGTTCGTCGCGTCGACGAACCTGATGACCGGACTCGATGCGGCGGCGCTGCGGCGGTTTGATCTGAAGGCGTGCTTCTCGTACCTCAAGCCGGAGCAGGCGGAGGCGCTGCTCGCGGCGCATCTGCGGGCGGCGGGTCTGGCGCCGGCGACGGCCGCGGACGTGGCGCGGTTGCGTGGCCTCGACGTCCTGACCCCCGGTGACTTCGCGATGCTGGAGCGCCAGCAACGGTTCCGGCCCTTCGCCGACGCCGCGCAGTGGGTGGACGGCCTCGCGGCGGAGTGCGCGCGGAAACCCGGGCGCGGCCGGGCCGCGATTGGATTCGGGGTGTCGGCGGCGCAGGCGTGATGAAGCCTCGATCCGACGACGTTTCCTCCCCCGGCGGCGTGGCGACGGCGTCGCCCACGCGGCCGGCGCTCGGGCGCATGCTGGAAATCCACGCGCTGCTCCAGCGGGCGAGCGCCGGCCAGCGCATCAACTGCTCCGTCATTGCCGAGCGCTTTAAGCGCGGCGGTCACCGGTATTCGACGAAGACCATCCAGCGGGACATCACCTTCATGCGGAACCGGCTGGGCCTGCCGATCGAGTACGATCGGGTGGACCACTCGTATGCGTACCACAGCCCGGACGTGACCTTCCCGGTCGGCCGCGACCTGTCCGCGGATGAACGTGTGGCTCTGGAGGTGGCGCGGCAGTCGCTGGCGGTGTTCGAGGGCGTGAACTTCGCGGAGCTGATCGGATCGGCGTACGCCAAGCTCTTCGGGGCGCACCCGACGAAGCACGGGCTTTCGCTCGAAGGTGACTTCGCGCAGTACGTGTCGGTGCGAACCCCCGGGGCGGGAATCGTTGACCGTAAGGTGTTCCGGGCGGTGGTGATGGCGTTGCTGGAGCGGCGCGAACTCAAGGCCTTGTACCGGGCGGGCCGGCCCCCGCGGGCGGCCAAGCCGCGGCGACTCGCCCCGTACCACCTCGCCTGCATCGAGTCGCGGTGGCTCGTGTTGGCGAAGGACCTCGAGTCCGGAAATGTTGGCACGTACATGCTGGCGCGGTTCAGCGACCCGCGGGTCCTGCAGGCGACCTTCGAGCGACCGGAGAACGTAGACCTTGCGAGCGTCTTCAGCCGCTCGTTCGGCGCGTGGACGGGAACGGGCCGGATCCGGGTGCGGCTCCGCCTCGACCCGGTGGCGGCGCACCACGTGCGGGAGCGCCATTGGCATGCGACGCAGACGGTGGAGGAACGGCCTGGGGGGGCGGTGGAGGTCGGCTTCGAACTCGGCGACCTGAACGACATCACCCGGTGGATCCTCGCGTTTGGCGGGGATGTGGAGGTGCTGGAGCCGAAGGAATTGCGGGACGCGCTCGCGGCGGAAGGGCGCCGGATGCAGGAGAGGAATGCCGCCCGCTCCGAGGTCGCGGCGGGAACGACCGGAGGAGCGACCTGACGAGCGACCTGACGAACGATCTGACGAGCGAACTGCGGAGCGACCGGAGGAGCGCGCGGGTGGAACGACCTGCGGCCGGTGCGCCCTGAAGAGCGCCGGCAGAGGCGCGCGGGTGAATCGCCGGGGGGGCGCGGGTGGAGCGCCGGCGGGGGGGGCGCGGGTGAATCGCCGGGGGGGCGCGCGGGTGGAGCGCGGCGGGGGCGCGCGGGTGGAGCGGCGGATGCCGACCTGGCCGGATTACAGCGTGCGCACGTACTGGCCGCGCACGGTGTAGATGCGGACGGAGCCATTGGGGAGGGTCACGTGCACCTGATCGCCCTGTACCACGGCGGACGTGGCGCCTGAGCCGAGGCTGCGGACATAGGAGCCGGAGGAGGAGAAGAGCCTGACCTGGCCGTTGACGAGTTTGACGACGAAGGACGCGGGCGAGGTTGGATTGGGCATGGGAATGAAAAGGGAGTGGAGGGAAGGAGCACGCGAAGGTGGCGTGAGCGGGAGATCGGACCGACGAGCCCTGCTTCGGGCGCTGGATGACGCCGGACCGGCGAGTCGGGCGGAAGATACCCAAGGCGACGGACAGCCGCGGGGTGATGCTCCCGTTTCGACGAACAAGCAAGGGAGGGTCAGGCTTTGTCGTTTGCCGTGATTCCGGCCGATGGACGCGTTGGGGCGGTTCCGGCGTCGCCGAACCTCATCGTCACGACAAACCACAAAGCCTGACCCTATCGGGTGGCGTTTGACCCTATCGGGTGGCGTTCCTATCTCGCCCGGGTCGCCGCCGCGGCCGGGCTCTCGTTGGCGACGTTCGACAGCGGCATCCCGGGGACGACGCTGATCCGCTGAGGGGCGTTGTTACGGTTCGGCGAACAAGGGATTCCATATTCCATCGAACTCGAGTTCGATGGAATACGGGTCGGCCGTGCCGAGTGAGCGCCTCGGCTAGAGCGGGGAGGGTCAGCTTTGTGCCTTGCCGTCGTGAGCAGACGCGCCGCGCCGCTAACCGAGCGGGCAGCGCATGGATCCGCACCAGGGCAAGGTGCCCAGCCTGAGCCTCTCCGGGGGACTGCGGGCGGGCGGCGGTGCGCCGGCTCAGGTCGACGAGGCGACGTCTGTCCGTGCGATCGAGGATGGCCGGACAACGAACGATCCGCGGTCGGGTGCCGTACACGCGAACCGTCCGCTCGATCTGGCCCAGCGGTGCCGCAGTGGGCGCAAGAGGCCGGGCGAAGGGTATGGGACGGCAGATGTCCGATGCTCTGCCCTAGGGTAGGGACGCGAGTGTCGCCCGTTCACAGCGAGCAGTGGTCCCGGCAATTTTTAACCATGAAAACCATCGAAACGTTCGAAGAGTCCCACGGCTTTCGCCGCATTGGCGAATACCACCTGACCGAGCAAGGGGGCGTGCGGCGCTCCGCCTGCGTCAAGATCACCCAGCGCGTCGCTCTCGTCTACGCGATCGTCAGCGACGACGACCTCCGGTACATTGGGAAGTCGGTGCAAGGCTACAGCCGCCCGCTCGGCTACCACAAGAATGGCGTCATGACGGACGTGCGCGACGGCATCGCGGCGGAGCTGCGGGCGGGGCGCAGCGTGACGGTCTGGGTGCGGACGGAGCAGTTGCACGCAGATTATGAGGGGCTGCGGCTGAACCTGATCGATGCGATCGAGATGGCGCTCATCAAGAAGTACCTCCCGCCTTGGAATAACCAGGTCCACGAAGACTGAGATCGACGGTGCGGCGGCAGTGGCCGCCGGGCTGGATGAGCATGGGGGTAGGCGATCCTCGTCGGCGGCGGGAGTTGTCGAGCTTTTGCTGATCGAAACGGGACGGCGGGGTGCGCGCGGTGTACCGCGCCGCGCCGTCGAGCAACTAGAACCGTCCGTCAGCCACAGCTACGACGCTTCCGGCTCCTGACGCGGCGGAATTGCTTCACGTTGGCGGTGACCAGCGTGGCTCCGCGTCTGCGCTCTTGGGCCGCGGTGTGGGTGGGCGCGACGGCTTCCTTGGAGCCGGCGGAGGTGGAGCTCAGGCGTCGTTTCGGAGCACGGGACGTGAGGCAGTATTGCATCCAAGTGACTTTTGCGTGGTCACCGTAGCCCGTTTCCTCTGGGCTGGAAGCTCCCGAAGTAGGGAGAGATTCGACAGCAGGGCCACCGGGTGGCGTTTGGCTGGCCGCTTTTCCGCCTTCGCTGGCTGCCCGGGTAGGGATCGAACCTACGACCAAGTGATTAACAGTCACCTGCTCTGCCACTGAGCTACCGGGCAACGTGTGCGGAAGAGTCGGGAAGACAGGCGGCGCGAAAGGCGGTGTCAACGCTCCATTTTGGGTTTCTTTGGGGTCGGCAAAGTTTTGGTTGATTTCCCTGCGGGCAACCGATTGGTTTTCTCCCTTTTCCACTACGCCTGCCTCCGATGATCGGGGTGACAGGGGGAACGAAATCCATGAAACAAGCCCTTGTACTCAATGTTGCGCCGCGAGCCCAGACGGGCCGCAGCGCGTCCCGCCGCCTCCGCAAGGTCAATCGCATTCCGGCGATTCTCTACGGGAAGCACACCAGTCCCGAGAAGCTCGCCGTGGACGGCCCGGAGTTCACCCGGTTGCTCAAGTCGGTCGCTGGCCGCTCCCTTATCATCGAGCTCGCGCGCTCCGACAATGGTGAGAAGGCGCTCTCGTTCCTGCAGGAAGTGCAGCGCGATCCGATCACGGACAAGCATGTCCACATCGACCTTCAGGAAGTGAAGGCGAATGAGACGTTCCAGATTCGCGTCGCGGTTCAGCCGTCGGGTGAAGCCTTTGGCGTCAAGAACCAGGGCGGCGTTCTCGAGATCGTGACCCCGCAGTTGCGCATTCGTTGCCTGCCCAAGGATCTCCCTGAGGTCATCCTCGTCGATGTCACGGAGCTCAAGGTCGGTGAGACCATCAAGGTCGGCGAGTTGAAGGCCGTCCCGGGCGTTGAGTTCCTCGATTCCAAGGGTCAGCCGATCGCCTCGTGCGTCGAGCCGGTGGCCGAAATCGCCGCTGCCGAGGTCGCCACTCCGGCGGCTGGTGCGGCCGCTCCGGCGGCTGGCGCTGCCGCCACCCCGGCTGCAGGTGCTGCTGCGACCCCGGCTGCCGGTGCCGCTGCCGGTGCCAAGGCTCCCGCTGCCGCTGGTGCCAAGGCTCCCGCTGCCGCCGGTGCCAAGGCCCCGGCTGCTGGCGCCAAGCCGGCCGCTCCGGCCAAGAAGTAAGTTATCGCCGAGCCAGGCACCCGCAGTCGTGGGTGCCCGGACTCGTTTGTTCTTTGAGTCATGTCCATTTCGCTGGTTGCCGGCCTCGGAAATCCGGGGCGGGACTACGAGCGCACCCGCCACAATCTCGGGTGGATCATCCTCGACGCACTGGCCCGCCAACACGGGCTGGCGTGGAAGCGCGAACCGCGCTTCGACGTCGAGCTGGCCCGCTGGGAGCTTGAGGGCAGGGTGGTCCTGCTGGTGAAGCCGCAAGGCTTCATGAACGACAGCGGGCGCCCGCTGCAGCACCTCGCAGGGTTCTTCAAGATCCCGGCGTCCGCCATCGCCCTCGTCTACGACGATCTGACGCTGCCGGTCGGTCGCTGCAAGGTGTCCGTCCGCGGCAGTGCCGGCGGCCACAATGGTGTCGCCAGCGTGCTCGGTCACCTCGACGATGCGTTCACTCGCTACCGGCTTGGCATCGGGCCCAAGCAGCCTCCGGAAATGGATCTCAAGGACTACGTCCTCGGCACTTTCACACCTGAACAATCCTCCCTTCTCGAACATAACCTCGCCCCCCTCGTCGCCGGCCTGACCTTCCTCATCCGTGAGGGTCCGGACCGCGCGATGAACCAACTCAATCGCAGAGACCACCATGAACCCGACCAAACGCAGCTACCGCGCGACCTTCATTCTCGATAACCGCGGGAAAGACGACTCCATCGATCAGATCATCGATGGCGTGAAGCAGGAAATCGCCGCCGTCCACGGCGAAGTCACTGGCGTCGAAAACCTGGGTCGCCGCGACTTCGTCCGCGTGACCGACCGCAAGATGACCGCCGGCACGTTCGTGCAGGTGGCCTTCTCCGCCCCCGCCTCCGGCCCTGCCGCCCTGCGCGAGCGCCTTCGCCTCAACGGCAGCGTCTACCGCACGTTCGTGCAGTCGGCCTAAGGCCCCGGTCGCCTTCGTCCCCTCCCCACCATGGCCTCGCTCAACAAGGTCTTCCTCATCGGGAACCTCACGCGCGATCCGGAGCTCCGGGTCACGCCCAAGGGAACCTCGATCTGCCAGTTCGGCCTCGCGGTCAACCGCCAGTACAAGGACGACTCGGGCGCGACGCGCGATGAGACGACCTTCGTCGACATCGAGGCCTGGGGCAAGCAAGGTGAACTCGTGTCCAAGTACCTGGGCAAGGGTTCCCAGTGCATGGTCGAGGGCCGCCTCAAGCTCGATCAGTGGGAGGACAAGACGAGCGGCCAGAAGCGCAGCCGTCTGAAGGTCGTCCTCGACAATGTCCAGTTCCTCGGAGCCCCCCGTGGTGCCGGTGGCGCTGCCGCCGCTCCCGGTGGCGGCGACGATGTCGACCAGACCGCGCCTTCCGAGCGCGCGTCCCCGCCGGCGCGCCGTCAAGCGGCCGCGCCCGCGCCGGAAAGCCTCGACGAGGACGTTCCGTTTTAACCCGGCCGGCGCCGCCCCCGCGGTGCCGTTTCTCCGCCCGCAACTCCACCTTTCCAACAACGCATCCATCATGGCTCACCACGAAATTCTCCTCCTCAAGCCCGTCGAAGGTCTCGGCGGCGAGGGCGATCAGGTCCGCGTCCGCGCCGGCTTCGCCCGCAACTTCCTGCTCCCGCGCAAGATCGCGGTGCCGGTCACCCGCGCGAACCAGAAGCACGTCGACGCGCTGAAGAAGCGCCGCGCCGAGCGCGAGCTCTCCGAGCTGTCGGCCGCCCAGGCGCTCGCCAAGAAGCTCGAGAAGACGTCGCTGGCTTTCGCCGTCAAGACGGGCGAGGGCGGCAAGCTCTTCGGTGCGATCACCACGGCCGACATCCACGCGAAGCTCACCGAGGCTGGAATCGACCTCGATCGCAAGCGCATCCACCTGCACACGCCGGTCAAGACGCTCGGCAAGCACGAGGTGAAGATCAAGCTGCACGCCGAGGTCAGCGTGGAGATGTCCTTCGACGTCGTGTCCGAGAATCCGATCGAGCCCGTTGCCACCGAGGCTCCCTCGGCTGACAAGAACGAGCCCCGCAAGGTCTCCCGCAAAGAAGCCAAGGAGTAAGCCGGAGGCGGCAATAACTCCCCGGTTGGAATGAGGAAGCCGCGACGAAGGTCGCGGCTTCCCGTGTTCTCACCCCCCGACGTTTTTTCGTTCCGTTCCGTCGATGTCCGACGACTCGCAGGCACCCCGGCCAACCCGACGACCCCGCGCTGATGGCGCGGGAGGGGCTCCGATCGGTCGGACGCTGCCGCACTCCGTCGAGGCCGAGGAATACCTGCTCTCCTGCTGTTTCCTCGACGGGTTGGACGTGGTCTCGCGCTGCTTGGAGGCGCGCATTTCCGCGAACTCATTCCACGTCCCGGCGCATCGGACCGTCTTCGAGAAGCTGGTCGACCTGTACAACCGCCAGAGCCCGATTGATCTGGCGGTCATCGCCGAGGAGCTGAAGACCGCGCGGACGCTCGATGAGATCGGCGGGTATGCGTTCCTCACGCAGATCGCGAGCCGCATCCCGACGACGGCGCAGGCGAACTATTTCATCGGCAAGGTGCGCGAACTCGCGCTGCTGCGCGAGCTGATCCGCACGGCCACCAGCGCCGTTGAGCAGTGCTACGATTTCACGGGCGGGATCGAGCAGTTCGTCGACACGCTGGAGCAGCAGATGTTCGCGGTGACGCAGAGCCGGGCCTCCGAGAGTGCGCGTCCGATGAAGGACCCGACGCGCGAGGCGATGAACGTCATCACGAAGATGATGATGAAGAAGGGGGAGCTCACGGGCGTCTCCTCCGGATTCAAGGATCTTGATCAGTATACTTTCGGCTTCCAGCGGCAGGAAATGATCGTCCTCGCGGCGCGTCCGTCGATGGGCAAGACCTCGCTGGCGCTGAACTTCGCTGAGTCGGCGGCCCTCCCGCGGCGCGGGACTGGCGTGACGGTGCTGGTGTTCTCGCTGGAAATGGGTGCGGCGCAGCTCGCGCTGCGTATGCTGTGCGCCCGGGCCCGAGTGAATATGAAGCTCCTCCGCGACGGCCTGCTGTCGAAGAATGGCGCGGAGCAGCAGAACCTCGTGCAGTCGGCGGACGAGTTCAGCAAGGCCCCCATCTTCATCGACGATTCCTCGCACCTCACGATCATGGAGCTCCGCGCCAAGGCGCGGCGGTTGTCGGCCCGCCATCCCCTCGGGATGATTATTGTTGATTACCTGCAGCTGATTGCCCCGACCGACCCGCAGACCCCGCGCGAGCAGCAGGTGGCGGAGATTTCGCGCGGATTGAAGGGCCTCGCGAAGGAACTCGACGTCCCGGTGATTGTCCTTTCTCAGCTCAACCGCTCTGCCGAAAAGGAGAACCGCACCCCAAAACTTTCCGACCTCCGCGAGTCTGGATCCATCGAGCAGGACGCCGACGTCGTGCTGATGCTGGCGCGACCCAAGGATGCCGACGAGAAGTTCCAAGTGGCGGCCGACTCGGCCGAGTTAATCGTTGCCAAGCAACGAAACGGACCAGTAGGAGAGTTGAAGCTTACGTTCCTGCGAGACATCACCCGCTTTGAAAACTACACACCGTAATCCGCTCTTTCGGGTGGCTTGTCTGGCCGTCTTGGCCGTCTTCCTTTCCAGCCCGTCCCGGGTGGGGGCCCAGGCGGCTGCTCCCGGCTCGGCCGCGGCGGCGACGGCGGCTTACACGGCGGGCTCCGTGGCGGTGAAGTTCATCGGTGCCGCCAACGTGAGCGAACAGGTGGTCCGGGCCAATATGCAGGCCCGCGAGGGCAGCCCGATCGACGACGCGATGATCGATCAGGACATCCGCTCGCTCTACCGCACAGGTCTCTTCGAGTTCATCGAGGTCAAGCGCGACGCCCGGCCCGACCGCACCGTGAACCTCCTGATTGAGGTCACCCCCAAATTCCGCGTCCTCGCCGTCCGCTTCGAAGGCAACAAGAGGGTCAAGAGCCGCCGGCTCGAGAAAGAGGTCAAAACCAAGGACAATCTCGCCCTCGACGAGCGTCAGGTGAAAGAGGATGGCGAAAAGCTCCGGGAGTACTACCAGAAGTCCGGCTTCAACCAGGCCTCGATCACGTACAGCATTGAGCGCGATCGCAGCACGGGCTTCGGCACGGTGACTTTCAAGATCAAGGAAGGTGAGAAGGTCCGGATCAGCGCGATCGACTTCGAGGGCAACAAGAGCATCAAGCCCCGCCGCCTGCGCAAGGAGATGGAGACCAAGCGCTGGTGGATCTTCAGCTGGCTGACCGGCTCGGGTCGCCTGAAGGACGACGAGTTTGAGGACGATCTGGAGAAGGTCCGAGATTACTACCGCGAGGAAGGCTTTCTCGATGTCGCGATCGACGCCGACGGGGTCCGCTACGAGTATCCGACGCCCAGCAAGTTGCAGATCGTGGTCGGCGTAGACGAGGGCAAGCAGTACCGCGTTGGCGACATCACGTTCAAGGGCAACCAACTTTTTCCGTCCGCCATCCTTGGCTTCGTCGTCAAGCAGCGCAGCGGTACGATCTTCCAGCCGTCGAAGCTGGATAAGGACGTCGAAGGCCTTGAGGACTTCTACGGCCGCGACGGTTACCTCGACACGCGCGTGCGCCTCGTGCGCAAGCCGAACGTCGCGACCGGCAACATCGATATCGAGTACGACATCCAGGAGAGCGAGAAATTCTACGTCGAGTCGGTCAAGATCGAGGGCAACACGAAGACCAAGAGCATTGTGATCCTGCGCGAGCTCGCGCTCGGGCCGGGAGAAGTCTTTGACATGGTGCGGATGAAGATTTCCAAGCTGCGGCTGGAGAACACGCGCTTCTTCGACGACGTGAACGTCACGCCCGAGACGTCGAACATCCCCTCGCGCCGCAACCTGAAGGTGGCGGTTCGGGAAGGGCGGACGGGCAACCTGACCTTCGGTGCCGGCTTCAGTTCGCTGGAGCGAGCGGTCGTGTTCGCCGAGCTCACACAGTCCAACTTCGACCTCTTCAACCGCCGCAGCTTCTTCCAAGGTGACGGCCAGAAGTTCCGCCTGCGCCTGCAGCTGGGCTCCCTGTCGAGCGAAGTGGTGCTCTCGTTCGAGGAGCCGTGGCTGTTCCAGCGCGAACTGGCGCTCGGTTTCACGCTCTTCCGCACGAGCTCGGATTACGAGAGCGCATTCTACAAGGAGGTGCGCACCGGCGGCGAGGTGTACATGCGCAAACGCCTGTTCGAGTTGGTCGAAGGCAAGCTCGCCTACAGCGCGCAGCAGGTCGAGATCAGCGAAGTCGATGAGAACATCGCGTTCTTCTACCCGGCGGGGAAAAGCTTCCTCTCGACCGTGGGGCTGCAGCTGCTGCGTGACACGCGCGACAAGATCATCAACACGACCGCCGGCAACCGCGCGGAATTGAACCTAGACGTGTCATCGGACGCGATCGGTTCGGATTTCAACTATTACAAGGCTGAGTTCCGCGGTTCGCAGTTCTTCCCGATTTTCGACGCGCAGGAGCAGGTGATCTCGGTGATCGGCCGCCTCGGCGTGCTTGATACCTTCGGTGACAACCTCAAGGGTGATCCCCGGTTCGAGTTCTTCACGCTGGGTGGTCCCTACACGCTGCGCGGTTTCGAGTACCGGGATGTCGGCCCCAAGAACTTTTCGGGCGAGCCGATTGGCGGCCAAAGCTACGGATTCCTGTCGATCGAATACTCGGCCGACATCGTGAGCCCGATCCGCTTTGCGCTCTTCTACGACGCCGGTTTCGTGAACCAAGATGCCTACGACTTCAATCCGGGGTCGTACAACGACAACTTCGGCGTGGGCCTGCGTCTGTTCGTCGCCGGAGCGCCACTGAGCCTTGATTTCGGTATCCCGCTGACCAAGGACAAGTTCAACGACGAGGGTAATCAATTTAACTTTTCCTTCGGCACCCGTTTCTGATTGGATTGTTCCTTCGACCTGATTCCACGCCATGAACACACTCCTTCGTTCCCTCCTTGCGGTCGCTCTCTTGGGCGTCGCTTCTCTCGCGGTCCAGGCGCAGCCGGCCCCGAAGATCCTCGTCATCGACATGGCGAAGCTCTACGAGAGCCATTTCAAGACTGAGGACCACATCACCAAGCTGCGCGCCGATGAGCAGAAGGCCCAGGTCGAGCTCGAGCGCCTGAACAAAGAAGGCAACGTGCTCGTCGAGCAGTACAAGGAGCTCGTCGAGAAGGCGACCAATAACCCGCTGGCTTCCGCCGATGCGAAGGCCAAGGCCGAGCAGGATGCTCAGTCGAAGCTGGAGGAGATCGAGAACAAGAAGCAGGAGATCCAAGGCTTCCGCGCCAATGTCGAGCGTCAGCTCCAGCAGCGCATGGCCGCGTTCCGCGAGCAGATCCTCGAGGAAATTTCCAAGACCGCCACCGAGATCGCCAAGCGCAAGGGTGCGACGATCCTCGTCGACAAGGCTGGCCCGACCGGCATCGGTATCTCGAGCTTCGTCTACCTCGATCCATCTTACGACATCACCGACGAGGTGCTCGCAGAAGTGAACAAGGGTCGTCCGGCTGCGCCCGCGGCAGCGGCGGCTCCGGCAGCGGCAACTGCGGCCCCCGCCGCGGCGGCCAGCGAGCCCGCCCCGACGGTCACGTTTCCGGGCGCCAAGAAGAACTGAGCGCGTCTCGGTTGCTTTACTTTCAACCCGCCCCTTTGCCGGGGCGGGTTTTTTTGTGCCCGTGCTCGGCCTCAAGCGTCGGACGGTTGACTGCTCGCCGCGCGCGGCCCGGACGTCCGGCGGAAGTCGGAGCAAGACCACCCTTGCCGCCGTCGGCCTTCTTTGGTGCAGTCGGCTCAACGCCGAACGACCGGACCCGCATGCGCGTCGCCTATTCCTTTTCTGACCTCCTCGCCATCGTCGGTCCCGCCGAGGTGCGCGGGACCACCGCGTCGGCCGTGACCGGCCTCGCCTCGCTGGAGACCGCTCGCGCGGGCGATCTCTCGTTTCTTGGTAATCCGCGCTACAAGACCCAGGTCCCGGAGTCGGAGGCGACGGTGATTCTGCTGCCTTCGGACTACGTCGGCGAGCCGCGGCAAGGGCAGGTCTTTGTCCTGCTGGCAAATCCCTCGGCCGCCCTGGCGGCCGTCTGTGCGCGGATCGAGCAACGGCTCTGGCCCCGGCCGGCTCCGGGCATTCACCCGTCGGCAGTCGTGGCGCCCGACGCCGTCGTCGCCGCGTCGGCGACCATCGGCCCCCTGTGCGTGGTCGAGTCTGGTGCCCAGATCGGGGAGCGGGCCCACCTGCAGGCGCAGGTTTTCGTCGGCCAGGGCGTGCGGATCGGTGACGAGTGCTGGCTTCAGCCGGGGGTGCACGTGAGCGCGGAGTGCACGCTGCACGCGCGGGTGCGACTGCAGCCGGGCGTCGTGGTCGGTTCGGACGGGTTCGGCTACGAATTCGTGCGGGGCCGCCACGAGAAGGTGCCGCAGGTGGGTGGCGTGATCATCGAGTCCGACGTCGAAATCGGCGCGAATTCCACAATCGACCGGGCACGTTTCAGCCAGACTGTGATCGGGGAGGGGACCAAGATCGACAATCTTGTGCAGGTGGCGCACAACGTGGTGATCGGGAAGCATTGCATTCTGTGCGCCCAGGTCGGGGTCGCGGGAAGCAGCACGCTCGGCGACTACGTAATCCTTGGCGGTCAGGCGGGAGTGAGCGGTCACGTGAAGATTGGCCGCGGCGTGAAGGCCGGGGCGCGGGCGGGACTGACGACCGACCTCGAGGCGGGTGGGTTCGTGAGCGGCATGCCGGCGCTGCCGCACATGCTCGAGCAGCGCCTGACGATCCTCCGCAAGCGGCTCCCCGAGCTCTTCCGCCGCTTCGATGCGCTGGAAGCCGCGGTGACGGAGCTAAAAAAGTCTTCCTCGGCCTAGGCGCTTCGATAAGGTCGGCGGGCCGCCACATGACCAGCAAACCCGCCCTGAAAGTTTTCTCCGGGAATTCGAATCGTCCTCTTGCCGAGGAAATTTGCCGTCACATCGGCATCCCGTTGGGCGAGGCGACAGTCACGAGCTTCCCGGATGGGGAGTCGTTCGTGAAGATCAACGAGAACATCCGCGGCCACGACGTGTACCTCATCCAGTCCACGTGTCCGCCGTCCAACCATCACCTGATGGAGTTGCTGATCATGATCGACGCCTGTCGGCGGGCGTCGGCGAACCGCATCACGGCCGTGTTGCCGTTTTACGGATACGCACGGCAGGACCGGAAGGACCAGCCCCGCGTCCCGATCACCGCGAAGCTCGTCGCGAACCTGCTCACCTCAGCCGGTGCGAACCGCGTGCTGACGATGGACCTGCACTCGCAGCAGATCCAGGGCTTCTTCGACATCCCGGTCGATCACCTCTACGCCTCCCCGACGCTCTTCAAGTACCTCACGCAGATCCCCACCAAGAACCTCGTGGTGTGCTCCCCGGACGTCGGCGGCATGAAGATGGCGGCGGCCTATGCCGACGTCCTTGGCGCCGGCCTGGGCCTCGTGGCTAAGAAGCGCACGAGCGCGACCAACGTGGAGGCGATCAACGTCGTCGGTGACGTGGAAGGCTGTGATGTGTTGCTGGTTGACGACATCACGGAGACGGCCGGCACGCTGACCGCGGCGGCGAAGATCCTGCGGCAGCATGGCGCCCGCAGCGTGCGGGCGGCGGTGAGTCACTGCATCCTGTCCGACATGGCGCGCGAGCGCCTGAAGGGCGGGCTGATCGACGAGCTCATCATCACCAACTCGATCCCGAACGACCCCAAGGGCCTGCCGATCACGATCATCAACATCGCCGGGCTCCTCGGAGAAGCGATCCTCCGCATCAACAACAACGAAAGCGTCACCGGCCTGTTCAAGGTGAAGGGTTTCTAGCCCGACGGAGGCAGTTTCCGGCGGGGCCGGTACGTTGGCCGATTGCGTTTTCCCGAATTGTCCGTGGCTTTTCAAATGACTTCTTCGCTTCTTCGTCTCGGTGCATGCGCGGCCTGGTTGGCCGCCGGGGTGGTGGGTGCTGCGGAGCAATCCGAGAAGACGGCACCGACGAAGGCGCCGACCCTGAAGATCGATGCATCGCCCGTGACCGCCGGCGCGGCGCGCGGCGCCCCCGTCTCCTACGCCGATGTGCTGGAGCCCGTGCAGCGGGCGGTGGTCTCGGTCTATTCGAGCAAGACGGTGACGTCGCGGCGGCAGGTCAATCCACTCTTCCGGCAGTTCTTCGGCGACCAACTCCCGCCCCCGCGCGAATCCCGCGAGCAGGGTCTCGGCTCGGGCGTGGTCATTTCGGCGGACGGCTATATCCTCACGAACAACCACGTCGTCGAGGGTGCCGACGAGCTCAACGTCTCGCTTCCCGACGAGCGTGAATTCAAGGCCAAGCTGATCGGTTCGGATCCCAGCACGGATGTGGCGGTGATCAAGATCGAGGCGGAGGGCCTGCCGGTCGTAACCCTGGCGGACAGCGACAAGCTGCGCGTCGGCGACATCGTGTTTGCGGTCGGCAACCCCCTCGGCATCGGCCAGACGGTGACCATGGGACTCGTCTCGGCGCTTGGTCGCAACAACCTCGGCCTGCTCGACCGTGAGAATCAGGCGGGCTACGAGAATTTCATTCAGACGGATGCGGCGATCAACATGGGCAACTCCGGCGGCGCCTTGGTCGATGCGCGCGGACGTCTGGTCGGCATCAACACCGCGATTGTGTCGACGACCCGCGGCAACATCGGCATCGGCTTCGCGATTCCGGTGAACCTCGCGGCGAGCGTGATGAACAGCCTCGTGCAGACCGGCTCGGTGGCGCGCGGCTTCCTCGGCGTTGGCGTGGAGACCCTCAGCGCCGATCTTGCTGAGGCCCTCGGCCTGAAGAAGGACGCCCGCGGCGTCGTGATCAACACCGTCACTCCTGACAGCCCGGCGGACAAAGCGGGTCTGCGCCGCGGGGATGTCATCCTTTCGATCAACGACCGGACCATTTCGTCGCTGCAGGACCTGCGGCTCTTCGTGTCGCAGCTCGCGCCGGGGACTGAAGTGCAGGTCAAGTCGGTGCGAGACGGCAAGGAGCGCACCGTGAAGGTGAAGCTCGGCAGCCTCCCGGATACGAACCAGGGCAATGGCTTGCTTGAGGGCATGACCGTGGAACGCCTCGACGAGGAGTCGCGGGTACGCCTCGACCTCGACGAACGGGTCAGCGGACTCGTCGTCACCGAAGTCGATCCCGACTCGCCCTATGCGGAGCGCCTTTTCCCGAACATGGTGATCATCGAGATCAACCGCGTTCCGGCGGTCACGGTGAATGCCGCGCGGGCGGCGCTGGTGAAGGGACGGGCGAACCTGCTCCTGATCTACTTCCGCGGTGCGTACCGGTACATCCCCGTGACGGTCGCGCCCTGAGGCGTGCAGGCTCACGGGTGGGCGCGCGCGGCGGTGCGGATGACCGCCGCGCCGTGCGCGATTCTCCGGGACGGGACTTCCTCCTCGGGATCGCCGGTGGGCGATTTGGCTTAGCTGCCTGGCTTCTCGACCGGGAGACTGGCCAGTTCCGGGGGGAGGGCGTCGGCCGCGTACGTGGGGAACGACAATTCCAGCAGCGACACGGCGGGGATGTCGAAACGAGACGTCCCTGCGCTGCGGTCGACCAGCATGGCGACGGCGACCGGGATGGCGCCGAGGCTGCGGATAATGTTGATGCACTCGACGACGCGGCCCCCGCGGGTGACGACATCCTCGACGATCAGGACGCGTTCGCCTGGGGCGAAGCGGAAGCCCCGGCGCAGGACGAGGACATTGTTTTCCTTCTCCGCGAAGAGATAGCGGACCCCGGCCTGTCTGGCGACCTCCTGACCGATGACCAACCCGCCCATCGCGGGTGCGAGCACGGTGGTGAAGTCGGTACCCGGCACCCCTTTGACCTTGGCGACGAGCAACTCGGCGAGGCGCGTCACGGCATCCATGTGCTGACACACCTGGGCGCACTGGAAGTAGTGCCCGCTGTGCAGGCCGGAGCGCAGGACAAAGTGGCCGCGGAGGAGGGCCTTCGTGCGGGTGAAGATATCGAGGATTTCCTGCTGTTGGGCGTCCATGGGCGGAAGCGTGCGGATTTGGCGCGACTGCCCAAGCCAAAATCCGTGGTGCCGGCTGGCTTGCGCCGGGTGGGGAGGGGGCGTAACGTCAAATTCCTGTGGTCATCGAACGCACACCCCTGGAGGACGAGTTGGGTGACGTCCTCGAAAAGGCGATCCGCCATGCCGGCCTCTCGGAGACGGTGGTGGCGGCGCGTGCCGGGGTTCCGGAATCGCGGTTGCGCGATGCGATTGACTACCGCTCGGACCTGACGGAAGCGGAGCTCGACCGCTTGGCGACGGTGCTCGGTCTTGGCAAGGTGGGCCTGGGGATGCTCGCCTCGGGACGTTATCCGCTCCCGGAGATCCTGGGGCTGCCCTTCTGCCTCTTTCCGCTGCGCCTGCCGCACGGCATTGGCGTAGCGAACGCGTACCTTGTGGCGGATTGCTCGTCGGACCGCGGCCTGCTCTTTGACACGGGTTTCAACGGGGTGGCGTTGCGGCGGGTCTGGCCCTTGCGCATCCGGCACGTCGACGCGGTTTTCGTCACGCACGCCGAGACGGAGCACGTCGGAGGGTTGGAGGACGTGCGGGCGGCGCAGCGCAACCCCCCGGTCTTCGCCCCCTCGGGCAGCGGCGTGGTGGGAGCGACGCAGATGAGTGACGGAGCGCGGCTGGAGTTCGCCGGCTTCACGGTGACCGTCCTCTCGACGCCCGGCCACGCGGAGGCGCATCACAGCTACCTCGTGCGCTCCACGCATGCACCGACCGGGACGGGGCTTCTCCTGTCGGGCGACCTCCTCTTTGCCGGTTCAATCGGAGGCGGTTTCTTCTGTCCGAACCGCCTCCGAACCAGCATTGACCGCCTCGTCGGCTCCCTCCCTCCGGAAACGGTGGTGGCGCCGGGGCATGGGCCCCTTACGACCCTGGGCAACGAACGTACCTACAACCCCTTCCTCGCGGTGGGGGGTGAAGGCGACTAAAGTTTACCGTCCTTGCGCGCCGCTACCATGCGGTAGAAGTCGCTGAACAGCGGATCGGCGTCATTGGGCCCCGGAGCGGCCTCGGGGTGGTATTGCACGGAGAAGACCGGCAGCTTGAGGTGGCGGAGCCCCTCGACGGTGCCGTCGTTGAGATTGATCTCGGTGACCTTGGCGCCGCCGGCCTCGATGCTCTTGGGATCGGTGGCGAATCCGTGGTTCTGGGCGGTGATGGAGACGCGGCCCGACTCGAGGTTCTTGACCGGCTGGTTGCCCCCGCGGTGGCCGAACTTGAGCTTGAACGTCGTGCCCCCGAGCGCGTGGGTGATCATCTGATGGCCGAGGCAGATCCCGAACGTCGGGTAGTCGGGCAGCAGCGCGGTGACCGTTTTGTGGATGTACGGCAGGGCGGACGGGTCGCCAGGACCGTTGGAAAGAAACAGGGCGTCGGGCTGGTGCTCGCGGATCATGGCGGCGTCGGCGCCGGCCGGGAAGACCTGCACCTCAAAACCATGGTTCACCAGCTTGCGGAAGATCGAGAATTTGGCGCCGTAGTCGAAGGCGGCGACGCGGAAGCGGCGGGTCGGGATCGGCGGGGCGTTGAACGTCGTGCCCACGGGCAGGTAGGGCGTGTTGTAGTTGCCCGACTCGTCGAGTCGCCAGACGTAGGGTTTGGACGTCGTCACCTCGCGCACGTAGTCGGCGCCGGCAATGTCGCGCCATTCGCGGGCGCGTTTCACGGCGTCGGCGTCGGAAATCGGCAGCGTGCTCAGGCAGCACTTCATCGCGCCATCGACGCGGAGCTTCTTGGTGAGTGCGCGCGTGTCGACCTCGCTGATGCCGGGGATCCCGTGCCGCGCCAGGTAGTCGCCGAGCGAGATCTGGCTGCGCCAGTTGGAAACGACGGGGGAAAGCTCGCGGACCACAAGACCGGAGGCGCGCGGGGCGCAGGCCTCGGAGTCGGCGGCGGCGATCCCGTAGTTGCCGATCTGCACGGCGGTCAGCGTGACGATCTGTCCGAAGTACGACGGATCGGTCAGGATTTCCTGATAGCCCGTCATGGACGTATTGAAGACGCACTCACCGGCGACGGCGGCGTCGGCGCCGAAGGCGCGACCACGGAATACCGACCCGTCTTCCAGGGCGAGGACTGCAGGCTTGGGCGAGGACATTAAAGCCGAACGAAAGGCGGACCGGAGGCGGCTGCCAAGGAGTTAATTGCTCGGAATCAAGATCCCTCGCTCAGGGGGCCGGATCCGGTCGGAAAGGAAGTCGCTGCCACCGTTTGACAGAGGTGGTTAGGTTCCTAACTGTACGAATTACGCATGGCGTACCAAGAAGACCGCGGGAGTTGGTTTGAAGGCCAGGGACTGTGGCAGCACGTCCCGGCCTCCGACTGGCAGGATTGGACCTGGCAGTTGAAGAACCGGATCACGACCCTCGATCAGCTGGAGAAGCTGATGGTCCTGACCCCGGAGGAACGGCGGGGAGTGGCCTTTGCCGGGCAGAAGCTGGCGTTGGCGATCACCCCATACTTTTTCAATCTGATCGACCGGGCGGACCCGAATTGTCCGATCCGCAAGCAGATGATCCCCCGGGAAGCCGAGATGATCGTTTCGGCGGAGGAGCAGCTGGATTCCCTCGGAGAGGATGAACATTCGCCGGTGCCGGGCTTGGTGCACCGCTACCCGGATCGCGTCCTGTTCTTGGTGACGGACCGCTGTGCGGCGTATTGTCGGTACTGCACGCGGAGCCGGCTGGTCTCGAACGCGCAGGACTATAATTTTCATCCCGAGTACGAGCAGGGCCTACGCTACATCGAGTCGCATCCCGAGGTGCGGGACGTGTTGCTCTCGGGTGGCGATCCCCTGCTCTTGTCGGATCGAAAGCTCGAGCACCTCCTCAGCCGCCTGCGGGCGATCCCCCACGTGGAGTTCATCCGCATTGGCTCGCGCATCCCGGTGTTCCTGCCGCAGCGGATCACGCCGGAGCTGTGCGACATCTTCCGCAAGTACGGGCCGATTTGGATGAGCATCCACGTGAACCACCCCAAGGAGGCCACGGCGGAGCTCCGCGACGCCTGCGAACGCCTCTCGTTCGCCGGTGTGCCGCTCGGGAACCAGAGCGTGCTCCTGCAGGGAGTGAACGACGATGCCGAGGTGATGAAGGCGCTGGTGCACCGGTTGCTGCGGATGCGCGTGCGGCCTTACTACCTGTACCAGATGGACCTCATCACGGGCGGCTCGCACTTCAAAGTCGATGTGCGCAAGGGCCTCGAGATCATCCGGGCGTTGCGAGGCCACACCACGGGCTACGCCGTGCCGCAGTACGTCATCGACGCCCCGGGAGGCGGGGGGAAGGTGCCGATGAACCCCGAGTACGTGGAGACGATGGGGGAGGACGCGGTGGTGTTCCGGAATTACGAAGGACGCCGGTTCGAGTACCCTCTGACGTCCACCCCGGTCCAGACTGAGGCGTTGACCGTGTCGCCCGCCCCTGCTCCTCCCGCCGCCGGGGCACCGGAACGGGCGGCGCCGATTCCGCTGCGGGACTAAACTTTTTTTCGCTTCGGTTGAATGTTTTCGCGGCGACCTGCGTCTATGATGGTGTACGGCTTCGCTTGAGTGAGCGGAGTCGGTTTGTAGTCAAACGGTTTGCTTGGTGTTAGGTCACAAGGCCGCTTCCGAAAGGGAGCGGCCTTTGTGTTGCGGGAGGTCGCGCTTGCCGGGCAGACGGGGATCGCGTCGGAGATGAGCACCTCGGCGCGAAGACGGGGGGCGAGAACGTCGGGTTCGAGGCTGCGGCGCAGGGCAGGGACTGGGCGAAAAAAAGGCGGCGGGAGAACTCCCGCCGCCGTGAGTGACTGATTCGCTGTGAATCCGCCTAGAACTTGTAGGTGATGTTCAGCTTCGCCTCGATCGGCGGAGCCTTCGTGACGATTGTGTTGGAGGCGAAGATCGGGTCCGAGCCGGTGAAGTAGTCCTCGCTCGTGATGTTGGAGAGCTCGAGCA
>JBEIGD010000034.1:0-36363 GCA_040382075.1 Opitutaceae bacterium
CCCGGCCAGCGCAGCCCCGGCAACCGCCCCTGCCGCCGCCCCCGCCGCCAGCACCGCTCCGGCCCCGGCCCCCGCCGCCACGGTCGCGGCGCCCGATCGTGCCGCGATGGCCAACACCGCCGTCGCCACGGCCAAGGGGCAGGGACTGCAATGGACCGCGCCGGCAAACTGGACGCCGAAGGCGGGCAGCGCGATGCGCAAGGGCACTTACGCAATCAAGGGCGCCGGCGGCGAGGCCGAACTCGCAATCACCGCGTTCCCGGGCGACGTCGGTGGTGACCTCGCGAACGTGAACCGCTGGCGCGGTCAGGTCGGGCTCGGGCCGATCGGTTCCGCCGAGCTCGCGTCATCGATCAACCGCTTCCGGGCCAACTCCCTCGACATCGCGGTCATCGACATCCTCGGGTCGAACGGCCAACGCATCCTCGGAGGCATCGTGCCCTTCGCGGGTTCAACCTGGTTCTTCAAGCTGACCGGCCCCGATGGCGTCGTGGCGGCGGAGAAGCCGGCGTTCGTGGAGTACATGAAGACTGTTCGCGCCCCCTGATCATGTCCGACCTTCGTCGCTCGTTCATCAATTTCTTCGTCTCCCTGAAGCTGACGATCGCGCTGCTCGCGCTTTCGATCATCCTCGTCTTCTGGGCCACCCTGGCGCAGGTGCGCCTCGGCGTCTGGGGAGTCCAAGAGGAATTCTTCCGCACCTTCTTCGTCCTCGGCCGGCTCCCCGGCACCGACATCCCGGT
Organism: Opitutaceae bacterium; assembly: GCA_040382075.1. Classification (GTDB taxonomy): domain Bacteria; phylum Verrucomicrobiota; class Verrucomicrobiia; order Opitutales; family Opitutaceae; genus UBA6669. The sequence continues at coordinate 744 of JBEIGD010000034.1, forward strand.
CCCGATCTTTCCGGGCGGCTACTTCCTTGGCGGGCTGCTGCTCCTGAATCTCCTCGCCGCCCACACGCAGCGGTTCCGCTTCACGTGGCGAAAGTCCGGCATCTTCCTCACCCACGCCGGCCTCATCCTCCTGCTCATCGGCGAACTCCTCGCCGGGCTGCTGCAGCAGGACTTCCAGATGCGCCTCGATGAAGGCCAGACGAAAGACTATTCGGAGAGCTTCCGCTCGAACGAACTGGTCATCGTAGACGCTTCCAATCCGGAGTGGGACGATGTCGTCGCCGTCCCGGAGAAGCTGCTGGCCCGACAGAAGGAACTGCAGCACCCTCGCCTGCCCTTCCGCGTGGTTCCCAGGGCCTATTACCCGAACGCGAACCTCACGATGAAGGACCCGGCGAAGCCGGCGGGAGCCACCGCGGCCCCGGCACTGGCTTCCCGCGACATCGGTGAGCGCGTGGACGTGACGCCGCTGCCGATCACGTATCGTGACAACGAGCGTAACCTGCCGAGCGCCTTCGTCGAGCTCATCGGTCCCGAGGGCTCCCTCGGCACCTGGCTTGTCTCGACCATGATGGTCCAGCCCCAGTCCTTCGATTATGCCGGCAAGACGTGGCGCCTGCAGATGCGTTTCGCGCGCGAGCACAAGCCGTTCGCGCTGACCCTGCTCGACTTCAGCCACGACCGCTACGCCGGCACGGAGATCCCGAAGAATTTCTCCAGCCGCGTCCGCATCCAGGCGGAGGACGGCAGCGAAGACCGCGAGGTCCTGATCTACATGAACAATCCGATGCGGTACCAGGGACTGACGTTTTACCAAGCGGGCTTCGACAACAACGATCGCACGACGGTGTTCCAGGTCGTGCGCAACCCCAGCTGGGCGCTGCCCTACGTGGCGTGCACGCTCATGACCCTCGGACTGCTGATTCAGTTCGGCATTCACCTCGTCGCCTTCGTGCGCCGGCGCGGGCCGGGTGGCTCCCCCAAGAGCGCCACCACGGCCGCCTGAACCAAGCCACTGCCCCGGAGATCCGAGCATGAAACGATTCCTTCCCCTCCTTGCCCTTGCCCTTGCCGTGGCGTACGTCGCCACCCCATTCTTCCGTGGCAAGCCAAAGTCCGAGTTTGACCTCGAGGGCTTCGGCAAGCTGCCCGTGCTGGTCAACGGGCGGCTCAAGCCCATGGACACCGTGGCGCGCACGTCGCTTCTCATGTTCCAGGGCCGGCAGACCATCAGCACCCCTTCGGGTGAGCGCCTCCACCCCACCGCGTGGCTCCTCGACGTCCTCTTCCGCGCGGACCTCGCCGACCGCTACCAGCATTTTGAGGTGGTCCATCCGGACGTCCTCGCATTGTTCCAACTCAAGGACGAGGACGGCGCCGGAAAGAAGCGCTTCTCCTATGCGCAGCTCTCGCCGCGCCTCGCCGAGCTCGACCGCCAGGCGCAACTCGCCGCCCAGACCGAGGCGCAGGTGCGCAATCCGTTCCAGAAGGCGGTCGTCGACCTGCGCGAGCACTTGGTCCTCTACAATCGCCTGAAGCAGTCCCTGATCCCGCCCGACAGCAAGGACGTGCTGGCGGATTACCAAGCCTGGGTCCAAGGCGTCGAGGCGGGCGTCGCCGCGGTGCGGGCGCGCGAACAGAAGCAGCCCTTCGACGAAGCGGCGGCCAACGCGATTCTCTCCGCCGGGCAGAAGTTCGAATTCATGGCGAACATGGGCTACCTGCTCACGGTCACCCCGCCCGCCTCCGCAGCCGATGCGAACGCCTGGAAACCGGTCGGCGCCGTCCTGCTCGAGACCATCCAAACCCGCCAGCTCCACCCCACCGCGATGGCGTACGCCGGACTCGCGGTCTCTTGGCGCATGGGCCAGCCCGAGCAGTTCAACACCATCGTGAAGCTCTACCGTGCGACGCTTGAGCCGCGGTACACGGAACGCCTCGGGAAATCGGATTTCGAGACCCGCTTCAACACCGCCGCCCCGTTCTATCACGCAACCGTGTTGTACGTGATCGTCTTCCTTCTCGCCGTCTTCTCGTGGCTGCTCTTCCCGCAGGAGCTGGGCCGCAGCGCGCTCTACCTGATGGCGCTGGCATGGCTGCTGACCACGGCCGGCATCGCGACCCGCATGTGGTTGGAGGGACGTCCTCCGGTGACTAATCTCTACTCGTCGGCCCTCTTCGTCGGCTGGGGCACGGTGGGGCTCTGCGTCATCCTTGAGGTACTCTACCGCAACGCCCTCGGCAGCGCGGCGGGCGGGGTGGTCGGCTTTTGCACGCTGATCATCGCCCACTACCTCTCGCTCAGCGGAGACACGCTGGAGATGATGCGCGCGGTACTCGACTCGAACTTCTGGCTCGCGACCCACGTCGTCATCGTGACGATCGGCTACTCCGCCACGTACCTCGCCGGATTCCTCGGCCTCATCTACGTGTTCCGCGGCGTCTTTACGCGATCGCTCGATCCGCGCACCGCGGATGCTTTGAACCGGATGGTCTACGGCATCATTTGCTTTGCGACGCTCTTCAGCTTCGCTGGTACCGTGCTCGGCGGTATCTGGGCGGACCAGTCGTGGGGACGCTTCTGGGGCTGGGATCCCAAGGAAAACGGTGCCCTGATCATCGTGCTCTGGAACGCGCTCATCCTGCACGCCCGCTGGGGCGGCCTGGTGCGCACGCGCGGGCTGATGGCCTTGGCGATCTTCGGCAACATCGTGACGAGCTGGAGCTGGTTCGGCACCAACATGCTCGGGATCGGCTTGCACAGCTACGGTTTCATGGACGCCGCCTTCTACGCCCTGCTCGGGTTCGCCCTCACGCAGCTCACCGCGATCGGCTTGGCGAACCTGCCGCAGCGTTTCTGGCGCTCCCGCGCCGCGCTCGCCGGAGCACGCTAACCCCCCGGTCTTGCCGGTCCGCAGATGCGTCGGACCGGCTCCCTTCTCCCACCTCCCGCGCGACTCGGGTCGCACGGAGGGACAATCCGGTGAAGTCGGCAGGCTAGCTCGCCGACTTGAGCAACTCCTCCGCGTGGGCCAAAGCCGACTTCGCGGTGCGATCGCCCAGCATCCGAGCGAGCTCGCCGACCCGGGCCTTACGGTCGAGATGCAAGGGATCGATGGTGACCACCGCGCGGTCCTTCGTTTGGTCCTTCACCACCACGAGGTGGCTGTTTCCTTGCGCGGCCACCTGCGGGAGATGCGTGACGCAAAGCACCTGATGCGTCCGTGCGATCAGGGCCATCTTTTCGCCGACGACGCGGCCAATCTCGCCGCCGACGTTGGCATCAACCTCGTCGAAGACCAGAACCGGGACGTCGTCGAGATCGGCAAGGACCGTCTTGAGCGCGAGCATCACTCGGGCCAACTCCCCGCTGGAAGCGATGCGGTTCAACGGCAAGGGCGCCTCACCGACGTTAGGGGAAAAGAGGAACTCCGCCCGGCAGTCGCCCTCCGGCCCGAGCTCCTCAAGCGGAGCGAGACGAATGCGGAAGTCGGCCTTACGGAAGCCGAGCTGGGCGATGCCCTTGGCGGCGACCGTCGCCAGCTCACGCGCGGCCCGCTCACGAATGGTCCGGAGCGCCGCCGCCTCGCGCACCGCCTGGCGATGCACCTCCTTGGCCTCGGCTTCGAGACGGGCGAGCGTACCTTCCACATCGCCCTGCGACTCAAGGCGGGCCCGCAACTCCTCGCGCGCCGCCGCGACCGAAGCGAAATCGGGGCCGTGCCGCCGACGGGCCTCGAGCCAACTGTTCATCCGCGCCGTCAGCGACTCCGCCTGCTCCGCGTCAAAATTGAGGGACTGCCCGAGGCTCTCGAACTCTGCCCCGAGGTCCGCGAGTTCGAACGAGGCGCTGGCCAACCGATCCGCCAACGCCGCACTGGCGGGGTCGATCGCCTCCAGCGCCCGCGCCTCACGGACCAAGGCCGCCACTCGGGCGGTGACGCCCTCCTCGCCGGTCAGGGACGCCGAAAGCGACGCCGCCAGACCGGTTAGCTCCTGCGCACGATTCATGCGCTGGAAATCGCGTTCCAGCGCCTCGATCGATTCCGCCGTGAGGTCGAGCAGGTCCAGACGCGCCAGCTCGTTCTGCAGAAACGTGAGTTGGTCCGGGGAAAGTCGCCCTTGGGCCCGGACGCGCTCGGCATCCCCGAGCAGCCCGCGCCAGCGTTGGTAGTGACCGCGATAGCGCTGGCGTGCGTCCGCCGCGCGACCGAACAGATCGAGGAGTTCGAGCTGGCACCCCTCGCGCAACAGCCGCCGGGGCTCGCTCGGGCCATGGAAGTCGATCCACACCTCGCCCAGCCGATGCAGCGCGGCGAGCGTCGCGAGACTACCGTTGACCGTGATCTTGGGGGCCTTCTCCCGGGGGACCGTCCGGCGCAGCAGCAGGACGCCGTCCTCCGTCACGGGCAGTTCCAATTCCGCAAGGACCGCGTCAATCCGGGTGGGATCCGAGAACAAGAGTGATGCCTCGACCTCGCACGCGGCCGCCCCCTGTCGGATGATCGTCTTCTCCGCCCGCTCTCCCGCCAAAAGGCTCAACGCGCCGAGCAGGATGCTCTTCCCCGCCCCCGTCTCGCCAGTCACGACCGTAAATCCGGCCTCGAAGTCCAACGACACCTCCTCAAGGAGAGCGAGGTTGCGGATCCGCAGCGACTGGAGCATCCCCCTACCCCGCAAAATTCCCGGGAGATTTCAAGCGAACCGTTCGCCCAAAGCGCGCCGGGCGGGTCGCGGTCAGCGGGCCGCACTCCGCCGAGCGTCGGATCCGTCCGACTGCCCCATCTCCCAAGCGGCGGCCGGCGCGCCCAGTGACCACCGGGCACGCTCATTCCGACGGGCCCCGGCCATCGCAGACCTGGCGCGGCGTCGCATCGCGCGGCGCGGTGTGGTGTGGCGTGGCCGTCCACGGGAATCGTTCGATCGCGGGCGACGGGATGCCTCTTGCCATCGGGTCGGCGGTGACAGTAGGGGTTGATTCATGATGACCCCGGACAGCCTCTTCTCGTGCCGCGGCAAAGTGGCGATCGTCTCGGGCGGCGCTGGTCTCTACGGTTTCGCCATCTCCGAAGCCCTGGCCGCGGCCGGCGCGACCGTCGTGGTGGCGTCCCGCAGCGATCGGCTGCTCGCTGAGAAGATCGCCCGGCGGGAGCACCCCCTGCCGCTGCACCACCGGACGCTCGACCTCATGAGCGAGGCGAGCATCGCCGACCTCTTTCGCTCGGTGCGCTCGGAGTTTGGGCGCGTCGACATCGTGGTGAACAACGCCCTGACCCCGGTCGGGCGCACGCTTGAGTCGACCCCGACGGAGGCGTGGACGCGATCGATGCAGGGCAACATCCTGTCGCTTTACCTGATGTGCCGGCAGGCAGCGGCGGCGATGGTCGAACAAGGCCAAGGCGGCAGCATCATCAACATTTCCTCGATCTACGGCGTCGTGGCCCCGGATTTTGCCACCTACACCGAGACCGGCAGCGCGCCCAATCCGGTCGACTACGGCTTCATCAAAGGAGGCATGCTGATGTTCACGCGGACGCTCGCCAGCTACCTCGGGCGCCACGGAATCCGCGTCAACAGCATCGTGCCCGGCGGCATTCACGATGACACCGACAGCGAGGCCTACATCAAGGCCTACGCGCGCAAGGTCCCGCTGGGTCGCTGGGCTCAGCCCGAGGACATCCAGGGCGCGATCCTCTACCTCGCCTCCGGGGCGTCGGCCTACGTGACTGGGGCCAGCCTCGCCGTCGACGGCGGCTACACGGCGCTCTGACGACGCGCCACAGCCGACGGACCCGCGAGCCAGCGAGCCGGCTTCGTCCACGCGGCTCGTCTCACGCCACGGCCTGAATGCCGGCGCGCAGGTACCCCATCGCAAACGCCATGCCGGCGTGCCATGGGGCGGCACAGCTCATCTGCGGAGCGTGGTCGGGAATGATCACCCCCTCGAATCCGTTCCGCCGGAGGATCGCCAGCACGCGCAGCACGTCCACGTCGCCATCGTCGATGAAGGTCTCCTTGTAGTGGGGCACCTTGTCGCGCACGTTGCGCAGGTGGACGTATCCGATCCGGTTCTGCCGGGCATAGCGGTCCACCGCTTCGTAGACATCACCTTCGGTCATCTCGGCCACCGAGCCGACGCAGAATTCCAACTGGTTCGCCGGACTGGCGTTCAGGTCGATCACCCGCTGGTAGAGCGACGGCTGGTAGACGAGCCGGGGCTGGCCGCGGATCGTGGGCATCGGGGGATCGTCCGGATGCAGGGCGAGGCGAACCCCCGCCGCCTCCGCGACCGGCAGCACCTCGTCCAGGAAACGCTGTAGACGCGACCAGAGCTGCGCCGGCGTTGCCGGAGGAATCGTGCCCGTGTCCCGGGCGGGGGCCGAGGAGTCGACCACCATGTTCCAGACCAAACCATGCGGCATCGGCCGGTCGTACGCGCCTTCCATGCCAACCGAGGGAGCACCTCCCCGCGCATACCTGCCTTTGGTGCGGCCGGCCACACCAGCGATCGAGAAGTTGTAGCCCATGATCGGTATCCCCGCCTCCCCCATCCGGCGGAGGATCGTTTTCACGTTCTCGAGGTGCTGACCGCGCTTCGGGCCATCGAGCAAGATGTCTCCCCAGTGAGCCGGGTCGAAGTTCTCGATCGCCTCCAGTCGGAGGCCCTCGGCCTCGACCGCGCGGCGCAGTTCCCGCAGTTCCTCAAGGGACCACAGCCTCTCCGGATCTCCCGCCAGGCCCCAGCCCCAATCATCGCCGAGCGGCTGATCATCCGTGGACGCGTGTCCGATTCCACCCCGGAAATAGTCCACGAGGTGAGCGACCACATGGGTGGCCCCCGCCTGCTTCGCGAACGCGAAGTTTTCCGGCGTGAGCATGTGACGGTAAAGGCCAAGGCCGAGTTTCATGGAAAGGATCGGGACGAACCAGGCTACTCAGGAAACGGGGAGACACGGAGAAACGGCGCAAGGCTAGGGAACCGCCACGCGTTTCCAAGCCATACCCCGCTTGAGTCGGGGCGGAAACGCTCCCTCGACGAAGGATCAAGCCATCTCTCCCGTGCACGCTCCGCAGCGGTCCTCATGATCCAGGCCGCTCCGGGATCCGCTTGTGCCGAGAGGGTCCACCGCTCGCGGGGAGCGGCCCGCCGGACTCCCGGAACGCCCGCGGAGGCAGGCCCACGATCCGCCGGAACAGCTTGGAGAAGCGGTAGGGATCCGGCACGCCGCACCGCTGGCCCACCTCGGCGATGGAGAGCGTCGTGCTGTGCAGCAACTCACGCGCCTCCCGCATCTGCCGCTGTAGGATGTAGCCCTTGGCCGAAACGCCGAGATGTCGCTGGAACAGCTTCAGGACATGGGACCGGCTGCGACCGATGATCGCTGCGAGTTGGTCGACGGTCGGAGACTCCGCCAGGCAGCGATCGATATAGACGATCATCCGCTGCAGCTCCTGGGGACGCCGCTCATTCGATCGACCGCCATTCCACGCGAAGCGCTCCAACTCCCGCACGACCTGAAGCCCCAGGGCACGCGCCTCGTCCTCCCGCCGCGGTGACTCGCGGAACCAGTGGGTGACGTAATTGATCAGGCGACCAAGCGAGCTCTCCGCCTCCAGGTGCAGTCGCACGACGCGATCGAAACCCGGCCATGCCACGTCCCTCCGGTCCGGCGAGTCACACAGCGGCTCCGAGCGCTCGTGGGGCACGTTGGCCACCCAAGGAGCGCCCGTGCGCAACCAAGGCACGAGGTGAACGTGCGCGGTGAACATCGGCTCCCGTTGCCCAGCCTGGTAGGCGATGTGCCTTCCCCAAGGCAGGATGTACAGATCATGGGGCTCCAGCGAGAAGCGCTCGCCGTTCACCTTGAAGGAGCCGTAGCCGCTCTTGCACCAGAACAGGGCCCGACTCTGCACGCAGCCGTTCACATGCGATTGCAGCGGCGCGAACTGGAACTCGCCGGCGCGACAGACCGCCGGCGTTCCGGACGTCTCCATCGGCGTCGCCTGCGCACGCAGGCCGCCGCTGGACTGCGGGATCTTCGCCATGCCGCCCACAGAGTTGGAGGAGACGGCGCTTGTCCACGAGATTCCGCCGGGGCCGCGGCAGGCCGCCGGGCCCGTGCGCGACGCGAGGTCGCTCAAACGCATTTGGACAAGAGTATCCGCCGCCATCCATTCCCTCGGCAGGCACGCATGCGGTATCGTTCCCTCGCCCGCGCTCCCGGCCCGCCGGCCGCGAAACGCCGGGTCCCCACCCCCCCCGACCATGCTCCCGTCCCTCCCCGGCCTCCGCCGCGCCTCGTGGATCGCACTGCTCCTCACCGCGGGTTCACTGCCCGCGATTGCCCAGACCGCCGCCACCCGTCAGACCGACTCCACCGCCGACGTCGTGCGGCTCGATCCCTTCAGCGTCAGCGCCGGCGCCGATGAGGGGTACGCCGCCAAGTCCAGCGCCTCCGGTCTCGGCTTCGCCGTGGACCTCGCCAAGCTTCCCATCACGGTCAATACGCTGACCCCGGCGCTCCTCGATGACCTCGGCGTGGTCAAGGTCGAGGACGCGCTGCGCTACGTCAGCGGAGTCGCCAACGAGGGCCGCACCTCCAAAACCGAGTCCTACATCCTTCGCGGCTTCGTCACCGGCGCCAACCTGCGCAACGGCGAGATCTTCAGCGTGCCCACCGACATCGCGGTGATCGATCGCGTCGAGGTCCTGAAGGGCCCCGCCTCCATCGTCTACGGAGTCGCCGATCCCGCAGGCGTGGTCAACGCCGTCACCAAGAAGGCCTCCATGCGCCGCGCCGCCTCGACCTCGCTGCTCTGGGACGAGTACGGCTCCGCGCGGGCGATCCTCGACGTCAACCAGCCGCTGATGGCGCGACGCGATCTGCGCCTCGCCGGACGCTTCGTGCTCGCGCACGGTCGCGAGGGATTCCCCCGCCCCAACGAGTTTCGCGACCGCACCATCTTCGCGCCCAACTTCCGCCTCGAACTGGGTCGGGATACCCTCGTCGACCTCGACCTCCACCACACGAAGGAGAACGGACGGATCAATCGGATCCAAATTCCTTGGGATCGCGGAAATCCGCCGTTCGACGCGAGCATCTTTGCGATCGGACTGGTCCCGGTGCCGCGCGATTTCACGTGGGTGACTCCAAATGACGACTGGGACTTCCGTTCCGAGGGGATGGACCTGCGCGTCACCCAGCATCTCAGCGACCGCCTCACCCTGCAGGTCGCATTCGTCCGCTCTCAGATCGACCGCGAACACTACTTCAACCTGGGGAACGGTCGACTGGCGCCGAACGCTCAGGGCGAATACCTCGCCGGCAACACCCAGATGGTCGTGGAGCCCTCGAACATCGACCACCGCGGCCTCTCCGCAAAGCTGCTGTGGGATGCGATGATCGGCCGGACCAGCCACAAGATCACTCTCGGCTTCCGCGACAACTGGGACGTCAACTACGAGTACGCCTACTACGACAACTCGGTCCGCGCGGACACCACGCTGCGCGTCATCGCCGACAAGTCGGGCGGACGCACCGTCCGTTTCCAAGGAGTGCCGCGCACGGTGTTCCGCCTGACGGACCCGAATGTGCTCACACTCTCGGGCACCACCGCCGCAACGAACCCGAATCCCGTCACTGTGCGCAGCGCCTACGCGTCCGACTACATCACCATGCCGGGCGAGAAGCTCAACCTCCTGCTCGGCGTCTCCTACGTCGACATCGTCACCCAGAAGCGCAGCAAGGTCGTTCCCCAGGCCGGATTCGTCTACGACCTCGGAGGAGGAGTGGGTGCCTACGGCCTCTACTCCCAGTCCGCCAAGGCCAACGGGCCCGCCAGCACACTCAATCCCGCGCTCGGCTTCCTTCCGCCGGAGGAAGGCGAAGGCAAGGAGATCGGACTACGATTCGACGCCGCGTCGAACAAGCTCACCGGGACCCTCGCCTTCTTCGAGATCAAGCGCTCCAACATCGTGCAGTTCCTCGGCGGCGGTCTCTTCACGCAGAACAACAACATTCCCAGCGGCGAGGAAATCTCCCGCGGCATCGAGCTGGACCTGACCTATTCACCAACGCCGGAGTGGACCGTCCTGCTCGCCTATGCCAACACCGACGCGTACATCAGCCAGCAGGAGATCAGCGTCACGCCGGACTACAACGGCGACGGCGTGTCGGACGCGGTGGGTCTGGACAAGGAGGGCGTTGCCCGGAACGACGTCCGCGTCTGGACCAGTTACCGTCTCGACCAGGTTCCCGCGCTGCGCGGGCTGACGATCGGCGGGGGCCTGACTTGGCGCGAGGGACCGATCAAGCAGTTCGCCGGCTACATCCAGCGCAAGATCGAGGAGAAGGGCGACCCCACGCGCCTCGATCTCTTCGTGGCCCAGCGCCTGAAGATCGCCGGCCGCGAGGTGAAGCTCCAGGCGAACTGGTACAATGCAACCGACGCAAACTACCTCGACCGACGTGGTTACATCGTGCAACCTTCCACGATGACCTTCACCCTCGACACGAAGTGGTGACGATCGCAACCGTGCACGACGGCCGTCTTCCCGGTCCCCCAGCACTCGGTCGGCTCGCCGGTGCCCCCGCTGTCCGGGCACGCGGGGCTCCGTCGTCACCCATGACCTCACTCTTCGCCGACCGGGCGCCGCCGGCTTGGATCGCGGGTCCGACGGAGAAGATGACCCGTCCCCGCACCTTCTAGGCTTCATGTCCCGCTCACTCACCGCGCCTTCGCCAGCGGAACGTCCGAACATCCTGTTCGTGATGACCGATCAGCAGCGATTCGACACGATCGCGGCGCTCGGCCACGGACCGGCGCGCACTCCCCATCTCGACCGCTTGGTGGGTCGTGGGATCGCCCTGACCAACGCCTACTCGACCTGCCCGGTGTGTGTTCCAGCGCGCTACGGACTCATGACCGGGTGCGAGCCCTCCCGCACGGGCTGGTTCAGCAACTGGCAGACGCCGCCCGACGTGTCGTCCGCCTGCGGCGACTACCTTCCCAAGGTGCTCGCCACGGCGGGATACCGCACCTTTGGTTTGGGGAAGTTCCACACTGAACCGCGCAACGAGGCGCTCGGTTTCGAGGTCCAGGAGTACTCGGAGGAACTTTGGCCCTCGGAGGTCGAGTTCCTCGCGGATGACTACGTGCGCTGGCTCCGCGCCCGTTCCCGCGACTTCAACCACGTGGAGCAGGTGCACGGTGAGCGCACCGACATGTATTACGTCGCCCAGTGCCGGGCCCAGCCCCAGCACCTCTGCGTCGAGTCGTGGCTGACCGAACGGACGCTGGCCCAGCTCGAGGCGAGGGATCCCCGACCCTACTTCGGTTTCGTCTCGTTCGTTCAACCGCATCCGCCGTTCGCGCCCCCGACTCCCTACAATCGCCTCTTCGATCCGGACGACACGCCGTCGCCAATCCCGGGCGATCCGCACATCGACGCGGCGGACGACTACCTCGGCTGGATGAATCACGCCGTCTGGGCGGACGACATCAGCCCGGGGCAGGCCCGGCAACTCCGTGCGCGCTACCTCGCGTCCATCACCTTCATCGACGACTGCATCGGTCGCATCCTCGATGCGGTCGAGTGCCGGAGCGACGCTGACAACACGCTGATTTGCTTCTTCTCCGACCACGGCGACCTGCTCGGTGACCACCGAGCGTGGCAGAAGGAGAGTTTCTTCGAGGCGTCCTGCCGCATCCCCTTCCTCGTCAGCTGGCCCCGCCGCTGGAAGGGTGCGCGGCGCTTCGACGGGCTGGCGTCGCTGACCGACTTGTTCGGCCTGGCCACCGCGGCGGCGGGCCACGCGCAACAACGGGACGGTCAGGACCTGCTCGCCGCCCTCGACGGTGTCACCGCCGCGCGGAGTCACCTCTGCGGTGTCTTCGGCTCCCCGGGCACGCCGAAGTTCAAGGCCATGATCCGCGAGGGTGACTGGAAGTACCTCTGGCTGGCGAACGGGGGCCGCGAACTGCTTTTCCACGTCGCATCCAACCCGCGCGAGGACGTGAACCGCATCGCGACCGATCCATCGATCGCCACCGCCCTGCGCAGCCGGTTGATCACGACGCTTGCCGGGCGCGAGTCCACCCGGGCGGCCCTCGACGGTCTCACGCTGCGGGCGTTCCCATTCGCGCCCTTCCCGCGTCAACGCATCAAGCAGTTCGCACGCGGCGTCACCGACTTCGGTCAGGCCGGACCGCTCGGATGACGGCGTCCTCCCCGAGGTCCGAAGAGCCCGCGGCAACGGAGCCGCCGCTATCCCTCCGAGTCCGGACCGCCTACGGGGCGTCGGCCTTCGGCGAAAACCTCGCGATCAATTCGATCAACCAGCTGGCGAACGCGGTCTTCAATCTGACGCTCGGCGTCCCGCTCGTGCTCGTGGGTCTCGCGCTGTCACTCCCGCGGCTGATCGACGTCTTCCTTGATCCCTTCATTGGGAGTTGGAGCGATCGACTGGTCTCGCGCTGGGGGCGCCGCCGCCCGTTCATCCTCGTCGGCGCCCTGCTCTGCGCCGCCGTTGCAGCACTGATCTGGTACTTCCCGACCGGCCAATCCGTCACGTTCTACTTCCTCTGGCTTTTGGGCGGCTGCGCGTTGATGTCGGTCGCCTACAGCGTGTTGATCGTGCCTTACGGGGCGCTCGGGCTTGAGCTCGTGAGCAGCTACCACGAACGGACCGCGCTCATGGGCACGAAGTCCATCCTCCACAAGATCTCCGGGATCGTGAACCAGTGGTTGCTCAAGTGGGTCCGCGAGGCGGGCGACGGCAACTTGATCACGGGCGGACGCATCTGTGCCCCGATCATCGGCGCAACGATCGCGTTGCTGGGCGTGATCACGGTGTGGAAAGTGCCGGAACGACCGGGCACCCTCCCCGCGAAACCGTCGCCACCGGTCTCACTCCGGGAGAGTTGGACGCTCACGCTCGGGCAGCCGGACTTCCGACGTCTCGTGCTGGCGCAGGTCTTCATCTACATGAGCTTCCTCGTCATCGATACGACGGGATTCTACCTGAACGTCTTCTACGTCCACGGAGGCGACATGAGCGCGGGGGCGGCCATGAAGGGCTGGTACGGCATGGCCTTCCAAAGCTGCGGCATCCTCGCCGTCCCGTTCATCGTCCGGCTCTCCCGCCGCATCGGCAAGCGCACGACGTTTCTCTGGTGCGCGCTGAGCATCGCGGTGGGTGGCGTCGCCAAGTGGTTCTGCTATGTCCCCGGTGCGGGTTGGTGGATCGTGCTGCCGTCGGCTCTGATGGGGCCGGGACTCGTCTCGGCGATGGTGCTCGCTCCGTCCATGACGGCGGACCTCTGCGATCTCGACGCCGCCGTCTCCGGCCGCCGCCGTGAGGGAATGTTTAACTCCATCCTCGCATGGGCGGTGAAGTTTTCGGTCACCGGCTCGATCCTGCTCGCCAACGTGGTCCTCCACCTCGTCGGCTGGAAGACCGAGTTGCTCGCGCAGCAGGCCGAGTCCACCTTCCTCGCGATGCGCGTGTGCTTCGTCGGGGGTACGGTCCTGCTCGCCGTGCTCGCCGCCGCGTGCATCTGGCGCTACACCGTCACACCGGAGGACGTGGCCGCCGCCCAGAAGCAGGCTCTCCCTCCCCGGTGAGCGCCGATTCCGCGCCCACCGTGGCTCGCCGCTCGCCTCCTCCGATGCCCGGCTCCAGCCGCGCCGTCCTACCCGAACACCGCGAACCGCTAGACGTATCCGTCTTGCCCGCTCCGCTCATCAACGCATTCCCCGATTGAGGCTTGCTCCGCCCGTCCGCGCTCTTCTTACCCAAGTCCATGATTCGTCAAGCGTTCGTGATGTCAGTCAATCCCGGTCAAGAGGCGGAGTATGCGCGCCGCCATCAGCCGATCTGGCCCGAGTTGGAGCGCACGCTCAAGGAACACGGTGTGCACTCCTACTCGATCTTTCTCTGTCCCTCATCCCGCCAGCTCTTCGCCTACGTGGAGATCGACAGCGTCGAGCGATGGGGGAAGATCGCGCAGACCGAAGTCTGCCAGCGGTGGTGGCGTTCCATGAGTCCCTTGATGCCGAGCGGGCCCGACCACCGACCGATCTCCGAACCGCTGCGCGAGGTCTTCCACCTCGACTAAGGTCAACCGCCCTCCGCCGCCGCCCGCACCGAGAAGCCATCGCTTCGCGCCTTCACCGAGCTGCACCCCACCTTTGGACCTCCACCCCGAATCGACCCCTCCATGAACCCCACGCCGACCTCCTTGACCAGCCGGTTCACGCGACGCGCAGCCGCGACGTCCACGGTCGACCTCGGTCCCACGCGCGGCGAGGTCTCTCCGATGATTCGACTCCCTGCGGCGGGCTGGCTCCTCTGCGCCATCGCTCTCCTCCTGCCGGCAAACATCGCTCTCGCGGCACCGGTCCGGCTGCACGACGAGCCGCCCGTGCGCATCACGTCCGTCGCGCCCGGAGTGACGCTCATCGACTTCGGCCGCGTCGCTTTCGGCAATCTCCGATTCACCCCGCCGCCGGGAGCGGGCGGCACGCTCACGTTTCATTTCGGCGAGGCGATGCGGAACGGCCGCGTTGACCGCCAGCCGCCCGGCACGGTGCGCTATGCCGCGGTGAGCGTCCCGATCACGTCGTCCACGCCCCTCGTGGTCGCGCCCGCCGCCAACGCGCGCAACACGCGCCAAGTCGCGCCCGGCGCAAAGCCGGACCAGTTCGGTCACATCGCGCCATCAGCGGTGCTCACGCCCGCGAGCTGGGGCGTCGTGCTGCCCTTCCGCTGGGTCGAGATCGAGGGCGCGACCGGGGAGCTCACGCCCGAGAGCCTGCGTCGCCAGTCGGCCTTCGCCGCAAACTGGGACGACACGGCCGCCGCCTTCCACGCGTCCGATCCCGTCTACAATCGCATCTGGGAGCTTTGCCGCTATTCGATCAAGGCAACCACCTTCGCGGGCGTGTACGTCGACGGCGACCGGGAACGCATCCCGTACGAGGCCGACGCCTACCTCAACCAACTGTCGCATTACGCCACCGACCACGACGCTCAGTTCGCACGCGACACCTACGATCACCTGATGGCGAATCCGACGTGGCCGACCGAGTGGGCGACGCACCTGATCTTCATGGCGCACGCCGATTGGATGCAGTGGGGCGACCCCCAGTGGCTGGGGCCGCGGTACGAGGCGCTGAAGGCGAAGCTGCTGCTTGAGCGCGCCCGGGCCGATGGGTTGATCACCAGCACGCCGGCGCACATTCGCAAGGGCGACCTCGTGGACTGGCCCACGACCGAACGCGATGGTTTCCAGTTCACGCCCGTCAACACGGTCGCGAACGCCTTTCACCTCCGCGGCCTCGCGCTCATGGCCGAACTCGCGCGTGCGCTCGGTCACGATGCTGATGCGGCTGAATTCGCCGGCCGCGAGCGGGTCGCCCGCGCGGCCTTCCAGGCGAAGCTCTTCGATGCCGCCCGCGGCGTCTACCGCGACGGAGAGGGCGCCGAGCACGCGGCCCTTCACTCCAGTCTTTTCCCGCTCGCCTTCGGCCTCGTTCCGGAGTCCGAGCGCGCCCGGGTGACGGCCTTCGTCGTCTCGCGGGGGATGGCGTGCTCCGTCTACGCCGCGCAGTACCTCCTTGAGGCCCTCTTCGAGAACGGCGCCGCGGACGCCGCGCACGCGCTCATCACCGCCCCGGGCGATCGCAGTTGGCGCCACATGGTCGAGAGCGGAACCACGATCACCTGGGAAGCCTGGGATCAGCGCTACAAGCCGAATCAGGATTGGAACCACGCCTGGGGCGCGGCACCCGCGAACCTTTTTCCGTCTTTCGTGATTGGCGCGCGCCCCCTCTCACCGCGCTGGACGCGTGTGCGCGTCCGCCCGCATCCCGGTCCGCTCACCGAGGCGAGCGGCAAGATTCCGACCCCCCGCGGCCCGCTGCTCGTCCATTGGACCAAGGCGGATTCGTTTCAACTCGCGGTCACGCTGCCAGCCGGGATGACGGCGGAGATCGCCCTTCCGGCCGCACCGAACTCGCAGGAGGTCCGGCGCGACGGCCAGATCATTCCGGCACGCCGCGAGGCGGATCGCTGGCTCGTGACCGACGTGCCGCCGGGAACGCACACCTTCGAAGTCCGCTGAGACCCGCCGCACCATGAGACGCCTCCGGATTGCCGCCCTCGCGCTGCTCGCCGTCTCCGCGGGCTCGGCGCCCGCAGACCAAACTCCGCTCAACCTTCTCGTGCTGTACGCGGACGACTGGCGGTTCGACACGCTCGGCGTCGCCGGCAATCCCGTCGTCCAGACGCCGCACCTCGATCGACTCGCGGCTGACGGACTGCGCTTCCGCAACAACTACGTCACCACGTCGATCTGCGGCGTAAGCCGGGCGTCCCTCCTTACCGGTCAATGGATGTCCCGTCACGGCAACCCCGCGTTTGCCATGTTCAAGACCCCGTGGGCCGAGACGTACCCCGGTGTCCTGCGGACGCACGGCTACCGGGTCGGCCACATCGGAAAGTGGCACAACGGGAAGTTCCCCGCCGAGGCCTATGATTTCGGTCGCTCGTACCAAACGACGCACTGGCAGAAGCAGCCGGACGGATCGGAGATCCACGTCACGCAGAAGAACGAGCGGGATGCGCTCGAGTTCCTGCGCACCCAGCCTTCCGGACAAGCCTTCTGCCTGACGGTCGCCTTCTTTGCGCCGCATGCCGAGGACGCGAATCCGCGCCAATACCTGCCCCAGCCGGGCAGCATGGCGCTCTACCGGGATACGACCATCCCGGTTCCCGCGAACGCGTCGGCGGACGCGCTGCGCCGCCTCCCGCCGTTTCTCCGCGACGAGAAGAACGAGGGACGCGTCCGCTACCACCTCCGGTTCGACACCCCGGAGAAATATCAGGAGATGATGAAGAACTACTACCGGCTGTGCACCGAAGTGGATGCTGCGGTCGGCCGCATCGTGGAGGAACTCCGCGCGCGCGGCCTGCTGGACCGCACGCTCGTCGTCTTCACGAGCGACAACGGCTACTTCCACGGCGAGCGCGGGCTCGCCGACAAGTGGTACCCCTACGAAGAGAGTATCCGCACGCCGCTCATCGTCCGCGATCCGCGCCTGTCGGCCAGCCAACGGGGACGCGCGGTCGACGCGATGACCCTGAATGTCGACCTCGCCCCGACCTTCATCGCCGCCGCGCACCTCAGGCCCCCCGGCCGGATGCAGGGACAAGACCTGTCTCCGCTCTATCTTTCGGACCAGCCAGTCGCCTGGCGCACCGAATTCTTCTACGAGCACGCCACCATCGGGAAGGTCTCGTCGATTCCTTCGTCCCAAGCCCTCGTTCGCCCCACGATGAAGTACATCTACTGGCCGGACTTCGGGTACGAGGAACTGTTCGATCTAACCACGGATCCAGCGGAATCCCGCAACCTCGTCGATCATCCCGAACGGGCTACTGAGCTCGGGGAATTGCGCTCCCGCTTCAGCGAACTGAAGCGCCAGTCCCTCTAGGACGCGCCGCAGACCGGCGGCGGCGTCCGCCGACTCGGAGCTCCGAGGCCATGCCACGCCGGTGCGCGCTCCACCAAACGTTTCCCAACGCCAAAGCCATCGAGGGGCATGGAATCGACCGGCTGAAAGCCCGGCTGAAAGCTAACGACTGCCGGGAGGTCTCTTGCGACCTAAGCTCCTAGCAGAGAAGCACTTCCTCAGATGGTGGACCTTACTGGACTCGAACCAGTGACCTTTTCCATGTCAAGGAAACGCTCTAACCAACTGAGCTAAAGGTCCGCGAAAACTGAGCTGCAAAGTAAGCAGGAACAGGGGCGGGGCGCGCAAGGAAAAAGCTCAGCCAAGCGCGATGCGGAAGAAGGCGGCCGCCCGCTCCCGATCACGGCCGATCTGCGCCCGCAATTCGCCGAGGTCCGCGAATCGCTGCTCTGCCCGCAGGAAGTACAGCCACTCCACCTCCAACGTCGCACCCGAGTCGACGGGGCAGGACCCGAGGAGGTGGACTTCGAGACGAGGCGCCGTGGCCTGCTCCACGGTCGGACGGAGGCCGTAATTTGCCACTCCGGGAAGTCCCGGCTCCATCGCCAACGCATCCGTCCGGCGCACCCGTACCGCGTACACGCCGAAGCGCGGCCGCAGTTCCGGATCCCAGGGAAGGTTCAACGTGGGAAAGCCGATTGTCCGGCCAAGTTGCTTGCCTGGGGTCACCACGCCCTCGCTCCGGTAGGGCGAGCCCAGCAGCTCGTTCGCGCGCTCAATCTCTCCCGTCTCCAGCAGTCCGCGGATCCGCGTGCTGCTCACCCGCTCCCCACCGGATACGACACTGGGCGCCACCGCGACTTCGATACCGAGGCGCCGCCCCTGCTCGACGAGAAACGCCGCATCCCCTCGCCGGTTCCGCCCGAAACGCCAGTTCTCGCCGATCGCCACCGCTCCGAGTCCCGGCAGCAGGCGCTGCAACCGTGGAAGAAAGTCCTCCGCCTCCAGCGCCGCAAACTCCGTCGTGAAGGGCTCAACAATCACGTGATCCACGCCCAGTCCCAGCAACGCCCGCGCGCGTGAGGCCAGCGGAAGCAGCAGACGCATCGGATCCGCTGGACGGAAAAGTCGACTGGGATGCGGATCGAACGTGAGCGCCAGCGCGCGCCCACCGCTGCGGCGGGCCCACTCCACGGCCGCCCCGACGACGGCACGATGGCCGCGATGGACGCCGTCAAAGACCCCAATCGCCACCGCCCGCGGACCCGGAGGCAGCGACGCAGCGGCCGCCAGTCCGTACAGCACACGCTCCACGTTCACAGGGCAAAACCGGGCGGAACCGCGTCCCGCACTGAAATCAAGCGCTCCGCGATCTCCGTACGCGACATCGCCTCAAACTGCTCGATGGTCACCGCCTGCTCCACCCGGAAGGCGTGGGTTGCCGTACGACGCAGGGCGGAGAGGTGGCCGCCGCAGCCCAACTTGTTGCCGAGGTCATGCGCGAGCGTGCGCACGTAGGTGCCCTT
The DNA here is from genome assembly GCA_040382075.1 of Opitutaceae bacterium. Lineage (GTDB taxonomy): Bacteria > Verrucomicrobiota > Verrucomicrobiia > Opitutales > Opitutaceae > UBA6669. Next base: position 19,749 of record JBEIGD010000034.1, read on the forward strand.
GCTGCTCCGGAGACGGAAATCCAGCTCGGGCGGCGCAAATCGGGTCAGCTCCCAACTCATCACCCGAATAAAGCGCGGCTCCCGTTCGATCTCCTCACCTTTGCGCGCCGACTTGTAGAGGGGAACACCGTCGATCTTGATCGCGGAGAACATCGGCGGCGTCTGGTACTGGTCGCCCAGGAAGGTGGCGATCGCCGCATTCACCTGCTCCTCCGTCAGCGGGGGCACCGGGCGGGTCTCCACCACTTCTCCCTCCGCATCCTGGGAATTCGTCGACACGCCGAGACGGATCGTGCCCGTGTACTCCTTGTCGAGGCTGATCAGGAACTGCGACGCGCTCGTGGCCTTGCCGACCAGCATGATCAGCAGCCCCGTCGCCATCGGATCCAACGTGCCGGCATGTCCGATGCGCTTCATCGCCAGCTTGCGCCGCACCCGCGCGACGACGTCGTGCGAGGTGTGATCGCTCGGCTTGTCGATCAGGAGGATGCCTTCAAGTTCCTTGGCGGGGGCAAGCATGGTCAGAGAGAACGATGGTCTGAATCACGGAGGGCGAGGCGCTCGGCCAGCGCGCCCTCCAGACGGGCTCGAAATCCGGCGGCCAACTCGCCGCGCAGGCTAAGGCCCGCGGCGCAGGCATGGCCCCCGCCGCCGAACAAGCCAGCCACCTGATCCAGCCGCAGCGACGGATCCTTGGCCCGCAGACTCGCCTTCACGCCGTCGGGCCGCTCCTCAATGAGCACGCCCACGTCGACGCCCTCGATGCCGCGGGCGTAATCCACCAGGCCTTCCGTATCCTCGGCGCTCGTGCCCGTCTCCTGGAACACTCCGAGCGGCAGCGTGCCGATGCAGACGCGTCCGTCGCAGCGGCGCTCGAAACTGCCGAGGAAGCGGCGCAGCAATTCCACGCGTCCGGGACTCTCCTGCTCAAAAAGCTCCTGCCCGATGTCCGCGGGACGCGCTCCACGCGCCACCAATTCGGCAGCCAGCAGGAAGGTTTCGCGCGTCGTCGATTGGAAGCGGAACTGGCCGGTGTCGGTCACAATGCCGACGTAGAGGGCCTGCGCCGTGAGCGCGTCGATCGGGAGTCCGGCATCGAGGAACAGGCGGGCCAGAATCTCGCACGTTGCCGACGCGCGCGTCTCGATCAGGTTGTACTGGGCGAAGCCCTCGTTGGAGAGGTGGTGATCGATGTTGCCGAGCGGGCTCGGCAGCCGTGCCCGGAGCTTCTCGCCGGCCCGGAGGTGGTCGGCGCAGTCGACAAAGATCGCCGCCGGATCACCGGCAAGACCGGCCGCCGGCGTGAAGGTCAGGTCCCCCACGAGGAACGCGAGACGACGCGGCACCGGATCGGCGTTCGCGCAGACGACGGGATGACCCAGCGTGCGCAGCACGCGGGCCAGCGCGACCTGCGAACCGATGCAATCGCCGTCCGGACGCGCGTGCCCCACGACCGCCACGGGGCGCGTGCCAAGGTCAGCGAGCAGGCGCTGAAAGCGCTCGGAGAGCGCAGGGGAGACAGCGGCGGGAGCGTCCATGAGCGTGACCCGGATCCGTGGGCCGGGCTCTCAGGCGGACGAACCACCCTCGGGCGTCGGCCGCGCGCGACGACGCTCGTCGATCTCGATCGCATCGAGGAGTTGTTGAATGCGCGCGCCCCGCTCGCCGGACTCATCCAGCACGTACACCCAGCGTGGGTTCCACTTTAGAATGACCCGGCGGCCCAGTTCGCGGCGGATTTCCTCGGCGTGGCGGCGCAGCCAGCGCAGACGGTCGACCGCAAACTCCGGGGTGCCGATCACGCCGATGTGGATGCGCCCGGTGCGCAGATCGTCGTCGACGTCCACCGCGGTGACAGTGATCGTCACGGCGTCCTCCCGGTACTGCCGATGCAGGTAGTCGCTGAGCTCGCGTTGGACGAGTTCGTTGATGCGGAGGCTGCGGTTCGACAAGGGAGGAAAGGCGTTGAGAAGTGCGACGAAAGACGGACGCCCCACCCCACCGCGCCAGGAAAAAACCCGGAGCGGCGGCGGCGGCGCGGATTAGAGGGAGGCGCGGACCTTCTGGACCTCGAAGACCTCGATGGTATCGCCGACCTCGTAGCCGTTGAAGTCGCCCAGCTTGATGCCGCACTCGAGACCCGCCCGGACCTCGTTGGCGTCGTCCTTGAAGCGCTTGAGCGTGTCGACCTTGCCCTCGAACACGATCTCCTTCTTGCGACGGAGACGCGCGCGCGAGTTGCGGGTGATCTTGCCCTCGGTGACGAGGCAGCCGGCGACGAAGCCCTTGGCGAGCGGGAACGTCGCGCGCACCTCGGCGGCGCCGGTGCGGACCTCCTTGATGTCGGGATCGAGCAAGTCAGCCATCATCTCGCGCACCTTGTCGGCGAGCTCGTAGATGATCCCGTAGGTCTCGACCCGCACCCCGTGGTGCTTGGCGAGCGGGGTGACGCCGTTCTCGAGCTTCGTGTTGAAGCCGATCACGATCGCACCTGAGGCGCTGGCCATGAGCACGTCGTTCTTCGTGACCAAGCCGACGTCGGTGGAGACGATCTCGAGGGACACCTTGTTGCTCTTGGTCGCTTCGAGCACGGTGCGGACAGCCTCGGAGGAACCGAACACGTCGGTCTTGATGATGAGTTTGAGCGTTTTGGACTGCGTCGCGGCGATGTCGGCGAAGAGCTGCTCGACCGAGACATTCTTCGGCTGCGCGGCGATGGTCGAAACCAGCTTGCGCTGCTTTTGCTCGACTTCCTCGGCGAGCTTTTCGGCCTCCCGGGGATTCTTGACCGTCCGGAACTGCGCGCCGCTCTCGGGAGCGCCCGACCAGCCGATGATCCGCACCGGAGTGGAGGGGGGAGCCTCCTTCAGCGTGTTCCCCTGATCGTCGAACATCGCGCGGATCTTGGCCCAGTGAGCGCCGCAGACCAGGGAATCACCGACGCGGAGGGTGCCGCGCTGCACGATCACGGTTGCGAGCGGGCCGCGACCGACGTCGATCTGCGACTCGATGATGATGCCAGCTGCCTCACCCTTGGGGTTGGCCTTGAGTTCGAGGACGTCCGCCTGGAGGAGGATGTAATCGAGCAGCTCCGGGATTCCGGTGCCCTTGATCGCGGACACCGGGACGGTGATCGTCTCCCCACCCCAATCCTCGGCGGCGATCCCGCGCTCCTGCATCTGCGACTTCACGCGGTCGAGGTTGGCGCCCTTTACGTCCATCTTGTTCACCGCGACCATGAGCGCGACCTTGGCGTTCTGCGCATGCTTGAGCGCCTCGTCGGTCTGCGGCATGAAGCCGTCGTCGGCGGCGACCACGAGGATCGCGACGTCGGTGACATTGGCGCCGCGGGCGCGCATCTTGGAGAATGCGGCGTGACCCGGCGTATCCAGGAAAGTGATGCGACGATTGGAGTGCTCGACCTGGTAGGCGCCGATGTGCTGCGTGATGCCACCGGCCTCGCCGCCGGCGACGTTGGCCTTGCGGATCGCGTCGAGCAGGGACGTCTTGCCGTGGTCGACGTGGCCGAGGATGCACACCACGGGCGGTCGCGGCGCGAGATTGACGGTTTCGTCGACGGTCGGCTTCTGCTGCTTCGCCTTCTCCTTCTCCTTCGCGGCGTGCTGGGAGGCGACGTCACCGCGGTGCTTCACCTCGAGCGCGAAGCCATGCTTCTCGGCGACCCGGGCGGCGACCTGCTCGTCGAGACTCTGCGTCATCGAGGCGAAGATCCCCATCTCCATCAACTCGGAGATCAGCTTGAACGGCTTGAGCCCGAGGGCCGTGGCGAAGTCGCGCACGAGCACCGGGGGCTTCATGTGAATGGTCTTGATGTCGCCCTGCTGGGAGAACGTCGCCACCGGCACGGCCGGGACGGCGGACGAGGCCAGAGGGAATGGACCGGAACCAGGCGGACGCGCCGTGGCGAGCGGTAGAGGGGGAGTCGCGACCGGGCGGACCGGCGTGGGCGCGGACGGCGGAGCCAGCGACGGCGGGGCGCTCACCGGAGCAGGAGACGACACGACCGGCGGACGGATCGGAGGCGGAGTCACCGGAGCGCTCAGGGCCGACGGCATAGGGGCCGAGGGAGTCGTGGGCGCCGGAGCCGGACGGCCCGGGAGCACGCCGGGCGAGACGAACGAAGTCGTGGGGCGTGCGCCGCTCGGAGGCGGCGGGAACGCGCGGGGGGCGGGAGCCGCGGGCGCCGGACGCGGCGGCAGCGACGGCGGCGCGACCACCTGCCCCCGGGGCGAGGCCGTGGTCACGGTGGGGGGCGGGGTCGGCGGAGCCAACGGAGCGCGCAGCGTCGCCGGAGCGACGGCGGGCGGCGGCAGAGGCGCCGCAACTGGCGTCGCAGCCACGGCGGGCGGCGTGGGCGCGTTCGTCGGCGCGGTTGCCGGCGCGGCCACGGCCGCAGCGGCGGCGACTTTGGCCTCCTCGCGCTCACGGACGACGTCGTCCTTGGACTTCACGAAGACACCAACGGGCAACTTGACGCCCGTGAGCTCGCCCGCGACCGGCGCGGCAGCAGGGATCGGTGCGGGCTCCGGGGCCGCGGCGGTCACCCTGCCGGCAAACTCCTTGGCGACCTCCTCTTCGTAGATCTTGCTGACGGTGCTGGAGACCGAACGCGTATCCGCTGAGACGTAGCCCCGCTCCTTCAGCAAGGCGAGCATCTCCTTGCCTTCCATGTTATATCGCTTGGCTAGTTCGTGGATGCGGATGCTCATCGTTCAGTGCTGGGCCGGGATCGAAATCGGAGGTGGTTGCGGACGGGACTCTGAAAAGGACGGGGAAGCGCGGAGGATTAGGCTCCGTTGACCCGGTTGATGATCTGCTCGGCCTCTTCAGCAGCGAACCCCGCCTGCACGAGATCGTCGGCCGAGACGCCTTCGAACGCGGCGGGTGAATTGACGCCGATCGCAAAGAGACGTCCGGCAGTTTCGGGCGCAAAGCCAAAAGCGGATACCAGCGCCGCGATGCCGGCGGCGCGCGGATCAGCGACCTGCGTCCGGAATTCCTCGACCTCCAAGCGCCAGCCGAGCAAGCGCGACGTCAGACGCACGTTCTTGCCGCCCTTGCCGATCGCGACGGCGAGATCATCCGCCACGACCTTCACGAGGATGCGGCGATTTTTCTCGTCGAACACCAGCTCGCGCGGAACCGCGGGCTTGAGCGCCTCGATCACCATCTGCTTCGGGTCGGCGAAGTAATTGATGATGTCGATCTTCTCGCCGTTGAGCTCGCGGACGATCGTCTTCACGCGCGCGCCGCGCGCACCCACGCACGCCCCCACCGGATCGACTTTCGGATCCCGAGAGGTGACCGTCATCTTGGTGCGGTAGCCAGGCTCGCGGGCGAACGTCTCGACCTTCACCGTGCCATCGGCGATCTCGGTGACCTCAACCTCGAACAAACGGCGGACGAAGCGCGGCGAGGCGCGGCTGAGGATCAGCTCCGGGCCGCGCGGCGTGTTTTCGATCTCCAGGAGCATGCAGCGGATGCGATCGCCGGGCTGGTACTCCTCGCCCGGGACCTGCTCCTTGCCCGGAAGAACCGCCTCGGCCTTCCCGAGATCGATGAAGATGTCGTTCCGCTCCTTGCGCCGCACCGTGCCGGTCACGATGTTGCCGACCATGTCCTTGAAGTCGTCGTAAATGCGGTCCTTCTCGAACTGGCGGAGACGCTGCATCACCGCCTGGCGCGCGGTCTGCGCCGCAATGCGTCCCAAGGTCGCGGGATCAATCTCGCGTTCCAGCAGTTCTCCCAAGACGGCGCCGGGCTTGATCGCCTGCGCCTTCTCCACGTGGATCTCGGTGCGCGGATTACTCACCGAATCAACCACCTTCAGCAACGACCACGCCTTCAACTGGCCGTTCTTGGGGTTGATCTCAATCTTGAGCTCCTGACCGGAGTTTACACCCTTGAGCGCCGCCGCCTTGATGGCATTGACGATCGCCGCGATCATGTCCGCGCGAACGATCCCCTTTTCCTTCTCCATGTACTCGAGGACGGATAGAATTTCGCTGCTCATAGGTGAGGGATTGAAGATGAAAGTGGAAAAAAAAAGCGGGCCAGAGGCCCACTTCAACTGGACGTGAAGGGTTTTTAGGACCTTCCAGTAAGCTCGCTGCGCAAACGCTTGTCAAGCTCCGCGCCTCTGTCCTACGGGCTTATTGCAAAACTATCTCTGAATTTGTTCCGATCGCCCAAAGCCCTTGTGCCACTCCTTGGCAAAGCGGGCTTCCGACCGCGCCGCCCTCAAGCCTCAGTCTCGCGTGTCCCAAGGTGGACGCAAGCTCTCCCGGAAACCAATGGAACCAAAGTCCAGCGACCTCACGACCGCGTGCAGCCAGCAACGGTAGCCACGCATCACAGACCAAGGAGTCAAAGCGCCCTCCCCGGACCGTACCTCCGCCCACGGCGAGCCGCGCCGACTCCCGCAAGCGCGACAAGTCCACGCCGCGCCGGACCTCCGCCACTTCGGCAGCGATGTCCGCGACCGCTGGCCAAGAGAATTCCCAGAGCCTCTCCGGCCATTCCGGAACCCGGGCAACCCACTCGGCATATTGCTGCAGACGACGCTGCGGATGGTTGGCCGGGCGGACGCCCTGCACGGTCCAGCGTAACTGCTGCCCCGCCCACGCCAGCCCGGGGATATCCCGACCATGCTGCCATGCGGAGAGCGGCCAGGCACTCGCGACCTGCAGCATCACCGCGCGATTGGGCCGGGCTCCCAGCGCCTGGAGCGCTGCATGATGACACGCCTCCCTCCATCCCAGGCGCTCCAGTCGAAGCCGCGCCCAACGCACCTTCTCCTCCCAACGTGCAACTGCGGCGGCGAGGACTCGCTCACGACGCTCCGTAGGCGTGCAACACTGCAGGATGTCGAGGATTCGCGTCTCGGGGCGGCCGGCCAAGCGCTCGACCACTTCGTCCGCCGCGTAGTCCTCCAAACCACGCCGAAGCAACGGCAGGAGGACCAGAATCGGAATCCGCCTTTCGTCCCTTCCCTTCGTCCACGCCTCCACCGTCGGAAAGAGGACCGCATGCAGGATCACGCCGTCATAGGCAGGATCAGCGCCGTGGCCGTGTGCATACCAGTCTCGTTCCCAAAGGTGCACCTCCACATCGCCGACCCGTCGGCAGCCGTCGATCTCCAAGACCGCGGAGCCGAAATCCGGCCCTCCGAGATGATTCCAGCGCCCCGGCTCACCTACGCGCACCCGCCGCCCATCCTGCAAGCGGGCTTCGCCGTCTTCCACTTCGCGCCGCAGCCACAGCTTCTGCAGCACGCGCTCCGGGAAGACAAAGGACCCGTACTCACCGGAAATCTCCGCCACCTCCTCCGCCTTGAGGCCCCCTCCCGTCATCCAGCCCCCCGGTGCGCCCCCCTCCCGAGGCACCTCGAATCCGGATCCGACTCCAAACCGCACAGCCATGTCGATCATGCCCCACCCGATGCCAATCTCTCGGACAAGTACACCCTGACCTCACCCCAATCCGGGGCTCGTGGAATCCATCCGCCGGATTCCTGCCGCTCCGCGCTTGCGACGCCCCCCGTCGATCGTAACACTCTCCCCCACATCATGAATCCCGGAAAATTGATCGGCTTTGGCATCATCATCGTCGTGGCGATCCTCGCCTTGGCTCAAACGACGTACGTGGTGGACCCCGGATTTCGCGGGGTCCTCGTCACGCTCGGCAAGGTGAGCGAGGAGGCCAAGCCGGAGGGGTTCGGCACGAAGAGTCCTTTCATCTCGCACCTCGTGCGCGTGCCGGTCCGGCAGCTCTCGCAGGCCTTGCCGGCGGAGTGCTACTCGTCCGACCTGCAGCAGGTGAACGTCATGCTGCGCGTCCTCTACCGCATTCCCGAGAGCCAGGTCGTCAACATCTACAAGAATTACGCGGGCGACCCCTTTGACAGCCTCGTCGCCCCGCGTCTGCAGGAGGCGCTGAAGGAAGTGACGGCCCTCCAGAGCGCCGAGCAGATCGTCCGTCGTCGCGAGGAGGTCAAGAACCGCACGCTCGCCGGGGCGAAGGAGAAGGTCGCCGGGCTCCTGGTGATCGAGGACTTGGTCATCGAAAACATCACGCTCTCCAAGGAGCTTGAGGCCGCCATCGAGGCCAAGATGGTGCAGGAACAGGAAGCCGCCAAGTCGCGCTTTACGCAGCAGAAGACGCAGATCGAGGCGGAGACCGCCATCATTCGGGCCAAGGGCGAAGCCGAGGCGATCCGTATCCGCGGCGAGGCGCTGCGCGACACCCCCGGCCTGATCCAGCTCCAGATCGTGGAAAAGTGGGACGGCAAAGCCCCCTTGGTCATCGGCGGATCGGGCGGCGAATCCAGCGGCACGAGCTTCATCCTGCCGCTGAACAATCTGCCGCTGCCCGCGACGACGACCCCGGCCGCGCGGCGGCCGTAAGCCCATGCGTCGAACCAACGAGTACCGCGTCAATCCCCCACCCTCGCGGTGGGGCCGCACCGTCGCTTGGGTCGGTGCGGTCGGCGCCCTCGTGCTGATCGCCGTGCTTTTCCCGAGGGTCCTCGCGTTCGCGGAACTCGCGGCCCGGGAACTGCGCGTCTTCTGGTGGCTGATCCTGCTGCTCGCCCTCGGGGTCTGGCTGGCGTTCTTCGCCAGCAAACGACGCTCGTAGTTGGCCAGCCACTACGGCAAGGACCGCCCCCGCATCGGTCTTCGCCGGCGGGGAGGCGGCTGGCCGAAGCCCCGGGCGATCGGTGATCAGCGCAGCGAGAAGGACGCGCTCACGGTCGCGGTGATGGTTTTCTCCAGCGCCGTGGTGTCGTTGTTCCCTTCCCAACTCGTCGCCGTGCTGTGCAGCGGGTTGATCTGAATCACGCCCATCCGCGCCTCGCGCAGGCCGCGGATCGCGCGCCCGCCATTCTCCGCGATCTGATTCGCCCGCGCGCGGGCATCCTTGGTCGCCTCCGCCATCATCTCGACCTTCGCCTCGCCCGCCTTGGTGTAAATGAACTCCATCGAATCTGAGACGAAGGTGACGCCCTGCTCCAGCAACTCCGCACTCTCGGTCGCCAACCCAGGCACGCGGTCGACCTCCAGGGACCGCACTTCCACGACTTGGCTTAGCCGATAGCCGACCCGCCGCGTGGTGGATTCGGCGCCATCGCGGAGGGTGACGCGCTCCGTGACCTCGCGGATCTGCACCGGACCGACGGCGACCTCCCGCAGGCTGCGCTCCGTCAGGAAGCGTTGCACCTTCGCGAAGTCCTCACGGAGCCGCTGGTGGGCGGCCAGCAGCGTCGGCGCCTCGACCTGATACGAGGAGCGCCAGATCACGAGATCGGAGCGCACGCTGCGCCGGGCGGATCCGGTGACCGAGATGAGTTGCGACTCGGAGATGCGGGTCCACGCGCCAGCGAGGACCAGAGAGGCGAAGGCGATCCCGGCAGCGAGAAAAACGCCGGCGAGGACACCGAAAAGATGAGGACGGGAAGAATCCATGGGAGGAACTCCATGCATCCGCTCGCTTCGCCGGGAGTCCAGCGGAATGACGCCATTGTGAATAAGCTCTCCCACCCTTGTGCCACGGCGCCCGGAAGTCGGGCGGCAGCCGGTACCCGGCCATGCTCCCACGCGTTTTGGCGTTGCGGCGCGCCGCTCGCTTTGCACCCTCAACGACGATCTAGCCAAGGTCGCCGCGCCCGGTCGCTCCGGAGATGCGACGCCCCCACCGGAGAGGTGGCAGAGTGGTCTATCGCGACGGTCTTGAAAACCGTTGGGCCGAAAGGTCCCGGGGGTTCGAATCCCTCCCTCTCCGCCAGTTTTCCCGTATCAAGAACCTCTTGGTGCGGGATTAATTTTTTGTAGACCTCTGGATGTCCGTGAGAAACGAAACAGGTTGATTTGGACGCCGGACAATACCACACGACGCAAGCCTGCAAAATGCATCAAACCGACATTCGCATGGATAAAATCGGCTTGAGAGCAGGTCGCTCGACTGGGCCATCCGCGTTGATGTAGCCGTAGTCGCGGCCTGGCGGCAGTTCCGGCTGGCGCGCGCCGGCCATCTTCGGTGGATAGGTGGTTATTCGCTCTTGATCTGACGGAAAAATAGCTCATTTTTCCCGTCAAGAGGCTGATGACACGTAAGACACAAACTATTGATTACCTAGTTCGTAGCCAAATCTACGGACATGGAAGGGGTTGGGTCTTCACGCCAAGGCATTTTCAGCGGATAGGCAGCGCGCCGGCAATCGAATCCGCTTTGCGGCGACTCAGGCAGGAAGGCGTGATTCGCAAGCTGAGCCGGGGGCTCTACGACTACCCTGAGCAGCATCCCGCGCTCGGGACCATCGCGCCTGCAGCCGATGCCATTGCGCGGGCCCTGGTCGGGCGCGACGCCATTAGGCTCCAACCCGCCGGCGCCTATGCGGTCAATGTGCTCGGCCTCTCCGAGCAGGTCCCAGCGCGCGTTGTTTTTCTGACCGACGGTCCCTCGCGGAAGGTGAAAATCGGCAAACAGGAGATCATCCTGAAGCGAACCGTCCCCCGCAACATGGCCGCGGCGGGCCGCAAGAGCGGCACCTTGATCGAAGCGCTTCGTTACTTGGGAAAAGACCACGTGGATGAGCAAGTGTTGGCCACCATTCGACGTCAGATCACCGCCGACGAACGACCCGGCATTCGAAAAGACATTCTCCATGCTCCCGCCTGGATCGCGGATCTGCTGCGTCCGATGACGGAACCCGTGTCGAAGACATGAATACGTTCCTCAAACTTCCGGCGGACGAGCGTCGGCTCGCGTTTCAGCAGGTCGAAGCGCAGATGGGATTGCAGGCCGTGAGCGTGGAGAAGGATCTTTGGGTCTGCTGGACCTTGCAGACATTGTTCGCGATGCCCGGGATCGGCGATCACCTCACGTTCAAGGGTGGCACCTCGCTCTCCAAGGCGTGGAAGTTCATCCAGCGCTTCTCCGAGGACATCGACTTGATCGTGGACAAGAATGTCCTCGGTTTCGGTGGCGATGCCGCCCCGGACCAGGCTTCCAGTAATAACAAACGCAGAGAGTGCCTGGAAAAACTCATGGAGGCATCCCGTCAGTGGGTGCAGGGCACGCTCCAACCTGCGCTCCGTGCCAGTCTGACGGCGGCGTTGGGAGAAGCGGGCTGGAACCTCGAAGTCGATCCCGACATGGCCGACGGCCAGTGCCTGCTTTTCCACTATCCATCGGTATTTACGGCGACCAGCGCCGGCTACGTGCGCCCGGTCGTGAAAATCGAACTCGGCGCGCGCTCGGACGACTGGCCGCACGAGACGATCACGATCCAGCCCTACGTCCTCGAACTATTCCCCGTCTTGGACAGGGCTGCCGTGTTTCCCGCGCGGGTTCTCGCCGCGGAACGAACCTTTTGGGAAAAGGCCTGCCTGCTGCACGAGGAAACGTTCCGGCCGGCGGACAAGCCGCGTCGAAAACCGCGCATGGCCCGCCACTACTACGACCTGTGGTGCCTCCTGCGCGCCGGGGTGGGTGCGCGCGCCTTGGCCAACCCCGCGCTTTTCGAGCGCGTCGCCGAGCATCGGGAAATCTTCTTTCGCTATTCGTGGGTGGATTATTCGACGCACAAGCCTGGCACGTTTCGGCTGCTGCCGCCTGACGCCCATCTCGCCGCATGGCAGGACGACTACCAGGCCATGCTCGGCCCGATGTTCTTCGGCGAAGTCCCCGACTTCGCCGAAATCCTCCGGGCCGCTGGTGAATTCGAAACGACCTTCAACAAGACCGCGCCAAACGAGCGTTCATGATTCGACGGGACAGAGCCCAGCGCAGGCTTTGGAGGTTATTCTCCAATTCGTATTCAGGTTTTCACTTCGACAAGTTTGTTACTCTCCAAGTAGGTTGCCACGTGGTTGCCGAAAAACAGTGTTTTTGCTTCACTTCCCTGCAATCATCTGCTCATGTTTTCTCGTACTTAAGCCACTAATCATCAATCAGGTCCGTGTTTCTTAGCGGCTTAGCTTCGCGATAGAAAAAGGGTTCGAATCCCTCCCTCTCCGCCATTCTCCATGAATCTTGGAGCCGCACCCACGATTGGGAACCGGGTCTGTGCGCGTAGGCGTTTAATGGCCTCCCGGTCAACTGGACTCTATCGCGTTCAACGCGTGTCTGTCATTTCCGGGGGAGCACCGAACGGAGGCCTTCGGACCCTGCTTCAGGCATGAGGTCCGACGTGTCTTTCGCCTGAGGATCGAGCTCCGCCAGAGCCGCCGCAGGGGGAGACGACGGGACGCGTGCAAACTGGGCTGGAGCGGGTTGAAATCCGCCCCTGTTCTGCACGTGCGGCCGCGCGCGTGTCCGGCGGGGCCTTCACCGTTGAAGCATGATGCATCCGATGGGTTGGGCTCTTCGATAAATATTACTATTTTATCGCTCCATTCATAAAAATGGATTTATCCGACAACATGCTATCTCTAAAAACCGCCCCGGAGGTTGCGGCCGATCTCGCCTCGCGGATTCGCGCCCGGCGGTTGCAGCGGGGGTGGACCCAAGCCGAACTCGCCCGCCGAGCGGGACTCAAGGCGGCGACGTATGTTCTGTTTGAGCGCACCGGCCGAATCTCGCTGCTGCGCCTGCTGAAGGTCCTGGATGTGTTCGGCGTGATGGAGGAAATCGACCGGATCGCACGGGAGCCTGATCTGTCCGACGTAACCCTCGACGATCTGATGAAGCCGACGCGGCAACGCGGCCGCCGAAAGTCCGCATGAGCCAGATCATCGTCCGCTATCTCGGACAGAGCGTCGGCCGGTTGGCGGAGACGCCCGCCGGCTTGGCTTTCGAATACGACCGCGCCTTTCTGGCCTCCGGCCATGAGTTGTCACCGTTCACCCTGCCACTGCGGCCGGGCGTACAGCTGCGCGGCGGCGACCGGTTGCCGGGATGGTTCGATGATTCCCTGCCCGACGCGTGGGGCCGGCGCGTGATGCGGGAGTGGTTTCGGCAACACGGATCGCCCGAACACGCCGTGACCCCGCTCGCGATGCTGGCCTTTGTTGGCGCCCGCGGCATGGGAGCGTTGACCGATGAATCGGCGCGCGATGCGGACGACCATCCCTGGACCGCGGTGTCCTTGGACTCCCTGCAAGCGGCGGCGCTGCGGGCGGAACAGGCCGGCGACGGGGACCGTTGATTGCGCTTGGCCCACCGGCTCAGTTGTAGTCGGCTGATGTCCACCTTGTCCGCTGCGCCCATGAACCCCGAGTGCCCCGAGAGCGCGTTCCGCGCCGACCTGTTCCACGGCTGCCGCGCGCTGGTGGTGGGCGGTACGAGTGGGATCGGCCACGGGATCGCGATGGCGTTCGCGGGGCACGGCGCGGCGGTCTGCGCCACGGGGGCGACGGAAGCCGAGGTCGCCGCAGCGCGCGCGGGCGCGCCGTCCACGCTCCAGTTCCGCCCGCTCGACGTGCGCGACTCCGCCGGGGTCGCGGCGCTGGTGGGCGAATTCCCGGAACTCGACATCCTCGTGAACTGCGCCGGCATCATCCGGCGCCACGACGAGCACGACCCCGAGGTGTTCGCCGCGGTGATCAACATCAATCTCACCGGCATGATGCGCGCCTGCGCCGCCGCCCGGCCGGCGCTGGCGCGCCGCCGGGGCTGCATCGTCAACATCGCCTCGCTGCTCACGTTCACCGGCGGCGCCCTCATCCCGGCCTACGCGGCGAGCAAGGGCGGCGTCGGCCAGCTCACCAAGTCCCTCGCCCTCGCCTACGCCGTCGACGGCATCCGCGTCAACGCGCTCGCGCCCGGCTACATCGTCACGCCGCTCACCGACGCCCTCCGCGCCGACCCCGTCCGCCACGCCGCCATCCTCGCCCGCACCGCACTCAATCGCTGGGGCACGACGGCCGAGGTGGCCGACGCGGCGTTGTTCCTCGCCTCACCCGCCGCCCGCTACGTCACGGGCACGATCCTGCCCGTCGACGGCGGCTACCTCGCTTCCTGACCCCATGAAGATCACCCAGCACCCCGGGATCCAACCCGAAATCTCCGTCGCCGCGATCCCCGCCGACGAACGCGTCTGGGTGCCGCAGGCGCCGCAGGTGTGGTTCCGCCCGCTGCTGCTCAACACCGTGACCGGCAGCTGGTGCAACCTGCTCCGCGTGCGCAAGAGCGGCGTGCTCTCGCGCCACATCCACCCCGCGTGGGTCATCGGTTACGTGATCAAGGGCGCGTGGCGCTACCTCGAGCACGACTGGGTCGCGCGCGAGGGGAGCTTCGTCTACGAGCCCCCCGGCGAAATCCACACGCTCGTGGTCGACGAGGTCGCGGGGGTGGACGAGATGATCACGTTCTTCAATATCAGCGGCGCGCTGGTGTACGTGGACGCGGAGGGAAACCAGACCGGCTACGAGGACGTCTTCACCAAGATCGCGATGTGCCGCGCGCACTACCGGGCCGTCGGCCTCGGCGACGACTACGTCCAGCAATTCGTGCGCTGACGGCGCCCGTGCCGCCCCGGCACTCGCTGGAGAGTGCCGGGGCGATGGGCGGACCGGGCCGGCGGGCACGGCAGCCCCCCCCGCAACGGCCGCGGCGCGCGGCCGCTTACGGGAGTTCGTAGACCTCGATCAAGCCGGTGCCGACGGCGTTGTTGGCGCCCAAGAGGTGGACGGTGTAGGATCCGGGCGCGAGCAGGACGACCACGCTCGAGTCGGCGCTGCCGGCCGCGAGCGGGAACGCTCCGGCGGAGGCCGCTGCGGACGCGACCGCGCTCGCGGTGGAGGCGGGTTGACCGGCGGTGACCGTGACCGGCGTGCCCCAGGTTTGGTTTTGCGCGATCAGCGTCCGCGCGCCGTCGTAGATCTGGAGCCGCGGTGTTGCCACCGGAGCGCTCACACCAAACTGGGCCAGGCTCGGCCCAATACCGCGGATGAGCACGCGGCGGGGCGCGTTGCCCTCGACCACCAAGCCCGCCACCAGCGCCGTGGAGCCGCTCACCGGTCCAAGCGTGGAGAGGTTGATGAAGGTGCCGCTGGCGAGCGCGAGCGGATCGTTCGGGCGGAGCGTGTAGAGCTCAGCCAGCGCCTGCCCGGCGCCCCCGCTGCCAGTCACCTGGAGCGTAAAGGTGCCCGCGGGGATTTCCGCGAGGGCGGCCGCATCCCGGCTCGTCGGCGCGAGTGCAAAGGCCCCGACGTCCGCGAACGCCGCGGCGAGCGTGTTGTTGCCGGCCCAGCCGCTGTTGCTCACCACCTGCTGGCCCTTGTCGTCAAACAGCGCGAGCGAGGGGGTCTGCACCGCGCCCGGCACGCCGAGCGGCGTAAGACCCGGGCCGATGGCGCGGGCCAACACCCGCATCGGACCGGACGTCACGAAGCCCTGGGTGATCGTCTGCCCCGGGGCGACCGAGGACCGCACCGAGAGGTTGGACAACCGGCTGAAGGGTGCAACGGTGCTGGAGAGACCGGTGACGCCGATCGCGCTGCCGTCGGCCAGCGTGATCGTCGCCGACGTCGCGCCGGTGCCGGCATTGATGCTCCCGGCGATCGAGGTCCCCTGCGGGGTCGCCACGGTGTAGGCGCCGTTGGCCGAGACCGTGCCCGTGCCGGCGGCGACGCCGGGCGGCGTGACCGCCAGGGCGAAGACCTGGCCCTGCGTGCCGACGACCGAGAAGGTCGAGGCGCCATTGGCCGCCTTCGCCTGATAGAGCCCGGCGCCCGCCTCCGTCGCACCGGCCGCCGGATCGACCTCGGCGGTGAACGAGAGTCCGAGTTCGGCGACTGTGCCGGACATGACCCCGTTCACGATCCTGCCGCTGAAGGTGAGCGTGCGACCCGTCCCGCTGCCGGACGTGAGCGCCTGCGTCCGACCGGTGAACGTATTGTCATCGGCGATTTCGAGGTCAGCCGCGAACCCGGCGTTGAGGCTCGAGAGATAGCCCACGAGCTTGCCGGTCGTGCCATTCGCGTCGATCACGGCGGCGAGGCTGCTGGCCTCCGCGGCGGCGGACAGGACGCGGCGGCCCGACTCGCCTTCGACGCTCGCCGCGGCGTTGGGGTTGCTGAAGCCGCCGAAGAGGATCTGCAGCCGTTGCGCCAGCGTCGGAGTCAGCGTCTTGCTGTTGTCACGGCTGCCCTCCAAGCCGGGTCCGGGGAGGTACACCGCCTGGATCGTGTAGAGAACGGTCGAGTTGCCGAAGGGCAGCGGGTAGTTCACGGCGGCCACGCCGTCCTTCACCGTGGCGGACGTGACCGGAGTGCCCACGACCGTCTTGTTCGCATCGTTGCCCAGCAGGGTAAACGTCACGGTACCGGAATTGACGGCCTTGCCGCCGGCGGCGGTGACCTTGGCGCTGAGGTTGACCACGCCGTATTGGGTGACCTTTCTGACCGTATTGCCAAAGTAGTTCGTGACATAGAGGTCACCCGCTTTGTCGAACGCCAGGCCGTAGGACCCACCAAGCCCCGAGGCGAACGTCGATACCGTTTTCCCGTCAGGACTGACCTTGCTGACCGTATCGCGCAGGAGGTTCGCGACATAGAGGTAACCCGCCGTGTCGAACGCCAGGCCGACTGGCCCAGCAAACCCCGAGGCGAACGTCGATACCGTTTTCCCGTCAGGACTGACCTTGCTGACC
>JBEIGD010000035.1:0-36340 GCA_040382075.1 Opitutaceae bacterium
CCCGGCCTCGTCGATCAACCTCACCTTTTCCCACTCGGCGGAGTCCGACGCCGATCTGCCTGGTCGCCCGGCCGCCGGGAAACTTTCCGTCGACGCGTGGAGCGTCTCCGGCAAGACCACGCGCATGCTTCGGCCCGGCGTGTTCGTCTCGGCGGGCGGTACGTGGGAACGCTTTGAGGTCGATGCGACCTCCGCGCTGCCGGTTCCCAAGAAGCTCCAGAGCGCGGCGCTCAACCTCGCCGGCGCGATGGCGCTTGATGGCGACTGGATGGTGTCGCTCACGGTCTCGCCGGGCTTCTACGCGGCGGGTTCGTCGCCGGGCATGGACGGCTTCAACGCGCCCGGTTTGTTGCTGGGCACGCGCAAGATCAGCCCGACTTTCTCAGTCGCGGTGGGCCTGCGGTTCGATGCCTTCTCTGATAATTCGATCCTGCCGATTGCCGGTTTCCGCTGGCAGCCGGCGCCGGAGTGGACCGTATCGCTGGGTGCGCCGCGGACCGAGGTGGTGTACAAGATTCGCGAGGGAGTGGAGCTCTTCGGCGGCGGTTCCATGGAGGGCGGCGGCTTTGCGATCGATGATCCGCAGCTGCGGTCCAGCGGGACGATTTCCCTGCGCGACACCTACGTCGATTACCGGGAGATCCGCGCGGGCGGTGGCGTGCGCTGGGCTCTGGCCGAGACCGTCTCGCTGGAGATTGAGGGCGGATGGGTGGTGGACCGCCGGTTCGATTACTACGAGCGCTCGCTCGAGGTGAAGACCGACGGCGCGTCCTTCTGGCACGTCGGACTGTCGACGCGTTTCTGAGCCGGAGATGCGGAGATGCCGGGACGGCGGAAATTTCTTCGCAGCTTGGCCGTTGGTGCGTTGGTATCGGCCGCGCCCCGGCTCGCCGGCTGTGCGACGCCCGATTCGACTGGCACCATGAACCCGCCCTATCCCCTTTCCGATCATTTTGACGGGCGGGTCTTTCGCAACCCGCGCCAGCACGTGAACCGCGGTTGGGGCGATGTCCTGCGCTGGAAACTCAAGGCGGATCCGGTGCCGTGGCCCGAGTCGGTACCGGTGACCCCGACGGATCCGCTGCGCGGCCCCTTGGCCGTGACGGCGGTGGGGCACGCCTCGTTCGTGGTGGATCTGGGTGGCACGGTGCTGCTGACTGATCCGGTGTGGAGTGACCGGGTGAGCCCGGTGAGCTGGTATGGACCGAAGCGGGTGCAGGCCCCGGGCGTTTCCTTCGCGCGGCTGCCGCGGATCGATGCGATCCTGCTCAGTCACGACCACTATGATCACTGCGACCTGCCGACCCTCCAGCGGCTGGCCGCGGGGGGCGTCCGGCGCGTGATCACGCCACTCGCGAACGGCGACCTGCTCCGCGATGCGGGCTTCGCGCGGGAGGCGATCGTGGAACTCGATTGGTGGCAGTCGACCGCGCTGCCTGGCGGCGTGGAGGTCACGGTGACGCCTGCACAGCACTGGAGCAACCGGGCCACGGGCGTGCGCAACGCTCGGCTCTGGGGCGGTTTCATGGTGCGGTCGGGCGCGCGGTCGTTCTTTTTTGCGGGCGACACCGCGGCGAACGATTCGCTCTTTTCCGAGATTCGCTCGCGGGCAGGGGAGCCGGATCTCGCGGCGATCCCGATCGGCGCGTATGAACCGCGCTGGTTCATGGCGGGCCAGCACTGCAACCCGTCCGAGGCCGTGACGGTGCACCGCCTGCTCGGCGCGCGCCGCAGCGTCGGCATGCACTGGGGCACCTTTCAACTCACGGATGAAGGTCGCGACGAACCCGTTCATGCGTTGGCTCGCGCGCGGTCCGAGAACGGCCTCGAGCCTCACGTGTTCTCCGCCCTCGAAGCGGGGACGGGATTGATCGCCTAGACTCGGCGGGCGCGCGGGTAGCGCGCGCTACGCGATGAGGACGTCGGCGACGAGCGGTTGGAGCACGGGGGCGGTGTCGCCGAGCGTGATCGCGGCCAGCAGGCGCTCCTTGGCGTCGCGAAGCGCGATCGCGTCGTTCGCGTGCACGATGCACAGCGCGTCGCCGGTGCCAACGCGCTCACCCGGCTGGACCAGCGCGGAAATCCCCACCGCCGGATCGACGGCGTCACTGGCGCGGGCGCGCCCGGCACCGAGACGCAACGCGGCGAGGGCGACCTCCATCGCGTCGACGTCCACGACCACGCCGGCCCGCGGGGCGGACAGGGCCTCTTGGAATCGGGCCTGCGGGAGCCGACCTGGGTCGTCGACCGTGCCCGGATCGCCGCCCTGCGCGGCGACGATGGCGCGGAAGCGCGCCAGCGCGGAGCCGTCGGCGATCGCCGCCTCCAGCTTCGTTCGCGCGACGGTGAGATCATCCGCCACCCCGCCGAGCACGAGCATGTGTTCGCCGAGGCGCAGCGTGACCTCCATGAGATCGGCCGGGCCCTGGCCGCGGAGGCCGGCAATCGCCTCGGCCACCTCGACGGAATTGCCCACCGCGCGCCCGAGCGGCACGTCCATCGCGGTGAGCAGCGCGCGGACCTGCTTGCCGCCGGCGCGGCCGACCCGGACGAGCGCCTCGGCGAGGCGTCGCGCGTCGTCGCGAGTCTTCATGAAGGCCCCGCGCCCGAACTTTACGTCGAGCACCAGCGCATCGATGCCCTCCGCGAGCTTCTTGGACAGGATCGACGAGCAGATCAGCGGAATGCACTCCACCGTCGCGGTCACGTCGCGCAGCGAGTAAAGCACGCGATCCGCCGGCGCGAGGTCGCGGGTCTGGCCGATGAGCGCGCAGCCGAGATCGCGCACGAGGTCGTGGTAGCGCGCGAGGGAAAGGTCGGTGCGGAAGCCCGGGATCGCCTCGAGCTTGTCGAGCGTCCCGCCGGAGTGGCCAAGGCCGCGGCCGCTGATCATCGGCACGGGCACGCCGCAGGCGGCGACGAGGGGGGCGAGCAAAAGGGAAACCTTGTCGCCGACGCCACCGGTGGAGTGCTTGTCGACCTTGATGCCCGGGATGTCGGAGAGATCGGCGACGGTGCCCGAGCGCATCATCGCGTCCGTCAACTCGGCCGTCTCCTCCGGCGTCATCCCGCGGAGGAAGATGGCCATGAGCAGGGCCGAGAGCTGGTAGTCGGCCCACGACTGGTCGACGGCGCCGCGGACGAACGCGTCGATCTCCGCGCGGGTGAGCCGGTGACCGTCGCGCTTGCGGGCGATGATGTGCTGGGGAAACAGGGACGGGGCGCTCATCCGGGCTTCATGCAGACCCGGCTGGCGCGAGGTCTCAAGTCCGGAAGAGCACGCTCTCCTGCTTGAACAGCCGAGTCGCGACGGCCAGCGCGATCGCGGCGTAGACGCAGGACGACCCGAAGATCACGGCGAGGTGGACGGGGTTGAAGGTGCCCGAGACCAGTTCTTTCGAGACCAGCGAGACATTGAGGATCGGGATGAGGCAGAGACGCAGGTTGAGCTCGATGCCCGGAAGCATGGCGGCGACGGCCGGCATGATGACGACCATGATCATCGGCCCGGCGTAGCTCTGGGCCTCCTTGTAGGTCCGGGCAAAGATCGAGACCGCGAGCAGGACGGCGGCGAACAGGATCGCCACCGGCACGACCATCCCGAGCGAGACGAGGAAGCCAAGGGGGTTGATCTGCGGCATCACGCCAGCGGCCGCGCTGGCGCCGGCGGTTGTGGCCGCTCCCTTGACCATGCCGCCGATCAGCCAGCCGGACAAAGGAAGCGTGATCATCGTCGAGAGTCCGGCGAACACGACCGTGCTGAGCGCCGAGGTCAGCACGACGAAGAACTTCCCGTAGACGATGGCGGATCGCGGAACCGGGCTGGCGAGCAGGGTCTCAAGCGTACCGCGCTCTTTCTCGCCGGCGGTCAGGTCCATCGCCGGGTACATCGCACCCGTGAAGCAGAGCAGCACGATCACGTAGGGGATGATGCCTCCGAACATCGCGCCGCCGACCTTCTCCGGCGGAGCGACGTTCTGGCGGTTGATGTCGTAGGGCCGGGCCAACGCCGGGGGCAGTCCGCGGGCGGACAGCGTGGCTTGCACCGCCTTCTCCCGGTAATCGCGGAAGAAGCGGTCGAGCTCGCTCGCCGCGATGCCCGACTTCAGGTCGCCGTCGTAGTGGTAGATGCGCACGTCGGACCGACGGCTCTCCGTCACCGCCACGTCGAAGTCGTCGGCCAGTTCCACCGCCGCGCGGAGAGTCTTTCCGGAGATCGCCGCGCGGTAATCGGGACCCGACGGCACGATCTTGAGCTTGGGATTCGCCGCCAGCGCGGCCTTCACCGCTGGAGACTGGGCGGCGCCGAGGATCATCACCGACGAAGCCTCGGACTTCGCCTGGGTCACCAGCTTCACCGTCACGACGGCGAACCCCAGCATCAGGAGCGGGATCGCGACGGTTGGGATCACGAACATCGAGATGAGGGTGCGGCGGTCGCGCAGGGTCTCCCGCAGCTCTTTAGTGTACACCGTCAGGGTGTGGCGGACGAGCGGGCTCATGCGGCTTCCTCCTTCTCAGCGCCGGTGAGGGCGACGAACACATCCTCGAGATCCGCCTTCCCCGCGCGCTCCCGCAGCTCGGCCACGGTGCCCTCCGCGAGTAGGCGTCCACCGTGGATGATGCCGACTCGATCGCAGAGGCGCTCCACCTCGGGCATCACGTGCGTTGAGTAGATGACGGTCTTGCCGCGGTCGCGGCAGTCGCGGACGAAGCGCAGGATCGCGCGTGCGGCCATCACGTCGAGGCCGAGCGTGGGTTCATCGAGGATGATGACCGACGGGTCGTGGATGAGGGTGCGTGCGATCGAGGTCTTCTGCTTCATGCCGGTCGAGAACGTCCCGACCCGCCGGTCGAGAAAGTCGGTCATGCCCAGCCCACGAGCCAGGGTGTCCGTGCGGGCGGCGATGGCGGCTGCGTCCATGCTCTGCAGGGCGCCGAAGTATGCGAGCGTCTCGCGCGCGGTCAGGCGGGCGTAGAGTGCGGTCGAAGCGGCGAGGAAGCCCACGTGCGCACGTACGGCGTCGGGAGCGTCGGTCACCGAGAATCCGGCGACCGTGGCGGAGCCGCTGGTCGGGCGCAGGAGCGTGGCGAGGAGGCGCATGACGGTGGTCTTGCCCGCGCCGTTCGCGCCCAGGAGTCCGTAGATCTGCCCGGGCTGACAGGAGAAGGAGACGGCGTCGACGGCCCGGATCTGCCCGCGTTTTCGGTCTTTGAAGACCTTGGTCAGCGAGTGGACGGAGATCATCTTGAGATTCCAGATACACACGCCGCCTGCCGAGTCGAGTCGCGAGCGCTCCGGCCCCCTTCAGTCCAGGCCGCCACAAGGCACGCAGGTGCGGAGCCGAGAAGGAGTTGACCGCGGCCCGCTGAACCCGGCTTGCCGTGCGTCGGGAGCCGAGGGTCGAGGGGTCGCTCGGCCCACCTCATTCCGCGGCGCCTAGTTCTGCAGGGCGAGACGACGGCCGGTTCACGCTTCCCGCCGTGCCGGGATTCGGTCAGACTGTCCGGCATGAAACCGGACGTCGTCGTCGTGGGAAGCTATGTTCAGGATCTGACGTGGGATTGCGCGGCGTTTCCGCGGCCGGGGGAGACGGTGATCGGCACGTTTCGGACCGGCCCCGGCGGCAAGGGGTCGAACCAAGCGGTGGCGGCGGGTCGGGCGGGGGCGCGGACGCTGTTCATCGGTGCGGTCGGATGCGATGCGTTCGCCGGCGAGGCGAAGCGGTATTACGAGGACAACGGGATCGCGGCGCGCTGGGTGGAGAAGCGCAACCGGGCCACTGGGACCGCGGCGATCCTCGTCTCCGAATCCGGCCAGAATGAAATCATCGTCGCCCTCGGGGCGAACGCGGCGCTGGCGTGTGCGGACCTCGATCGCAAGGCCATCGCCGGCGCGAAGCTGCTGGTCGTGCAACTCGAGTCGAACCTCGCCACCACCGCCGCGGCGTTGTGCCTCGCGCAGAAGGCCGGGGTGACGACCCTGCTCAACCCGGCGCCGATGCGGCGCGACTTCGATGTACGCATGCTGCGGCACGTCGACATCCTCGTGCCGAACGAGACGGAGTTCGCGGCCTTGGTGAACCGCCTCCGCGTGGATGGGCGGGCCGACTTTTCCGAGACGGAGCTCACGGCGCTCACGCCGGCTGAAATCCATCGGCTTTGCCGCGGACTCGGCGTGGAGACGGTCATCGTGACCCTCGGGCACCGCGGTTGCCTCGTGTCGCAGCCGGGCGGGGTGGCAATAGTCCCCGCGCACCGGGTGGAGGTCGTGGACACCACCGGAGCGGGCGACGCCTTTGTGGGCGGTTTCGCGGCGGGCTGGGTGCGCAGCGGTGGCGACGTCGCGGCCGCGGCGGCGCATGGCAATGCCGTGGCGGCGCTGTCCGTCACGAAGCCCGGCACCGCGCCTTCGATGCCCTGGGCCCGCGAGGTCGCCGCGTTCCTCAAGACGACCGCGTCGGGGCAACCCAGCGGCGGCGCGAAGCGGACCCGCGGTTCCCGGAAGACCAGCGGTTCCCGGAAGAATGGCGATGCACGGACGCGTGGTGTCGCGAAGTAAACGCTCGCCGCGAGTGAGCCTCGGGCCGCGCCGCGGGCCGGGCGCCGCTGACGCCTACGTTGGCGAGTGCTGGCGCGTCAGCGTGCGCGGGCGGCTGGGCTCGCGCGGGCGGGTGAGCGTGCACCCACGCGCTGGCGGGTCGCCTAGGCGCCGACCGGGTGCCAGGTCGTCTTGAATTCGACGAGGTCGCGGATCATCGGCAACCCCTGCGCCGAGTCGGCGAACCAGTCGCGCGGCGCCTCGGCGGCGAGCAATCGGACGCGCCGGATGGAGTCGGCCGAGCCGCGTTCGAGGGCCGTGCGTTCCTCGGCCGTGGCGACGCCGGAGAGTGCGCGCAGGTGGGCGTGAGACGCGAAGGTCGGCAGCAACTCGCGGCGCAGGCCGGTGAGCAGGTTGACCACGCCCCCGGGCAGATCGCTGGTGGCGAGCATTTCGCCGAGGACGATCGCGGGGTAGGGCTGCGGCTCGGAGGCGAGGGCGACCACCGTGTTGCCCGTGACGATCGCCGGGGCGATCAGGGAGACGAGGGCGAGCAGCGGCCGTTCGGCCGGCGCGATGACGCCGATCACGCCCATGGGCTCGCTCGTGGTGAAATTGAAGAACGGCCCGGCGACCGCGTTGACGCTGCCGAGGGCCTGCTCGCACTTGTCGGCCCAGCCGGCGTAGTGGATGAGTCGGTCGACGCTGGCGGCGACCTCGCGGGCGGCGGCGCGATTGCCAGCGGGAGCGAGGGCGTGGGAAAGCTCGCCGGTGCGGGCCTCGATCATCTCGGCGAGCCGGTAGAGAATCTGTCCGCGGTTGTAGGCGGTGCGGCGGGCCCAGCCCGGGCCGGCCTTGGCGGCGGCCTCGACGGCGTTGCGCAGGTCCTTGCGCGTGCACTGCGGCACGTGGCCGATGAGGCGGCCGCGCGCGTCGCGGAGCGGGAACGTGCGGCCGCTCTCGGAGCGGATGAAGGCGCCGCCCACGTAAACCTTGGGAGTCTTGGTGATGGGAAGACGAGGCATGGCGGGGCCTTTCAGGAGAGCGTGACGTAGTCGGCGAGACCGTGGCGGCCGCCCTCGCGACCGAAGCCGGATTCCTTGTAGCCCCCGAACGGTGAGGCCGGATCAAACTTGTTGTACGTGTTCGCCCAGACCACCCCGGCCTTGAGCTCGGTGCTCAGCTTCAGGATCCGTGAGCCCTTGTCGGTCCAGACGCCGGCGCTCAACCCGTACGCGGTGTTGTTCGCCTTCTCGATCGCCTCGTCGACTGTGCGGAACGTGAGGATCGAGAGCACCGGTCCGAAGATTTCCTCGCGGGCGATGCGGTGGCTTTGCTGCACCCCGGTGAACAGCGTCGGCGGAAAATAGAATCCCTTCTGCGGCAGGGCGCAGGGCGGCTGGTAGAGCGTGGCGCCCTCGCGCACACCGGCGGCGACCAACCGCTTGATGCGCGCGAGCTGCTCGCCCGAGTTGATCGCGCCGACATCGGTATTCTTGTCCAGCGGATCGCCGACGCGCAGCGAGCGCAGGCGCAGCTTCAGCCGCGCGACCACCTCGTCGGCCACGCCCTCCTGCACGAGCAGGCGGGAGCCGGCGCAGCAGACGTGGCCCTGATTGAAGAAGATGCCGTTGATCACGCCCTCGATTGCTTGGTCGAGCGGGGCGTCATCGAAGACGAGGTTCGCGGCCTTGCCGCCCAGTTCGAGCGTCAGCCGTTTTCCGGTTCCGGCGGTGGCGCGCATGATCTGGCGGCCGACCTCGGTGGAGCCGGTGAACGCGATCTTGGCGGCCTGCGGGTGGGCGACGACGGCGGCCCCGGTGGCGCCGGCGCCGGTGACGATGTTGACCACGCCCGGAGGAAGCTCGGCCTCCTGGAGAATTTCCGCGAACTTCAGGGCGGTGAGGGACGTCGTCTCGGCCGGCTTGAGGACCACGGTGTTGCCGGTGGCGAGGGCGGGGGCGAGCTTCCACGCCAGCATCAGCAGCGGGAAGTTCCACGGGATCACCTGCCCGACCACCCCAAGCGGCTGGACGCTGCGCGCGCCCGGGAAGGCGTAGGTCAACTTGTCGGCCCAGCCGGCGTGGTAGAAGAAGTGGGCGGCCGCCATCGGCACGTCGAAGTCGCGTGACTCCCGGATCGGCTTCCCGCCATCGAGTGTTTCGGCCACCGCGAATTCACGGGCGCGATCCTGGAGCAGCCGGGCGAGCCGGAAAAGGTACTTGCCGCGCTCCGCGCCCGGCAGGCGCGACCAGCGCGGGAACGCGCGGGCGGCGGCGGCGTAGGCGTCGGCCACGTCCGACTCGTCGGCCAGCGCCACCTCGGCGAGCGCCTTCTCGTTGGCGGGATTGATCGACGTGAAACGGGCGCCGCGGCGGGCCGGGACGAATTTCCCGTCGATGAACAGATCATACTGCGCCTTCAGTCTCGGATCGGCGGTCTCCGGCGACGGATCGAATTCCCAGAGGTTGCCGAAGATCAGCTCCGGAGCGGTCGGGGTGCGGCGACGACGGGCGGAGCGGGCGGGGGCGGAGGGCATGACGACGAAAAAGGGGGGGCGCGCGGCGGCTTGGGTGGCGGGTGGGGCGGCGGAGTGGAGCGCAGCGCGGCGGCTTGGGTCTGGGATCGGCGAGGAAGCGACGTGGCGAAGGATGGAGAGGGCGGCGCGGCGAAGTCGGGGGCGAGGCTCAGTAGCTTTCCGTGGCTTCGCTGAACCGATACGGGGCTTGGTAGGCGCCGGTCCGTTCCTTCTCCAGCTGGCGGAGCAAGTCGTTGAGCAGCGAGGAGGCGCCGAAACGGTAGCGCGCATTCGTCAGCCAGGCATCGCCGAGCGTTTCCTTCACGGCGATGAGGAACGTGAGAGCCTGCTTGGCCGTGCGGATGCCGCCGGCCGGTTTCATGCCGATGGCGATCCCTGAGGCAAGGTAATGGTCGCGGATCGCCTCCAGCATCACCTGATTATTGCCCAGCGTGGCGTTGGCGGACGTCTTTCCGGTGCTCGTTTTGATGAAGTCGCCCGGCCGCAGTCGACGCAGTGCGATGAACGATGCGGCGCGGATCGCGTCGTAAGTCTCGAGCTCGCTGGTTTCGAGGATGACCTTGAGGGCGGCCTGGCCGCAGGCATCGCGGACGGCACTGATCTCGTCGCCGACCCGCGTGAAATCGCCCGAGAGGAACGCACCCCGGTTGATGACCATGTCGATCTCGTCGGCCCCGGCGCGCACGGCGGCGCGGACCTCGGCGAGCCGGGTGGCGAGCGGGGCCTGACCGGAAGGGAAGGCGGTGGCGACGGAGGCGATGCGGACCGGCGAGTCGGTCCCGAGGGCGCGGCGGGCGGCGGCGACCATGGACGGGTAGACGCAGACGGCGGCGACCGGTGGGCACCCCAGGACGTTTTCGTCGCGGTCATCGGGCCGTACTGCCTTGGCGCAGAGCGCGGCCACCTTGCCGGGCGTATCCTTGCCCTCGAGGGTGGTTAGGTCGACCATCGAAGCCGCCAGCTTCAAACCGAAGACCTTGGCCTGTCGCTTGATCGAACGCGTGCCGTACTTCGCGACGCGTTCCTCGACCCCCACGGCATCGACGGGGCCGACCTCGTGGAGAAAACGGCGAAAGGCGAGGGTCCGGACCGCGCTCATGGGTGTTCGGCGACGGTGCCGTCTTGGAGGGGTGAAAACAACGGCAAACTCGGGAATGGCGGTTTCCGCGACGCCGGCCGTGGCGATTTCGTTCAAACTTTTTCCGGGTGCCGGACCGCGACTTCAGACTTGAAGGCCCCGGGGATGGTTTTGCAAGGTGTCGGTGCTTTGGCTAATCCGGCAGTTACCCCCTCAGCTGCTCCCTGTCGTAAAGCTGCCCGTTGGCGCGTCATCGCGGCCTGCGTCGTGGTGCTTGCGGCGGTGGTCGGTGGCATTTCCGCCATGAGCGGTGATTCCCGCACGGGGTTGCTGATCGGTCTTGGTCCGCTGCTCCTGGCGGTCTTGGTCTGTTTCTGCAGCCCGTGTTCGCGTGAATCCGACACTCACCGCCGTTGAGGCAGGTGAGGTTCCGGGCGGTGGCTCCCGCGATCTGGTTTCGTCTTCCTAGGCGGAGCCGACGCTGAGCCGTGCGATTGTCGCCGGCAGCAACGCGTGCTCCGCGGCGTGGACCTTCGCGGCGAGGCTTTCCAAGGTGTCGGAGGGTTCGACCCGCACGGCGGCCTGATCGATGATGGGGCCGCCATCGACCTCGGCGGTGACGCCGTGCACCGTGCAGCCGGCGATCTTCACCCCGCGCCGAAACGCTTGGCCAATCCCGTCGAGGCCCGGAAAACTCGGCAGCAGGCTCGGGTGGAGATTGATGATCCGTCCGGCGAAGGCGTTCAGGAAGCCGGGTTTCAGCACCCGCATGAAGCCCGCGAGCACGACCAGATCTGGCTGTGCGGCGGAGACGGCGGCGATGAACCGCGCCTCGCCCTCGCCCTCGAGTTTGGTCTTGAACGGAGCGGGGTCGATGAACGTGGCGGGGACGCCGAAGCGCGGGCCCAGCGCCAGCATCGGGGCATCGGCGCGGTCCGTGAACAGCGCCACCACGCGTGCGCGGCCGAGCTGGCCGACCTTCTCCGCGGCGAGGATCGCCTCCGCATTTGAACCCCGACCCGAACCAAGAATCACGACGCGCATCGGCGGAAGATGCCGTGACTGGACTGGCAACGTCAAATCTCCCCGGCGGCCTTGATCCGCGCGATCAGCTGGGTCGTGCTGAAGCCCGGCAGGAACGGCAGGAACTGGATGTTCGCTCCGACCTCCTGAAGCGCGACTCGCTCGCCGGGATCGAGCTTCTCCAGCGTGTAATCACCGGCCTTCACGTAGACATCCGGGCGCAGTGCGCGGATTTCCTCCGTCAGCCGAGGCGTGCGGAAAATCACGACCCCATCGACGCAGGCCAGGGCCGCGAGGGCGTAGGCGCGTTCCTGCTCGCTCTGCACGGGGCGCGACGGACCCTTGATGGCGCGCACGCTTTCGTCCGCGTTCAACGCGATGAACAGCGCGTCGCCGCACTGCCGCGCCTTCTGCAGGGAGTAGAGGTGTCCGGTGTGGAGCAGATCGAACACGCCGTTGGTCAGCACGACCCGCTGGCCCGCGCGACGCAGCGCCTCCCGCTCCGCCATGGCCTGCGGCAGGGTGAACAGCTTGGGATTCTCGAGCGAACGCATGATGGGTGAGGATTGGACGGCGGAGGCGGGGAGGCGAGCCTGGGCTGAAGGGTCGGTCTCGAGGGGATGGTCCGCCGCTGGCTCCTCGCGAAAGCGGGCATGCTCCGCCCGCGCGACTGGGCTGGGAGGGCGGGCGGAGGAGTCGATGCGAAGACGGTGAGGATGGCGGGGCGGGCCGACCGAGGCGGGGAAGCGGTCGGTGCGGCGGGCCCGGGACGGGGAATATTCATGAAAACGGGCGCACTCCTTTGGTGCTGCGCCGGGATTTGGGTTTGCGGACTCCGTTGGGCCGTCTCAGATGGTGTTTCTTCTCCCCCTTGCCCCCGATTCAATGAACTCTCGCTGCCGCCTCCTGGTTCTGCGCGCTTCGCTCCTCCTTTCCGTCGTCGCTTCCTCCCCGGCGATGGCGTCGCCGGCCGCCCCTCCGCCGGGATTCGTCTCGCTCTTCAATGGACGCGATCTCTCGGGTTGGCGTGGAGGTACGACCTATGATCACCGCCAGTTGCTCGAGCTACCGCCGGCCGAGCGGGAGGCCCTGATCGCGGGGTGGACGCGCAGCCTGACCGAGCTGAAGGACGGACAGCCGCACTGGCGGGTGGAGGCGGGAGAGTTGGTGAACGATGGCGTCGGTGGCTTTGCGACGACCGAGCGCGACTACGGTGACTTCGAACTGTCGCTGGAATTCAAGCTCGCGCCGGGCGCTGATTCCGGGGTCTACCTCCGCGGCGTGCCTCAGGTGCAGATCTGGGATTCGACCATGCCCGACCCGAAGGGGCATGGCTATGCGTTTGGATCCGGTGGCCTGTGGAACAACACGAAGGGCACGCCCGGGCGCGATCCCAAGGTCCGGGCGGATCGCCCGATCGGGGAGTGGAACGCGCTGCGCATCACGATGGTCGGCAGCCGCGTCAGCGTCTGGCTCAACGGCCAGCAGGTGGTGGAGGACGTCGTGCTCGAGAACTACTATGACAAGGTGAACAAGGCGCTGACCCCGGAACAGCGCCGGCCCGTGCCGGCCCGCGGTCCGATCCAGCTGCAGACGCACGGTGGGGCCACGACGTGGCGCAACATCTTCCTCCGCGAACTCCCTTCTTCCCAATGAACCGCCGTTCCTTCCTCCGCTCGGCGGCCGCACTCGGCGCCGCTCTCCCGCTCGCCTCCGCCGCAGCGTCCCCGGCTGCGGGCGGCGCATCCGCTCCCGGCGCTCCCGCCGCCCGTCCGGCCCGCGCTCTCCGCAAGGGGTTCATGTACGGCATGTTCAACAGCGAGGCGGCGCGCAAGATGTCCGTCCGCGAGCGGTTTCAGCTGCTGCGGGATGCGGGGTTTCACGGGGTCGAGATGACCAGCGCACTCGATCAGGCCGAGGTGCTGGCGGCGCGTGATGCGCTGGGGCTCGAGATCCCGAGCGTCGTCGTCGCGACTCATTGGGCAAAACCGCTTTCCGATCCCAACCCGGCGGTGCGTGCCGCCGGACTCGTGGGTCTGGAACAGGGCTTGCGCGATGCCAAGGCTTACGGAGCGCGTTCCGTCCTGCTCGTGCCCGCCGTGGTCACGAAGGACGTGGGTTACCGCGAGGCGTTCGACCGCTCCATCGCCGAGATCCGCAAGGCGCTGCCGCTCGCCGAGTCGCTCGGCGTCATCATCGCGATCGAGAATGTCTGGAATCGCTTCCTGCTCAGTCCGCTCGAGGCCGCGGCGTACGTGGATTCCTTCCAGTCGCCCTTCGTGCGGTGGCATTTCGACGTGGGCAACATCGTGACGCAGGCGTGGCCGGAGCAGTGGATCCGCGTCCTTGGCTCCCGAATCGTCCAGGTCCACATCAAGGAATTCAGCCGCAAGCTGCGCGACGAGAAAGGTCCGTTCGCCGGCTTCGCGGTCGAGTTGCTCCAAGGGGACAGCGACTGGCCGCAGACGATGGCGGCGCTGGATGAGGTCGGCTACTCGGGTTGGGTGATCGCCGAGCAGTGGCGTGCACCGAATACCGACGAGGGCGCCTCGCTGCGTCGTCTCTCGGAACTGATGGATCGCGTCATCGCCAGCTAAGGCGGTCCTTGCGGCACCGAATTCGACTCCGCGGACGCCGTCTCCCCTCTTTCCCGCTGGTTTTCCTCGCTCACGTCACCCCGTCTTTTTTCTCCGCTCTTTACCTATGAACGCCCCTGCTTCCCCGAATGGCTCGGCCGCCGCTGCGGCGAGCACCCCGATGCCGCGCCGCGATTTCCTGAAGACGTCGGCCACGCTGGCCGCCGGCGCGGCCGTCGCTGGTTACACGCCGCTGTCCGCCGCGACCGCTCGGCGCTCCATCGGTGCGAATGACCGCATCCGTATCGGCATCATCGGCTGCGGCGAGCGCGGTCGAGGCGCCCACATGGAGGGCATCTACAAGCACGTCGCCGCGACCAATTTCGAGATCGTCGCCCTGTGCGACCCGTGGCGCGTCGCCCGCGAGCGGTCCAACGCCAAGGTGCGCGAGTGGTTCGGCCGCGATGCCCACCAGTGCACTTCGTACAAGGAGTTGCTCGATCTGCCCAACATCGACGCGGTCATGATCGCCTCGCCGGATCACCACCACACCACGCACCTCGAGGCTGCGGCCCGCGCCGGGAAGCACATCTACGTCGAGAAGCCGCTCGCCACTGAGATGGACAAGCTCGTGCGGGCCTACGACGCCGTGAAGGCCGCCGGGACCGTCGTGCAGGTGGGCACCCAGCTGCGCAGCCTTCCGGGTGTCGTGGGCGCCCGCGAGGTCGTCCAGTCCGGCAAGATCGGCAAGCTCTCCCGCGTCGAGGAGTGCCGCAACGACGAGAAGCCCTACTGGTACCAGTACCTCGGCCGCGAGGTGAAGCAGGAGGATGTCGATTGGAAGGAATTCCTCGGCGATCGTCCGATGCGTCCGTTCGACCCCGAGGTCTACGCCGCGTGGTATGGCCATTACGAATTCTGCCAAGGGCCGATCCCGCAGTGGGGCGCGCACTTCCTCGACATGGCGCACTACATCACGGGCGCCTCGATCCCTGAGTCCTGCGTCTGCTCCGGCGGCATCTTCACCTGGAAGGACAAGCACCGCTTCACCGTGCCGGATTGCATCCAGGCCACGTGGATCTATCCGGAGGGCTTCCTGCTCACCAGCTCGAACAACTTCGGTAATGGTTTCGGCAATACGCGAAAGTTCTTCGGCGAGAAGGGTGTGCTCAAGGTCGACAACTGGAACGTGCCAACCTACAGCGCCCAGGGCGGTCCGAAGCGCGATGGTTCGATCCGCGGCGAGGTCACGGTGACGCCGATCGAGCGTCCGGATCACTTCCTCGACTGGCTGCAGTGCCTGCGCACCGGTGCGACGCCGCACGCCTCGATCGAGGCCGGCTACCAGCACGGCGTGGCGTGCCTGATGGCGATGCTGTCCTACGAGAAGGGCGGTCGCACGGTCTACAACGCGAAGAAGCGCACGATCGACTTCGCGTAAGCGCGAGGCCGTCTTGGTCAGGGTCGCGGCGGCTCCGGTGACGGAGCTGCCGCCGGTTTCGGGTCCTTTGCGGGTGCTGGTTTCGCGGGCAATTCCCGCCGGAACGCCGCGAGGGCCTCGCGCAACGCGGGATCGCGTGCGGTACGGATCCCGAAGTCGCCGATCGCGGCCGACTTCGAGGGTCGGCGGCGCTTGGTGAAACCAAACCGTGCGCGCTTGCGTTGGCAGGGCGATTTCGTCTCTTGAGACCATGTTTTTTCAGGGCCTTCTCCCCCGGCTCCCGCGTCTTCTCGCACCGGCCTTGCTGGCGTTCCTGCCCAGCGCCTCGGCCTCGGCGGCCCCCGCCGATCCGCGCGGCGACCGTCCCTCGGCCCCAGCCCTGTCGCCGCAGGAGCAACGTGCCCTGTTCCACGTTCCCCCCGGCTTTGAGGTCCAACTCGTCGCCGCCGAGCCGGACATTCAGAAACCGCTGAACCTGAATTTCGACGCGGCGGGGCGCCTGTGGGTGACCGGCACGACGATGTACCCGTGGCCGGGTCGGACCGACGCGGTGGGGCAGGAGATCGCGATCTTCGATCGCGAGTGGAATGACAACAACCTCGCCTTCCGTGCCACTTCGGCGCCTCCCGCGCCCGAAGTGGCGGCGCGCGACAGCGTGCGGGTGCTCTCGGACTTCGGACCGGATGGCCGGGCGCGCCAGATCGAGGTCTTCGCCGACGGCCTGAACATTCCGATCGGCGTGCAACCCCTGCCGCGCCGCCCCGGTGCGAAGGGCGACACCGTGATCGTGCACTCGATCCCCGCGATCTGGCGGATGGAGGATGTCGACGGCGATGGCCGGGCGGACCGCCGCGAGCGCCTGTTCGGCGACTTCGGGTTCAAGGATACGCACGGCATGGCATCGAGCTTCACTTATTGGGCGGATGGCTGGATCTACGGGACGCACGGCTTCGCGAACCGCAGTGAAATCCGCGATGGCTCCGGTCAGGTCACCCTCCTCGAGAGCGGCAACACGTATCGCTTCCGGCCCGATGGCTCGCGGTTCGAGGTCTGGACGCGCGGGCAGACCAATCCCTTCGGCCTCGCGTTCGACGAGCGAGGCGATGTCTACACGGCGGACTCGCATTCGAAGCCGGTGTACCTGCTCGTCGCGGGCGGTTTCTACGAAGGCATCGGCAAGCAGCACGACGGCCTCGGCTTCGCGCCGGCGATCACGCAGGACAACCATGGCTCGACCTCCATCGCGGGCGTCGCGGCCTATGCGGCGGACACCTACCCGGCGGAGTTCCGGGGCAACCTCTTCAACGGCAATCCAGTGACGCGGCGAGTGAATCGGGCGCGTGTGGATTGGACGGGTTCGACGCCGCAGGCGGTGCGGGTGGAGGATTTTCTGACGAGTGATGATCCGCTGTTCCGTCCGGTGCAGGTGAAGCTCGGCCCGGATGGCGCGCTGTGGATCGCGGATTTCTACAACCCGATCATCGGTCATTACGAAGTGCCGCTCACGCATCCGGCGCGGGATCGCAGCCGCGGCCGGATCTGGCGCGTCGTCTGGCGCGGCCTTGATGGTCGAGCGGAGGTCCCGGCGCTCCCGCGGTTGGCCGATGCGGATGTGGAGACGCTGACCCGTGCCCTGCGGGCGCCCAATCTGGTCCTGCGTGCGCTGGCCGCCAATGAACTGGCCGACCGCTTCGGCGCGGCGACCGCGCAGACGGCGCTCGCCCAAGCAACGGCCGCCGGGGGTATCGAAGCCCTGCCCGCGGCGCTGGCGCTGAACCGCGTTGCGCCTGACCTTCCGGTCGGCCTGCCGGCGGACGTCTCGGATGTCGCCGCCAGTCTCCGCACCCTGCGCGTCCTGGCGGACCGCGGTTCCCTCGGTGAGCGGGAGCGCGCGTGGGTGACGCGGGTGGCGGCCGAGGCGCCGATCGGTCAGGCCACGCGCGCGATGGCGGCCCTCTTCGTGCGGCGGCCGGAGCCGTGGCAGGCGGACCTCATTCTTCGGTTGCAGCCGCGGGTGCCGGCGGGCGACACCGAACTCATCTACGCCTTGCGTCTCGCCCTGAAGGCGCAGCTCGCGCGCGCCGCGGATGGCGACCTCGCCGCTTGGCGGACGGTGGGACCTGGTACGGACGCGTACATCGCGGATGTGGCGGTCGCGGTGCCGTCGCCTGTGTCGGCGGCGTTTCTGCTCGGTCATCTGGAGCGCACGGCCTTTGCCGGGGAGAGGGCGGGTGAATTCGCCCGCCATGCCGTCCGGCACCTCCCACCGGAGCGACTGGAAGCGGCGGTGGGGGCGATGATTCGCTCGCTGGAGCAGGCGCCGCTGGCGCAACGCCTCGCGTTGGCGGAGGGGCTTTCCTCGACCCTGGTGCAGAACCGGCGCGCGCTCCCGGATTCCGTACGTCGCTGGATGGTGGATACCTTGCTGGAGATCGCACCCGGAGCGGACGTCCCGCTCGCCCGGCGCGCCGCGGAGGCGCTGCGTGAACCCTCGCTGCCGGAGAAAGTGGTGCCGCTGACGGCGGTCGCGGGGCGGATCGACCTCGATTACGGAGTGCGGCTCGCGGCCGCGCGCGGCCTGCCGGCGGGAAATCCGGCGGTGCTGGAGATGCTGGGTCGCGTGGCCCGCCGACCCGAGGAAGCGGTGCGCATGCGGCGGATCGCGGTGATTCAGCTCGGAACGGTCCCGACGGTCGCGGCGGCCCGCGAACATCTCGCGGCCGCCTTGCCCGGTGCCCCGGTGGACCTGAGCCTTGCGATCGCGACCGAGCTGGCGCGGACCAACGAAGGCGCGAAGGCCCTCATGGACGCCGTGGACGCCGGCAAGGCGCCGGCCCTGCTCCTGCGACACCGGGATCTGGCGAACGCGCTCGCGGCGCGGGATGCCTCCGTGCGCGAGCGAGCCGAGCGATTGACGGCGGCGTTGCCGCCCGAGGACGCTCGGCTCGATGCGGTCATCGCGGAGCGCAACGGATCCTTCGCCGTAGCGGTGAAGGACCTGCATCGCGGCGCCGCGGTCTTTGCCCAGAACTGCGCCGCCTGCCACCGCATCGGCGGCACCGGCGGCAACCTTGGCCCGAACCTCGACGGCATCGGGGTCCGCGGAGCGTCCCGCCTGATCGAGGATATCTTGGATCCCAGCCGCAACGTCGACCCGGTCTTCCGTCTGGCGAGCGTCACGCTCCGCAATGGCGAGACGGCGGGCGGCATGGACCTCCGGGAGGAGGGCAGTGACCTTCGGTTGGTCGATCCGGCGACGGGGACGGAGCGGCGCTTCGCCAAGGCCGACGTCGTCTCACACGCCGTGCTGGCCTCGTCGGCGATGCCGGCGGCATTTGAGTCCGCTCTCTCGGAACAGGAATTTCACGACCTGCTCGCTTACCTTCTCCGGCCTTCCGCCTGACGGTGGGTCCGATCGGCATCGCGGCGCGCCGCGATGCCGCCTCGTCCGGCCGGGACTCAGCCCTCCGTCAGACTGAGCCAGAGCAGACGGGCGAGGACGGCGGCGACCATCGTGATGAAGATCGGGCGGACGAAGCGTGCGCCGCGCGTCATTACGAGGCGTGAACCGACGCGGGCGCCGACGATCTGGCCGGCGCCCATGACGAGACCGAGCGTGATGTGCACCTTGCCGAGCGCGAGGAACACCGACAGCGCAGCGAGGTTGCTGGCGGCGTTCATGACCTTCGTGATTCCGGTGGCCGCGACGAAGTCCCGGCCGAGCACCACGATGAGCGCGAGCGTCCAGAGTGATCCTACGCCCGGCCCGAAGATTCCATCGTAGAATCCCAGGCCGAGGCCGAAGATCGGGAAGAATGCGCCGGCGGACAGACGCGCGCGCGTCTGCTGCTCGCCGCGGCGGGGGCGCAGCACCGTGTAGACGAGAATTCCGGCGAGCAGCCAAGGGACCAATCGTTCCAGCAAGTCCGGGCGCACCCACTGCAGGGCGGCCGCTCCGAGGAGCGAACCGATGAACGTCAGGATGGCTCCCGGCAGGCACGCGCGGAACGAGACGACGCCGCTGCGGACGTAGCTCCACGCGGCCGTGACGCTGCCGAAGCTCGCCTGCAACTTGTTGGTGGCGATCGCCTGCGCGGGCGGTAGGCCCAGGTTCAGGAGGACCGGCAGGGTGAGGATGCCTCCGCCGCCGGCGACGCTATCGATCACCCCCGCGACGAACCCGGTGAGGAAGAGCACAGGATAGGCCCAAAGCGGGAACGTCATGGAGTGGGGGTGGGAAGGCGCTCCCAGAGTTGCCAGCGTTCGGCTCCGCCGTAGATCGGCAGCGAGTCGTCGGCCGCGATCGGACGATCGACGATCCGCCGGAACTGTCTCCCGAAGAGCCGATCTGCTTCGGCAGGCGTGAGCGGATGCGGCGGCGGCTCGGGATCGATGCCGTAGAAGAAGATGCCCGCCAGAACCCCGCCCGGCCGCAGCAGCGCGGCGACCCGCTCCGCGTAGCGTGCCCACAGCGTTGGCGGCAGCGAACACAGGAAGGTGCGCTCGTATACCACGTCGAAAGGCCCGGCCAGCGAGTCCTCGAAGAAATCCGCGACGCGGACGCGGTCCCCCAGCGGCCCGAGC
This sequence comes from Opitutaceae bacterium, assembly GCA_040382075.1. Lineage (GTDB taxonomy): Bacteria > Verrucomicrobiota > Verrucomicrobiia > Opitutales > Opitutaceae > UBA6669. The sequence continues at coordinate 19,783 of JBEIGD010000035.1, forward strand.
ATGCGCCGGGCCCGGGCCACCGCGGCGGGCGCGAAGTCGATCGCGCAGACGTCCCAGCCGGCCGCCGCGAAGCTGCGGACCTCGTAGCCGGAGCCGCAGCCGGGGATGAGCACCTTACCGGGGCGCGGTAGCTCGTTCCCCAGCGCCCGGGCGAGATCGGTGGGTTCGCCGCCCAAATCCCACGGCACCCGCTCCGCGCGGTAACGGTCCTCCCAGAAGTCCGGGTCTTGGCTGTCCACGCTGCGGTTCACGAATTCGTTCGGACGGAGGGTCACGCCTCGGCCCAGGGATCGAAGAGGACCTTGATCGCCTCCTTGCGGCGCAGCAGGTCCACGGCTTCGGCGTAGCGACTGAAGGGGAGGCGGTGGGTGATGAGGGCGGAGAGATCGAGTTGTCCCGTCTTGATGAAACCTAAGGCGGTCTCGGCCGCAGCGCGGTTGTGGTCGGCGTAGCCGACGAGTGCGAGTCCGGGTCCGAAGAGGTGCCGGGTGCCGAAGCGCACCTCTTCGCGCAGCACGCCAAAGAGGGTCACGCAGCGGCGGGTGCGGTCCATGAGGAATTCGATCGAGGCCGGCACTCCGGTGAGGTCGATGGCATCATCGAGTGCGGTGGCGGCGTCGCGCTCGGCCGGCCAGGCGGACGGATCGGGGGCGGCGGCGCGGTGAGCACCGAGTTGCAGGGCGAGGTCGCGGCGGCTGGCGACCGGATCGATCCCGAGCACCTCGCCGGCCCCGTGCGCACGGGCCAGTTGGGTGGCGACCAATCCGGCCGGACCGAGGCCGGCGAGGCCGATGCGTCGCCCGGTGATCCCACCTTGGGCGGCAAGTGTCTGGAATGAAACCTCCACGCACATGGCCAGTTCCAGCGAGGCCACCCGGTCGAGCGGCAAATCGACCGGAACCTCCAGAAGGTCTTCTTCCCGGAGCACGTTGTACTGCGCGTAACAGCCTTGCGGCCGCCGGCCAGTGTCCCGCCAGACCGCAACCCGGCATCCCGGGGTCAGTCGTTGCACGCCCGGCCCGACCGCCACCACGTCGCCGGTGGCCTCATGACCCGGCTGGCCGGGGAGATACGGGTAACGCAGGTCCATGCCCGGGAACATGGGATCGCCGGCGAACAGGTGCAGGTCCCAGTGTGGGCAGGTCGCGACGGCGAGGATGCGGACGAGCACCTCGCCCGCGGCGGGGCGCGGCACCTCGGCGTCTCGCCAGACGGCGCGTCCGGGAGCCTCCAACTGGAGGAGCTTCATCGAATGGGGGAGAGTCATGGCGTGTTCAGTCCGACCTCTCCCCCGGCCCGCCCCGGTGATCCGGGGCGGGATGGACCGGCCGTCCGGACGGCCGGCGCGGAGGCGGATTACTCCGCGGGAGGCCTGACAAGAAGCACGGGCCGAGCGGAGGAGGCGAGCACAGCCTGCGCCGTCGAGCCCATCAGCACCTTGGCCACGCCGGAGCGCCCGTGCGTGCCCAAACAGACCAGATCCGCTCCGAATCGCTCCGCTTCCTGGCGCAGTTCCCGGGCCGCCTGATCGACGGAAAGGACCGCGATCTCGGTTTCGACCCCGCGTTCCTTGGCTTCGGCTGGGATGAGTGCCTCCAGACGTCGCTGGCAAGACTCCACGTAGGCGCGTTGCTGTGCCGCCTCCTTCACCGTGGGCTTGCCCGGGACCTGCTTGGAGTCGCTGATCGCGCCCGGGGCGGCGACGTGGATCAGCCGCAGCGTCCCGCCTTGGGGCAGCAGGGCGTATGCGTGCGCTACGGCACGGTCACCGATCGCCGAGAAATCCGTTGCGGTGAGGACGCGCCAGACCCACGGCACCGTACCGTCGCCGTGGCGTGCGGCCGGTGGCGTGGGTACCACGGCCACGCTGGCCGAGGACCGCTCCAGCAAGCCGCGGGAAATGGAATGGTGCCAGAGCCGCTGGAGCCCGTGGCTTTGGTGGGAGCCGATCACGATGAGATCCGCCTCCTCCTCGGCCGCCATGTCGGCAAGCCGGACGTCAGGGCGTCCCCAGTTGGGCTCGACCCGCACCTTGAAGTCGTCGGTGCCGAGCAGCTCGTTGGCCCGCGCCTTGAGGTCGCGTACCAAGACCCGCTGGACCTCCGGTGGGTTGCCCTCCAAGGGAATCGGCGTGGCGCCGCCGATGCGTGAGCCTTCCTCCGGAGGCCAGTTCACGTGGGCGATCACCAACTCGCAGGGCCGGGTCGGCAGCAGGTCGGTCCAGACCCAGCGCAGGGCGGCGTCGGACGTTTGGGTGAAGTTGAAGGCGATGAAGACCCGCAGGGAGCGTTCGCCGCGGAGCCAGCCGTTGAGCGTCTCGGAATTCCGCACGACCAACGTGGGTACCTTGGCGCGTTCGGCGGTGCGTTCCGCGACACTTCCGAGGAACCAGCGGGCCGGCCCGCGTTTGCCGAGGGAAGAGACCACGACAAGGCGGGTGCTCCCGACTGCGGTACGGTCGGCCAGAACCTCACTCGGCTCGCCTTCGAGCAACCGCGTCAGGATCCCGGCGGAGGACGTCTTGCGCAGCCGTGCCCCTTCCCGGGACAGCGCGGTGCGAGCGGCGGCTGCATTGGTCTCAAGCGTGGCGTGGGCCAGCGTGAGAGGTTGCTCCCATTCGTGGGCGAGTTGCGCGCCGATCTCGGCGGCGGCGCGGGCGTTTTCGCTGAAATCGGTGCCGCAGAGCACGCCGGTGATCGGGGCCGGCCGGCGCGGGGCCTTCTTGGCTTGGGATGACGTTTTCATGGTCACATCTCTCCTAGGTTGGGGGTTGCAATGAACCACGCGTGGCCCGACGCGCTCTGGTAAGAACCGTCGTTTCACGTCTGATTCGTGTTGTCCTGACAAGGCGCAGCCTACTCCGGAGATATCTACCGGGCAAGGCGGATTGGCCCGGACGTTCCGTGGCTGCTGCGGCGGAACGACTCCCGGGATTCGGCGCGTTGCGCCGCTTAAGGTGCAATCGGCCGGAGCGCCGGGCGGTCTTCGGTCAGCGTGCCAGCCGGCGGTGCCGGAAGGGTGACCTTCCCCGTGGCGGCCCACTCGGTGCCGCGCTGCAGCGTGACTTGGAAACTCAGTCCGTGGATCGCGTCCGACGCGTGTCCGAGCGTCGTGTGGAACACGCGCCCCTTGCCAAAGGGAATCACCATCAGCATCGGCTCCTGTTCCTTCGTCTCCGGGGAATACGCGGAGGCGAGCACGGTGACGTTTTCGGCGGGGCCGCGGAGACCGTGGTAGAGTTCATCCATCGCATTGCGCCAGCGGGCCGGCAGGCCGGCGAGGATCGGGTGCTCGGGCTGGCGGGCTTCGATGACGAATTCGTGCTGGGGGCCGTGGCCGCCGCCCGGCCCGGCGGTCGTGGTGTCGCGGAACCAGCCATTGGCGCGGAGACGCAGGTAGGGTCCGGACTTCTCGCTGCGGCCGCCCCAGCCGCCGAGGCCGATCATCGCATTGTATTCCGGCCAGTTCGGGAAGGCATTGTTGGCGGCGTGGTAGGAGACGAAGCCGCCTCCCTCGCGGACGTACGAGACGAAGGCCTTGCGCACCTCCTCGGGCCAGTCTTCGCCGTTGTAGTTGGACAGCACGACATCGTAGTTCGCGAACTGCGGGCGCCAGGCGGCCCAAAGCGCGGGTGCCTTCGTGTCGTGGATCTTAGCGTCGGCCGCGGCCTGCTGGACCGCCGCGGCGTGCGCGGCGAGTTGCTCGGGCGTGGCGTTGCGCGGGACGCGCGGCGCGGCGGGACGCGCGGGCGGTGTGGTGGAAAGGTCGACCGTGAAGCGCCCCGTGTCGGTCAGGATCCGCGCCAGCAACGGCGTGTTGATCCGCCACGCGTGGTTGTTCTGCCCGTCGATGATCAGCACGCGCACCTTGGCTGGCGCGGCGGCGGCACCGTGGAGGCCGGTCGAAAGGAATGCGGCGAAAGGCAGGCCGGCGAAAACCGCGACCAGAAAGCGGAGGGCAAAGCGAGGGGAGCGCATGTCGCCAGAGAAACACTCCGGCCGCCCGAGGCCAACCGAAACCGCTCCGGCCCGGGCGCCGGGTCCCGGCGTGCGCGTCGGCGGGCTCAGGCCGCCAGACCGGCGGCGAGTGCGAGGGCGCTGCGGGCGCGGTTCAGGATGTACAGGTGGTATCCGGGTGCGCCGGACGCGACGAGATCGCGGATCTGGTCGAGCGCCCAATCGAGCCCGATCATTTCAACGACGTCGGGCTGGTCGTCCGTCGCCTCCAGTCGGCGTTGCAGCGTGATGGGCAACGACGCACCGCACAGCGCGGTGAAACGCTGGATCTGCCGCAGAGAAAGGACGGGCATGATGCCTGGGACGATCGGCACCTGGATCCCGTGGGAACGGCAGCGCTCGACGAAGCGGAAGTAGACCGCGTTGTCGAAGAAGAGCTGGGTGGTGACGAAGCTTGCGCCCGCGTCCACCTTGGCCCGCAAGGCATCCAAATCGGCCGCCGCGCTCGGCGCCTCCGGGTGTTTCTCCGGGTAGCCGCCGACGCCGAGGCAGAAGTCGGGATGGCGACGCTTGAGCAGCGCCACCAGCTCGCTCGCGTAGCGCAGGCCACCGGCGGTCGGCTCGAAGTGCGTCACGCCCTTCGGCGGGTCACCCCGCAGCGTCATGATGTTGCGGAAGCCCTCGCCGTGAATCCGGTCGGCCAACGCGTCGAGTTCCTCCGTCCCGTGTCCGACGCAGGTCAGGTGCGGCATCACCGTGAAGCCCAGTTCGCGCTTCAGCAGCGCGCTGACCTGCGCGGTGCGCTCCCGGGTGCTCCCGCCGGCCCCGTACGTCACCGAGACGAAGTCCGGGGAAATCTTCCGCAGCGCGGCGGCGGCCTGCCGCAGATGCTCGACCCCCGCGTCGTCCTTCGGCGGGAAGAACTCCAGCGAACGCAGCGGCCGCCCAGAGGAGAAGAGCTCAGAAATCGGCCGGTCAATCATACGTCATATCAACGCATGCAGATGCGTTGATATGAAATCAATCCCAAAGTCGGGTCTTCGCGACGGCCCGCGGGGAACGTCCTGAGGTGCCCCGAACAAGGATGCCGCGAGGATGACGGCGATCAGCAGGAGCATGGGAGTGCCCTGGAATTGGCGGAGGAACGATGGACTGGGTCCTCCGATTCGACACCCGCAACCGCCCTGGGCGGAATGACGCGGTGACGTTCCTGACTGAACCGAAGGGAGCGTAAGGGCGAAGAGGAGCTGGCGTGCCTCGACCCGCTGAGATAACGAAGTCGATCCTCAGGCGACGGTCCTGCTCTGGATTGGGAGCGGGATGGCAGCGGGTCGATGCTGGCACCGGGGACCAAGGGCCGCGCGTCGCGAATCGGCGATCTCGCCGGGCCTCAACGCAGGCCAGCGTCACGACGTTAGCCCTTGGTCAGTCCGTAGGTTCGCAGGTAGCTTTGCATCGCGTTGTCGACGTGCTCGAACAGCGCCTTCTCGGCCTTCGGACCGCTTCCGAGGGCGATCACCTCGACGAGCTTAAGGTGCATTTCCGCCGTGGCGTTTGGGTTGATCTTGTGCAGGTAGCGGTACTGGTCTCTCCGCCCGAGGATCCGGACCTGGCTCATGTCGTAGGCGCGGATCAGCCGCGTGTGCTGGGACGCCTGGACAATGACCCAGTGAAACTCGAAGTCGCAGTCGTCGAGATCGTCCCACGCGCGCTCGTCGGCGGACACCTCGTTCATGCGCTGGCAGACTTCCCGGAGATCCTGCAGCACCTGCCGCTTGTCCCTCCGCTCTGCGAGGAGCCGGGCCGCGAAGGGTTCGAGGATCCCGCGAAGGGAGTAGATCTCGGCCAGATCCTTCGGTGAGAAATCGACGACGAAGGCGCCGCTGTTCCGGTTGCTCTGCACCAGCCCCTCCGCCTGAAGCCGGATGAGCGCCTCGCGCAGCGGAATGCGGCTGATCATCAGCATCTCGGCCAGTTCCCGCTCCACCAGTCGTTTCCCCGCAGGCAGTTCACCCCGGTAGATCATATCCTTTAATCTCAAGTAAGGACTGTACCTGGCGGGCAGAGTGTCGCGCCCGACGCCCGTCCGGAGTGCAGGAGAAGATTTCCGATTCATCAAGAAAAAGCTTTACAGCGCGCTCGGTATACCATTGCCGTGGTATACCAAACCACCACCAAACCCCTTCAGGGTCGAGGCGGCAAGCGATTTTGCGGTCCCGGGCCTCTGTGGTTTCTCGCTTTCACCCTACCATGCCTGCCTCAATCCACCCTCGACTCCGTTCCGTTTCAGCTCTCGCGCTGGCGCTCGCATCCGCGTGGCCCGCGCTGGCCCAAGTGGCCCCTGGCCAATCCCCGCCGGCTCAGAACAAGGCACCCGCCCCGGCGGCGGAGGAGGTCGTTGACCTCTCGCCCTTCGTCGTCTCCTCGGCTGAGGATGAAGGGTACTCGAGCCGCCAGACCTCGCTTTCGACGCGCTCGGCGAAGGACTTGCTGGAGGTTCCCTCGAGCGTGATCGTGATCAATCAGGATCTGTTGAAGGATCTGAAGGGCAACCTGCAGAACGCGCTGAACTTCGGCGTGGCGGGCGTGAACAACAACCAGCGGGCCGACGAGGATCGCACGATCCGCGGCTTCCGTGCCAACCAGACCCTGCGCAACGGCTTCACGCTTCGGTCCTACAAGAAGGTGCCGACGTTCGACATTGATCGGGTTGAGGTCATCAAGGGTCCGCTGAGCATGATTCTCGCCTCCCAGAATGTCGGCGGCGGCGTGAACACGATCACGCGGGCGCCGAGTTCGGTGCGAAGCACGGATGTCTCGGTGGGGGTGGGTGACCACAACACCTATCGCGGCACGTTGAACACCACCGGGCCGGTGCTGGAGCGGAAAGACCTGCAGATCGACTACCGCCTGACGCTGGGCCTCGAAAAGGGAGATTCGGACAAGGCGGCCTACAGCGTTGACCAGTCGTTCATCGGCGGATCGCTGCGCGCCAAGATGTCCAACTCGCAGATCCTCACCCTCGATTTCTTCCACTTCGTCGACAATGACTACGTGTACTGGGAGGACTTCCTGGATGGTTCCGACACCGGCAGCGTGATGGGCCGTTCGCAGTCGCTGAAGAAGGCGCGGATCCACCCCAATTCCACGCGGAGCTTCTCCGTCCAGAATCCCAACGACATCTCGTGGAAGACGACGAGTAGCTATATCAATCTCCAGTACCTCGCCAAGGTCCTCGCGGGCGACGTCAGGCTCAGCTACTCCTACCACACGAACCGCGATCGCGAGATGCTCCTGAGCGGCGTCGTGGTGCAGCCGGACAACATCAATCTCAGCCGTCGCTACGTGGATGCGTGGGCGGAGTGGGAGGATTCCAACGTCCAGTTTGACTACCGTCTCGATGTCGACCTCGGCTTCGCGAAGTTGGAGAATATGGTGGGCTTCGATTACCAGAAGGCCTACGCGCGTTACTACCAGACGCTGTTCCCGATGCCCATGCTCGACACGCGTCCGGCCAATGCCGCCGCCATCCGCAACGCGGACCGCGCCTTCCTGAACGCCCTCGGCAAGAACGCGTGGGGTCACTACAATGGCGGCGCGTACGCCGACGTGGCGTACGGGAACAATTACTCCGCCTATATCCAGGAGAACCTGAAGCTCCTGAACGACCGCCTGATCCTCATCGCCGGCTTCCGCTACCAGAACGGCGGAAAGAGCTTCCGCGGCGTTTCCACCACCGGTGCTCCGGCGGAGGTGACCGGCGGGGGACCGCAGCGCTCGTACGACACCTACCGCCACGGGATCATCTTCCGGGCGACGAAGAACATCTCCCTCTACGCCCAGCAGGCCGAGAATGTGTTTCCCCGTTCGGGAGTGCTGCGTCAGCCGGGTACCGACGGGCCGACGGATCCGGGCGAGCTCTTCCGCGACCAACAGGGCGTGGTGAAGGAGGCGGGATTGAAGTTTGACGTCGACGTGAGCACGGCGCTCGCGGTCTCGGGCTCGGTGGTTGTGTTCGACCAGTATCTCACCAATGTTCGCACGTTGATTACCGGCCCGCTGACCGGCGCCCCTTATCCCACCGCTTCCGCCAAGGATCAGGTCAAGGGACTCGAGGTCGACCTCCGTCTGCGCTACAAGTCGGACGCGGGCATCTCGGACGTGATTGCGACGCTGTACGATGCGGACGGCAAGACCGCGGACAACCGGCTGGTCAACAACCACGTCGAGTTCCGCCCGAGCATCTTCGCCAAGCACACGTTCGTTCAGGGCACGCTCAAGGGACTGACGGCGGGACTGGGCTGGCTGGGTGAGGGCGAGAAGCGCGCTGGCGGCAGCTTCTGGGTCACGCAGGCGGCCACGTACGATCTGATGGGGCGCTACGCCTTGAACGATCGCCTCTCGTTCCAGCTTAACCTGTACAACCTCTCCGACGAGCGGAACATCCAAGGCATCGCCGGCACCGGGTTGGTCCAGGTCAGTGAGGGCATGCGCAGCATGCTCACGGTCGATTATCGCTTCTAGGTTTTGGTTTGGTTCACTGGGTTGATCCGCCAGTTCCTTCACCGGGCTGGCGGATCATTGTCTGGAGAGACTACTAGCCATCCTGCGCTGTGAACAATCTGTCTGCCTTCGTCCCGCATCGTCTGACCACGTACCTCATGGCGACCCTCGCCACGGCCCTCACCGCTTCCGCGGCGGACATCGCGCTCTCTGGCGCGACTCACCTCGGACCGCGTGGTGTCTCGGTGAACGCGATGGTTCGAGCCGACGGTTCGCCGGGGCGCTATTGGGTCGTCTATGGTGCGCGTGGCCAGATGAACCACCGGACGGAGGCACGATCCCTCCCGCCGGTCCGCGGCGCCTTCTTGGGGGAGTCGTGGGATCGGGATCAGGCTGGTTGGAGCGGGGGTCTTTCCGGCCGGGACTTGATTCACGCCCGCGAGGGGTCGGCGACTTCGTTCGTGCGCTACCTCGGACCGACGGAGAAGGAGAACCGTGCCTTCGTCGGCGAACCGCCGGGTTTGGACGTGAATCATGTCGACGGAATCGGTGGCCTGCACCTCTGCCACTACATTTACTCGGCGAGGATGGGGGCGAATCCCCTGCATGCTTCGCGCAGCACGGGTCTCAATCTCGGCGGTGGACGCCCGGACTTCAGGGACGCGCGGATTGACGTCCGTCTGCGGGGAAATGGTGTCGATCCCAAGGGTGCCGAGCTGACCTTCTGGGCCCAAAGCGATCATGATCCGGCGCTGCAACTCACGCCCAACTGGGTGCGGGCCAACTGGGCCTACACGGGCCGGTATGCGACTCACGCGCTCCTGGACGGGCGGTGGAACGATGTCTCCTACGTCCTCGAGAACGATACGCGCCGCTGGACCTACGGTGGCAACAATGTCGCACAAGATCGCTCCGAGCGTTACGCGTACCTGAACTTGAATCAGTCGCTGGAGGACCTGAACGCCAATTTCTTCCACCTTTATGTCTACGTGGACGGACAGCGGCCGCCGGCGGGGACGATCGACTTCGATTCCATCGTCATCAACTACCGCAATCACTCCTTGCTCCTCCCGGCCCACGGGACCCGACTGACCGGATCGCCCTCCGGCTCGGTCGGCCTGGCGGAGCGCCTCACGGACGGGTGGCGCCACGGACCTGATCGCGAGTGGCATTCCGCATTGGCACCGAAGGGACCGCAGTCCTTCGTCTGGCAATTTCCTGCGCCGGTTCGCCTGCAGACCCTGCAGGTGCATCAATCCATCCGGTACCCCTCTCGCGACGTCGCGGCCTACGTGTCGTCGGACGGCGCCCGCTGGGATCTGCTCACGCAGCTTTCCCTGCCCCGTGAGTCACCGGTCAGCGCGAACCACGCCTACGCCCTTGCGGACGTACGCTCGGAGGGAGTGACCCACTTCAAGCTGGAGGTTCGGTCGGGTTATGAGGATGAACGCTGGGGTCTTGGAGAGGTCGAGCTGTTCGGGAGCGGGATGCCCCTCGCCTCCGACCCCGAAGGTGCGGCCGTCAATGTCGACCTCGAGAAGCTGACTCCGGGCGAGGAGTATTCCTACCAGTTCGTCGTCGAAACCTCCGCCGGAGAACGGCGAAGCCCGGTGGGCTCCTGGCGGGTTGGCACGGAGGACCGGCCCGCCACCGTCGCTCTTTGGCGGCAGCGCCAGGCCCCGAACGCCGAGCCGGGACTTTGGGCGCGGGTCGCCCCCCTGGGTCATCGGACCCACGCGCGTGTCGAGGTCCTGCGCGAAGGGAGTTGGCAGCGCGCTTCGGCGGAGCATTACGTCGGAAACCAAATCACCGAGCGCAACGTACGGTTTGACGTGCTGGAGAATTGGAACGCGGGCGCGACCGCCGTGCGGATCGTCCTGCGGTATGGCGCTCAGGCCGAGACTGCGGGCGATCCGCAGGACCTTGTTCGTCTCCCTCTTTTGAACCCATGACCCCTCCCTCGCGAGTCGCTCGTTTCCTGCCTCTCGTGTCTACCTGCGCGTTGGCCGTTGCGGCTGACGTCCTCGCGGCGTCGGCTCCCATCGAGATTGGAAGCCGACTGGAATTGCTGGTGGACCGGCATCTCATCGCCGAAATGCGGGGCGTTGATTTCCGCCTGCACGAGCCCCGGCCGGCGGAGACTTCGATCGTCTTCGACCGCGACTGGGAGGGAAACACGAGTGCCTACGCCAGCCTGATGAAGACCGAGGGGGGCTTCCGGATGTACTACCGGGGACACAGCCTGCCTTCCTACGCGCTCCCGGGCACGCTGCAGCCGGGCGAGCGGATCGTCCCGGAGCACGACGAGACGGTTTGCTTCGTGGAGAGCCGGGATGGGGTGCGCTGGGAGCGTCCCAAACTCGGTCTCTTCGAGTTCAACGGGTCGCGCGAGAACAACATCGTGTGGATGGGTCGCGGCGCCCATAACTTCTATCCCTTCCGCGACGGGAATCCGGACGTGCGGCCGGATGAAGCCTACAAGGCCATCGCGTCGTTCCGCCCCCCGTCCAGCCCGCCCCCGCCGCCGAGCAGTGCGGACGCCAAGACCCAGTACGAGTACTTTCAGCGCAGCGACACGCAGCCCGCCCTGTATTTTTTCACCTCGCCGGATGGCATTCGCTGGAAGCGAGCGAGCGAAGCACCGATCATCCGCGACGGCGCGTTCGACTCGCTCAATGTGGCGTTCTGGGATGGCTGGCGGAAGGAGTACGTCGCGCTCTACCGCGACTTCGAGAACGGGGTCCGCAGCTTCAAGATCGCGCGTTCGCCCGACTTCCGGGTGTGGACCAAGGGAGAGTGGGCCGACTTCGGGATGGCTCCCCGTTTCCACCTCTACACGATCGCCGCGGCGCCGTACGAGCGAGCTCCGCACCTCTACGTTGGCCTGCCGCGCCGCTACCTTCCTTGGAGGACGTACTTTCGCGAGATGGATCGAGAGACACCGGGGGTCTCGGATGCGCTCTTCATGAGCAGCCGCGATGGCGTCGCATGGACGCTCTTCCCGGAGGCATTCATCAATCCCGGCCCGAATCCGCGGAATTGGAGCCATCGCGCCAACACGCCCCTGCCCGGCTTCGTGCAGACTTCGGAATCCGAACTGTCCCTCTACATCGAGCGCGACTACACCTTCGCCAGCAACCGGGTGGAGCGGATGACGCTGCGAGTCGACGGGTTCGTCTCCCTTCGCGCCGGTTATCCCGGTGGAGAGTGGACCTCGAAGCCCCTTATCTTCAAGGGATCCCAGCTCTTCCTGAATTACGCGACCTCGGCGAACGGCAGCCTCCGGATCGAGATTCAGGACGCCGTGAGTGGTCAACCGATTCCTGGATTCGTGCTCGAGGACTCGCCGACGATCTTCGGCGATCGCATCGCCGGATCGGTCGACTGGGGGCACCAGAAGGGCATGACGGATCGGTCGCCCCTGAGCGCGCTCCAAGGCCGGGCGGTGCGTCTGCGCTTCGTCATGAAGGAGGCGGACCTGTTCTCCTTCCAGTTCCGCTGACCAACCCCGTTTCGTCCTCCTCCAGTGTTTTTCGCCCAATCCCTCGATCGACGGGATGACTCGCTTGCCGCACAGGTGCGGGAGTTCCTGCCCCGGCGCGTGTTCGACATCCACGCTCATCTGCATGATGCGCGTTTCTTTCCGCCGGACGCGTGGGGGTCCCTCGCGGGGTTGTCTCCCCTGGGGTGTGACGCGCACCGCGCCTCGCTGCACCGCCTGCTCCAACCGCTGGAGATCGCTGGGCTTCACTTTCCGCTGCCGCACGCCGGAGCCGATCGCGCCGGCGTGAATGCGTGGCTGGCGGCTGAGGTGTCGGCACACGGCGCGCCGGCAAGCCGGTCCCTGATCCTCGCCTCGCCGACGGATGCTCCCGAGAGCCTCGCGCGGCAACTGGGACTGCCGGGGGTCTGCGGATTCAAGGTGTACCACTGCTACGCCTCGCGCCGGCCGACCACCGATTCGGAGATCGAGGAGTACGCGCCGGACTGGATGTGGGAACTCCTCGATGGCGTCGGGGGCGTCCTGATGCTGCACGTGGTGCGCGATGCGGCGATGGCGGATGAGGCGAATCAGCGTTCCCTGCGCCGGCTCTGCCGCCGCTATCCGCGGGTCCAGGTGGTTCTCGCCCATGTGGCGCGAAGCTTCAGTCACCACCACGCGCGGGCTGGCCTGCGGGCGGTGGCTTCGCTGGACAACGTCGTGGTCGACACGTCCGTCATCTGCGACGAATCGGCCTTTTCGGAGGCCATCGAAATCCTCGGGGTCCATCGGGTGCTGTGGGGTTCGGATTTCCCGGTCAGCGAGTTCCGCGGGCGCTGCATCACGGTTGGCGACGGCTTTCACTGGCTCTATGCCAAGGAACCCGAAGGCATCCCGGTGGACGGGTTCGATGCCCGGGCGTCGCTAATCGGACTCGAGTCACTCGTGGCCCTGAAGGGAGCCTGCGAGCGGGCGGCGCTGACTGCGGCGGATCTGGCGCTGGTCTTCGATGGAAACGCCCGCCGCCTTTTGCGTGGCTTCCTTCCGGCCTCGGAGGCGCCCGCCCCGGTCGAAGGACCGGAGCGGTGGCGTCGGGTCAAGGAGGTGATTTCCGGCGGCACCGGCTTGATGTCGAAGCGGGCCGAGCAGTTCGACCCGGAGCAGTGGCCGACCTTCTTCACCCGCTGTGAGGGGTGCGACGTTTGGGATCTGCAGCATCGCCGCTTTCTCGACTTCGCCGGAGGGGTGGGAGCCGTGCTGCTCGGCTACGCCGATCCCCAGGTGAACGCGGCGGTCCAGCGACGCGTGGCCCAGGGGAACTACTGCACGCTGGTGAATCCGGACGAGTATGAATTGGCGGAGCGCCTGCTCGCGCTGCATCCGTGGGCCGGGAAGGTCCGTTACGCCCGGGGCGGCGGAGATGCCATGGGCGTGGCGGTGAGAATCGCCCGGGCCGAGACGGGCCGGAGCGGCATCGCCTTCTGCGGCTATCATGGCTGGCAGGATTGGTACCTCGCGGCCAATCTGGGTCGGACTCACGCGCTCGATGGACACCTTCTCCCGGGTCTCGAACCGAAAGGAGTGCCTCGGGAACTGGCGGGAACAGCGGTTCCCTTTCGCTACAACGATTTGGCGTCATTCGAGGATGCGATCCGGCAGCTGGATGGAAACCTCGCCGCGGTCGTGATGGAGCCGATGCGGTCGCAGTGGCCGAAGGAAGGTTTTCTCGAAACGATCGCGCAGCGCTGCCGGGCTGCCGGGGCGGTTCTGGTGATCGATGAGGTGACCAGCGGTCTCCGCTATGGATTCCCGGGCGCGTGCGCCCGGCTCGGGCTCGAGCCGGATCTGGTGGTCTACGCCAAGGCGATGAGCAACGGCTTTCCCTTCGGGGCCTTGGTCGGCCGCAAGAGCCTGATGGAGGCGGGGGAGGCGAGCTTCATCTCCTCGAGTTACTGGACGGACGGAGTCGGAACGTCGGCTGCCCTCGCGGTGCTGCGACGCATGGAGGAGGAGCGTCTCTTCGACGAAATGTGGTCGCGGGGTCTGACGTTCCGGTCGTCGCTCGAAAACGTCGCGGCAAGGTATCCACTGTGCCGGGTCTCGGTGACCAGCATGCCGACGACTCCCACTCTGGCGTTCGACCTTGGACCGGCGTCCGCCGGGGCGCAGAAGCACTATGTGCGGGAGATGCTCCACCGAGGCATCCTCGCGGCCTCCTTCAGCTACCTCATGGTGGCGCACTCGGACGGCGCGAGAGCGCGCTTTCTCACGGCGTTCGACGAGAGCCTGGCGGCGCTTTCCCTGACGATCAGTCGCGACGGGCTGACCAACTTGACGAACCCCAACGCCCCTCGCCGCGGCTTCGCCCGGCTGGCCTGAGATCGTGCGGCGCGCGCCGAGTGCGCCCGGTTTCCTACGGGAAAGTCAGCCGGTGTGACTTTCCGATCTTGCGGCTCCATTCGTCGGAGAGCCGCGCCTCCGCCGCAAATTCCGGCCAGCGTCGCACGGCCGCCTGCACTTCCGCGATGATCCTTGCGGCGCGGCCCCGCTTCATCAGCGCCGACTTCGCGCCCGCCTCGAAATCCTCCGTTGCGAAACCATCGCGCTTTCCGTTCAGCGTCATCTGGTGCGCGGCCGTCCACGAACCGGCCGGGTTGTAGCTGTAAGTCACATCGAAGGCCGGGGCGAGCGACCATTCGCCCTGCTGGTTCATGAGAAACGCGATGTTCTTCACGTGGTCGTCCTGATTCCGCGCCGTGATGTTGAAGACCATCCTCCGGAACTGCTCCTCCACGGCCGCCATCGGCAGCTTGAGCTGGCGCATGGTCAGAAAAGCCTGCTCGTAGGCGTAGGCGCCGGCTTGGTTGAAATCGAAATGGGCCAGGGCGCCCAGTGACTGCATGTGCAACTTTGCGCCGCCCGCGAGCCGATCAAAGCGTCGCGTCATGAAATGCCGCCGGCCGTTCTCCTCCAACAGCCGGCATTCACTCATCGTGATGCCCGCCGCCTTCGCCATCAGGTGATAGGCAAACTCGATGGCCCCGTAGCCCTTCGGGTCTTCGAGTTCCTTGTCCTTGTTGCCCGCCACGCCGTCGAACTTCAGCAGCCAATGCTCGAAACCCGCGCCGGCTGCGATCTGCCCGGAGCGCACTTCGTTCGTGGTGCGGTTCCATGCGATCACCGCCTTCGCCCGCGCGCCACCGGCGGAGGTGCCCACGCGCAGGATGTCGCGCAGCGCCAGGGCCTTTCCGGCCTCGTGAAAATGCCCCGTCAAATCCCCGCGATGCGTCAGCACCTCGCCGGCCAGTCGCACCAGTGCGTCGATGTCGACCTTGGTCGCCGTGCGCGGCCTCGGCCCCAGCACCGGCGCAAACTCCAGCGCCCCCATGCCGCGCGTGCCCGTGTAGCAAAGCCGCTCCACCGCATGGAAACTCTCTGGCGTCCGGCCTCGCGTCGCCAGCCACGCATCGATCAGCGCATTGCCGAATTTGTCCGGCAGCGAATCCGCCAGTAGTCCCGGCAAACCGCGAAACGTGACCCGCGGAAGCGCCGGAAATTCATACACCTGGTCGCTCAACGGCATCATCAGCGGGGAGAGCTCGATCCCGCTTCGGACGAACGCGGGGTCGTATTGGAACGCCGCGATCTCCCGACCTTCGTCCAGCGCGACGGCCCCGATGGTGCGCCCCCAGAGCTGCACCTTCGCGATCATGACCCCTCACCCCACGTCCACTTCTTCGGTTCGCCCACCGCCCCCTTCTTGCCGGTCGCCCTCCGACGACGGCGGCCTTGGAGTTCCAGTTGCGACATCGGGCTGGCCGCCACCTCCGGGATGAGCACCTCGAACCGCTCCACCAAGCCCAGCACCCGGCAGATCCGAACGAAGCCCGACAACTGGGTCGCCGCCGCGCCGAGTTCCAACCGCTGCACCGTCCGCAGCCCGAGGCCCGCCTGCTCCGCGAGTTGCCGCTGCGTCAGATTTTTCGCCAGCCGCAGTCTGGCTAGTCGCTCGCCGACCAGCTTGAGCAGTGCCTCATCGGTAAGCGTGGGTGCGATGCTCATGGGCCGAGGCTGACAGTTGAAGCATCGGTATCAATTAAAAACGCCATTAAAGACGTTTTATATATTATTTATTAAGCGCCGATAATGACGCTTAAATTCGACTAAAGTGCAAAAAAGCGCCTAAGATGGCGCATAAACTGATACCTAAATCGACCACGAGAGCTTAAAGTAAACGGGATGCTCAGGGGTCGTATCGGGTGGGGGTTTGGGGGAAGGACGGAGGCAAAGCCAAGGCATCCCCTTAGTCCCCGCGCCGAAAAAGGGAGGTTGGCGTCAGTTGTTGCGGCGCGATGGGATGCGCGCAGCGGAAATCAACCGGAACGTTGGCGCAACGGGCGCCGGGAGTGGCTGGCTCGCAAACCTCACGATGTCTGAGCCATCTCCCGGGAGCACGGCCGCGTCGGAGCAATCGCGCATAACACGGCTACCCGGTCGTGGGTCGCAGAAATGTTGGGGGTCGTCGCTTTGCAGCAACATGACAGCGACAGACGCGCGTGTGGGAGCATGTAGCGCCATTTGTATTCCGCCCCCCTCGGGGTTCTGAGCGGGACGGTCG
>JBEIGD010000036.1:0-35125 GCA_040382075.1 Opitutaceae bacterium
CCGCCGACCGCGGCGACGAACAATCCGCCGGACGGCAAATCGGGCTCGCGCCGCCAGCCGTCGCGGATCGCCGCCGCAGGATCGCCGGGCAGCGACCACACCTCTGCACTCGCCGAGCGATCCTCCGGACGAAGGAGACCACCGACCACGAACAAACGCCCACCCGCCATCCCGCCAGAGGCGTAGACGAGGCCGCGCGGCAGCGGCGGCAGGGACAACCACTGCAGCCCGCCGTCCACGAAGCGACCCACGATGACGTCCGACACCACGCCGTCGGGACCGATTCCGCCGCACAGGTAAACCCGATCGCCCTCCGCCGCCGCGGCAAAGTGCCCCACGGCGCGCGGCAGGCGGGATGCACTCAGCTGCCAGGCGCCGTCGGGCTGCGCCAGCAGGTAGATGCGATCCGAGAGGCTCCGTTTTCCTCCGTGCCAGAAAGGCTTGTCCCACTGCGATCCCCCACCCGCCCAGACCTTGCCGTCGAGGACGGCCGCGAACATGCCGGCGAAGCCGGTCGGGTCAGGGAGCGAGGCGAGAGCCGTCACACCGCCGGGGGCGCCCGCCGGCGTGGTTGCGGAAGAGTCAGGAGAAAGCATGGCAAAGATGAGCGCGCTCACGCCGAGAATCACGCGACGACAGGAGCGGGGCGGAATCATTTCCACTCGCCCTCCACGCCATGCGCCCGGCCGTACCAGTAAGCGAGCGGATAGAACGCCAGTGAGTCACCCTGCAGGACATTGAGCATCCAGCGAAGCTCGGTCGGGGTCGCGTTTTCGGGGTCGACCATCCAGCGAAAATGATCGCGATCCAAGCCGTCGAAGCACGCGCCCCGACGCTTCCCCGCCTCTTCGGCCAGCGCGGGCAGGCGCCGTGCCACGATCGCACTGCTTAACGCCTGCCGCTCCCGCGTGCCCTGCCAGCAGATCGGAAAGACGGTGTGGTGGAAAGCGTAGTTCGTGCGCCAGAGGGCCCGCGGCGTCGTGGACGGCGGAGCCTTGCGCCAGGTGCCGGACGCAGCATCCACCTCGATGAAATAGTAACTCAGCAAATCATCCCGCTGGCCCAGCTGGGAATACCGCCACCACTGTTCGATGCCGCGGCGGTAGCGGTCCGCTCCGCCCGGCTCCAGGTCAAGCAGCAGGTCGGCGCCGAGCACCAATTGGATATGGAACGAACGGTCCTCGGTGCTGATGTAGGAACTGCGTCCAAGTCCCCAGTAGGTCTCCCGCGGCGTGGGCATCGCGCCATACAGCGAATCCAGCCGCCGGAACTCTGCCAGCGCATCGGCATCGCCGGTGACCTCGTAGGCGAGGCGGTGCATCACCGCCCATGAGAACATGTGTCGCTGGGCCCGGGGATACGACTGCTCGAAGTCCCACGTCTCGCCGAAGAAATTGATCCGGTAACCCCGACGCCAGCGCTCCGACACCTCGCGTAGCATCTGCGCGATGCGCGGCCGCAGTTCGGCGGGCGCGTGCTTCCAGTAGTGATAGAGGCCGACGACGGGCCAGAAGTGTTGCTCGGTGCTGGTGTGATCGGTCACCTGCCCATAGTACGGCTTGCAGAAGATTCCAGCTTCGCGCCGCTGTCCGGCCACCGGTTGCTCCACGATGCCCGCCTTCTGCCGTACGCCCGCGGCGCCGGTGGGCCGGTTCTC
This sequence comes from Opitutaceae bacterium, assembly GCA_040382075.1. Taxonomy (GTDB): domain Bacteria; phylum Verrucomicrobiota; class Verrucomicrobiia; order Opitutales; family Opitutaceae; genus UBA6669. The sequence goes on from JBEIGD010000036.1 coordinate 1,658, forward strand.
GGTGAGTGCGTAGTTCGCACTGATGGCCTCAAAGGCCCGGCGAGCGAGGTCCAGCGCCGCCGCCTCACCCGTCGCCTCGAAGCGGTAGCACTGCGCGGAGAGAAACAGACCCGCCACCATCACGCTGTTCTCATAGCTGAGCCATGCGTGCGGCTCGGGACCAGGAATGGTCGAGTCCTGGGCGGAAAAGTCACTCGCGACGAACGGCCGCTCTTCACGCAAGTTCGAATGCGAGTACATCATGCCCGCCGCGTCGTAGTAGCGGCGGTCGACGAAGGTCTCGATCGCGCGGATCCGGCCCTCGAGACTCGGGATCCGCTCCAACCCACGCAGCGTGGGGGCGTCCTGCGCCGCGAGCGGACTCAAACCTTGGAGGCAGAGGAGGAGCAGGACCGCACACCCGCCGAGTGCCAAGCCCCCTGCTGGCGCAGATCGGTTGGGGCCGGCGCACCGCCGGCCCCAACCTAACGCGCACGGTCCCATCGCGAGCACAGCAGAAAACAACTCGCGACGGGGGGACATGTCACAAGCCCGCGCTTCCGCGGGCGGAATCACTTCAAGGTTTACCAGGAATACTTGACCGAGAGGCGCGCCACTCGCAGGTCGGCGGTCTGGACGAGACCCGTCGCGGCAATGGCCACGATGTAGCGCTCATCCGTCACGTTGTCGATGTTGAGCTGGGTCTCCCAGTTCTTGTTCCAGCGGTACGTGGCGAACAGGTTGAACAAGCGGGGGAAGTCGATCAGGTAGTTACCGTTTCGCTTCGCCGTTTGATCCATGATGCTGCCACCGATCGAGAAGCCCTTGAGGGAGCCGCCCGTCCAGCTGTACTTACCAAGGAAGCTGTACTTGCGCGGGACGAAGTCCACGGACTGGACCGTGGGGTCCGCCGCGATCGCCGACTCGCCGTCGAAGTACGTGGCGATGACGTCGAAGTTGCCGTCGCCCGCACCGAGGCGCATGCCGAGGTCGTACTCCCAGCCCTTGCCCTTGTCCTGGCGCGACTGAATGATGCCCTGCACGCCGTTGCCGAGGTCGCCGAAGGTGCGGACGTTCGTCAGCTCCATGTCGAAGTTGGCCACCGTCGCGAACAGGCTCACCTTATTCGAGACCTCGTAGGAGTACTTGAGCCCGTACTCCGAGAGCTTGCCTTCCTGGTTGTCCAGCGGGGGTCCGAGCTGGTCATTCGCCGCGAACCTGTCGGTGAAGCCGGTCTGCAGGAAGATGTTCTGCGCATCGGTGTAGTAGGCGGAGAGATTCGGGAGGACCTTCACCACCACACCGTACTTGTGGGTGCGGAAGAGCGTGTCCGGGCGGTTGGTGACCGCTTTGGTCACGTAGTTCTCGTTGGTGCCGCCCGGCTGGAACCAGCGCAGACCGCCGACGAGGATCAAGCGCTCCTGCAGGAAGGAGAGATTCTCCTGGAAGTAGTACGAGTAGGTGGTCGCCTTCGAGCCGGTGTCCTGCAGATTGGCCAGACCGGCACCCGGACGCGGGACCGAGAAGTAGGCGTCGTCGTTCGGGAAACCCGCGGTCCGCGTATCCAACGCGGGCATCGCGTTCACCGACTGACCCTGCCGGCTGAACGTGTACGCCCCGTCGACGCCGACAGTCGTGTCGAGCGCGAAGAAGTCCGTCGCGTAGCGGTGCAGGTAGTCGATCTGCGCGTTGTGCGTGTAGTTGTCGATCGCCAGCGGGATGTCCTGCCGGTCCAGGGTGTAGTTGTCCGCCCGCATCGTGATGCCGCGGACGATGCGGCGGCGGTCGACGAGGTTGCTGGCGAAGTAGTACGCGCGGATGTTGCCGTTCTCCGTCAGCTTCGCGAGCAGCGTGACATCGACGAAGGAGTCCTGATTCTTCCAGAACGCATCGCGCTTGCGGCCGGGCGAGAAACCCTTGCCCGAGTACTGGTTCAGCTTGGCGTTCGCGAGCGTCTTCAGCGTCGGCGCCGTCCCGGACACGTCGAGGAAGTCCTCCCAGTAGAAGTAGCCGTCGTCCTTAAAGTAGTACCCGTTGACGAAGAGGCTGATGTTGTTGCCGAAGTACATGGCGAGACCGCCGCCGATGAACTTCTGATCCTCCTGATCCTCGATCTCCTTGTCGCGATCGCCGACCTGACCGCCGACCGTGAACCGATAGTTCATCCGGAAGTCCTCGGACTTCACGGCCGGACCGGTCACGTTGGCCGCCAGGCGGAGCGAATTGTTGGTTCCGAGCGTTGTCTGGATGCTGCCGCCCGGGGTTGCGTTGGCGCGCATCGACACGAAATTGACGCCGCCGCCGAGGAAAGAGTTGTTGCCGAGGATCAGCGCGCCCGGGCCCTTGACGACCTCGATGCGCTCCACGTCGAACATCGGGTTGCGCTTGAACGAGGTCTTCGTCACGCCGTTGCGCAGCGACTGCGACGTACGGAAGCCGCGGATGTTGACGTCGTCGTTGATCGTCTGGTTCCGCGTCACGCCGCTCACGCCGACCGCGAGGACCTGGCTCACTTCGACCGCGTTCAAGTCCTTGATCTGCTGCGCGGTGATGACCGTGATGCTGGTCGGCATGCTGACGAGGTCCTTCGCCGTACGGCTGCCAACCACGGTCTGGCGGGCCTGGTAGCTATCGGTCACCTCTTCCTTGACCACGAACGGCGAGAGCTCGACGGCCGGTTCACTGGCCGTCTCCGGCTTGGGCGCAGGCACAGCCTGCGCAAGCGCCGAGGTGGCGCCAGCGGTGGCCAGAAGACTGGCGCACGCGAATGCAAGGAAACCTTGGGAGAGCTTCCGGGGGTGAGTTTGGTTCATTGGGTAGGGACCCTCGGCGGGCGCCGTGGAGTCATGTATACTGAGACATTCAATGTCGGCCCGCGAGTCAAGCTGATCCTCGAGCGGACCCTGCCCCACCGATCCCCCGCGCTCGTTCATCATTACAAGGCAGCTGCGACAAAAAGCGTGACACGGGCCACGGGGAAGCGGCGGGCCACCATCCGTGTCCGGAGCGGAGCGGTATACACAGGCACCTCAGGTAACGGGTGTGGGCAAACAATCCGGTTGCGCAGTCGCGTTCGGCTAGTCTTCGTCGGCCTCACTCCTCGCGTCTAGCCCTCTCACCGGATCGCCCTGCATGAGCAACGCCCTCCCATCCGTCGCCCCCGCTCCGTCGTCCGCCACTCTGCCCGTCGCGTACCTTGCGACGCCGCTGCCGGAGTTGCCTCCGCCGTTTGCCACCCCGCCGCCGGCGGGGGCGTTGCGACTGCGGCAGGCGTGGCACGGTGGATCCGTGCCGCCGGGCTTCCGGGACGGTTGGTTTCGCCTGCGCTGGAACGAAGCGGGGCTCGCGGTGGACTCGGTCTTTTCGTCCCCGCGCGCCTGCAACGCGGCGCGACGGCTGAACGAGCACACGTGGGAATTGGGTGAGGTGGCCGAGACGTTCCTGCAGGAGGACGGGGCGACGCGCTACGTGGAGGTTCACGTGACGCCCGAGAACCAGCGCCTGCAACTGCGGTTTCCGCACGGCGGCATCGAGGATCTGCGCGCGGGCCGCCGGGACCTGGCGTCGTTCCTCATCGAAGATCCGGAGTGGGCGTGGAGCCAGACCTGGATCATTCCGGGGGTGTGGGCGTCCCGACTGGTGCTTCCGGCCCCTTGCTTCAGCCCGGGCTTCCTGAGGGCGGGAAGCCGGTTTCTCGCCAACTTCTCCCGCTACGACTGCGCCGACGACGGGGACCCGATCCTGTCCGCCACCGCACCCCTCGCCGAACCCTTCTACCACCGGCGTCAGGACTGGCAGACCTTCTGTCTAGTCAACGGAAGCGACGTCCGCGCGGGAACGTGAGGTTGCCGCCGTGCTTGCGGCAACCGGCGAAAGATCCAGAGTGGCCGCATGGATCACGGCGCGCTCTACGAACGCATGACCAGCCTCGGACGCGAAGGCGTGGCGTGCACGCTCGTCGTGCTGGTCGAGGCGCTGGGAAGCACGCCGCAGGACGCCGGCGCGAAGATGCTGGTCACCGCGCAGGGACTCGACGCCGGCACGGTCGGCGGCGGCAAGGTCGAAGCCAAGGCGATCGAACTCGCCCAGGAGATGCTCGCGAACCCGGCGGCCACGCCGCGCTTCGTCAATTGGATCCTGAAGCGGGACGTCGGCATGACCTGCGGTGGATCCGTGAAGCTGTACTTCGAACCCCAGGGCGGCTCGGGCTCCGCCGCCCGGTGGCCGATCTGGATCTTCGGCGCGGGCCACGTGGTCCAGGCCCTGGTGCCGGTGCTGGCGCCGCTGGACTGCCAGCTGACGGTCGTGGATCCGCGGCGCGACTGGCTCGACCGCCTTCCCCGCACGCCGCGGACGCGGTACCTCCAGCACGACAACCCGGCCGATCTGGTGCCGGAGATGCCGGCGCACGCTTTCCTGCTCTGCCTCACGAAAGGTCACGCCAGCGACCGGCCCGTGCTCCAGCGGGCGCTGGCCGAGCGCGACTTCCCGTATGTGGGCGTGATCGGCAGCGCCGCCAAGGCGGCAGTGCTGCGCAAAGACCTGATCACCGAAGGACTCCCCGCCGTCCGCGCCCGTCGCTTTCGGTGTCCAGTCGGCCTCGATTTCGGATCCAACCACCCGCATGAGATCGCCCTCAGCATCGCGGCTGAACTCCTGACGGTACGCGACCGCAAGGCCTGAGTGCCCGCGAGCCGGATGGATCAGCCGCGCCGCACCCTCTGCCGCTGAATCGCGGTGAAGATGGCCTCGCCCGTCGCGGGAGAAGCCAGCTCCACCTCGCTCCCGGGTGAGCCGAACGCCGCCACCGCATCGCGCAGCGCCTCCCGCACGGAGATCGCGAGCATGAAGGGCGGTTCGCCGACGGCCTTGCTGCCGTGGATCGCCCCCGCGTTGGCGGCGCGCGGCAGGAGGGTGACGCGAAAGTCGTCCGGCGCGTCGCTGATCGCGGGAATCTGGTAGGTGCTCGCGCTGTGGGTCAGCAGGCGCCCCTGCGCATTCCACTTCAGTTCCTCGCTCGTGAGCCAGCCCATGCCTTGGACAAAGCCGCCCTCGATCTGTCCGCGGTCGATCCCGGGATTCAACGAGTCCCCCACGTCGTGGAGAATGTCGACGCGTTGCACCCGGTGCATGCCGGTGCGTCCATCCACGACGACCTCGCTGATCGCGACTCCTCCGGCGAAGTACTTGAACGGTCGTCCCGCAGCGCGGGTCCAATCCCAATGGATTCCCTCCGTCCGGTAAAAGCCAGTCGCCGAGAGGCTGATGCGCTCCGCGTACGCACGCCGGCAGAGCGCGGCGAACGCAATCACCCGCGAGGAGTCGCCGCCGACCTGCACGCCGCCCGCCGTGAACGTCACCTCCTCGGCAGAAACCGCGGCACCCTCGCCGGAAAGCATCCGCGCCGCGACTGGCGCCAACCGGCGGCGAAGTTCCGCGCACGCGGCGGCCACGGCGGCACCGTTCAGGTCCGCCCCGCTGGAGGCGGCGGTCGCGGAGGTGTTCGGCACCTTGTCCGTCGCCGAGGGCATGAGGCGGAACGCCTCCGCCGGCAGCCCGAGCTCCCGCATCGCCACACCAAGAACCTTGGTGTGGAGCCCCTGCCCCATCTCCGTGCCACCGTGGTTGATCTGGATCGATCCGTCCTGGTACGCGTGCACCAGCGCGCCGGCCTGGTTGTAGTGCGTCATCGTGAAACTGATGCCGAACTTCACCGGGGTGATCGCGAGGCCGCGTTTCACGTGGGTCTCAGTGCGATTCCACGCGTCGATCGAGGCCCGGCGGGCGGCAAAGTCGGCCCGGGTCTGCGCCTCGGCCCACATTTCCTCCAGACGGTTGTCGCCGATGTCCTGAGCGTAGTGGGTTCGATTGGTCTCGCCGTCACCGTGGTAGAGGTTTCGGGTCCGCACGAGTTCCGGCGCCAAGTGGACGCGGCGGGCGACTCGATCCATGATCTCCTCGATCACCAGCATGCCCTGAGGTCCTCCAAAACCCCGGAACGCGGTGTTGGACGTGGTGTGTGTACGCGCCACGCGACCGGAAAAGTCCACCGCCGGAAGGTAGTAGGCGTTGTCCAGGTGGAAGAGCGCGCGGTCGCAGATGGCGATCGAGAGATCGAGCGACCAGCCTCCATCCGCGAAGAGCTCGATCCGCGCGGCGGTCACGCGGCCGTCCGCATCGTGCCCGATCTCGAATCGGGCGAGAAATGGATGGCGCTTCCCCGTGAGTTCCATGTCGTCGTCGCGATCGAGTTGCAGGCGCACCGGCCGTCCGGTGTGGCTCGCGGCGAGCGCCGTGATCGCGGCGACGAAGTTGCCCTGCGTTTCCTTGCCGCCGAAGCCGCCCCCCATGCGCGGGGAGAGCACGACCACCCGGTTACGCGCGCACCCGAGAACCTCGGCGACCACGGCCTGAACCTCCGAAGGATGCTGGGTCGAGGAGTGAACCGTGAACGTACCGTCTTCGCCGGGCTCCGCCCACGCGCCCTGGGTTTCCAGGTAGAAGTGCTCCTGGCCGCCGAACGCGAACTCGCCGGTAAACCGCAGCGGCGCGGCGGCGAGCGCCTCCGCGCAGTCGCCACGAACGAGCCGGTGCGGCGGGGCGTGAAAACTCTCGGCCGCCAAAGCGGCCGGCAGCCCGACGATCGGCGGGCGCGGGACGTAGTCGACCTCGACCACAGCGGCCGCCGCACGGCAGACCGCCGCGGACTCACCGACCACGATCGCGACCACCTGACCGTGGAAGCTGACCTCGTCAGTTGCGAGCAGCGGCTCGTCGTGACGGATCGGCCCCGTGTTGTTGTGGCCCGGAATGTCTTCCGCCAGCAGGACCGCGGCAACGCCCGGGAACGAACGGGCCCGGGAGGCATCTCGACGCGTGATCGTGGCGTGGGCATGCGGCGAACGCACCAGCCCAACGACGAGCGTCGACCGCCGGAGCGCGGCGTCCTCCACGTAACGCGCCGCGCCGGTGACGTGTCCAACGGCGCTCTCGTGGCGAAGGCGTCGCGAGGCATCGTCGCTCGACCAAGCGGCCGACGCGGCGTAGTTCGCGGCGGCATCATGCACCTCGCTCGGTTCGCCGCGGCGGAATCGCTCCCAGAGCGAGCCCACCAATGCGCGACGGTAGTCGGCCCCGCCGCGCAGATCGGTGATCGGGGTGAAGGCGGCGCTGAGCGCCTCGGCCACCGCCGCGCTCGACTCGTCGACGGTCCGTCCAACCAGCGCCCGCTCGGCGGCCACGGCGCGGACGGGACGCTCCGCGACACCGCCGTAGGCGAGCCGCGCGTGACGCACGACACCGGCGGCATCCACATCCAGCACGAAGGCCGCGGACGTGATGCTGATGTCCAACTCGCGGCGATGGGAGACCTTGATGAAATCCGAACGACGCGTGCAACCCGCCGCGGGCGTGAACGGCGGCAGCACGATCTCCCGGATGATTTCCCCCGGTCCAAGCAGCGTCCGGCGATAGCCGGTGAAGAATTCGGCCAACGGCACCGTGCGCTCCGTCGCCTCCGAGGCTAGCACGAGCGTGGCATCCAGCGCCAGAAGCGCGGGCGCACTGTCGCCGATGGGCGAAGCGGTGGCGAGGTTGCCTCCGAGAGTCGCGCGATTGCGCACCTGCCGCGCGGCGAACCAGCGGAGCATGCGGGCCAGCGCCGGATAGGCTGGAGCGACTTTCTCCTCGATCGCAGTCAGCGTGACGGACGCCCCGATTCGCCACCCGCCCTCCGGAGTGGCTTCGAGTTGGTTCAGTTCCGGGACCGCCTCCGTGGAGACGAGACCGGGGAACTCCCGAAACCGCTTGTTGATTTCGACGCCGATTTCCGTGGCACCGGCGACGAGCCGGGCGCCGGGGTTGGCCTGCAGCAGGGCCAGCAACTCCGCCAGCGTCGTCGGACGGAAGAAGGTCCCGTCCGGAGTGCCGTAAGCGACGGCGCCAAGAGGGCCCACCGGTCGCGACAGTCGGTCCGCAAGCGGGCTCGGTGCGCCCCCCTCCCTATCCCCGAACGCGGCAAGGGCGGCGTCGCGGATCGCGCGGTAACCGGTGCAGCGACAGAGATTGCCGCAAAGCTGGTCGTTGATCTGGTCGGGCGTCTGACAGTCGGCGCGATAGTACCCCTCCACCATCGAACCGATGAAGCCCGGCGTGCAGTAGCCGCATTGCGAGCCATAGTGCTCAACCATCGCGGACTGCACGGGGTGCAGCCCCCCGGGACCCGGGCCCGCAGCCACCCCTTCCACGCTGACTACCTCCCGACCCGCGACCATCGGCATCAGCGTGAGGCAGCTGTTGATCGCCCGGTAAGTGGTGCGTCCGTCAGCATCCCGATCGACCAGTGCGACGGTGCAGGCTCCGCAATCGCCCTCGTCGCAACCCCTTTTCGCGCCCGTCAAGCCATGCGAACGCAGGAAATCCAGCAACGAAGAGGTGGGATGGCACCCGCGGGCCACGCATGGCTGCCCGTTGAGGGAGAAGGTGAGTTGATCGGAACACCTGGACATCAGAAGAGGAGAGCGGGAAACAAGCCGCCGCCTACAGAGCGGCGCGGTTGACGTCCTTGTAGTAAAGATAGCGGGCGGGCTCCTTGCCCATCGCCACGAACCATTGCGGGCAGTAGGGCCCCATCCAGATGACATCACCCCCGCGCACGGGATACCAGTCATCCTCCAGTCGGTACACACCCGCACCGTCCAGCATGACCAGTCCGTGCTCCATGATGTGAATCTCGACGAACGGCAGGTGTCCGCCGGGCTGGTAGGCAAAGACGTTAACGGCGAGGTCGAAGGATGGGGTGTCGGGAAGCAGCACCTGCAGGTTGGCCGCGGGATCGCCGAGGAACGGCGCGCCTTCGACGTCATGGGAGTCCCCCACGATCGCGGGCGGTGGTTCGACGTTCGGGAGCGGCACATACCGCTTCTGGAAAAGCATGACCCGCGTGCCGACCCTTGGCGCGGACAACTCCGCCGCGTGTCCCGCCGGGGCGAAGAAGTAACCTCCGGTCCGCCCGCGCTGGCGCTTGGCGCCAACGGCGATGGAGACCTCGCCAGAGAGGACGTAACCGAAGGTCTCGACTTCGGAGACGGCGAAGCTCGCCCGGCCGCCGGATTGGAAGGTGACGAGCGTCTGGACGAAGCGCGCTCCCATCGCCGGGCTGATCAGCACGATCGCGGTCGCGCCCGTGATCCCCGGCACCGAGCTGCCGACATGATTCTCAGGCGTTAGGAGGGCGTGACGCGCCGCCACGCGGGCGCGGGTATGGCCAAAAAGTTCAGGCATGGTTCAGGGGGCTGGAGTGAGAAAATGACCGCGCGGGGCCTGCGGCGTCAATCGGCCGGCGGCCCATACCGCCCGGCCGCGCACGAAGGTATGCGTGATGCGCAACGCACTCTCGAGCCCCACGTAAGGGCTGAGCCGGTGCCGGGTGAGGAGTTCACGGGCGCGGATCACTCGGGTTCGCGACGGACGCAGCAGGAAGAAATCGGCATCGAAGCCGGGGGCCAGTTGTCCCTTGAGCGGCAGCCGAAACCGCCGGGCCACGGCCGCGGAGGTGCACTCGACGAGGCGCGGCCAGTCGCGCTCCGCCGTCGCCAACGTCGCGTTGAGCAACAACTCGAAACCGTGCTGCACCCCGGCGATGCCACCCCAAAGGTCAAAGTAATCCGCAGCGGTCTTCAGTCCCGGCGGCGCCGGGGAGTGGTCCGATCCCAAGGTGTCGACCCGCCCGGCGCGCAACCCCGCCCACAGCCGGCGCCGACGGGTCTCCGAACGCAGCGGGGGCGCACATTTGGCCACCGCACCGCGCTGCAGGGGCGCCGAGGCATTGAGGAGCAGGTAATGCCAACAGGTCTCGGCCGTGACGTTGACTCCCCGGCGCCGGGCCGCCGTCACCAGCGCGAGACCCTCCGGCGAACTCACGTGCACAATGTGGAGGGCACAGCCGGTCTCGCCCGACAACTCCAACGCTTCGCGAATGGCAAGGCACTCCACTTCCGGCGGTCGCGAACGCAGGTAGGCGGCGGCATCGGTGTGTCCGGCATCCCGCTGCGCACGGGTCAGGGCGGCAGCCTTCGCGTCGTCTTCCGCATGCACCGCGACGAGCAAGCCGAGTTGCGCCGCACGCTTCATTCCCGACCGCAACGCGGCCCGATCGACTCGGGGAAAGCTCGCGATCCCGCTGTTGGACATGAACGCCTTCAGACCCACCGCCCCGGCGTCCTTCAAACCCGCGAGTTGGTCGAGATTGCCCGGCACCAGGCCTCCCCAAAGAGCGAAGTCCGTGCGCGACTTCCGCTCCGCCAGCCGACGCTTCTCGTGCAAGCGGAGGGCATCGAGGACCGGCGGCTCCGAGTTGAGGGGCATGTCGAAGAAGCACGTCCCGCCGCCGGCCGCCAGCGCCGCAGATCCACTCGCAAGGCCCTCCCAATGGGTCCGGCCAGGCTCGTTGAAGTGCACGTGAGCATCGATGAGGCCTGGGATGATATGCGCGCCCGCCGCGTCCACGACCGCCCGGCTCGGCGCGTCGACGACGGGAGCAACGACCACGATGCGCCCGTCTTGCACGCCCAGGTCGAGACGCTCCATCCCCCGCGGAGTGACCAGCGTTCCTCCCCGCACGATCAGGTCCAGTTCATCCGCGCCAAGCCGGCTCGACGGCGTGCGGCGTCGATGGCGCGTCATGAGTGCCTCCTCCCGGCGGTCTGCTCCAGAAAGTCCGTCATCACCCTCAGCGCGACCGCCAGGTCGCCGTTCGAGACGTGTTCACGCGGATGATGGCTCAATCCGTCGCGGCAGCGCACGAAGAGCATGCCCACCGCCGTGAGAGAGGAGAGGACCACGGCGTCATGGCCGGCGCCGCTTACGAGACTCAGGCTGCGCCCCTGCACCGCCTGCACGCTCCGGGAGAGCGCGTCGGTCAACGATGGCGCGCAACGCACGGCGCCGTTGTCCTGCGTCGCCTGCCAGACGGCGCGCAACCGTCTCCGCCGGGCGGTGGCCTCAGCCGCCGCCTGCAGGCGGCGCACGGCCGTGAGCCGGATTGCATCGCGGGCATGACGGACGTCGAGCGTGTGTTCGACCCGGCCCGGGATAACATTGGCCGCACCGGGCTGGACGGCGCATGCACCCACGGTCGCGACCAACCCAGGCACCGAGCGGGCCGCCTGCTCGACCGCCACCATGAATTCCGCCGCTCCCGCGAGCGCGTCCCGCCGCAGCGCCATGGGCGTGGTGCCGGCATGGCCGGCGCTTCCGGTCCAGGTGAGTCGAAAACGGCTCTGGCCCGCGATCGCGGAAACCACTCCCACCGCCAAGTTCTCCGCCTCGAGGACCGGTCCCTGCTCCAGATGCACCTCGACGTAGCCGAGCAGCGACCCGGCGCGGTGCGTGACGCGGGGAGGCGTGAAGTGACCGCCGTTGAACCGACGGAGCGCCTCGCGCACCGAGATCCCGCGAGCGTCCTTCAGGCCGAGGGTGCGGCGGGCAAGACGGCCGATGTACCCCTCGCTGCCCAGGTACGCGCTGGCGAAGCGGACGCCCTCCTCCTCGGAAAAACCAATCACTTCGACGTCGAAGGGCAGGACGACGCGGCGCCGACGCAGCACCTCGAGGGCGGTGAGGGGCAGCAGCACGCCCAACGCACCGTCAAACCGACCCGCATCGCGCACGGTATCAAGGTGAGAGCCAAGCAGCAGCGTGCTCCGCCCCCGGGGGGCCGCCGCCCGGGCGGTCGTTCCGATGAGGTTTCCGACTTGATCCACGCGCACCGCGAGCCCCGCCTCCCGCATCCATCGTCCGACGAGGCGATTGGCCCGGGCCATGGCCGGCGACAGGAACGTGCGCGTGAGCTGGCCCCTGTCATCCGAAACCGCCGCGAGTTCCCTCAACCGGCGCGCAAGGATTTGTGCGTCCGATCCCATCGTCAGCTCCCGCGGTAGGTCTGATACGCCCAGGGAGTCACCAGAAGCGGCACGTGGTAGCTGGCCGATGCATCCGTGATCGCGAAACGGATTGGCACCCGATCGAGGAAGTCGCACGCCACGCCGCGCGCCGCGAAATACCCGCGCACGAAGAACCGCAATTCGTAGGCCCCGGCCGCCATCGCGGCCTCGGCGAGCAGCGGGGAATCCGTGCGACCGTCGGCATTCGTCACGGTCGCCACGATGAGGCGGGGCTCCGCCGCCGCGGTCCAAAGCTCGATCCGCATTCCGGCGGCGGGTCGGCCGATGGTCAGGTCAAGGACGTGGGTACTGAGCTTGGCAGGCATCGTCGGGGTCGATTAGGGCGAAAGCGTATCGGCCAGGCGCAGTTGGGCAATCTTCGCGATCTCCGCGAGCGCGGCGTCGAACTCCGCCGCCGGGTCATTCTCCACCCGGCGCCGCATCGCTTGCACGATGGCATCCTTCGCGTTGAGCCGCGCGCAGATGATGAACGGAAACCCAAACTTTTCGGTGTAGGCCGCGTTGAGGCGCACGAAGGTTGCCAGTTCGTCATCCGTCAGTCGGTCGAGGCCGGCGCTGGCCTGCTCGCGCGTGGACTCGGCGGTGAGCTGACGTTGGCGCGCAAGGCGCCCGGCGAGGTCGGGATGGGCGCGGATCAACGCCAACTGTCTCTCGCGCGGCGCGGCGCGCATGCGGGCGCAGAGCGCGACGTGGAGCTGGGCGCGGTCGCGGAACGGCCGCTCGGGCCAGGTCTCCTCCGCGACCCACGGCGAGTGCTCGAACAGGTGGCCGAGCGCGGCGGTGAAGGCCGCGCAGTCGCCAGCGTTGAGTTGGTCGAGGGTCACCGCCATGCGAATCTCCAGTCAGTCGAGCAACTCGTAGGCCGGGAGCGAGAGGAACTCGTCGAACTGCGGGCTGAGCGACAGCTTCAAGAACAGCTCCGCGGCCGTTGGGAAGTGACCGGAGTCGTACCGCTCGGAGCCGTACTCGGCGCGAATGACGGCCAGTTCCTCCTGCAGCAAGCGCCGGTAGAGCTCCGCCGTGATCGGGCGCCCGTCGTCGAGCTTCGCCCCGAAGCGGAGCCATTGCCACAGTTGGGAGCGGGAGATCTCGGAGGTCGCGAGGTCCTCCATGAGGTGGTGGATCGGCTCCGCGCCCGAACCGCCGAGCCACGCCTCAAGGTAGCGGATGCCGACGTGGAGATTCCATCGCACGCCCTTCTCGGTGATCGGTCCGTGCAGGGGCGCGAGCAGATCGGCAGCGGTGATCGTCACGTCATGGAGCACATGCAATTGGTTAGGTCCCTTCATGTGCGCCGCGAACGCCTCAAGGGCGGTCGTCACCAGACCCGGATGCGCCACCCAGGTGCCGTCGTGACCGGCCCGCGCCTCCCGCTCCTTGTCGGCGCGGACCTTGTCGAGCGCAACCGCATTGGCCGCCGGATCATGCTTGATCGGGATCTGGGCCGCCATGCCGCCCATCGCGTAGGCCCCGTGGCGATGGCAGACGTTGATCACGTGCGTCACGTAGGCGCGCAGGAACGGCGACTCCATCGTGATCAGCGTGCGATCGGGAAGGAGGTACTCCGGCCGTGTGCGCAGCTTCTTGACGAAGCTGAACATGTAGTCCCAGCGGCCGCAGTTGAGCCCGGAGGCGTGCTCGCGCAGCTCGTAGAGGATCTCCTCGGCCTCAAAGGCCGCCGTGATCGTCTCAATGAGCACCGTCACGCGCACCGTGCCGCGGGGCAGGCCGAGCGCCTGCTGCGCGTGCAGGAAGATGTCGTTCCACAGCCGCGCCTCCAGGTGACTCTCCATCTTGGGGAGATAGAAATAAGGACCACTCCCCCGCGCCACCAGCTCCCGGGCATTGTGGAAGAAAAGCAGGCCCCAGTCGAAGAGCGAGGCCGACACCCGCTGGCCGTCGAGCAACACATGCTTCTCCTCCATGTGCCAGCCGCGCGGCCGGCAGATGATGACGGCGGACTTTCCCTTGAGCGCGTAGGCCTTCCCTTCCGGCGACGTGTAAGTGATGGTGCGCCGGACCGCGTCGCGGATGTTGATCTGACCCTCGATCACGTTGTCCCAAGTCGGCGAGTTGGCATCCTCGAAGTCAGCCATCCAGCACTGGGCGCCGGAGTTGAGCGCATTGATGGCCATCTTGCGCTCCACCGGGCCCGTGATCTCGGTGCGGCGGTCCACCAAGTCGGGCGGCGGCGCGGGCACCCGCCACGCGCCGCCGCGGATGTCCGCCGTCTCCGGCAGGAAGTCCGGCAGCTGGCCGGACTCCAGCGCCTGCTGGCGCGCCGCGCGCAGCGCGAGCAGTTCCAAGCGGCGCGGTCCGAAGCGGCGGACCAGATCCGCGACGAAGGCGCAGGCCTCGGGCGTCAGTACCTCTTCAAACCGCTGCCGGATAGGGCTTTGGACCTCCAGCCGGGAAATGAATCGAGGGGTGAACATACTGCGGGAAAGACGTTGCAGAAAGCGTGCCGCGAGGTCACTCCTAAAACGTTTTTGGAAATTGTGATTCCGACGTGGCGGGAATCCTGCTGATCAATCCCTATGGAGCACACTGATTACATGCGGGAGGCCATTCGACTGGCCTCCGAGGGCGCGGCTTCCGGCCGGGGCGGTCCCTTCGGGTGCGTCATCGTTCGGCGGGGGGACGTGGTGGGCCGCGGCACCAACGCGGTGACGTCAACCAACGATCCCACGGCCCACGCCGAGGTCACCGCCATCCGCGACGCCTGCCGACGTCTGGGCACGTTCCAACTCGCGGACTGCGAACTCTACACCAGCTGCGAGCCCTGTCCGATGTGTCTGGCCGCGATCTACTGGGCGCGGATTCCCACGGTGTTCTACGGCAACCGGCGCGACGACGCGGCCGCGATCGGCTTCGACGACGCCCTCATCTACGAGCAGGTGGCGTTGCCGCCGGAGCAGCGCACGACGGCGATGAAGCCCCTGCTTCGCAATGAAGCCCTGGCTTCGTTCGATCTCTGGCGTGAGAAGGCCGACAAGACCCCCTACTAAAACCCATGGACACTTACTGGCTCGATTTCGTGGCAATGCTGGTGCGGTGGCTGCACGTGATCGCCGGCATTGCCTGGATCGGATCGTCCTTCTACTTCATCTGGCTCGACCGCTCGCTGGAGCCGCCCGAGCCGGGATCGGAGGAGGAGAAGAAAGGCGTGGGGGGGCACCTTTGGGCGGTCCACGGAGGCGGCTTCTACAATCCGCAGAAGTACACCGTGGCACCGGCCCGGCTCCCGGAGAAACTGCACTGGTTCAAGTGGGAAGCCTACACGACCTGGCTGACGGGCACGGCCATGCTCGTGATGGTGTACTGGCTGCATGCCGGATCGATGATGCTGGACCCGGGCAAGTCGGCGCTCCTGCCTTGGCAGGCGGTCGCGCTCGGGGCCGGGGCGATGCTGGGCTCATGGATCGGGTACGATCTGCTCTGTCGTTCGCCGCTGGGGCGGAACGACCGAATCCTCGGCGCCATCGTGTTCGCCCTCCTCGTCGCTCTCGCGTGGGGCCTCTCGCGTTGGCTCGGTGGCCGGGCCGTCTACCTCCACGTCGGCGCCTGCATCGGCACGATCATGGCCGCGAACGTCTTTTTCGTGATCATCCCCGGACAGCGGCGCATGGTCGCGGCCCTGCGGGAGGGCCGAACCCCGGATCCGCTGGACGGGCGCCGCGGGAAGCAGCGCAGCGTGCACAACAACTACTTCACGTTGCCGGTGGTGTTCACGATGTTCAGCCACCATTACGCCGCCACCTACATGCATCCGCACGGCTGGGCGGTGCTGGCGCTCATCGCGGGAGCCGGCGTGGCGATCCGGCACTTCTTCAACCTGCGACATAAGGGGGTCCTCGCCTGGCAGTACCCTGCCCTCGGCGCCGCCTTGCTGGGCTTCGTCTTCTGGTGGACCGCCCCGCGCATCGTCCCGCTGCCGCCAGTCGAGGGCCCCGTCACCTTCAACCAAGTCCGGAGCATCATCGGCCAGCGCTGCGTCAACTGCCACGCCCCGGCACCCACCTTCCCCGGACTGGCCTCCGCCCCGGGCGGGGTGCTGCTCCATGAACCGGGCGAGATCGTGCGGAACGCCGAGCGCAGCTACGTGCAAGTGGTGGTCACGCGGATGATGCCGCTCGGAAACGTCACCCAGATCACCGAGCAGGAACGGGCGGTCCTCGCCGCCTGGATCAAGGCGGGGGCCAAGATTGAGTGAGCGGACGGCGTTGACTGCGCCCCGCGCGCGTCTTTGCTCTCCGCATGGGCGATGCCTCACGCTACGACGACGAGATTGTCATTTCCTGGCCGGAGCTGCACCGCGATGCGCGGTATCTGTCCGCCCAGCTCCATGAGCGGGGGGACTGGTCGGGCATCATCGCGATCACCCGCGGCGGGCTCGTGCCGGCGGCCCTCGTCGCCCGCGAGTTGGAGATCCGCCTGATCGACACCGTTTGCCTCGCCAGCTACGCCCTCGCCTCCGCCGACGGAGCCGAACAGCAGCAGACTGCAGTCAAGGTCCTCAAGGGCGTCGCCGGAGACGGCGAAGGCTACCTCCTGATCGACGACTTGGTCGATACGGGCCGCACCGCCCAGGTCGTTCGGCAAATGCTGCCGCGAGCGCACTTCGCGACCCTCTACGCCAAGCCCGCGGGACGGCCCTTCGTCGACACCTGCGTGAAGGAATTCAAGCAGAACAAGTGGATCTACTTCCCCTGGGACATCGATTACCGCTTCTCGCGGCCGATCAAGAACAGCGGGCGCGTCGGGCGTGCCCGCGATACCTGAGGCGGTGCCTGCCGCGGCGGGCTCGGCTCAGGCGGGCTCGAACAGCGGCACGATCCGCATGCCGAGCACGTCGACGAGTCCTTTGTCGGTCAGCCGGAGTTCGGGGATCACCGAGAGGGGCAGCAGGTTGAATCCCATGTACGGAACGAGGCATCCGACTTCGTTCCATGCGCGCTTGAGCACCGTGGTCTCGTCGGCCACCACGGTGGCGCGCCGGTCGGACAGGAGTCCGGCGATCGGCAGCGCCACGCTCGCGAGCACCTTGCCGTCGCGCACCACGCACACGCCGCCCTTGAGCTTCTTCAGCGCGGCCAGAGCGAGTTGGAGATCCGCCTCGTTGGTGCCGGCAAGCACGATGTTGTGCGCATCATGACCCACGCTGCTCGCCACCGCACCCCGCTGGAGACCGAAGTCCCGCAGCAGGCCGTAGCCGACGCCGCCGCCTTTGCCGTGTCGTTCCACCACCGTCAGGAAACACACGGGATACGTCTTGAAGTGGTCCTCCCATGAGGCCGCGACGGCGAGCGGCACGCGATCGTGGGCAGTCAGAATTCCCGGGGGCACGAGACGGATCACGTTGGCCGTGACCGGCGTCGTCGGCAGTTCGGGCGTCAGCCGCAGCTTCCGCGGCAGCTTCACGGTCTGGTAGGCCGCACGCGGGTAGCGATAACGCCGGGTCAGCGCACGTTCGAGCAGCGCCGTCGTCCGGCGATCCTCGACCACCAGCGCGCCGCCGTACCATGTGTTCCGCACCTCCAGATCGTCGTTGAGCAGGACGAGATCGGCGCGGCGCGAGGGACCGAGGCCGCCGAACTCGCCGTCGAGACCATAGCGGGTCGCCGGATGCAGTGAACCGCAGCTCCACGCCGTCGTCGCGGCGAGGCCCGCGGCCCGCGCCTGCCTCACCACCCAGTCCAATCCGAAGAGAAAAAGATCGTCGGCGTCGCGGTCATCGGTGCAGACACACACGCGCTTCGGGTTGGCCCCAAGCTCGGTCACGGCGCGAATCGCCTGCGGCAGCGAGTGCCAGGGCGTCTGCGGATTGCCGCCGCGGAGGAAGATCCAAAGGCCGTTCTCAAGGAAGTCGTTCGCGATCTCCCGGTCGATCGATTCGTGGGTGTCGGTGATGCCGCTCGCCGCCCCCGCGGCGACGAACTCCCGGCCGTAGATGTGGCCGCACACCGGTCGTCCCCGGCGGAGGGCCTGGGCGAGGATCGCATGGCTTCGCGCATCGCCCATCGCGACGGAAATGTAGTCCATTTTCTCCCCCAGCGCGACCGCCTCAGGCCAGCGGTCAAAAAGCCGGCCGATCTTTCCCGGGGTGAGGTCGCCGCCGGCCGTCTCCAGGCGGGCGTTCGTCGCGGGAACCGTGCTGGGGACCGTGAGGTAGACCGAGAGCGGCGCCCGCCGTGCGTCCTCAAGCATCCACTCGATGCCGGCGACGTCGCAGACATTGCCGATCTCATGCGAGTCACAGAACACGGTCGTCGTTCCGTTGCGCAGCGCCGCCTCGGCGAACGCACAGGCAGTCATCATGCTGCTCTCGATGTGCACGTGCGGATCGACCAGGCCCGGCGCGACGATCCCACCCTGCGCGTCGTAGACGGAGGTGCGGCCGGTCAGGCCACTGCGCAAGAACGCCCCGGTTGGCTTCACCACCGCGATCCGCCCCCCCTTGATCCAGACCTCGCGATCCGGATGGATCCGGTCGGTGTAAGTCGAGAGCACCCGGGCCCCGGTGATGACAAGGTCAGGCTCCGCCCGCCCCATCGCCACGGCGGCGAGGTCCTGCGTCATGGTGTGGAGCGGCGCGACGGAAAAGCGGGTGAGTGGAGTCGCCATGGGAATCGGGATTAAAGTTCGTCCACGACCTGACGCAGCACCCGGGCCGCGATGGCGGAAACGGACGCCTCGTTGTCGTCGATGGGATTCTCGCCGTGTTGCCCGCCGGCGAGGTCGCTGAGGCCGCGCACGATCAGGATCGGCGTGCGGTTCGCCCAGGCAACGTGCGCGAGAGCGGTCGACTCCATATCCGTGCAGCGGGCCTGCCACACGCGGAACACCCACTCGCGATACGGGGCATTGTCGAGGAAGACCGCGCCCGCCACTCCGGTGCCTCCGACGCTCACCGAGATGTCCCGACCCGCCTTGCGCTGCGCGGGCAGGCGCGGGACCGCCCGGCGTGCCGCGGCCAACAACGCCGGATCCGCCGGGAACACCGGCACCGTCACGAAGTCCTCCTCCCCCTCCCGGATCGCCGTGACGTCGTTGGGGAAGATCATGCCGAAGTTCTCGTAGGTCGCCTTGAAATAATCGGGCCGCACATAGCCGCCCTTGCCGTCGGGATTCAGGTACGCGGATTCCGCGTGATAGGCCCACTGCTCCGGAATGACGACATCACCGATGTGCAAGGACGGGTCGGTCCCCCCCGCGACGCCGGCAAAGAGCACGGCGGTGATCGGGAAGCGATCCAGCGCCGCCTGCAGCTGATAGGCGGCGTTGACCAGGCTGACCCCGGTGCGGAAGACCACAATGTCGAACCGGCCATAGCGCCCGCGCCAGTAGGTGAGCCCCTTGATCGACGTCTGGGTGAACCCGTTGGCCTCGCTGACCCCAAACTCCTGATGGAGCGCATTGATTTCCGGGCGATAGGCGGCACAGAGCGCCAGCAACGGCCGGGGTTCCTGCTCCGCCGCGAAGGCGGGCAGCAGCACCACCGCTAGTAGCAGACCCGCCGGGCGGACGCGGGAGCGAACGAGCGAGCACACAAGTAGGAGGAGAGCGGGAAGACGCATGCGACGTCGAAGGGAGCACGTCGGGTGCCACCCGCACAACCATTTCGTGCAGGATGTAGGTTCCGTTGGCATCAGAATAGCTTTGCTGCCCTGCCCGCGTGCGCCTCCCGTAACTGCACCCCGACTGCCCAGATGCTGAACCGCCTCTTCCACCTCAAACAGAACAACACGACGGTCGGCCGCGAACTTCAGGCCGGCCTGACGACCTTCGCGGCGATGGCGTACATCCTCGCGGTCAATCCCGCGATCCTCGCCAACACCGGAATGGACAAGGGAGCGCTGGTGACCGTGACGGCGCTGACGGCGGCGATCGCGACGGGGCTGATGGCGCTCCTGACGAACTACCCGATCGCGCTCGCGCCGGGCATGGGAATCAACGCGTTCTTCACCTTCACGATCGTGCTGGGCAAGGGGGTGCCTTGGTCGGAGGCGCTCGGCATGGTGTTCGTGAACGGCGTGATCTTCCTCGCCCTGTCGGTGACCGGAGTCCGCGAGAAGATCATCGAGGCGATTCCCCATGCGCTGAAGATCGCCGTCACCTGCGGCATCGGTCTCTTCATCGCTTTCATCGGGTTGAAGAACGGCGGGGTGATCGTGGCGAACCCCGCCACCTTCGTCTCCCACGGCAACTTCGCCTCCGGCCCGGTGGCGCTCTGCCTCTTCGGCGTCATCCTCACCGCGATCCTCGTCGCGCGGCGCGTGACCGGCGGCATCCTCATCGGCATCGCGGTCGTCACGCTGCTTGGCCTCTTCATTCCCGGCGAAGGAGGGCGTGCCGTCACGGAACTTCCGACCCGGGTGGTCGACCTGCCGGCTTCCCCCGACCCGATCTTCTTCAAACTGACGTTTGGCTTCCTCACCGACGGCAACGCCCTGATGCTGGCGCTGCCGCTGATCCTCACGCTGCTGCTCGTCGACATGTTCGACAACATCGGGACCCTGATCGGCGTCACCAAGCGGGCGGGATTCCTCCGCCCGGACGGCACGTTGCCGAAGGCCGGCCGCGCCTTGGTGGCCGACTCGCTCGCGACCCTGCTGAGCGCGCTCTTCGGCACGTCGACCGTGGTCAGCTACATCGAATCGGCCGCCGGCGTTGAAGCCGGTGGCCGTACGGGGTTGACGTCGGTGACGACCGCCATGCTGATGCTGCTGGCCCTCTTCTTCACTCCGCTCATTCTCATCATCCCGGCCGCCGCCACGGCGCCCGCGCTCGTGATCGTGGGTGTGTTCATGATGCAGTCGGTGACGGAGATCGACATGAGCGACTTCTCCATCGCGGTCCCGGCGGTGCTCACGATCCTTGCGATCCCGCTCACCTTCAGCATCGCAGAGGGCATCGGCCTCGGCTTGATCGCCGCCGCCCTGCTCGCGATCGGCCTCGCGCAGCCGAAGCGCCTGCCGGTTCTTGGGTACGTGATCGCCGCGGTTTTCTTCGCCCAATTCTTCCGCATCTGGCCCTTCCGCTGATCGCGGAGTCGCGCCGTCCGCCGCGCCTGCCCAGACGAGGCTTGTGCCGCCGACCCGGCGACGTCGCTCCCAGCTCGTTTCTTCCTTTCCGTGCGCGGGTCGCGCGACGCAAACCAACTCGTCCGCGGTACCCCATTGCTGCCGCGCTTGGGCGCCGCGTTATCAGGTGCTGCTCTGCAAAGGCGCCGCGAGTGCTTGACCGGTCAGGCCCCCGCAAGACCACCGCAGCGTGCTGGGGAAACTCATCGGCCGGCTGGCCAGCCGTGTCGCACCACGCGCCTGGCGAAGAGGCGGCTCCAGTCCCCGCCCCTTCGCCATGGAGAGATTGGGGGGCCGCTCAGAAACTGTACCGCACGTTCAGCTGCACCAGCGTACCCGGAAGCGGCAGGATCGAGGCATTGCCGTAGACGGCGTTCGGTGGAGCCCAGTTCTCCTGATCCGTCACGTTGCTGACGCTGACGCGGGCGCCCCACGTCTTCGTGTTGTAGGAGACACCAGCGTCAAGCTGGTACTGGGTCGGAATCACCAGCGTGCCGGCGAAGTTGTTGTTGATCGGGCTCGTGACGACGATGTTCGAATTCACGCCCCAGCCACTGTCCAAGGTGTAGGATACAAGCGCATTGAACAGATGTCGCGGCAGCCCGGACACGCGCCCCTCCGTGGACTTGGAGTTGAAGAACTGCCCCACCCCGCCGTCGGACTGGAAGCCCGCCGAGGACTTCGCGTCGACCGCCGAGTACGACAGCGTGCCGTAAAGACGCTTGTTCGGCTGGTAGTTCAACTCGGCCTCGAAGCCCTTCGAACGGAAGCGCTGGATGATGGTGCTGCTGGTGCTCTTGAACGTGCGCTTCTGGTCGAAGACGGCGAAGTTCAGGAACAACTTGCCCTGCATCAACGCATACTTGCTGCCCAACTCGATGAGTTCGCTCGGCTGCAGGAAGTTGTCCTTGAACAGCGCCGTACCCGTGGAATTCCAGCCGGTGATGCCGCCGCCGTTGCCGACGGCCCCCGACGTGTTGCGGCTGAAATTGTAGGTGGCATAGACGCTCGTGACGGGGGTCGTCTTGTAGACCACGCTGGCATTGTAGTTCGGGATCCAGACGCTGATCGACGCCGTCGGATGCGTCGCCAGCAGCGGCTCGCGCACCGTCGCACTAAAGCGGTCGAGTCGGCCGCCGAGCACGAGGTTCAGCGCTTCAGAGAACTTGTACGTGCCTTGCGCGAAGGCTCCAGCCGTCTTGCCCTTCGAGTCATTCGTGTCGCCGTTGGTGATGCCGTCCGTCGCGTAACGGCCCGGCCAGCCCGGAATCGGCAGGCTGGTGAAGGGATTCGGAAACGTCGCGGAGCGGTAAACGTCGATGAAGGTATGGTCCTTGGTGAGATCCCACACATTCGCCGGCTCGAAGAAGTAGTCATCGTAGGCCTTTGTCCGCTGGTAGCGCAGGTCGAGGCCCGTGTTGAGCTTCCAGGCCTTCTCGCTGAAGATCACCTCGGTGCGGTTCTGCGCGAACCACGAGGGATCGATCACCTCCGAGTAGTAGTATGAACTGAGCGTGTCGCGCGCCGTGTAGCTCCAGTAGGTGTTGTTCACCACCCGGAGCGTCGGACTGAGGGTCAGCGTCTGGATCGCTTGGGCATTGAACTCGTCACCTTCGGAGTTGTCGCCCGGCTTGAGGAGGCGCTGGTGGCGGCTGAGGGTGACGGCCGGCCCAAACACCACGCGGTTGCCCGCCGGAAAGCCAGACGTGACCCACCGGGAATTCTGCGGGTCGGACACCGGGGCGGCCACTCCGCCGACGGTCGCGATGTTGCCGAACGTGATCGGTGCGCCGGTCGCATCCGCATATCCGAGGGGATACTTCGCGAAGTCCGGCGCCGGGTTGCTGTTCACCCCGGTCAGGTACCGGCCGTTGTCGACCAGGTCCTGGGTGACGCGGTTGAACCCCCAGTTCTCCGTGTAGTCATAGCGGGAAAGACTGCCGCTAAGGAAGATCTCATAACCCTCGGACGGCCGGATGGTCAGGGCCCCGTAGAGCGCGTGGTTCTTGTTGTAGTAGTTCTCCCAGTAGCCTTTGCTGTCCTGGCCGGAATAGCTCACGCGGTAGGCGGAGGTCTTCGAGAGCGGTCCGCCCATGTCGACCGTCCACTCCTTCTGGGAGTAGGATCCGATGGTCACGCTCACGGCGCCCTTGAAGCCGTCGAAGTAGGGACGCTTGGTGATGAGATCGACGAACCCGCCGACGTACATCGAGGTGCCCTGCACCGCGGTGGCCGGCCCCTTCACGATGTTCACCGACTCCACGGAATTGAAGTTCAGCGGCAGGCCGTTGCCGTTCGAGGTGATGCGGCCGCGCACACCGTTGATGAACAGGTCGGCAGTCTGTCCGCGGATGCTGGGGTTCGCCGGAGCGCCGAAGTTGGTCGTAGTGTACGCGCTCGAGGTCAGCTTCGAGAAGTCGAGCACGCTCGAAATCGAAATGTCGCTCAGCTGCTGGCGCGAGATGATCGTCACGTTGCGCGGCACGTCGACGATGTTGTCGTCGGTGCCGAACACCGAATTGAACGGACGGGAGGTCGGCAGGATCTGCTTGTCGATGGGAACATCGGTCACCTCGAACTGCTCCATGGTGACAATGTCCGTGCCGGGTTTCGCGGCGGTCTGGGCAACGGCCTGCGCGTGCATTAACGGCACGACGACCGAGCTCAGGCCGGCGGCGGCGAGCAGCAAAAACGGTTTTCGGGTGTGGGTCTGGTGGGTCATTCGAGTTCATTTAGCAGAACCCGGGCCAAACCCTTGATCAGCAAGAACCGGGTCGCGCCAACACGGAGACGAAACCCACCCGGTATGATAAATTGGCATAGTTGAAACGGCCTCGTCGGGTGCAATTTGACCACGGCGTCCTCCGGCTCCACGAGGTGTCCGGCATGCCGCACCAGCGCCGCGGGCCGTGCCCTGGAAACGGAGCCTCGCGCGCCTCGCCCTTCGCCGGAGCACGCCGCTGGCGTGAACCACAGTCGCTGCTTGACTGCGAGCGACGGGAGGTCTGTCTCATCCCTCCGCCGGGCGTGACGCTGGAGTCGCGCGTGGTACGTCAGCGATCGTGACGCCCGCCACCTGATCCCCCGACTCCAGCCCGTTCGCCAGCTGCCGCCAACCAACGACCGAAGCGCTCCGTCATGCACCTCACTCCCCGCGAACGCGAAAAACTCCTGATCGTCGTCGCCGCTGATCTCGCCCGCCGCCGCCAGACCCGCGGGCTGAAACTGAATTACCCGGAATCCGTCGCCGTCATCACCTACGAGATCATCGAGGGAGCCCGGGACGGCCGGAGCGTCGCTGAACTCATGAACTTCGGCACGACGATTCTCAAGGTCGCCGACGTGATGGAGGGCGTGCCCGAGATGATCCAGGAAGTGCAGGTGGAGGCCACGTTCCCCGACGGGACGAAGCTCATCACGGTGCACCATCCGATCCGGTGAGGCCTCAAGCAGCCGTCGCACCGCAACCCTCCGCCCGCCTCGCACCCGGGGCGCTGATCGAACTCCGGATCGTCCCCGCCTGCTGACCGCCCGTCTCCCTCCTCTCCACCCAAACCATCCCCCACTCCTCCTCCCCGCCACGCTCTCCGCCATGATTCCCGGCGAAATCATCACCCCGCCCGACGCCCCCGCTTTGGAGGCGAATCTGAACCTCCTCACGACGAAGCTCGACGTCACCAATACCGGTGACCGGCCCATCCAAGTCGGGTCGCACTACCACTTCTTCGAAACCAACGAAGCCTTGCGCTTCGATCGCGCCGCCGCCCGCGGTTTCCGGCTCAACATCCCGGCCGGCACGGCGGTCCGGTTCGAGGCCGGCGACACCAAACGCGTCGAGCTGGTCGCCCTCGGCGGTCGCCGCGAGGTCTACGGCCTGCAGGCCAAGATCAATGGTCCCCTCGAGGCGAGATCAGGCGGCAAGTCCACCTCCGGCCGTCGCTCGCGCTCGACCCACCGAACCCCGAACGCGAAATGAGTCTCAAACTTTCCCGCCGCCAATACGCCGAGATGTTCGGCCCAACCGTAGGCGACCGCGTGCGGCTCGCCGACACCGCGTTGTTCGTGCAAGTGGAGCGCGACCTGATTGCCGAAGGCGGCGGCTACGGCAACGAGATCAAGTTCGGCGGCGGCAAGGTCATCCGGGATGGCATGGGGCAGTCGTCGACCGCCCTCGACGCCGAGTGCCTCGATCTGGTCATCACCAACGCCCTGATCCTCGATCCCCTGCTGGGCATCATCAAGGCCGACATCGGCATCAAGCACGGCGTCATCGTCGGCATCGGCCACGCGGGTAATCCCGGCATCCAGAGCGGACTCGGGTCGGTCTACCCCGATCCGAGGACCGGGCGAAAGAACCCCATGATCGTCGGCGCGGCCACGGAGGTCCTCGCCGGCGAAGGGTGCATCGTCACGGCCGGGGGAATCGACAGCCACATTCATTTCATCTGCCCGCAGCAGATTGACGAGGCAATCAGCGCCGGCATCACCACGATGCTCGGCGGCGGCACCGGACCCGCGACCGGCACGTTTGCGACCACCTGCACGCCCGGGCGCTGGAACCTGCACCGCATGCTGGAGGCGGCCGAGGCTTACCCGATGAACCTCGGCTTTCTCGGCAAGGGCAACTGCGGCACCGCCGCGCCGCTGCGCGAGCAGGTGCTGGCCGGCGCCATCGGCCTAAAACTGCATGAGGACTGGGGCACCACGCCCGCCGCGATCGACGTGTGCCTCGGCGTGGCCGACGAACTCGACGTGCAGGTCGCGATCCACACCGACACGCTCAACGAGTCCGGCTACGTGGACGATACCATCCGCGCGTTCAAGGGCCGCACGATCCATACCTTCCACTCGGAGGGCGCGGGCGGCGGGCACGCCCCCGACATCATCCGCGTCTGCGGGGAGCCGAACGTGCTGCCCTCGTCAACGAACCCGACGCGACCCTTCACGGTGAACACCATCGACGAGCATCTGGACATGCTCATGGTGTGCCACCATCTCGACTCGAAGATCCCCGAGGACGTCGCGTTCGCGGAGTCGCGCATTCGCCCGGAGACGATTGCAGCCGAGGACTGCCTGCATGACCTCGGTGCGATCTCGATGACGTCCTCGGACTCCCAAGCGATGGGCCGAGTCGGCGAGGTCATCATCCGCACCTGGCAGACGGCGCACAAGATGAAGCTTCAGTTCGGCGCGCTGAGCGGCGCGGCGCACCCGGCGGCGGACAACTTCCGCGTCCTGCGTTACCTCGCGAAGTACACCATCAACCCCGCGGTCGCGCACGGTATCTCGCACATCGTCGGCTCGCTGCAGGTCGGCAAGTTGGCCGACATCGTCCTCTTCAAGCCCGCGCTTTTCGGCGTGAAGCCCGAGCTGGTGCTTAAGGGCGGCTTCATCGCCTGGGCCAACATGGGCGACCCCAACGCCTCGATCCCCACGCCGCAGCCCACGTTCTACCGTCCCCAGTTCGGGGCCGCAGGCAAGGCATTGGCGTCGACGAACGTGACCTTCGTCAGCGAAGCATCGCTGCGGAAGGGCAAGCTCGCCGACCTCGGACTTGCGCGCCGCCTGGAGCCAGTAACGGGCTGTCGCCACATCGGAAAGCGCGACATGGTGCTGAACGACGCGATGCCGAAGGTCGAGGTCGATCCGGAGACCTACACGGTGAAGGCCGACGGGCGGGTGCTCACGTGTGAGCCGGCCACCGTTCTGCCGATGGCGCAACGCTACTTCCTCTTCTGAGCGACCGCCTTTCCGCAAGGGCGGCAGCGACGCCCGCACGCCGAAGTCCGACCTCGTATGCTCCACCTCGTCACGCAAGCCCTGCCCTCCTCCGACGGCGCGAGGCCCGAGATCGCGCTGCGAGCGGATCGCTTCACCCTCGCCAAGCGCCTCTGGCGCGGGCAGGCCGACGACGGCACCGAGTTCGGATTTGAGCTGACGGCCCCGCTGAAACACGGGGACACGATCTTCCAGTCGGAGGCCGCCCGCTACGTCGTCCGCCAGGAGGAGGAGTCCGTGGTTGTGGTCAGCTTGGACCTCGCCCCCTCGGCGGCTGCCGGCATCGGCTGGGCGGTCGGCAACCTCCACCTCGAACTCGCCGCCGAACCCACCCGCCTCATCGCCGCTGACGAACCCGCCGTGCGCCAACTCCTCGATCGCCTCAAGGTGCCCTATCAAGCGGCACGCGCGATCTTTCGCCCCGGGCGCTTCGCCCGCGGCGCGTTGCCCGTTCATGAACTTGGTCCGAGCCACCAACACGGGCCATGACTTCGCGGGGAAGAGTCCTCTCGCCGGGAGCCGCTCCCTCGTCGCCGGATCCGGAGCATCCGGCCGATCCTGCACTCTGGCTCTGCGGGCTGCTGCAGACCGGCGATTCGCTCTATCCGACCGGAACCTACGCCCACTCGTTCGGCCTCGAGGGGCTGGTGCAGGAAGGGGTCGTGCGCGACCGGGCGACGCTGCGCGACTTCGTGTTTCTGTCCGCCCTCCCCTCGCTCCGGCACACTGAACTGCCGCTGACCGCCCATGCGTGGCGCGCTTTTGCCGAACCTGATTGGGTGAACATCGGAGAGTTGTGCCATCTGTCCTCAGCCCTCCGCTCGCCCCGCGAGGCCCGCCTCGCTTCAGAGAACATCGGTCGCCAGCGCGCGGAGCTCGCGGAGAGCCTGCACGGCTCGGCACTCGCGCGGGAGTTCCTGCTCCGGGCGGCGGAGCACGGATGGCCGACTGCGACTGCCGTGTCCACGGCACTCGCGGGTCGGGTTCTGGGTGCCCCCCTTCCGGCCGTGCTGGCCAGTGCGACCTACAGCAGCCTGTCCTCGCTGCTGTCCGCCGCGATGAAACTCCTGCGCCTTGGCCAGAACGGGGCCCAGTCCCTGCTCACCGAAGCGCTCGCCAGCGCGCCGACGCTCATCGCGGCCGGAGAGAGCACCGCCCGCGAGGACATCGGCTGGTTCAATCCGTGGCTCGACATCGCCGCCGCCCGTCACGAGTTGGCCGACGCCCGCATGTTCATGTCCTGAACCCACCCGGCGGCGGGAGAGTCGTCCAGCCCCTCCCCACCTTCCGCTCCCCGCGCCCACTCTGCACCCGCCAACCGCCACCGCTCCCTTTCCCCTCCACCCATGAAACGTCCTCCCCGCATCGGCATCGGCGGCCCGGTTGGCTCCGGGAAGACCATGCTGTGTCTCAAGCTCTGTCAGCGCCTCCGCACCCGGCTCTCCATGGCGGTGGTGACGAACGACATCTACTGCTCCGAGGATGCGCAATTCCTGATCCACCACAGCGCCCTGCCGGCGGAGCGCATCGCCGGAGTCGAAACCGGCGGGTGCCCTCACACCGCGATCCGCGACGACACCACGATGAACGAGCAAGCCTGCCGGGCGCTGGAGGCGGCGTTCACCGACCTGCAGTTGGTCCTCGTCGAGAGCGGCGGCGACAACCTCACCGCGACCTTTTCGCCGGAGTTGGTCGACGCGTTCATCTACGTCATCGACGTCGCGGAAGGTGACAAGATCCCGCGCAAGGGGGGGCCGGCCATTCGCTTCAGCGACCTCCTTATCATCAACAAGATCGATCTGGCTCCACTCGTCGGCGCTGACCTTGGGGTGATGGACCGCGATGCCCGGATCCAGCGGGGATCGCGTCCCTTCCTGTTTTGCGACCTGAAGCGCGAGCACAACCTCGACGCCGTCGTGGCGTGGATCGAACACCACGTGCTCTTTGCCGACGCCGCGCGGAAATGACCGTACGCTCCCGCGCTCCCGCCGATTCGGCGGTCCGTCCGACCGTCTTTTCTGGCCATCTGACCTTGCGGGCCGCGTCCCGTCCCGATGGCCGGACGGTCCTCGCTGGGCAATCGTTCCGCGCGCCCTATCACCTCTCCAAACCCTACTGGGACACCGCTTCGCGGGTGCTGCTCGTGCAAGTGGTGAACCCAACCGCCGGCATCCTGCAGGGCGATCAGTTGGAGTCAGTCATCGCGGTCGAGGCGGATGCGGCTCTGCTGGTGACGACCCCGAGCGCCAGTCGGGTATTTAAGATGAAAGACGGCGCGGCGGAATGCCGCCAGCGCTTCCACGTGGCCGACCACGGATGGCTGGAGGTCATGCCCGAGCCCCTCGTGCCGCACCGGGGTTCCCGTTACCGGCAGATCACGCGCGTCGACGTCGCCAAGGGCGGCTCGCTGTACTGGGTCGACCAACTCATGCCCGGTCGGATTGGCCACGGCGAAGTCTGGGCGTGGGAGAGCCTCTGCCTCGACTTGGACGTGCGGGTCGGCGGCACCTGCGTGCTGCGTGAAAGGCTCGCACACACCGGACCCGAGCTCCAAGCCATGGCGAGGTGGGCCGGCTTCGGAGCCACGGCGTGTTTTGCCAACGCACTTCTCATCAGCCCCGGGGCCGAGAATGAGTCGAGGCCGACATGGCACGCGGACGTGGCCGCCCTCCACCGCGGCGGTCTGTGGGTAGGCCTCAGCGCGCTGCGCGCGGGTGGCTGGAGTCTGAAAGTCGTGTCAGCCGACCCCGTCAGTCTGCGCCAGACGCTGCGCGAGATCCGGACCATCCTCGCCCGGACCTATCCCCGCCTCACCTGCGATCCGCGCAAGGTGTAGTCGGGCTAGGACTCTCGCCCTCACTTCCGCGGCACCGGCAACGATCGGGAAGCGCTCCGGCGGCGCATCGCCTGCCAGAAGGCACCGGCGGCAAGGGCGAGCACGGCGAAGCAGAGCAGCGTGGCCACCGGATGGGCCGCGAGATGATCGAAGTCCCACGTGAGTTCGTGTCCGTCGTCGTGCCCCGGGTGGGCGAGCGCCAAGGCACCGGACAAAAACCACCCGGCCGCCACGAGGAGGAAACGAAAACCGGACGACTTCATGCGCATACGGAAGCAAGTGACGTTCCAGCCGGAGACTTCGAGCGCAAAAAACACCAAACGATGATGGAGGCTAGACCAGTCAGCCTTGGGCTGACGAGTCCATGAGGTGCCGGGTGTCGGGCACGATGCGCTTCCGCTCATGCGGGGGATGGCCGACGCATATTGGGCCTTCGACCGCGCGGCGCTGGGCGTCCCCTGACCCACGACGCCCCCGCGGCAAAGCGCTGCGGGGGCGTCGTACGGTGCCGGGGCGCGTGGCGCCCGCCGACGCATCCCTCCCGCTCCTCGCTGGCGCTCACCTCATCGCGAGCGCAGCCCAGGCCGATGACGTCATGGTTTGACTCCACCAAGGGTCTTCCGACCGCAGTTTCGCCCTCAGGGGTGGGCTTAAACCCATGCCGGATCCGATCCCCCGAAAATCCAGTTTCCGGTCAGCCGCTGCTCGACAGCGAGCGGCCGGAGGTGTGACTTTTCGCATTGTGCCTGCCGCAACTGACCTCCGAACATTCGCCGGCGCGGCGCCGAAATCGGACGAGTTGCTGAGTTTCTGCCGGGATATCCTGGTTAACCGACTCTTCGCACCGCTGGCCGGTCAGGCGGACT
This sequence comes from Opitutaceae bacterium, assembly GCA_040382075.1. Taxonomy (GTDB): domain Bacteria; phylum Verrucomicrobiota; class Verrucomicrobiia; order Opitutales; family Opitutaceae; genus UBA6669. The sequence continues at coordinate 32,163 of JBEIGD010000036.1, forward strand.
TGAGGGTTGGGGGACTCGAGGCGCCCGATTCCGCTTCCACCCGGCACCCTCCCCTCAAACCCTCCCGGATCTGATTCCCCTGAAAATCCAGTTTCCTTTCCGCAACCCGCGCCTCGCGTTACGACTGGGTCTGCTCGGCTCCGTTCTCGTGACGGTCGCCTGCCACGCCTCCGTCCATCTCGGCAATGGAATCAAAGTCGGCGAAGTCGCCACGGATCGCGCGGTCGTCTGGGTCAGGCTCACCACAACACCGGAGGCAAACTGGACGGGCACCCGCTTCCACGATCCCGACGTGGGCGCCGATCAGGCGGCGTTCCGGATCGCAGCGGCAATCCAGCGCGAATCCGCGATGAGCGAGGCCTCGGCACGCGCCGCCGCGGCCGCCGATCCCGGGATCCGCCGCCTCACCGGTGGCGAGGTCGTCCGTCTCGTCACCCAGGCCGACTGGCGCTCCCAGCTTCCGGTGGGCCGCACCCTCGCCGAGATGCAGGGCGCGCTCCCGGGCGCCGCCGGCAGCGTCCGCGTGACGCTCAGCCCGGTTCAATCGGGTCCCTCGCGGGGCACCGACTGGCTGCCGGTGGATGCGGAGCACGACTACACCCGCCAGGTAGGGATTCACGGCCTTGAGCCGGGCCGGACTTACCGTGTTCGCGTCGACTCGCGTGATGCCGCGGGACGGCCCGGCGCCAGTCTCGACGGCGCCTTCCGCACCGCGCCGGCGACCACCTCGCCCGCAGCGGTGCGTTTCGCCGTCGTCACCTGCGGCGACTACCCGCGGCGGGACGACCCGGTGAACGGTCACCGGATCTACAACACGCTCCTCCGGCAGCGCGTCGACTTTCTCGTTCACACCGGCGACGTCGAGTACTACGACAAACCGGATCCTTGGGCCACGTCAGCCGCCCTCGCGCGCTTCAAGTGGAACCGGCTCTTCGCCCTGCCTTTCCAGCGCGCTTTCCACGCTTCGACAGCGTCGTACTTCACGTACGACGATCACGACATCCTCAGGAACGACTGCTGGCCCGGTCAGACCTTCGGCGATCTGACCTGGGAGCAGGGCCTCGCCATCTTCGCCGAGCAGACACCGTCGTCGCCCCTGCCCTACCGCACGTTCCGCCACGGCCGCGACCTGCAGATCTGGATCCTTGAGGGACGCCGCTACCGCAGCCCGAACACCGACCCGGACGGGCCGGCGAAGACCATCCTCGGACCAGAGCAGAAGGCATGGCTCGAGAGCACCGTCCTGGCGTCCGACGCCACGTTCAAGGTGATCATCAGCCCCACGCCGATCGTCGGCCCCGACCGCGGCAGCAAGAATGACAACCACGCCAACGTGGGATTCCGGCACGAGGGCGACCAACTGAGGCGCTTCCTCGCTGCCCAGAAGAACCTCATCATCACCTGCGGCGACCGGCACTGGCAGTACCGCTCCGTGGACCCCGCAACGGGCCTCCGGGAGTTCGGGTGCGGACCGTCATCCGACGTACACGCCGGCGGCTACACGCCGCAGCCCGGCGATGAGGCCGTGCAGAAGTTCTTCCGCCGCAAGGGAGGCTTCCTGACCGTCGCGACCGAGTACGCCGCGGGAAATGCCCGCCTCGCCGTCCGCCACCACGATGTGAACGGCGAAGTCGTGCACGAAGTGATCTTGGATCCCCGCTGAGGCGGGGATCGATCGCCGGGGAAGACGGCCGCGGCGGCGTTCCGATGCCGCGATCCGGTCAACCGAGCGCGAGTGTCTACTTCTTCAGGGTCCGGATGAACGCCACGCATTCCTTGGCCTGCGCCTCGGAGTATTCCGCGCGGAAGCCCTCCTTGCGCTGCTTCCCGTCGACCACGACGCCGTCGAGGATGGCCTTCAACCTCTCGTCGTCCTTCATCGCGGCCTGCGCGGTCGGATCCGTGTAGTCCAGAAGCTTGAGGCGTTTGCCTTGCTTGGTCTGTCCCCTGCCGTCTTCACCGTGGCAGGAGGCGCAGGACGTGTCCCAGTTTTCCTTGACGGTGACGGATCAACGGTCGCCCCTGATAGGAAAACCCGGTTCGCGGAATGACCAACAGGTTCGAGTCCGAACGTGCGGTAGCATTGCCGCGAGCGTTCGTCTTTCGCGTCGGCGACGATCGCTCGCGACGCAACCTGCGCGGACTGCCGGTAGGCCCGGGTCAGGGCATCCATCAGGAGCCGATAGCCGGTGCATGGGAAGCGCGCGTCTCGGGCCAGTCTACCCAAATGGGTCGCGGGCAGGCGAGGATACCGAGGCAACGTCCTATGCAGGGATTCCGGCAATTCGCCGACTTCGACGGAAAACGAGGAAAGTGTGTAGTAGCCGGCGATCGCCGTCGGCGACTCCGTCGCATCCATCACGAACGCTGCCGCCACGCGCCGCTCGAGGTCTTTGCGCGCGCGTTGCTGCAGAGAGAGATCAAGCGGTTCAAGTCCACAACGGAAGCCGGTGCGATCGTGCTCCCGCCCCAGGGGTTCAAAGCGAAAAGCCATCAGGTCTGGCCCGTGGCGGCCCGGTAGCGTCCGAAGGCTGCCCTCAAATCGGAATCGGCCTTGGTCTGCGCGACGTAAACGGCGATAAGATCGCAGACAGTAGCCTTGCCGGCCTCCACGTTGGCTAGGCTTCCACGACGCTTGGCCATTTCCGCCGTCTTGTCGGCCAGGCGGAGCTTCGCGACCGGGAGCACATCGGTGTCGAGCTGGAAGCATTTTTGCTTGCCGTGCAGAGTGAACCGCCCGTAGTAGGTGACGGGACGCACGGAAGCTGGGCCATTGCGGCTGAGAGTCTGGGAGGCAAAAAGGAGACCCAGACATGCCCAAGGGAAAGAAGCACACGCCGGAGCAGATCGTCGCGATCCTGCGCCGGGTCGAACAAGGGGAGGCGGCGGAAGCCGTCTGCCGGAACGTGAACATCAGCGAAGCGACGCTGTACCGCTGGAAGAGGCAGTACGGCGCGATGGAG